>CAXTKJ010000013.1:0-15068 GCA_964244835.1 uncultured Pyrinomonadaceae bacterium
AGACGAGTTTGCCGCTCGAACGGGCATTGTAGAGCCAGCCTTTCAGCACGACTTCCGCGCCGATGTGATTTTTTAATTCGTTGATATACGTTTGATTCATAATGTTTGATTGCTTAAATTGTCGAAAGTTTAAGAATACAACAAGTCTGTTTTATCCTAAAAAGCGAAAGCCTCTAACTTTGGCGGTCAGAGGCTCGATTAAAACTATTTGCAGCAGCTTATTCTTCCGACATAAAACGGCGTAGAGTGAGAATTACAAAGCCGGAAACAATCAATAAAGTCGAAATTCCGGCAAAGAGCGGAAAAGCCATCTTTCCGATTGTGTCGAGCGTTTGATTTAACACGTCGGCGAGCGGCGCGAAAAATTCGGGTTGGTAAATTAAAAGTCCGATGGCGGCGAGCAGGGCGACGGCGACGGCGACGGTTTGCGCGATGAAAATCGGACGTGCGGCGCGATTCGCGGCGCGGTGTTTCTCGCGCAGTTTGGTTTTCCACCAGACGAGTCCGGCGGTTGGGAGATTTTTCGGCGCGGATTCGCGGAGCAGATTCGTTTGAAAGAAACTGACGATTTTCGCCGTTTCGCGGCAGTCGGCGCACGAATTTAAATGCGCGGAAATTTCGTTATCTTTCAGTCCGGCTTTTAAAGATTTAACGACTTGCGGCTCGAAATCGCAGCCGTTCGACTTTTTCATATTTGCACCTCGCTGTTTTCCGTGTTCAGTAATCCCGCTAATTTTCGTCTTGCGCGAAACAGTAGAACGCGGACGCTTAAAGATTTTAGACCCAGCATCTGCGCGATTTCGTCGTGCTGATGCCCTTCGACATACGCCAGCCAGAGAAGACTTCTTTCCTGCATATTTAACTTTTCAAAAAACGCCGCCAATCCGCTTTCCGCCGCAAACGGTTCATAAATCGGTTCTTGATAAAGCGGCGCGGCGGCTTGGCGTTTGATTTCGCGCTTTTGACGGCGGAAATAATCATAAATCAGATTAGTAGCGATGCGATACAGATAGGCTTTCCGATTTTCGTCGGTGCGAAGTGTCGCGCCCAAAAAATTCATAAAACTTTCCTGCATCACGTCGTCGGCAATTTCCGCGCTGTCGGAGACACGGCGAATGTACGCCCAAAGCGGGCGGGAATGTTCGCGGTAGAAATTTTCAAATTCAGTTTCGTTCATCGGCGGCAAAAGTTCGCCGAGCGTCAGGCTGGCGAACTTCGGCAGATTTTTGCTGATCGCGGCTTCAAACATTACGAAAATTACGGCGCGATGGGTTGCGGCGGATTAGCAATCGGCGGGCTGGAAACGGTTGCGTCGCTGACGGCGATAATTCCCCAGGATTTTGCCAGACGGTGCGAGATAACCGCCGAAATAATAAAGCCGATGCCGGTCGCCGTCGCAACTGTGGCAATAAATAACGCCACGATTTTCGTGTCGGGCAACAGATCAAGCGAAACGCCGAACAGTAAAAAACCGATTCCGAGTAAAGTCAGAATCACGCCCTTCTGAATCGAACCTAAAATCTTCGTCATCGGCGAGGCGGGTTCTTTCGATAAATTTTCAAAAAACTTTCCGCCCGCTTCAGATTGCAGATACGTCGTAAATTCTTCCGCCGTCCCGAACTTATCCAGAATTTTATTATGAAAATCGGTCTGCGCCCGCAGCAGCGAACGGTTACGGAAAGCCCCGATCAATCCTTTGACGACCGAAACTACGCCGATGGTCATCGTAAAGATGACGACAACCGGCACAATGTCTTGTAAAGCGTGATGAATTCCTTCATCGGTCATAAATTTTACACCTCTTTTTTTATAAATTGTATTGATTGCGAAAATCGAATCGGGTTGAAGGCGATTTTTCGTTTAATCTGCATCTATAACGCTTGAGGCAGTCGCGTGGTTAACGGCTCTCGAAAATATTTTTGTCGAATTACAAAATAACTTGCCGAATTCATTGAAAATGTTAGACTTTTAGCAAAAATAAAATTCAAAATTATGGCAGAGACCCAAAACTTTCAGAACCACGCTCGCTGGTATCCGCTGGTTCATTTCGTTATCGCGCCGTTGCTTTTCATCAATTTTTTCTGGCAGATTTTTCGGCTGTATCAGGAACCGTCCTGGGATCGCGCTGAAAGTGCGATGATGGCAATCGTCTTTTTGATGCTGTCGGTGGCGGCGCGGTTTCAAGCCCTGAAAGCGCAGGATCGGGTTATTCGACTTGAGGAAAGACTGCGTTACAAAGAACTCTTATCGCCGGATTTAGCCGATCAAGCCTTAGCTTTGCGAACCGGGCAGATGCTCGCGCTGCGTTTCGCGTCCGACGCGGAACTGCCGGAATTGGTGCGGCGAACTTTGAACGGAGAATTCAAAAGCAATAAAGAAATCAAACAAGCGGTAAAAAATTGGCGCGGCGATTATTTGCGCGTTTAGAGCAGATTCGAGAAATATATGGTTTTTGAAGGCAGAAACCCGCGCGTGAGCAAGGGTGCGAAAGGCTCAAGTTATTTGCACCCTTGCTCACGCGCGGGTTTCTGCCCCAGACACCAATCTCGAATTTGCTCTAGAATTAGTATTTTCTTCGAGAGACGGCTAAAACTGCGAATCGGGTTAAAAACAAGCGAAAATTTGTAAATTTATGAACAAACAAAACCGACCGATGCTGTCATTCTGGCAAATCTGGAATATGAGTTTCGGATTTTTGGGGATTCAATACGGCTTCGGTTTGCAGCAGGCGAATTTGAGTCCGATTTTTCGATACCTCGACGCGGACGAATCGAAGCTGCCGATTCTGTGGCTTGCCGGACCGATCACGGGATTGCTGATTCAGCCGCTGATTGGTGCGATTAGTGACGGAACCTGGACAAGATTCGGGCGGCGCAAACCGTTCTTTTTAGTCGGCGCGTTGACGGGCAGCGTCGCGGTTTTGTTTATGCCGTATTCGCCGGTTTTATGGATGGCGGTCGGGTTATTTTGGATTCTCGATGCTTCGATGAATACGGCGATGGAGCCGTATCGCGCTTTGATCGGCGACAAACTCAATAACGAACAGCGCACTTTGGGGTTTTCCGTGCAGACCTTTATGATCGCCTTCGGGCAGATTCTCGCCGGTTTGATGCCGCTCGTGCTTTTGTCATTCGGGCTGTCGGCGGAAACCGACGGCAAGCATATTCCCGACATCGTGAAATATTCGTTCGTTATCGGTGTCGCGGCGATGCTGCTCACAGTCGCTTGGACGGCTTTCACGACCGAAGAATATCCGCCGGAAAATCTCGAAGAATTCAAACGAATCAAAGCAGCGAAAGGCGGCATCGGCGGCAAAATCGTTCACGCTTTTCAGGAGATTTTCGATGCCGTCCGCGAAATGCCGCGCGGTCTGAAGCAAATCTGGTGGGTCAAATTTTTTACCTGGTATGGAATGCCTTTGATGTGGCAGTATCTCGCGCTTTCGATTGCGCGTCATTGCTATAACGCGCCGACACCCGAATCGCCGGGATTCGCGGAAGGCTCGGCGAAAGTCGGCATCGCGTTTACCGTGATGAACATCACGACGGTCGTAATGGCGTTTCTGATTCCGCCGATTGTCCGGCAGATCGGAACGAAAATGACTTATTCGATTTTTCTCGCCATCGGCGGCGCGGGTTTCGTTTCGATGCTTTTCACGAACAACATCAATTTCGTTTTGGGCGGAATGGTCGGAGTCGGCATCGGCTGGTCGGCGATCATCACGATTCCGTTTATTATGACGACTTCGATTGTTCCGGCGCACCGGACGGGCGTTTATATGGGTTTGCTCAACGCCTTTATCTGCATTCCGCAGATCATTGAAATGCTGACGGTCGGATTTTATTATAAAACTCTGCTCGGCGACGATCCGCGCAACGCGCTCGTTCTCGCCGGAATTTGTCTGATGCTCGGCGCGGTCGCGTGTCTTTTCATCTCGAAGGATGTTGAACCGGCGGCTGATGCGAAATTGGGCGATGCGCTGGAGGCGGAAACGAAAGGCGCGACTTTGGCGGATGCCTGATGATTTTCTGCGAATGAAAAAAAGGCTGATAGATTTTCAGGTTAAATCTATCAGCCTTTTTTTCATTTTGTTTAGTTTTTAGTTCGGCGCATTTTGGCTGATAACGGCGCGTGATTTGTTGATGTAATCGGTGTATTGATTAATCCAGCCCTGCGCGTTGGCGTATTTGGTCGGATTATTTGAAAGCTCGACGATCCAGCGGCGGGCGTTTTCGATGTTGACTTCCGCCTGGTTGATTTGTTCGACCGAGAGCGCGTTATTGCAAAGCAGAACGGCTTGCGGCGTGCCGACTTTAACGGTGATCTGCGTTCCGTTATTTCCTTCGACGGCGGCGACCCACGCGCGGCTTTCGACCATACAGCCCGAACCATTCGGGTCGAGATACGGCGTGCTGACTTTCAGCAAATAACGCGAGCCGTAATTGAGATGCTGCATCGCATCGGTCGAAAGCGCGGGCGATAATAAAAATCTGCCGACCTTCGGAGCGACATTCTGGTTGCCCGTATTCGGCGTTCCCGGCGAACAGTTGCCGACACCCAAAAGACACGGACCCGATTGGGCGTTGGAATTTTCAGCGGCAAAGAACACGACCATTAACAAAGCAAACACGACGACGATAGATTTTTTATACATTATTTTTCTCCTTTTCAACTTTCGATTTTTATTAATTTTTAGCGGCTTCAACCGCCTTACATCGTGTTAATGTCGAAAACCGAAAAGTATTTCAGAAAAAGTTTGAAAAAAAATAATTTTTATTTCCACTCGCCCTGCAAAGTGAACGCCGACCAGAAATAAGGCGCGTTAAAGCGTTTCGTTTTCCACATCGTGATTTGCGCTTCGCGCAGAGCGGCGGCAGGCGGCAGTTTCCTTTCGCCGAGCATTCCCTGATAAAAATTTTTCATCAACTCCGAAGTCGCCTGGTCGTCAACCGACCAGAGGCTGGCGACGACGCGCTTTGCTCCGGCATACATAAATCCGCGCGTCAGACCGATCAACCCTTCGCCTTTGATTTCTTTGCCGAGCGCGGTTTGACACGCGCTCAACACGATCAAATCGGCGGGCAGTTTTAAATTATAAATTTCATTCAGGCGCAGAAAACCATTCTGCGGTTTTCCTTTTTCATCAACTAACGAAAGAACGATGCCGGAAAGTTCCGGGTGCTGGCTGTTGAGCAAGCCGTGCGTAGCGAAATGAACGATGCGGTATTTGGCGAGTTCGGGACTGACGACGGTGGCGCGGCTCGCTTCAAAATCAACGGCGCGTTTTTTCTCCGCTTCGGGAACGAGCGATAAAATCGTCGTCGCCTCGCGGCGCGTGAACGGCAGGCGCGGCAGATTGTTTTGAAAGCCCGCTTCTCTGGTCGCGCTAACAAGAATTTCGTCGGTGTTTTTCGGTTCGATTTTCGCCGTCCGATTAACCCGCGTGTCGTTCGCATCAAAAACCGGATCGGCTAAAACGCTGAGAGTTTTCGGCGCAGGCAGGCGATTTTTCGTTTCCTCGCGCAGCACGGCGAGCGTCGAAGCCGACGGCATATAAACGATTTCGTGATTGACGATTAATGGTTGTTCGTTGTCCGTTGTCCGTTGTCCGTTGTTTGTTGGATTGGTTTCTGTAACGGACAAAGCGGCGAATGGGATGTAGCCGAGAACGCCGTCAGCGACGATGAGTAATCGTTTATTGCCGAGTTCGGAGACTGCCGGTTCAATCAACATTTTACTTAAATCGGCGGCAGCATTTCGGGCAGCTTGTTCGGTCTGCGGTTTTTTAACTGATTCATAAAACGCGCGCGCTTTGGCTTCGATGTCGGCGCGTTTCGGCAGCGTGAAACTTTTTATTGAGTTGTTGGAAACAATCCATAGATAACTGCTTTCGTTGCCGAGCGAGTATTCGAGCAGCAGAGTTTCGGCATCGAGCATCTTCTGAATCGCCTTTAAATCGGCTGGCTGCGGCTGGGTCAGGGCGGCGTAGCGAGGATTCGATTTTTTTATCTCGGCTTGCAAATCCTGATAAGCGACGGTCAGCGTTTGGATTTCCTTATCGAGCGCGGCGGCTTGTGCCGGAACTTTGGCGCGGCGGCGTTCGTCGTCTTTCGCGTTGAGTTGTTTCTGCAAAACGGATTCGCGTTCGAGCAGTGATTTTTCGATGCCTTGCCGCACGTCTAATTTCGCTTCGCTTAAATTGTCGAGCAGACGGCGGGCGCGGGCGCGTTCGCTGGTTTGCAGAGCGAGCGCGTCGAAGTTTCGGTCGGGCTGTTTGGCGTGCAGGCTCATCAGCACGTCAATCTGAAATTTGTAATAATCCTGCGACGCGGCGAAATACGAAGCCCGCAAATCCGCCGACACGAGCGAGGCGCGCACCGATTCGATAATCTCGACCGCGTTTTGAATCATCGCGTTGGCTTCCGGCAGATTGCCGCGTTTCTGTTCGGTTCGCGCCAGATTGTAAAGCGTTTTAGCTTCGCCGATGATGTCGCCGATTTCGCGGCGCAGCGCGAGCGATTGCGAATGGTAGTCGAAAGCCTTTTCGTAATCGCCCGCCGATAAATAAAGCGTCCCGATTTTGCCGAGCGTTACCGCCAGACTCAAACGCGCCTTCGTTTCGCGCTGAATTTTTAACGCCTCGTCGAATAATTCGAGAGCTTTCACGCGGTCGCCCATCTCGTCATAGACTCCGGCGGCGTTGCTCAGAGCGATGGCTTCGCCGTAGCGGTCTTCCATTTTTCGGTGCAGGTTCACGCCCTGCATATAAAAATCCAAAGCCTTCGGTTTGTCGCCCAACCGCTGATAACCCGCGCCGAGATTGTTGAGAATCGTCGCTTCGACATAGGCGTTGCCGCTTTCGCGGATAACCGGCAATGCCTGTAAATAAAAATCAATCGCCCGTTCGGTTTCGCCCAAATCCAAATAAACCGTGCCGATGTTGACGTTGACCGAAGCCTCGCCCGCTTTGTCGTTCATCGAGCGGAGAATTGCCGCCGATTGCCGGTAGAAATCGAGCGCGTTCTGCTTGTCGCCGAGTTCGTCCGAAGCGTAACCCAGACTGACCAGCGCGATTGCCTCCAACTCCTGATTTTTTGCTTCACGCGCCAGCCGCAAAGCGTCTTTATAGGTATCGAACGAGCGGCGCAAATCGCCTAAAACATTGTAAACCTGACCCGCGCTGAGCAAAGATTCGGATTCGATGTCCTTGCTGCCGAGCGTCTGCGCCAGCTTAATTGCCTGATTGAGATAATCGAGCGAACGCTCGTTATCACCCAAATCCTGATAAATCACGCCGATGGTTTTAATGTTCGAGGCTTCTTCGGTTTTATTGCCCAACTCGCGCCAGATTATTAATGCTTCTTCATATTTCTTTATCGCCGCGCGCATTTCGTCGGGCGTTCGCAACGCTTTCAGCCTTTTCCCTTCGGCGACGGCTTGCTCGGCGACGGCTTTGCGGTCTTGGGCATTGATTGTTGTTTGAAAACAAATGCCGAAAAAAACGGCGGCGACGATGATTTTTATTTTCAAATCTTTCATTTTTGAAAATCTCCTTGGCTTAAATACTCGCCGATAAAAGTAACAGATGTAACGAAATTTTTCCGAAATTTTTCCGAAATTTTGAAATTCGATCTATTCGAGTTTATGCCTGAAACGATTCGAGCGTTTGAACTTTGAAATTCAAACGCCCGATTATAATTTTTCGCTGTGGCTTAATTTATCGAACCTGATAACCGACCCAGCCGCCGTTGATGTTGCGCTGAACTCCGCTGGTAAATTCGTACATCCATCTCAGATAAACCGCGCCGCTTTGATAGATTTGCGATTGTCCCGAATAAGTAACCCGTCCGTTGCTGAACTGTGTGAAGACGCAGGCGAGACCTTTGTTGGCGATTGCCGAGCAGTTGTAGATTTTGATTTCCTGCGAGTTGCCCATATCAATGCGCCAGACGTTCGAGTAAGCGGTGATCGTGCCGAGCCGGTAGTTGCTGCCGGATTGATAAAGATTGCCCGACTGCGCGTAGGAAGCGATGCTCAGGACGGTTACAAAGAAAGCGATTGCCAATGTTTTGCCGAATAAATTGTTGATTGATTGAATAGTCATTTTAGTTTTTCTCCTCGTTTTTAATTTCGTAAATTTTTTATTAAGAGCCTTGGCTCCGTCCGGCGAAGCGCGTTCGCCTTTCATAGTGCTAATGGCGGAATCGACAAAACATTTCAAACTTTTTTTGAAAAATCTCAAATTTATTTTCGGCGGGCTGTCTGTGAATTGCGCGGCACATAAATAAACGCTTGTGATTATCGAGTTTTTGGTATAGATTAAAGCGGATTTTCCCGTTCAATGGAGACCGAAATTTCGCTAAAAAAAGACTGGACACCAACCGCTGAAGCGTTCGACAAACTGCTTTCGTGGCTTGATGCCGACCGCGAAATCGCCGGTGAAAAATATGAAAAGATTCGCCAAAAATTGATGAAACTTTTCAAATGGCGCAACTGCACGCCCGAAGAAGATTACGCCGACATCACGATTAACCGCGTTACGCGCCGCGTCTTTGAAAACGCGCCGGTTGATGTCTCGAACCCATATCTTTATTTTCACGGCACGGCTTTAAACGTCATCCGCGAATTCTGGCGCGGACAGCAGAAACATAAACAGGAAGATTTTGAAAATGTTGATGCTTCGGTACTCGCCACCGAAAGTCCGGCGCAGCAGATGGAGCAGGATTTCGAGCAGGCGAAACAACAGAGCCGCTATAATTGTATGCAGGAATGTCTGCGCGAACTGCCCGAAGAAACCAGAGATTTTATCGTCGAATATCATCACGGCGAGAGTAAGAAGGATGTTCGCAAATTGATGGCGGAGAAAATGAACGTGCCGCTGAATGTGCTTCGCATTCGTGCCTGCCGCGTTCGTGAAAATTTGCAGAAATGCGCGGAAAAATGTGTTAGACGAAAAGTGTGAAATGTTTTGCGGTTTTCGACATTAGATAGTTGAGAGCGATTTTTGATCGCCTCTATATACTATGAATTCAGAAATTTTAAACGATGAAATGCTCAGGCGATACCTGCTCGACGACGTTTCCGACGACGAACGGCAACAAATCGAAGAGCGGTTTTTTGAGGACGACGCGCTTTTTGAAGACATCGCCGCCCTCGAAGACGAGCTTCATTACGAATACAAACAAAACCGCCTCAATGCCCGCGAGCGGTATCACTTCGAGCGAAAATTTCTGCGTTCCGAGCAAGACCTCGAAAAGTCAGCATTCGCCGCCGCATTTTTGCAGGCGACTGCGGAACTCGCCGAAGCGAAATCTCCGGCGAGAAAAGTTGTCGAAGACGCGCCCGGTTCTTTTTGGCAATCAATCGCCGCATTTTTCAGTTTTAACGGTTCGGCGATGCGCTTTGGTTTGTCGGCGGCGGTGATTTTACTCGCCTGCGGTTTAGGTTTTCTGCTTTTCAAAAACGCCGAACTGCGCCGCGAAATGGCGAGTCTGGAAGACAGTCGAACCGGCGAACTGCGCGAGCAGCAGGAAATCATCGCTGAAAAAGAACAGCGGCAATCCGAACTGGAACGACAGCTTGCCGCCGAAAAATCGCAGGGCGAGCATAACGAAAAACGCATCGCCGGTATCGAATCCGAGCGCGAAAAACTCCAACAGGAAATCGCCGAAACCCGTCGCCGCGTCAATCAGGCGACACCAATCCCGATTCCGCCATCACCGAAAAATCCGCAGCCGCAGCGTTCATTCATCGCCCTCGTGCTGTCGCCGGGATCGTTCACCAGAGAAAACGGCGAAGGAATGAAACAGGTGAAAATTTCGCCCGCCGTTAAAAATCTTCAGCTTCGACTTTTGTCGGAAGAACGCGCCGATTTTCAGACGTATCGCGCCACGCTCAAAACTTTGGACGACGGCATCGAAGTTTGGAAAAGCGTTAATTTGAAACCGCGCGGAACGGGAGCGAAAAAAAGTTTCTCGCTCAATATCCCGGCGAACATTTTACAGCGCGCCGATTATGAACTGGTCTTGACCGGCGTAACCGCGAACGGCGAAACAGAAGAAATTACGAATTATTATTTTAGTATTTTGAAATAAATCGGAGCTTATCCTTTTGATTTCAGTTTTCCAAACAACCGGCAAATCGTCGGCGATTTGATATTGCCGTTCGGCTTTCGATAACCTAGACCATTATGAGTCAAAAAGAAATTTCAAATCTCAAACGTCAATGGTGGAAGGAAGCCGTCGTTTATCAAATCTATCCGCGCTCGTTCAAAGACTCGAACAGCGACGGCATCGGCGATCTGCGCGGCGTGATTGAAAAGCTCGATTATATTCAGTCTTTGGGCGTTGATGTTGTCTGGCTCAATCCGATTTTTGAATCGCCGAACGACGACAACGGTTACGATATTTCCGATTATTACGCGATTATGCGGGACTTCGGCACGATGGCGGATTTCGACGAACTGCTCGCCGGAATGCACGAAGGCGGTTTGAAATTGGTTCTGGATTTGGTCGTTAATCACTCTTCCGACGAACATTTTTGGTTCAAAGAATCACGAAAATCACGCGAAAATCCGTATCGTAATTATTACCATTGGTGGAACGCCGAAAAGGGAACGCCGCCGAAACGCTGGAGTTTTTTCGACGTTAATGCCGATGCCTGGGCTTACGATGCCGCGACCGATTCTTATTACCTGCATTATTTTTCGCGCAAACAGCCGGATTTGAATTGGGAAAATCCGAAACTGCGCGAAGAGATTTATAAGATGATGCGTTTTTGGTTTGAAAAGGGAATTGACGGTTTTCGGATGGATGTCATCACGTTCATTTCCAAAGACACGACGTTTCCCGAACTGCCCGCGAAATACGACGGCGATTTCGTGCAGTATTATGCCGAAGGCGAAAATCGCCACGAGTATTTGCAGGAAATGAACCGCGAAGTTCTTTCAAAATATGACGTGATGACCGTCGCCGAAGGTCCGGGAACGACCGTCGAAAATGTTCTGGATTACGTCGCCGGAGACCGGCACGAACTGAATATGTCGTATCATTTCGACATCAGCAATCTCGGACATAAAGATTTGGCGAAGAAATTGATTGACCCGAAAGGCTGGGATTTTCTCGAATTCAAACGGATTTTTACGAAATGGGATGCGGTTTTTGAAGAAAAAGGTTGGGGAACAATTTATCTCGGCAATCACGATTTCCCGCGAATGGTTTCGCGCTGGGGAAATGACGCGCCGGAATTCCGCGAACTTTCAGCGAAAATGCTGATTACATTTTTGTTGACGATGCGCGGAACGCCGTATTTTTATTTCGGCGACGAACTCGGAATGACGAACATTCGTTTCAACGATATTTCAGATTACCGCGACATTATGACCATCAATTTATATGAATTGATAAAAAGAGAAGGCGGCGAGCTTGATGAATTTATAGAGTCGCAAAAAATCATCGGACGCGACAATGGACGTACGCCGTTTCAATGGAACGATTCGCCGAACGCCGGTTTTACGACGGGCGAACCGTGGCTGAAAGTTAATCCGAACTACACGAAGATTAACGCCGAAGCGCAGGAGAAAGACGAAAATTCCGTGCTGAATTATTTCCGCAAAATCGTCATATTGCGAAAAGAAAATCCCATTTTGATTTACGGCGCATACGAAATTTTAGACGCGGAGAATCCTGATATTTACGCTTACACAAGACAGTTAGGCGATGAAAAACTGTTGATATTATTAAACTTCAAGCCGCACGAAGCGGTCGCGGAAATTGATTTCGACTTACGCGGCGCGAAAGTTTTGGCAGGAAATTATTCCGAACCGTCGAGCGGCGGAAGATTAAAACCTTGCGAAGCCGTAGTTTTCGAGTTGCAGGATTAAAGGACGATGGTTTTGTAAATCGCTTTCGTTCGGATTTTCTGTTTTTAAGATTTAAGAATTTGAAATCTCAAATTTAAGATTTCAAATTCTTAAATCAAATCAACCGCCAGATAATTCGCTAACGCAAAAATTAAGAGTCCAGAGCCTTAAATTTGTTTGCGGATAATTTTCTGCAAAGCCGGAAAACGGTCGAGTTTTTCACACGCCTTTAAAACAATTTGCAAAGTCGGTTCGATGAACGGAACGAAATAAGTTTTGCCGCGAAAGGTTGACTGAAATGAAAATGTGCCGACCGCTTTTAAGCATCTTTGAACGGTTTGCAATTGGAATTCTACGTCAAGTTCGGTGAAATCAATCTTTGTCAAATTTAACTTCTCTCGTTCAGCCAACAATAGACGCTTTTTATTTTCCAGCCAATATTCATCGGGCATTTCCGTAACCCGGTCGAGCAGCAGCGAAACCAAATCGTAAGCCGCCGAACCGATTCGCGCGTCCTGATGGTCAATAATTCGCAGGCGGTTTTCGCGGTCAATCATTAAATTCGCCGCGTGAAAATCACGATGGCACAAAACTTCAGCGCGGCGTTCGAGTTCCTTTGAAATCTCGACGAATTCATCGGTCAAGGCTTTATTTTCGTCTTCCGAAAGCGGCGATTTTTTATACGATTCAAAGTAATGAGTTTTGAAAAAATTCAGTTCCCAAAACAATTTTTCTTCGTCGAATTTCAAGCGCGAGGCGATGGAACTCAACTCGTACGCTTTCGGCGTGGCGGCTTGGATTCCGGCGATTAAAACGATGGCTTCATCAATCAGGTTTTCGCGTTTTTCTTCGTCCGCATTTTGCAGCACTTCGCGCAGAATCGTGTTGCCGAAATCTTCGTGAATGACGATTTGTTTTTCCGCGTCTGAGGCGAAAATTTTGGCGACCGGCAGATTTTCCGACAGAAAAACATTCGTTACGTCGAGACACGCGGCAAATTGCCCTTGACACAAATCATTGAACGGATAAACGCAGGCAATCGCCGGTTCGCCGTTCCAAACGACGCGAAAATATTCGCGCGTCGAAGCGTCCTGCGTCAACTGCGAAATATCGAGCGGTTGATTATTTTCGGTTAAAAATTGTTCGAGTCTTGCTCGGAGATCAGACATCTTTCAAGTGGTGAGTGATGAGTGGTGAGTGGTGAGTTTCGGAAGAGTTTTTAACTCACCGCTCACCGTTCACCACTCACCACTAAATCAAATATATTCGATTAACGGCACGATGTAATTTTCGCCCTGAATGTAGCCTTTCAAAGCCTTTTCGGGAATTTCGACGCAGTTTCTGACCATTTCGGCGCGGACGATGGCAGCGTTTTCAAAGGTTTCGCCGGGTTCGATTTTCACGCCGTCGGCGATAATCGTGCGATACAGATGCGCGTCGTCGCCGATGGAAACATTGTCCCACATCACCGAATCGCGCACCGTCGCTCTGCCGGAAACGACGCAGTTTTCTCCGGCGCAGACGCTTGCGCCGTTCATCATTGCCAGCGAAATATCGAGATAACGAGGAATCGTCGAAAGCTCGAACCAGTTGGCATCGGTGATGTGAACCGCGATTTTTTCATTATTCTTTAACGCCGGATTATAAAACGTCGGGACAATATCGGAATAAGTATGACGCGGAATATAATCGAAAACCGACGGCTCTAAAATTTGAATTCCCGTGAACATCAGCGGCGTGGTCAATCTGCCGGTCGTGTCGTGAATTTCTTGGGCGGTGAACGGGTGCGCGAGATCGCCAAAGCCTTTTAGAAAACCGGCTTCGGCATAAACTTCCGTAAATTTTTCGCGCTTGACGTTCGGTTTTAAAACCATTGTGGCAATCGCACCGGATTTTTTATGCGTTTCGACGGCTTCGGAAATGTCTATATCGGTAATCAGTTTGCCGTTGACGATGACGAAAGTTTCATCTTCGAGCAGATGTCTGGCGTTGTCCAACGCTCCGGCAGTTCCGAGAATGTTCGGGATTTCTTCAGTGTAGTGAATGTTCACGCCGTAATCTTCGCCGTTTCCGAGTGCTTCCTTGACCGATTCGGGCTGGTGATGAAGATTGACGACGACATCTTTGAAACCGAATTTGGCGACGTATTCGGCGACGTAGCCGACCAGCGGCTTGCCCAAAAAAGGAATCGCCGGTTTGGTGCGGTCAATCGTTAAAGGAAACAGCCGCGTGCCGAAACCGGCGGCTAAAATCATTGCTTTCATAAATAAGTCAGAACCGGAAGCGTCAGCGACCGGCTTAATTTTGACAAGCCGGTCGCTGACGCTTCCGGTTCTGACATTCTCTTTTTTTTAATCGGCAAATGCAAATTTACGAAAAAGCGATTTGCCTTTAAAATCGGAAACGATGAGCGAATTTGGCAGCGAAAAAACTTACGCGATTTTCAATAAGGCGGCGAACCGAAAAATTATCGGCGATTTGGGTAAAGCGCAGGCGAAAGTTATTTTATTTCCGCCAATCGCCACGGAAAAAATCGTTTCAGACGAATCAGCCGCGATTTTCGCCGAATTGAAAAATTTTGACTGGCTGATTTTCGCGGACGTTTTCGCGGTCGAATATTTTCTCGAAACTTTGACGAAAATTGACTTTGATTCGTACGAATTGGACGATTTGCGCGTCTGCGCTCTCGGCGAAACGGTATCCGATTCTTTGCGTTTCGCCTCGCTTCACGCCGACGTGATTCCGGCAAAAGTCGAAACATCTGCGGTTTTTTCCGCACTGCTCGAATATATCGGCGCGTCTGAAATCGGTAATTTGCGATTCCTTTATCTGACTGCTGAACCTAACCGAAGCGATTTAGCGGACAGGCTGCGAAACGAAAACGCCGATGTTGTTGAACTGCCGATTTACCGCGCCGTTCCGAACGAAACGAGCGAATTGATTAAACTGAAAACGCTTCTCAAAGGCGGCGCGATTGACGAATTCATTTTGACCGCGCCGACAGATTTGATCGCGCTCGAAAATTATTTCCACTCTGAAAATCTCGCCGCTGTTTTCGCGGAAATTTCAGTTTCCGCAACGGACGGCGTAATTTTTCAAACGGCGCGTGAACACGATTTGCGCCGCGTCGGTTTATTTCATCTGGATAAAATTGTTAAGGTAGAATGATTTGATAAGGGGCTGAATTTTATAGATAACGAAATCGGTT
>CAXTKJ010000013.1:15078-18651 GCA_964244835.1 uncultured Pyrinomonadaceae bacterium
CTCGTCCGCCAACAAGCGTAGCGACGTTGCAACGCTAACCGATTTGCGTTTCGCTCGGCAAACGAACAACGTCGCAAAGCCTCCGTTGGCGGACGAGCCGTCCGCGCTCCCGGCAATTTAATTTGTGCAATCAAAAGTTTTATTATTTTTCATAGACGGTCTCGGAATCGGCGAGCGAAACGCGGATAATCCACTTTCGCTGATTGAAAACGTCGAACCGCTGGCGCATTTTATCAATGAAACTTCCGAAGTGATTTTCGACGGCGTTTTGATTCCGACTGACCCGCGACTCGGTATCGAAGGTCGCCCGCAGTCGGCTTCCGGGCAGACGACGATTTTGACCGGCATCAACGCGCCGCAGTTTTTGGGTTATCACAAGCAGGGATTTCCGAATCAGGCTTTGCGCGACGTGATTGCGGAACATTCGATTTTCGTGCAGTTGAAAAATTTAGAAATCACGCCGAACGCTTTTGCCAACGCCTACACGCCGCGATTTTTCACCGAAACGCCGCGCTGGAAATCGGCGACGACCTGCGCGATGGAGGCGGCAAACGAGCGATTCAAAAAACTGCCGGATTTGTTCGGGCGCAAGGCACTGTTTCACGATTTCACAAATCAGCATTTGATTGAATTAGGATTTGACGCTCCCGTTTTCTCGCCGACGGACGCGGGCGCGATTTTGGAGGAATTAACTGCGCTAAATCGGTTCACGCTTTACGAGTATTTCATCACCGACAAAATCGGACACGCGCAGGATTTTGGAAAAGCGGCGGAATATCTGCCGCCGCTCGCCGAACTGGTCAGGGAAACTTTACGAAGAATTGATTTAGAAACGACGACCGTTATCTTGACGAGCGATCACGGCAACATCGAAGATTTGTCAAAGAAAAATCATACGCTGAACGACGTGCCGACGGTTATTTGGGGACGAAGGCAATTTGAGGCTGCGAAAAAAATCAAGGATTTGAGCGATATTACGCCGACGATTATCAGTTTGCTCAAAGATTAAAATCTATGGAACAACAGAAAAACGACCGCCGCGAAATTTTCGGATGGCTGATGTATGATTGGGCGAATTCGGCTTTTTATACGACGGTCATCGGCGTGCTGCTCGGACCTTATCTGACTTCGCTGGCGCAGTCGCAGGTCGGCGACAACGGCGTGATTATCAGTTTCGGCGCACTCGGCGCGGTTACGGCGAAAAGTTTTTTCAATCTCAGCATCACGGTTTCGGTTTTTTGCCAGGTTTTATTTCTGCCGATTTTGGGCGCGATTGCCGATTATTCCAATTTGAAAAAGCGTTTGATGACGATTTTCTGTTATCTGGGCGTACTGTCGAGCGCGGCTTTGTTTTTTATCGTCGAGAGCAATTACATTTTCGGCGGGATTTTGCTGATCGTCGCTAACTTGAGTTTCGGCGCGGCGAATATATTTTACAATTCTTATCTGGTTGATTTGACGACCGAAAACCGGCGTGATTCGATTTCGAGCTACGGTTTCGCGCTCGGCTACGCGGGTGGAATCATTATGCTTATCTTGAATATTCTGCTTGTCAATAATGCCGCGTCGTTCGGGTTGACGACCGGCTATGCCGTGCGGCTTTCGCTTTTAGCGGCTTCGATTTGGTGGGGACTTTTCGCGCTGTTCACGTTTTTTTCAATCAAATCACGCGGCGCGGCGAAAGTTTTGCCGGAAGGAAAAAGCGTGATTTCGATGGGCTTCAGCGAACTCGGCAACACTTTTAAGGAACTGAAAAGACTGCGCTATACGGCGCAATTTTTGATCGCCTGTTTTTGCTACAACAACGGCATTCAAACGGTTATCACGAGCGCGTCGGTTTTTCTGGCGCAGGAACTTTTTGAGTCGCGCGGTGAAAAAACCGATCCAGCTTTTCTGCTGGGAATTTTTCTGGTGTCGCAGCTCGCCGCGCTCGTCGGCGCGATTGGGTTTGAACGGCTGGCGCGAATCATCGGAACTAAACAGACGCTTTTGATTTCGCTCGTGATTTGGATTTTGATTATCATTTTCGCCTACGCGATTTTGGAAACACCTTCGCAGGCGTGGGCGATGGCGGCGTTTATCGGTTTGGTTTTGGGCAGCTCGCAGGCACTTTCGCGCTCGCTTTATTCGCAGATGATTCCGAAGGGGCGCGAATCATCGTTCTTCGGTCTTTACGAAATTTCCGAAAAGGGAACTTCGCTGATCGGTTCATTAGTTTTCGGCATTGTTGTCGGCATTACGGGTTCATATCGCCAGGCGATTCTTTCGATGATTGTGTTTTTCGCCATCGGTATCGTCATTTTGATGCTGACTGACACGAAACGCGCCATTCACGAAGCTGGCAACCGAACGCCCGACGAAGCCGTTGCCGGCACTTAAAAGTTGTTTTTAAAACGCGGTCGGCTATAATGAAAATTAAAATTTCAAAGACTCTGGAAATTATAAAAAAACAAGCGTGATCGAAACATCAAAAGACAAAATCGTAACCATCTTCGGCGGCTCGCGCTGTCGTGAAAATTCCGAAGAATATAAAGAAGCCAAAGCCGTCGGCAAGTTGCTCGCCGAAGCCGGATTTACCATCTGCACGGGCGGCTATTTGGGCGTGATGGAAGCCGCTTCACGCGGCGCGAGAGAAGCGGGCGGAAGAGTTTTCGGCATCGTGATGAACCAATTTAAAGGCGAACCGAACCGTTATCTGACCGACAAAGTGGCAACCGATCATTTTTACGACCGTCTGCAAAATCTGATTCAGCGTTCGGTCGGCTTCATCGCCCTGCGCGGTGGAATGGGAACGGTAACGGAAATCTCTCTGGTCTGGAACAAACTGCAAACTGGCGTGATTGATAAACGCCCGCTGGTTTTATTGGGCGACTGTTGGAAGCCCGTCGTCCAGTGCTGGGAAGAAAATCTGGTCGTTAGCAAATCGGATGTCGCGTGGCTCGACTTCGCCGAAAACGCCGAAGAAGCCTGCGAGATTATTATCAAAAAATCGAAGGGAGTGAAAATTAAATGAGAAATGAGAGATGAAAAATGATTGCGCGTTTCTCATCTCTCATTTTTCACTTCTCATCTAAAAATATGAATTGTCCGCAATGCAATGCCGAACTTCTTCCGAACGCGAGATTTTGCGGTTCTTGCGGTTATCAAATGACCGCGCCGAATCAGCCAGCTTCAAATCAATCCGAATATCAAAATCAAACGCCGCCGAATTATCAGAATCAGCAGCCGAATCAACAGGCGAATTATCAAAATCAATCTTCCGGCAACGGCAGTTTTCAGTTTGATGCTGACGGGCGCGGGCAAGGGCGCGGTTATGTTTGGGAAATCGTGCATCAAGGCGCATTTGCGTTGGCAGTCGTCAATTTGCAGGCGGAGCAGGCGATTTCGGCGGAGGCGGGCGCGATGGTTTCGATGTCGGGCAATGTTGATCTGCATTCGGAAATGAAAGGCGGCGTGTTCGGGGCGTTGAAACGGGCGGTCGGCGGCGAATCGGTGGCGATCTCGTTTTCACTCCGCATCGACGGCAACGAGATCGCATCGGACGAAGCGCCGAAGCCCCGCGGCCCGGCCCAG
>CAXTKJ010000013.1:18661-49303 GCA_964244835.1 uncultured Pyrinomonadaceae bacterium
GGCGGTCGGCGGCGAATCGGCTTTTGTTTCGACCTTTACGGCTCGCGGTGGGCAAGGCGAAGTAACGCTCGCGCCGGGAACGCCGGGCGATGTCGTCGGTATCGAGATGAATAATCAAACTTTTCTCGTGCAGTCGAGTTCGTATCTGGCGGGCGACACGAGTTTGAAAGTTGATACGAAATTCGGCGGCGCGAAATCCTGGCTCGGCGGCGAAGGTTTGTTTCTGCTCGAAGTTTCCGGCAGCGGTCTGCTTTTAATTTTATCGTTCGGCGCGATTCACCGTAAAACTCTGCGACCGGGCGAGCAGTATGTCGTTGACACCGGGCATCTCGTCGCGTGGGAAGCCCGAATGCAATATAATCTGCGAAAGGCGGCGAAGAGCGGCTTTTTCCGCAGTTTTTTAAGCGGCGAAGGAATGGTCGCCGAATTTTCCGGTCCGGGCGAAATTTTGATCCAAACCCGAAACCTACGCGCTTTTGCCGGACTTCTGAAACCGTTTTTCCCTTCGCAGGGCAGCGGCGGCGGTTTTAATTTAGACTTCGGCAATTAAATTTACCAGCGAAAATGTTTGCTGCGATACTTTAGAATTTGGTCTGGATTGTCATAATCTATGTAATGAATTCTCTGAATCCGAAAAAACCGATCTCTCACCAAATCGCCGTAAAAAACGAAGTCAGGCTGAACGCTCGCGCCGTTTCGAGGGGCATCGCCGTCGGGAAAATCGTCTGTCTGCACGGACGCAAACGCCAGTTTTACAAAGTCAATCTCGAAGCCTCGAAAATCGAGCGGGAAATCCGCCGTTTTCGCGCCGCCGCGCGGCTTGCTGTTCGCCAGTTGAAAAAATTCACCAGTCATCAAACCGACAAAACGAAAGCGAATATCTTCGACGCGCATCTTTTAATTCTCGAAGATAAATCGCTGCATTTAAAAATTGAAACGGGCATCAGCGAGCAGAAAATCAATGCGGAATGGGCGGTGAAAATAGTTACCGACGATTACATCGCCAAATACAAAACCATCGCCGACGAATATCTGCGCGAGCGTTACGTTGATTTGGAAGATGTCGCCGAACGATTGATGACCGCGCTCGGCGGCGGCGGAAATGCGGCTTTGAGTCTGGAAAAAAACTCGATTATCGTCGCCAAAGAAGTCAAACCTTCGACTTTAATCGAATTGATGACGAGTCAGCCGCTCGCCATCATTACCGAAAACGGCGGTTGGACATCGCACACATTTATTCTGGCGCGGGAAATGAATCTGCCCGCCGTTACGGGCTTAAAAAGAATTTTGCGGCGCGTCAAAAATGGCGACGAGGTGATCGTCAACGGATTTGACGGGCAGATTATTTTAAATCCGCTGACGGAAACGCACGAAAAATATGAAATTAAAGCCGGTGAATTTCGCCGGAACAGAAACGCCGCCGATGAATCGTTCAAAGATAAACCACAGACGCTCGATGGTCGGGAAATAAAAATTCGCGCCAATCTCGATTTGCCGAAAGGTTACGCCGAAGCCAAAAAACTCGGCGCACAGGGCATCGGACTTTATCGCTCGGAATTTTTATTTAATCAGTTCAAAGGCTTTCCGACGGAAAACGAACAAGTCGCCGCGTATCGAAAAATTGCCAAATTAGCGGGCGAAGAAGGCGTGAGAATTCGCACGTTCGATTTGAGCGTGGAACAGTTGACGGACGAAACAGGAGAACGCGAAAAAAATCCCGCGCTCGGTCTCCGCGCCGTGCGGCTCGGCTTTTCAAATCTCAAAGAGTTTCGCACGCAGATTCGCTCCATTCTGCAAGCCTCGACGGAAAATAATGTCGGAATTACAGTGCCGATGATTTCCGACGTTTCTGAAATCTGGCGCGTCAGGAAAATTATCGAAAGCGAAAAGGAAAAGTTGAAACGGCGGAAAATCGCGTTCGGCAATCCAAAGTTAGGGGCAATGATTGAAGTTCCTTCGGCGGTGCTGACGATTGACGAAATCGCGGCGGAAGTCGAATTTTTGTGTTTGGGAACGAACGATTTGGTGCAGTATTTGTTGGCGGTTGACCGCGATAACGAAGCAGTTGCCGACTGGTTCAGGACGATTCATCCGGCGGTTTTGCGGGCGTTGAAAATGATTTTCCGGGCGGCGGAAAAACGTAAGATTCCGGCGGTCGTCTGCGGCGAAATGGCGGGTTCGCCCGTTTATGTGCCGATACTACTCGGACTCGGCGCGACGGAATTGAGTATGAACGTCCATTCGATGGCGCGTGTCCGCCGCGTTATTTCAAAAATCGCGCTCGAAGAAACGCGGGAACTCGTTGCCAAACTCGAAAATTGCCGCGCCGCCGATGAAGTCGAAACGGCGGTCGGCGAATTTTACCGCGAAAAATGGGCGCATCTTTTTCCCGACGATATTTTTCCCGCCAAGAAAAAATCCAAAAAATAAAAAATTCCTGTAATCCGGCGGTTATTTAACCTTTTATAAAAACGTCGGCGAAAAGACTTTTGTGAGGCGAATAAACTTGCTCAAAAGCGGAAAGTGATTTATCTTTATTTTTCTCCGAACAAAAATTTGCAGCAAGCCGACCCAAGACGAGAAAATATCTCCGTCGTTCGTTTCGAGGATTATGAAAAATACCGTGTTATCCAAAATCATCTTAACCGCCTTCGTTTTCGGTGCGACGGCAAATAATATTTTGGCGCAGACGGAACAGGCAACGCCGAAAAACGTTAATTTTGGTTACTCTCAAAATCCGAAAACCAAAGTCAGAAGCGAAAATACGTCGGCGGCAAATCAATCCGCCGAAGAAAACACGCCGTCAGAAAGCCGCTCGATTGCGAGCAAAACGCGGGAAATTGCCAAACGTGCGAACACCGCCGCCGTATCGCCGACCGAAATTTATAAAATCGGCATTGGCGACGTTTTATTTATCAGTCTGCAAAACGCTCCAGCCAAAGATTCGACTTATTTCACGGTGCTGAATGACGGCGCGATTGATTATCCGCTCGCCGGTGAAATGATTGCGGTCAACGGTTTGACCACCGAAGAAGTCGAAGATTTATTAAAGGAAAAGATCAAACTTTACGAAAACCCGCAAATTTCCGTCAAAGTCCGCGAACACGCGAGTCATACGATAACGGTTCTCGGTTTGGTGGAAAAAGCTGGCGAAAAATACTTGCAGCGCGAGGCGATGCCGCTGTTTATCGTTCGCGCCGAAGCCGTCGTGCAGGCGAAAGCGAATGTTGCGGTCATCAAACGTGCCAATGCGGAAACGGAAATTATCAAATTAAGCGATCCGAAATCTGATGAAGTTTTAATTTTTCCGAACGATATTGTCGAATTTAAATCCGATGAGCTGTTCGTTGAAGACCCGTCCGCGCCGCAATTTTATTATATCGGCGGCAACATTTCGTCAGCCGGACAGAAAGATTTTCATCAGGGCTTGACACTGACGCAGGCAATACTGGCTTCCGGCGGTTTGAAAAAGGAAACGGTCAAGAAAGTCGTTATTCGCCGCAAAAATCAAGCCGGTTTGCTGTCGCCGATTGAGTTTGATCTGAATTCGATCAAATCCGGCAAACAGCCCGATCCGGTTTTGCGCGCCGGCGATACCATCGAAATCACCAATTAAATTTCACCAATCTAAATAAGAATAAAACCGAATTTTATTTGTTGAACATTTTTTGCTAAGATACTTGAGCCTTGCGAAATGAAGCAAGTCGGGCAATCGCTTTGATTGAAAAATTACAGAGGAAAGTCCGAACACCGAAGGGCAGCGAGCCGGATAACGTCCGGGCATTTGATTCTCACGAATCGGATGACGACAAGTGCAACAGAGAACAGACCAGCCTGAAAAGGTGATGGGTGAAACGACGCGGTAAGAGCGCGTCAGCGCGTTTGGTAACAGGCGCGGCTGGGTAAACTCCTCGTGGTGCAAGACCAAATAGAAAAACGCTTTCGGCGGGCTGCCCGTCCGTCAAGTCCGAAGCGATTCGGACGGCGTTTTCGGGTAGGTCGCTTGAGCGGTTCGGTAACGGATCGCCTAGATGAATGATTGCCGTCGGCATTTTTGCCGATACAAAATTCGGCTTACAGGCTTGGTTCAATTTCGCAGGGCGCATTTTTTTTCTACATTTCCCAACTATATTCAATCGAAGGAGAATTCAAAATTTTTATGGTTAACCGCAAAGGTGTTTTTATCGGGGCTTATGTTCCGAACGAGTTAAAAGAATCGCTGCGTCGTCGGGCAGCGGCGGAGCATCGGACGCTTTCGCAGGAGATTACGCGCATTCTGGTCGAAGCCGTTCACGGGAAAGGTTTGCCGACCGGCAGCGTTGACCGTCGCGGAAACACCGTCGTGCCGCGCCGCCGCGCCGATGATCCGATTCCGCGCCGCCGTTCGGAAGATTTGCCGTACATCGCGCCGGAAAGTAAATCGAAAAAATAAACTCTGACGGACAAAGAATTTGAAGAGCATTGATTTTCCCCCGAAATCAATGCTCATCGCTTTTTTAAATCGGGTTTGTTAAAATTTAGGGCGAATGAACGGAAAAGTATTTTGGCTCTCAATCGTCGCGGTCATCGTCAGTTTTGTCGGAGGATTTCTGCTGGCGAACGCGCTCAACCGCAATGAAATGAATCAGCTTCGCGCTGAAAACGGACGTTTGACGACGAACGCAAGCGAGGCGAAACAGACGGAATCAGAGTCAACTCTGAGCGTTGAAGAAATCCGCGCCCGCATTGCCGAAGCCGATAAAAATCCGGGCGACGCGGCTTATCAAAAAAATCTCGGACTGGCGTTGTATCAATACGGCGCGATGAAAAAGGATTCGGAGACGCTCGCCGAAGCCGGACGGCTTTTGAACCGCGCACACGAAAATAATCCGAAGGATTACGATGTTCTGACGACGCTCGGCAACGCTTATTTCGACATCGGCTATTTCAAAAAAGAAAACGCGCCGTTCGACAAAGCGCGTGAGTATTATCAAAAGGCTCTGGAATTAAAACCGTCGGATGTTGATGTCCGCACTGATTTTGGCTTGACGTATTTTTTGATGAACCCGCCGGAATACGACCGCGCCGTCGCCGAATTTCAGAAATCTCTGCAAATCAATCCGAAACACGAAAAGACTTTGCAGGTGATGGCGCAGACGCTCCTTGCTCAGAATAAAATCGCCGAAGCCGACAAATTCGTGGCGCGTTTGAAGGAAGCGAACGCTAATAATCAATACTTGGCGCAGTTGGAATCTCAAGTCGCTAACGGCAAAAACGCTCCGCAAAACTAATGAAGTGGTTAATTATTTTAGGTTTAATTCTACTGGTGATAATTTTAATCGCCAGCCGTTACCGCAAGCAAATTCAGATGGGTTTGTACGTTTTCCGAATGTTTCGGAAAATGCGACAGATGAATAAAGCCGAAGAAAAACAGATCAGTCCGAAAGCCGAAACGAGTGATACGACGTTGATAAACTGCGCGAAATGCGGAACTTGGATTCCGCAAAACAAGGCGATCAAACTGCGTTCCGGCGTTTTTTACTGTTCAGCAAATTGTTTGGAAACGATGGCAAAAGTTAATTAAGCCGCGAACATATTCAAATACCATTTAATCAGCGGTTCGCCGAACAGCAGCGCGATGATCGAACCGATGCCGAGAAAAATCCCGAACGGAATCTGCATCTGCATATCTTTATCTTTCTGCCGCGAGATTAGAAAAATTCCGATAATCGCGCCGGAAAACGCGCCAAGAAAAATCGAAAGTAATGTCAACCGCCAGCCGAGCAGTGCGCCCACGGCGAACATCATTTTGACATCGCCCAAACCCATCGCGTCCACGCCGCGCAGACGCTTCCAAATCTCACCGACCAGCCACAAAGAACCGCCGCCAACCAAACCGCCGAGAATCGCGCCGAGCAAGGAAATTAGCCACAACGGATAATCCTGCAAATAAGTCAGCGGAAAAATCTTGCTGTCGGCGAAGTATTCGGCACTAACGAAAATCGGAAACAGAATGCGAACCAGCAAAGCAAAAAACAACAGCGGAAAATTGATGACATCGGGCAGAATCATATTTTCCGCGTCAATGAAAATCAGCGCGACCATTGTGGTCGTGAAAATCAGGGCGACGGGCAAATACCAGTCGAAACCGATGCGCCAATAAACCAGCACGAACAGCAGCGCGGTCAAAAGTTCGACCGCCGGATAACGCGCCGAAATCGGATTTTTGCAGTTGCGACATTTTCCGCGCAAAATCAGCCAGCTTAAAAGCGGCAGATTGTCGTAAGGTTTAATTGCATTTTTGCAGTTCGGGCAGGCGGAATTCGGGAAAACGATTGATTGTTCGTTCGGAACGCGGTGAATGACGACGTTCAGAAAACTGCCGACGCACGCGCCAATGATGAAAACGAAAATATAAGCGACGAATTCGGGCAAGCCTAAAATGCTCTCGAAGGAAAATAATAAAATACTCATTGGAAAGAAATTTACGGAAAGTATTTGGCGGATGACCAAGGCGTGAAACCCATTTCCATAATAACCGTTCGCGCCGGAAAGCGAAAGAGAAAAAATAATGGAGACGAAAGAAGTGCGCCGGAAATCATTAAAACTTGAGTAATTGCGCCGACGATAATAAAATCACGTCAAATCAAAATTAAGTTTTCATAATAATCCGCAGAGCGGATGAAAGAGTTTAGCGACAGGTGAAGCGGCAGCGAAACCTGTCGTTTGGGTAGAGAAAGAATCAAAGTCGGCTTGCCGACGACAGAATTTCTGCCGCCTGTAAACAGGCTGATCGGTTTATGATACCCTGATTCTACAGGCGACAGCCTGTAGCTTAATTCTGTATCTGCTTCGCAGAAAAGACCATAATTTCAAAACTTCGGATAAATCATTCCGACGAATTATTTCGACAAATAATTCAGGAGAACAAACGAATGCGTTTTACAATTTCTCTGATTTTTATTTTTTGTATGACGACGCTGACTAATTTTGCTCAAAATAAAGATAATTCTAAAGATTTTAAGGCTTATGAGCCGCAGCCGTATGTCAAAATCAAACATCCCGAATGGACGAAAAACGCCGTCATTTATCAAATCAATACGCGCCAATTCACCAAAGAAGGAACTTTCAAAGCGGCACAAAATGAATTGCCCAGATTGAAAGAACTCGGCGTGGATATTTTGTGGCTGATGCCGGTTCACAAAATCGGCGTGAAAAACCGCAAGGGAACTTTGGGCAGCCCGTATTCGGTGCAGGATTATTACAGCGTCAATCCCGAATTCGGCAGCTTGCAGGATTTGAAAAACTTCGTCAACGCGGCGCACAAACAGGGAATGTACGTCATTTTGGATTGGGTGGCGAATCACACGGCTTGGGACAATATTTTGGTGAAGGAACATCCCGAATGGTACGACCGCGACTACAAAGGCGATTTTCGCCCGACTCCGTGGTGGGATTGGTCGGATATTATCAACCTCCATTATAAAAACGCCGGACTTCGCAAATATATGACTGACGCGCTGAAATACTGGGTCAGGGAAACGGACATTGACGGTTATCGCTGCGATGTCGCCGGTTTCGTTCCCGTTGATTTCTGGAATCAGGCGCGAAGGGAACTCGATCAAATCAAACCCGTTTTTATGCTCGCCGAATGGGAATCGCGCGATTTGCACGCCGAGGCGTTCGATATGACTTATGCGTGGAGTTGGTATGAGAATTTACATCCGATTGCGCTTGGCAAAAAGGCGGATTTAAGTGGCTTGTTCGTTTATTATTCGTGGAATGAAAGCTCTTTCCCGAAAGAAGCGATGCGGATGACGTTCGTCAGTAATCACGACAAAAATTCCTGGGAGGGAACTGAGTTTGAAAATTTCGGCAAAGGTTTGGAAGCCGCGATGGTTCTCTCGGTCGTCGGCGAAGGAATGCCGCTCGTTTATAACGGGCAGGAAGCCGGAAATACCAAGCGTTTGGAATTTTTTGAAAAAGACCCGATAGTCTGGAAACCGCACCCGAACGGCGAACTTTATAAAAAACTTTTCGCTTTAAAAAAGAAAAACACCGCTTTGTGGAACGCTCAATGGGGCGCGACGATGATTTTAGTTCCGAACAGCGTTCCGTCGAAAGTGTTCAGCTTCGTGCGGCAGAACGAAACGGATAAAGTCTTCGCCGTGATGAATTTTTCCGACCAAACGCAGACCGTAACTTTCAAGGAAAATTTATATTACGGGAAATACACCGATTATTTCACCGGCGAAGCGACTGAAACGAATGCTGATTTCCGGCTTGAATTAAAACCCTGGAGTTATAAAGTCTTTGTGAAGTGAGTTGAAACGTCAATCCGTATTGTTTGATCGCCAAATTTGAAGGACTTTCCATTTAACAATTTACTGCGCCGCGTTTTAAATGCCGGCGTTTATCTCATCCTGTTTCCGAATATACTTTGGGCGCAGTATCGGTTCGATTCTTTCACGACCGACAACGGTTTGCCGCAGAACGGTGTGCGCGGCATCGCCCAAACGCCGGACGGTTATTTGTGGTTCACGACTTTTGACGGTTTGGTGCGTTTCGACGGCGTGAAATTTACCGTCTTTGATAAAAATAATTCAAAAGGAATTACGAGCAATCGGTTTTCGCTGCTCGCCGGGGAAAGAGACGGCACTTTGATTGCGGCAACGGAAGATGCGGGTTTAAGCATTTACCGCGACGGCGTGTTTCAATCGTTCACGACCGCCGACGGTTTGCCTGCCAATACGATTCAGGAATTTTCTAAAAATAAATTCGGTGAATCTTATATCGCCACGACTGCCGGAAATTTTTATCTGCGAAACGATAAGTTTATTCCCGTGCCGGAAACCGAAAATCCGAACAACGGTCGGCTTTATCCTGCGCCGTCGGGCAATCTCTGGACTTACGACGAAAGCGGGTTGCGGCAGACTGCGCCGGACGGACGCGAGACTTTTTATCCGCTGAAAACCGTGTTTTATAACGATTATTTCAGCGGTCTGAAATTGTTTGAAGATAATGGCGGCAATCTCTGGTTCGGCGATTTGACGGGCGTTTATTCTCTGAAAGACGGGATTATCAAAAAATATACGACGGCTGACGGAGTGCCGCCGCGAATGGCTTTGCGCCCATATCTCGAAGATGCCGACGGCGGAATCTGGTTTGCGTCAGGGCTGCCGTGGGTGGAAGGTGCCGGCATCGTGCGATTTAAGGACGGAAAATTTACGACCTTCGGAAAACAGAACGGCTTGTCGAGCAACTACGTCGCCAATCTTTTCAAAGACCGCGAAGGCACGATTTGGATTACGACCGACAAAGGTTTGAATCGTCTGCAAAAACAGTTCGTCAAAACGTATTCGACCGCCGACGGTTTGCTTTACAACGAAGTCTATCCGCTTTTGCAGACGCGGAACGGCGACATTTACATCGGCACGACGCAGGGATTGAGCCGTTATGCGAACGGGAAATTTGAAAATTTGCCGCTGAAAAACGGCAGAGGCGACAAAATTTCGGTAACGGCACTTTACGAAGACGTGCGCGGGCGTTTATGGATCGGCGCGGTCGGCGATTTGCACGTTTTGGAGAATGGCAAATTAAAGACGGTTGACGGATTTTTTAAGAATGATGTTTGGGCGATTAAAAACGACCGCGCAGGAAACATCTGGATCGCTTCCGGCAATGGATTATTCAAAATGCGCGATGACCAAATCATCGCTAAATACACGACCGCCGACGGTTTGCCTTCCAATGATGTCAAAGTTATTCACGAAGACAAAAGCGGCGCGTTGTGGTTCGGCACTTACGGCGGTTTGGTCAAATTAGAGCAGGAAAAATTTACATCGTTCACCGTCGAAAACGGCTTGGCGAGCAATCGCGTTCGCTCGATTTATGAAGATGCGGACGAAACTTTATGGATCGGAACCTACGATGGCGGTTTGTCAAGATTTCGGGACGGAAAATTTTTCAACTACACGATGGAAAGCGGACTGTTCGCCAACGGCGTTTTCCAGATTCTCGAAGACGACAACGGGAATTTTTGGATTAGCTGCAACAAAGGAATTTATCGCGTCAATAAAAAAGAACTCGAAGATTACGCCGCCGGAAAAATATCGAAAATCAACTCGGTCGCCTACGGCAAGCAGGACGGAATGCTGAACGCCGAATGCAACGGCGGACGACAACCGGCAGGAATCAAAACGGCGGACGGCAATTTTTGGTTTCCGACGCAGGACGGCGCGGCGGTTTTTAATCCGAATAATGTTTCGTTTAATCCGAACGCGCCGCCGGTGCAGATCGAGACGGTCTTGATCGAGCAGAAAGCGGTTGATTTGAAAGACGGAATCAACCTGCGGGCGAACGAAGATAATCTCGAAATTCGTTACACGGGAATCAGTTTTATCAAACCGGAGCAGGTGAAATTTCGTTACCGCATCGAAAGTTTGGACGAAGATTGGACTGACGCGGACACGCGGCGAACGGTTTATTTTCCGTTTCTGCCTGCCGGAGAATATACGTTTCAGGTGATTGCCGCTAACTCCGACGGCGTTTGGAACACGGAAGGCGCACGGCTGAAAATCCGCGTCAACGCACCGTTTTGGCGGAAAACGTGGTTCATCGCGCTCGTTTCGCTCGCGGCGGTTTTGATTATGCTGACGCTTTTTCGGCTGCGGGAAAGAGAGTTGGAACGCCGCCAACTCGTGCAGCAGGAATTTTCGCGGCGGCTCATCGCGTCGCAGGAATCGGAACGAAAACGCATCGCGTCGGAGATGCACGACAGTCTGGGGCAATATCTTTTGGCGATAAAAAATTGGGCGTTGTTCGGGTTAAATTCTACAAAACCGGAAAATCCGGCGCGGGAATTTTTGACGGAAGTTTCCGAAACCTCGACGCTCGCCATCGAAGAAGTCCGCGAAATCGCGCATAACTTGCGACCGTATCAACTCGAAAGATTGGGATTGACGAACACGCTCGAATATATGCTGAAAAACGTCAAAAATTCGTCGGCGATTCGATTTGTTTATGAAGTGGAAAACATTGACGGCGCATTATCAAAAGACGACGAAATCGTTTTTTACCGCGTCGTGCAGGAATGCGTCACCAACGTCATCAAACACAGCCGCGCCGCCAACGCCGAAATTTCGGTGAAATTAAAAGATCATTTAATCAAGTTTATTTGCCGCGACGACGGCACGGGTTTCGATTTTACAACCGCGAAAAACTCGCCGGAAAGCGGTCTCGGTTTGAACGGAATCGCCGAGCGTGTGAAAATTCTGCAAGGCGATTTCAGAGTCGAGTCGGAAAACGGCAAAGGCGCGACGTTGATCGTCAAAATTCCCGAAAAAAATGAATAACGAAATAACGGTTTTAATCGCCGACGACCACCCGATTTTCCGGCGCGGTTTGCGAGCCGTCATCGAATCGGACGCGGCGTTGAAAATCGTCGGCGAAGCGGACAACGGCGCGGACGCGCTCACGGAAATCGAGCGGCTTGCGCCGCAAATCGCCGTCCTCGATTCGGATATGCCGCAGATTGACGGTTTGACGGTGGCGCGAATTATTCAATCAAAAAATCTGCCGACGCTGCCGATTTTTTTGACGATGCACCGCGACGAAGCGATTTTCAACGCGGCGGTTGATGCCGATGTGAAAGGTTTCGTCATCAAAGACGGCGCGGCGAACGACATCGTAAATTGCATCAAAGATGTCGCTCGCGGAGGGCGATTTTTCAGCCATATTTTAGCGGAATTTCTGCTTAATCGGCGCAACGCGCAACAATCGCCGCTCGAAACTTTGACTGTTTCAGAACGCCGCATTCTGCGCCTGATTGCCGACGGCAAAGCCACCAAAGAAATCGCCGAAGACCTCTACATCAGCCCGCGCACCGTTGACCATCACCGCGCCAATATCGCTGCCAAACTCGACCTCAAAGGTAAAAACGCGCTGCTCGCCTTCGCGCTGACCAATAAATCGAAAATCTGAAGTTCAGAGTTACGCCTTCAGGCGTGAAACCGTTAGCAAAGTGCGCCGGTTTTTCACGCCTGAAGGCGTAACTCTGAACAAAAAATAGGCAGTACTGCCTATCCGAAATTAGGCATTTCTACCGATGCGCGAATTTTCGTCTGCCCGCATAATCAACCGGAAAGTTTTACTCCACTACCGGTTTTTCCGCGAATCAATGTCTTTTCTAATTGTTGACGACAACGCCGTGATGCGTCGCACAATTCGGCGAATTGTCAGTGAATTCACCGACGAAATCGTCGAATGCGCGGACGGTGCGGAAGCGTTTTCGGCGTATCAAAAACACTTGCCCGAATGGGTTTTGATGGATGTCGAGATGCCCGAAAAAGACGGTTTGACGGCAACGCGGGAAATCTGTGCGACATATCAAGAAGCAAAAATCGTCATTGTGACGAAACACGGCGACGAGGAAATGCGCGAAGCCGCCCGAAATGCAGGTGCATTCGGTTTTGTCGTCAAAGAAAATCTATTGGAATTGCGCGGAATTATTGCGAATCGGATTGGTTAAAAAAATATACAGTTTGAGGAAATTATGAAAAGGATTATTGCGGCATCGGTTTTGTATTTCGGAGTTTTATTGTTCGGCGGGTTGACTGTTTCGGCGGCGACGCGGACGGTTGACAACAATTCGGACAATAGCGGATTGACGGCTTGTGCGGCGGCGGCGAACGATTGCAGTTTGCGCGGCGCGATTTCGGGCGCGGCTTCGGGCGACACGATTGATTTTGACGCAGGTGTTTTCGCATCCGCGCAGACGATCACGCTCGGCGGCACGAGCAATCCGTTAATTATTAATAAAAATCTAATTATCAACGGCACGGGCGCGGACAAATTAACCGTTTCCGGCAACAACGCGAATCTTGTTTTCGATGTCAGAAATTTTACGGTCGTTTTAAGCGGAATGACCGTTACGGGCGGCAACGGGACACAATTTCTCAACGGCACGACGGCTCCGGGCGGCGGTATTATTAACACCGGGACGACGACAATTTCCGATTGTGTGATTACCGGAAACCAGACCGCGCCGACTAATTCTTACGGCGGCGGAATTTACAATAACGGCGGCACTTTAACAATCGTCGGCACGACCATCTCGAATAACATCGCCCGCTTCAACGCTTTCAGCAACGGCGGCGGCATTTCATCGCAAATCGGGACATTAATCGTGACGAACAGCACGATCAGCGGCAACATCGTCAACAGCACGGCGGGAGGCAACGGCGGCGGAATTGAACTTTTCAGCGGCAATCTCATCGTGACGAACAGCACGATCAGCAATAACACGGTGAATACGACCAACACTTCGGCGGGCGGAATTATGATTGGCAGCGGAACGGCGACGATTCGCAATTCCATCGTTGCCGCCAATGTCGGCAACGGAACTTACCCAGATGTTTTCGGAACATTTTCATCAGCAAACGGCGGCAATAATCTGATCGGCAATGTTGGCACGGCGGCGGGTTTTGCCCAAACGGGCGACCTCACCGGAACAGCAGGTTCGCCGCTTAATCCGCAACTCGGCGCGTTGACGATTGCCAATGGCGGCAAAACTCCGACGCACGCGCTTTTAACCGGCAGTCCGGCGGCGAATAAAGGAAATAGTTGTGTGTTGATAAATATCTGCACGCTTCCCGTTTCAACCGGCGCACTCGTAAATGACCAGCGCGGCACGGGTTTTCCGCGTCAATTCGGTTCAACTAATATTGACATCGGCGCGGTAGAATCCAATCTACCCAGTCCGACTGCCGCAACGGTTTCGGTTTCGGGCAGAATTTTAACGCCGGACGGCGCGGGTTTGACGAATGCGCTGGTTACGCTGACCGATTTTCAAGGAAATTCGCTCACCGTTTTGAGCGGAAAATTCGGCGGTTTCAAATTTAGAGACGTTGCGGCAGGTCAAGCATATATTATTTCAGTCAGCTCGAAACGATATAATTTCGCGCCGCAAATTATTAACGTGACGGAGAATTTGAGTGAGATAAATTTGACGGCGCAGTATTAAATTTCTGTCTGTAAAAAAGGGTTTTATTAACAACGGAGAACAAAAATGTCAAAGCATAAAAAATTCAAACTAATTGTTTTTAGTTTTTTACAAATCGTCGGATTGATTACTTTAACAGTTTCGAGCGGCGCAGAAATTTTTGGTCAAAGCGCAGGCGGAAAAATTAAAAGCGCGACGAAATTTTCCAGCGTCTATACCGATTCAGCGAAACAATGCAAAGGCGCGGAGCCGGTTTTTACCTGCAAGGGTTACGGCGGTTACAAACTCGTATTGGATATTGGCGGCGTGTTTCAGACGGCGCGAATTGACGCGCTTAAATCCGATTTTAGTATGCAGATCGCCGGATTTCAATCAATCGGCTGGAATCCGCAAGTCGAATGGCGAATGGCGGACGGAAAGCCTTTTGCCGTCATCGTTCGCGTGGATGTCAATGACGAAAACGCCGATATTCCGAAGAAACTCGGCGAGCAGTTGATAATCAGAGGTTTGAAAGGATTTGAAAATATCTCTGAAACGGTTGACGCGAAAACGGCGCAGGCAAATGAAAAAGCGCGTGAAATTGCGGACAGAGGCTTTTCGGGCGACAATGCAGTTAAGAAAAGCGATGCGAAAATCTCCGCCGACACTGTTTCTTCGATACCGATTTTTTCCGGTGATCCATACGATGACGGAAAATCGGCGATGCTTTCCGACGCGCAAATCAAAAAACTCGGCGCATTGAACGCCGCCGTCGCGGTGCCGACTTACGTTCCGGCAAGTTACAAAATCAAGAACGTGGAAATTCAAGAACCGGAGGCGCACATCGTTGCGTTTTCGATAATTTACGAAGACGCGGCGGGCAAATCTTTTACGATTCAATCGAACAATGAAGCACTCGGCGATATGGCGGTCAAGCGCGAAGTGCGAGGCAGCAGTGATTTATTTTTACCGCTCGGCAGCAAAGTGAAAACTAGCGCATTTTACGCCGGACACGACGAAAACGATGTGACTGTGGTAGCCTCGGAATGGCTGTGCAGTATCGGAATATACCAGCCGAAAAAATCAAAACATTCGCAATGTTTCCAACTTTTGAGCGACGACAAAAGCGTGTCGCCGAACGAAGCGGTGAAAATTATGCAGTCGCTTCGTTATCTGAAACGCTGAAAACCGGGAGAATAAAAACATAAAGAAAACAACCAAACGGTTCAGAGTGTCGAAGCCGACCTGCTATTTTGAAGATGTAAGTTACGGGACTTTCGGAAGCGATTTTTGATTAGAAGAAAAACAATTATGAAAACAAAATACCTGCAAATTTTAAGCGGCGGCACATTAATTTTGATGTGCTTGCTCTCGAACGTCTTCGCTCAAACGGACGGAACGCGCATTAAATTTCTGAAAGGGAAAACTTCGGCGGTGGTCAAAGGCACGGTTGCCAAAGGCGGACCGGATTTTTATCTGGTCGGCGCGAAAGCCGGACAAATGATGACCGTTAAAGTTACCGGAAAAGTTTCGTTCGGCATTGATGCGGGCGGCGAACGGCTGACCGAAGACGACGGCAGCACGAATTGGAGCGAAGCGTTGCCTGCCGACGGCGATTACAAAATCAAGGTTTTCTCCGGCGGCGGAGCGCAAAATTATACTCTGACCGTTTCGATTGCGGCGGCGGCTGAAATCAGCGAACAATGGTATCGGCTCGGCGATTATTACGACGGAATCCGTATGACCAGCAAGGAATCGGGCGATTACGGCGGAATGGCGATTTATTTGATTCATAAGGACACGGAAGATTTCTACGCGCTCGTCACGATTGCCGAAGGCGTTTTGAAACGTCCCGTGCTGGTCAAAGTGAAGCCTTTGAGCGGCGACAATTTCAAGAAATTTTCCTTTTCGATTCCGACTGAAAACGGCGACCGCAAATTTACCGGCACGACTTCGGCGAGCGGCTTGACGATTGACGAGAGCGGCAGTAAATCAGTTTTGAAAGGTAAATGCGGCAGCGTTTACAGCGATATGTCGGTCGGTGAGGAAAGCGGCGATGTCGGCGGCACGGAAGTTTTTCTGACCGAATCCGATGGACAATGGTTTGCGCTGGTAACATCGGCAGAAGGCGTAGTTTTGCAACCCAAATTAATCGAAGCGAAAGTAAGCGGCACAAATTTCGACAAAGTTGAATTCACCATTCCCGGTGAAGATGGTAATGATCCGAAAAAATATACGGGAACAATTTCTAAAAACGCGCTGACGCTCGACATTGCGGGCGACAAAATTGTTTTGAAAAAACAGTGTGCCAGGTAACGCACGGATTTGGTCGAATACTGATTCGGGAGACGGACGATTTCCCCCGAAATCAAAAACTGAGATGAAATAAAAATGAGTAAATACTTAATTAATTCAGCAACGCTTTTGGCAATAATGCTAATTTTGGGAACGGCGGCTTTCGGTCAAAGAAGCACAGTACTTGGCGGCTACAAATCGGCAAAAACTGACGATGCGCGAGTAGTCGCAGCGGCGGAATTTGCGGTCGGCGAACGGGCAGAGAAAAACACGGAACAGGAAGGGCTGACGCTCGATTCGGTTGATAAAGCCGAAATGCAGACGGTCGCCGGAACGAATTACCGTTTGTGTCTGACGGTCAGACTCGAAGACGAAACGCAGCAAATCGAGGCAGTAATTTTTCAAAATCTTAAACGAGAATATACGCTAAAAAGTTGGACGGTTAAGGAATGCGCCGAAAAAAGCGTAGATTAAACTACAAAAATCTAAATTCAAAAATAAACGGGAGAAAATTAATATGAAAAAAATATCTGTAGTTGGAATGATGTTAATGCTTTGTCTGACATTCGCCGGATGCGGAAATAAGGATGCCGAGTTCAAAGCGTTCACGACTGATTTTGAACAGGTAACAAACGAGATGGTCGGAAAAATCGAAGCCGATCCGAGCGAGTCGGGCGTGGACGCGGCGCAGACTTTCTTAGACGGTAAAAAAGGCGATTTGAAAACCAAATGGGCGGTCATCAAAGACGCTCGCGGTGTGCAGGTCAGCCAGGATGTGCAGAAGGGTTTTGAAGACGGAATGAAACGTAGTTCCGATAAAATAACCGGCGTGATGACTAAATTAAGCGACCCCGATGCAATGACAAAATTCCAAAAACTAATCAAGGACTGGGGCGATATTGTCGGTGTCGGCAAACAATAATCTTCAACTTTCCTAAAGTCTATGTGGGCGCGGCAATCAAGTTTAAACTCAAAGGCTTTTATGCCGCAGCCATTGATACCAGTGCGGCATTCCTTCGCCGGTCGTTGCCGAAACTTGCAGAATTTCGATATTCGGATTGACTTCCCTGGCGTAAGCGATGCAGCGTTCGACATCGAACTTGAGATACGGCAGCAAATCAATTTTATTCAAAATCATTACTTCGCTGGCGCGGAACATATGCGGATATTTGAGCGGTTTGTCCTCGCCTTCGGTAACGGACAGAATGGCGACTTTGCAGCGTTCGCCTAAATCGAACAGCGCAGGACAGACTAGATTGCCGACGTTTTCGATAAAGAGCAGGGAATTCGCGGCGGGTTTGAGGCTTTCCAAACCTTTCGCCAGCATATCCGCTTCGAGATGACAGCCGGTTCCCGTGTTGATTTGAACGGCTTTACAGCCGGTGGCGCGAATTCGTTCGGCATCGTTGACGGTTTCCTGATCGCCTTCGATCACGCCGATTTCGTATTCGTTTTTTAAATCGTTAATAGTTTTTTCGAGTAGCGTCGTTTTGCCCGATCCGGGCGAACTGACGAGATTTAATGCCAGTATATTTCTGCCCGAAAGCCAGCCGCGATTGCGTTCGGCGAGCAGTTGGTTTTTGCCGAGAATTTCCTTTTCGAGCGAAATCGTCTGCCCGTGCATCGTCGCCGTAATCGCCGAGCCATTAGCGTTTATTGATTCGTGGGAATGTTCGTGCTGATGCTTACGGCTGGGCGAATGATCTTCGCCGTCGTGCGAATGCGCGTGTCCGTGCGTGTGCGCCTCGTCGTGCGACATTCTTTTCTGGTCGCCGGTTTCGGGATCGGTAATGGTAATTTGGTCGGTTTCGGAGCATCCGCAAGTAACGCACATAATTTTTAAGTTTCCATTTCCTTAACTTTCAATTCTTCGCCCGCAATAATTTTTAAGTCGTTACTGCCGCAAGCGCAGCGTCCGACGATTTGTTTTAACTCGACATCTCTGCCGCAGCTTTTACATTTTCCAAGTCCGCTGATTTCTAAAATTTCCAGCGTCGCACCTTCGACGACCGTCCCTTTCGCGCAAATATCGAAACAAAACCGTACTGCGTCAGGCATAATCGCGCTCAGTTTGCCGATTTCTAAAGTTACGCGCCGAACCTTCGCGCCGTTGGAATTTTCGGCGCAAATCGCAACGACGCTTCTGGTAATTCCCAGTTCGTGCATAATTTCAGTTCAGAGTAACGGCTTCAGCCGTGCAGCCGACAGCGAAGCGCGGCGGTTTCTTCACGCATAAATGCGTTACTCTGAACGCTCTGAACGCTTAACAAATTCTTGGCAGTTGTTCGCCGACCAATAAATCTACGATTCTCGCGCCGCCGAAAATCGTGTTCATCATCACGATTTTCGGTTGATTTTCGATGACTTCGCCGATGATCGCGGCTTCGTGTCCGGCAGAATGTTCGCGCATCGTTTCGATCACGATGTCGGCGAAGTCGGGAGGCACGATTGCCAGAAGTTTTCCTTCGTTTGCCAGATAAAGCGGGTCTAAGCCTAAAATTTCACACGCGCCTTTGACGTTTTCGCGCATCGGCAGCTCGGATTCGTTGATGCTGATGCCGACGTTTGAGCTTCCCGCGAATTCATTCAAAACCGTTCCCACGCCGCCGCGAGTCGCGTCGCGCAGGCAGTGAATATCGGGACAAACGGCGAGCATTTGTTTGACTAAATCGTGCAGCGGCTGGCAATCGGTTTGAATATCGGTTTCGAGTGCCAATTCATTTCGCGCTAATAAAATCGCGCACCCGTGATCGCCTAAATATCCATTGATAATAATTTTATCGCCGACTTTGGCGCGTGAAGCCGAGATATTTACTCCGTGCGGAATTATACCGATGCCCGAAGTGTTGATAAAAAGTTTGTCCGCCGCGCCGCGTTCGACGACTTTCGTGTCGCCCGTAACAATCGCCACCCCCGCCGCGTCCGCCATCTCGCGCATCGTCGCAGCGATTTTTCTTAAAGTTTCAACCGACAAACCTTCTTCCAAAACCATTCCGCACGACAAATAAAGCGGTTTCGCGCCGCACATCGCCAAATCATTAACCGTGCCGTTGACCGCCAATGAGCCGATATTGCCGCCGGGGAAAAACAGCGGACTGACGACATAAGAATCAGTCGTGAACGCCAATCTATCACCGTTTTTCGCCAGTTCCGCGAGATTCATCACGGCTTGATCTTCTAATGGAGCAAGTAATGGATTGTGAAACGCGCCGAGAAAAACGTCTTCGATGAGATCGCGCATTTTCTTGCCGCCGCTGCCGTGCGCCATATTAATTGTCGTTTCGCGCAATTTCCTGCGGGTTAATTCTGGTGTCATAAAACTAAGAATTTTTTTAGTTTTCTATCGTGTGTTATTCTGCATTTACGTTAGCTCAAAATACTTGTTTAATTAACAACCAACGGAAAATGAAACGCATTATAATTTCAATTCTATGTAGCGCAGCTTTAGTTTTTGGTTACTATTTCTTCCTTGGTCTTCTTTACCAAATTTATCGGGTAAGTTTTGGAACTTTAGCCGTATTACTGTTGCCATTAAATGTTCCATACAACATTTATAAAAGTATTTTTGGCTTGTATTATGGCAATCCGATGGTTGTAAAAGTATTAAGTTTTGCTGTTGATATATTGCTGTATTCTATTCCATTTTATTTAGTCCTAACTTTATTTGCCAAGTTGAAAAAATCTAAAGTTCAAGCGACTGAAAAACCACCTGAACCACCTGTTTTTGAATATTCATCTGTGGATAATTAAACGCTAACCGCCGTGTTTCTAGTAATTTGCACGCGCCCGTAATTGTAATAAGCCGCGCACGCGCCTTCGGTGGAAACCATCAGTGCGCCCATCGGCATTTCGGGTGTGCATTGCGTTCCGAAAATCTGGCATTGATGAGGTTTGAGCAAGCCTTTTAAGACTTCGCCGCATTGACATAATTTTGGGTCGGCGACTTTCAAATTCGGGACGGGAAATTTTCGTTCGGCATCGTATTCGGCGTATTCTTCGCGGATGCGAACACCCGATTCGTCAATCGAACCGAGTCCGCGCCACTCGAAAAATTCGCGCGGTTCATAAACTTCGTTCACGGCTTTTTGCGCCGGATTGCTGCCGTCATTCGGGACGATTCGCGCATATTGATTTTCAACCTCAGCGCGTCCTTCGGCGAGTTGTTTAATGACCATCCACATCGAATGCAGCACGTCGAGCGGCTCGAAACCGGCGACGACGACCGGCTTTTTATACTGCTCGGCGATAAAATTATACGGCGTAATTCCGATCACCATCGAAACGTGACCGGGACCTAAAAAGCCGTCAATTTCGAGTTGCGGCGAATCTAAGATAGCTTTCAGCGTCGGGATAATCGTGATGTGATTGCAGAAAAGCGAAAAATTTTTGATGCCTTCGCGCTTCGCCTGAATCAGAGTCAGAGCCGTGCTGGGCATCGTCGTTTCAAAACCCAAACCGAAAAATATCACTTCCTTATCGGGATTTTCGCGGGCGAGTTTTAACGAATCGAGCGGCGAATAAACCATCCGCACATCTGCGCCTTCCGCCTTTGCCTGCAAAAGACTTTTCTTTGAACCGGGAACACGCATCGCGTCGCCGAACGTCGTAAAAATAACGTGCGGAATCTCCGCCAGCGCGACGCAATCGTCAACCCTGCCCATCGGCAAAACGCACACCGGACAGCCCGGACCGTGAACGAATTCGACTTCCTTCGGCAGCATATTTTGCAAACCGTAACGGAAAATCGCGTGCGTATGTCCGCCGCAAACCTCCATAATTTGCAGCGGACGTTTTTTGATAATTTCACACTGACCGACTAGATGATTGATTTCATTTATCAGCGTCTGCGCCTTCACAGGGTCTCGAAATTCGTCAATATATTTCATAAAAATCTCCAAGAAAATTAACCATCCCGCGATTGCGTGAACACAGATTTACACAGATAAAATCAAAACTGATTTTTCTTAAATCTCTTTTCTTATCCGTGTTCATCTGTGTAAATCTGTGGTTAAAAAAATTTTAAAAGTTAAGCGCGTCCCGAAGCCTGCATCGCCGCGATTTCGGCTTGGACTTCGCCCATTTCTTCGAGCAGTTTCAGCGTCAACGCCGCTTCTTCTTCGTTGATGCGGCTCATTGCAAAACCGACGTGAACCAAAACCCATTCGCCGACGCACGATTGCGGCGAATGATTTTCGTCAACAATGCACGAGATATTTATTTGCCGCCGAACGCCGCCGACATCAACCGTTGCCAGTTTGTTGATATTTTCATCGAGCGAAACAATTTTTCCGGGAATGCCTAAACACATAATTTAATAACCTCATTTTTGTTCAGAGTTACCCCTTCAGGCGTGAAACTCGCCAGCGAAGCGCGGCGGTTTCTCACGCCTGAAGGCGTAACTCTGAACGCTTTGCCGCCGCAATCGCCGCTTGTCCCAATGACAAACCGCCGTCATTCGTCGGAAATTGGCGATGCGTCAAAACTGTAAATTCTTTTTCGTTTAATCGCCGCAACACTTCTTCAAATAAAACCTTGTTCTGCCACACACCGCCCGATAATGCGACGGTTTTTACCTCATCTGTTTCATAGCGGCTCAATTTTACAATCATCTCGACGATAATTTTCGCCAAACCTTTATGAAATCTGGCTGACATAATCGGCGCGGGCGTTTGCAAAATCAAATCGCCGAGCAATGCTTGCCACATCGCATACGGCTCAATATACGGCAGATTCGATTCCTTTAGACGCGGAATCGCAAACGGATAAGCCAGCGTTTCATCTTCTTCGCGCAAAGTCTGCCAATCAACCATCGCTTCGAGTTCGACCGCGCCTTGACCTTCATAAAACGCCTTTTCACGGCAAATCCCAATCGCCGCCGCAACCGCATCAAAAAGCCGTCCGCACGAACTCGCCAACGGTGAATTAACATTGCGTTTTATCATTCCGTCGAGTAATTCACGCGGCTTTTGATTTAAGAATTCAAACAATTCCAAATCCGTATAATTCATCGCAAATTTCGCCCAACCCATTTCCGCCATCAAATGCGCGTAAGTATTTCGCCAAGGTTCTTTTATCGCTTGCTCGCCGCCAATCATTGCAACGGGTTTGAAAGTCGCAATTCGTTTATATTTCGCATAATCCGCCAGCAAAAATTCGCCGCCCCAAAACGTCCCGTCATCGCCGAAACCGATTCCGTCAAGCGCAACACCAATCACAGGTTTGGCCTCAATCGCCACATTATTTTCTGCCAGACAAGCCGCAATGTGCGCGTGATGATGCTGTGTTTCAATCAACGGCAAATTGTTAGTTTCCGATTGTTCACGCGCCAATTTGCTCGAAAGATATTCGGGATGCAAATCGCAAACTAAAATGATTTTTCTGTCAGAACCGCCTGCGGTAGCGGGCGGTTGAATGTTATTTATTGAAGTTGCCGAGTTCAAACTTAAACCATCCGCTACCGCAGATGGTTCTGACAGACCATAAAGCCTTTCATAAAGTTTCAAGTTATGCCGATAATCATTAAACGTCGCCGCATCTTCCAAATCGCCGATGTGCTGCGAAACAATCGCTTTGCCGTCGCGCAGCAGGCAAAAAGTATTTTTCAATTCACCGCCAAAAGCCAGAATCGGCGGCGCGGTTTCAAAACCTTTCGGCAAAACCAAAGTCGCGGGCGCAAAGCCTCGTGCGCGGCGAAAAATGCGCGGCTCCTCCGCCATAATTTTGACGACCGAATCATCAATTCTTTGTGCAATCGGACGATTGTTCATCACGAAATATTCGGCGATATGTCCGAGTTTTTCGACGGCTTCGGCGTTGTCAATACATTGCGGCTCGTCCGAAAGATTGCCCGAAGTCAAAACCATCGGGCGCGTCATCCGCCGCATAATCAACAAATGAAGCGGCGTATTTGGCAGCATTATTCCGAGCGTGTTGATGTTTGGCGCGACACTCGCCGCAATGTCAGAACCGCCTGCGTGAGCGGGCGGGTCGAACTTCGCCGAAGAGTTATTTGCGTTGATTTTAAGCGTTTGATTATCAGCATTCACCCGCCCGCTCACGCAGGCGGTTCTGACAATGACAATGGGCGCGGCTGGACTTCGCAGCATTTCCGCTTCCGCCTCGCTGATTTCGCAGTACTGACGCGCCGTTTGCAAATCTCTGACCATCAGCGCAAACGGTTTTCGTTCACGATTTTTAAGATTTCTTAAACGCGAAACGGTTTCTTCGTTGGTCGCATCACAGGCTAATTGAAAACCGCCGATTCCTTTGATAGCGACTATTTGCCCGCGCTGAATCAGAGTGCAAACGGCATCCGTTTCATCAAGCATCGTAAAACTGTCAACGGCAATCGGCTTAGAATCGGCGCGTTCGAGCCGGACTTTCGGACCGCATTTATAACAGGCAATCGGCTGCGCGTGAAAACGTCGGTCAGCCGGATTTTCGTATTCGGCGCGGCAGTCGGCGCACATTTCAAACTCGCACATCGTCGTCTGTTCGCGGTCGTATGGAATGTTTTCGACGATTGATAAACGAGGTCCGCAATTCGTGCAATTCGTGAACGGATAACGAAACCGCCGCGCAAATGGGTCGAGCGTTTCCGCCTTGCAGTCTTCACAAACCGCCGCGTCCGGCACAACACCCGTGTGGATTTCGGTTGTTTTGCTAACGTCAATTTTAAAATCTGAAATGTTCGGCAAAATTTCAGATTGCGTTCGCGTTATTTCATCAATCCGCGCCAGTTTCGGCGATTCAGTTTGAATTTTTGAAATAAAATTTTCGATATTCTTTTCACTTCCGCAAGCGTAAATCTCCACGCCATCACCGTTATTTGAAACCGTTCCGCGAATGTTAAAATCTTTCGCCAACCGCCAAACAGTCGGACGAAAACCAACGCCCTGCACCAAACCGCGCACGACGATTTGTTCGGCGATTTCGTTTTCTTCTAATTTTGCGGCGGCTGAATCAAGCATTTTACTGACTGTTTTGAGTTACGTCTTTAGGCGGCTTTTCGTTAAATTTTAGGCTGACTGATTTTCAATGTTTTGCCGCCTAAAGGCGGGACTCAAAACAGTTCAAATCGTTTCCTTAACCTCATCGGAAACTTTCCAAATCATTGCGCGGCTGTTCCCCGAATCGCAGACTAAAACCGTTTCGCCTTTCGCGTAAATCCCGTAACTCCAGCAAAGACTGTCGCGCATCGGCATTGCCCATCGGTTGTCGCCTTTGTCTTGAAAAGTGTATTGTCCGGCGAGCAATTTTGCCGCCGTTCCGTTTCGGCAGTCGTCAATGTGCCATCCTAAAAGACGCGAACTCGCGGTATCGGTAACGATCAGCCAATCGCCAACCGAAGTTAAGCCGTAAGGCATATTCAAACCTGCTGAAATCGGGAAATAATTCGTTTGATTGTGGTCAACCAGCGTAAAATCTTTTTGTCCGAGAACGACATCGCACGGCTGATTTGTCTTCGTTGGGGTTGAATTCCAAATCATTACGCGATTGTTTCCGGCATCCGTCACGCAAAGTTTTCCGCGCCAAATGCAAATACCGTGCGCCCAACGCATACTCGTTGCGTTCGGCTCTTCGCCGCCGTTTTCGTCGCGTGTCAGGAAATCTTTTTGTCCGAGAACTAAATCGGCTTTTTGTCCGTTTTGCGTCGGCAAACCTTTCCACATCAACACGCGGCGGTTTCCGGTATCGGCAACCCATAAATTTTCGCCGTCCCAAAAAACGCCGTAACACCAAAAAAGCGTTTCATCGGTCGGCGCGTCGCTTCCGCGATTGCCTTCGCCCGCAAAAAAATCAGTTTGACCTAAAACCACGTCGGCTGGCTGATTATTTGTCGTCGGCGTTTCAAACCAAATTAAAATGCGATGATTCCACGCATCCGCCACCGCCAAACCTTTGCCGCAAGCCGTTACGCCGGTCGGCACATTTAATGAATACGAATTTACTTCGGCTTTCGCGTTGCGACCTTCGGAATAAAAATTGGGCTGACCAATTATCAAATCGGCTGGCGTGTTGTCTGCGGTCGGAATCGTTTTCCAACCGAGCAAGCGATGATGTCCGGTGTCGGCAATCCACAGTGAATCATCATCCAAAATCGCGCCGCCGCGTGTGCCGAAAATCGTCGTCGGTGTCGGTTTGACCGAAACGACCATTTCATCGCCGTTGTCGGTCGCGCCCAAAATGACATCGGGCATCGGCTGAAGCAATGGACGTGCGATATTTGCGGGCGAATAATCGTCTTGGCGCACGGTCGAATTTAGTTTTACGCGCAAAGTTTGAGTCATCTTGTCAGAACCATCTGCGGTAGCGGATGGGTTTTCGTTCATTATTAACTCGATATTTATCAGCGTTTACCCGCCCGCTACCGCAGGCGGTTCTGACTTATTCTTCGAGCCGAACTTCAACCTTTTCACCGACGACGCGGACGGCGTGGACTTTTAATTGCACTTCCGGCACAGTCATACATTCGCCGGTTTCGAGCAGATATTGAAAACCGTGATATGGGCAAGTAATCACGCCGTCGTTGATTTCGCCCATTTCGAGCGGCATTCCGAGATGAGCGCAAATGTTATCAACACAACTCACCGTTTCGCCTTTTTTGTAAAGCAAAACCGAACGATTTTTGACGACTTTTTCGATCACGCGACCTTCAGGAATGTCTTTTAGTATTCCACCTTCGAGCCAATTTTCCTTCAAATTTGTCGCAAACGGACTGATGTAATAAAGTTTCTGCTCGCCGTTCGTTTCGACTTCGGATTTGCCGCGACTGACTTGATTGATATTCGTAATTTCCGGGCAGTATTCCTTGATGGATTTTTCGATGCCTTCGGTCAGGGTTTGCCCCGACGAAGGGCATCCGTGACACGAACCGACGAGGCGGATTTCAACCGTGTCGGGCGGTTTGACCGCGACCAATTCGACATCGCCGCCGTGTCCTTGCAGCATCGGGCGCACGGCATCTAAAGCCTTGATTAAACGCGAGTTCAAAGATTCTTTGACTAATCCGTGATACAGCAAAACGCCGTAAATCACTTGATCCTGCATCGCTTCGCGCAGTTTTAATCCGGCGGCGGCATCGTCTTTCAGAGCGCGAATCAAGCGTTTAAAAGCCTCTTTGTGCAGTTCTTCAATCGAAGTTTTCAGCGCGGTCGTCGTCAGTTGATAATGCTCGTCCCAACCCGCGACGATTGATTCGAGCTTGTCTATATCGCCCGCCAAACGCGCCAAATCTTCCACGCCGGTTGATTGTAATTGTGTCGCTTGTTCGGACATCGTTTTTAAATTCCAGATTCCAGATTTCAAATTCCAGATTAGATAGCGGTTTTCCGATTTGAAATTTGAAATTTGAAATCTGGAATTCTATCTAAGCGTATCTCAAATTTTTGAATAAATACGGCATCATCGCGCCGGTAACGAAGCCGCCGATCATCGCCGCCGCCCACATCGGTAGATGAGCGAATTTGCCGAGCAAAATTATCAAAGCAATCGCCACCAAAACGCCGAGCGCGCCCTGCGTCAGAACTTTTACATTGTCTCTGAACAGTTTGCCTTTCAGAAACATCATCATCGAACTGGTGAACATTTCCCACATAAACTTTTACCCCCAAAATACCAAAATAAGTATTCCGATAATCACGCCCGGAACGGCTGCCGATAACCCGAATAAACTGCCCATCAAAGCCGCAAAACCGTTACCCAAATCCTTTCCGCCGATGATTTTACCCATCAATGCGCCGCCCGCCGCGCCGAATATAAATCCGACCATCATCGAAAACAAAATCAAAATTATTTGCATAAAATTTTCTCCAAAGTTCTGAGTCCCGCCTTCAGACGGGACTCAGAACGTGAAACCGTTTCCGGCTGAATTTGCCATCGCCAATTCCTGGCTGATTTCCTTCAAAGTTTCGGAAATTTGCGCCGCGCCTTCCGTCTGCCCGAAATGTTTGAAAATGCTTCTGGCTTCTTCGTAGAGCGCGAACGATTGTTTTAGATTTTCCCGATTTCCTTTTGACAAATCCTCCGCGTCGTCCGGTAAACTTCGCAAAACATTGGCTTTATTAGCAATCGTGTTGGCGTATTCCATCGGCGTATCGCGCGGATTTCGCACTTTCAACGCTTCGTCGTAAGCCTCGATTGCGCGGATATTATTTGCCAGAGCGTGGCTCGTCGAAGCGTATTGCAGCGCGTTTCCCAAATTGTTGTTAATCATCGCGTATTCGCTCGGATGGTCAATCAGATTGATGACTTTTAAGACTTCTTCAAACGACTGCACGGCGAGTGCTTCGCGCATTTTTCCGCGCTCGTCCGACATCGGCATCGAAAGATAGGCGATGGCTAAATTATTGTGCAAAACGGCGAAATCCTGCGGATAATCTTCTTTGGTGAAAACGCGCAGAGCGTTGTGATAATGCTGAATGGCATCGTTCAATCTGCCCATTCCGTTCTGCGCGAGCGATTGCGTAACCAAACCCAAATTCAATTCGGTTTCGGCGGCTTCTTCCTTTAATTCGTGTTGTTTGAAGATTGGAAGTGCTTCGTTGAAGCAATCCTGCGCCGTAAAAAGCGTCTGATGATCGCCGTTCGGCAGTTGTTGAAAAGCAGTTGCCTGACGCGCTTTGATTCGCGCCCGAAGCAGAACGGCGGGCGGCGGGCAAATTTCCAGAGCGCGTTTGTAAAGCTCGATTGCGTCTTCGATCTGCTTGGCGGATTTCGGCTTTTGCTGAATGCCCATCGCCATTTCCATCAGCATTTCGGCTTTTTCTTCGTCGCTCGCCGCGTCGGTTTCAATCGCCTTGATTGCCGCTTCAAAATTTGCGTCGGAAAGAGTCGCCATCTTTAAAGAAAGTTCTCCTGACAAAAAATTTAACAATGGAAAGTTGGATTTTTAACTGACTTTGCCAAGCATAAGCCTATCAATAATTTTTGTCAATTAGCTTTTCAAAATGCAAACTTAACTTACATCTGTGCTTTGTTGTTATGAAACAAAATTACGCTTGGATGGCTGAATAATTGATTAAAATCGCGTGGCGTTCGCTTTCCCAAATAGTTTCGCAAATTGTCTCGTCAAAAATTTCGGCGTAATTATTGTTTCTGAAAAATTCCTGCGCGTGAATCACGCGGTCGCCTTGTAAGTTTTTGATTTTAAGCAATAAACCGCCTGCCGATTGCTGAATGAGCGGGAAAATTAAAATGCCTTTTTCGTGCGGCAGCAGCGCGACGGCTTCGATATTTTTGAGATACGTTTGATAAGTTTCGTGCGGAATATAGATGTTTCCGCGAGCTATTTTTACTTGCGGCTTAGACATATTCGTTGATAATTTTACGCAGGCTTTCGATTACATTATCGGCGGCGGATTGCACTTTTGGGCTGAGTTCTAAACCGTAATCGAGACTTTCAGCTTCGATCAGGAAAACCGAAACATCTTTCGGAAAGTCTTCCTTAAAAATTTTGCGTCCGGCAAAAAGCGCGTCGTCCCAGCGAAAATCGTGCAGCGAATAACTGACTTCGCGTTCACGTTCCAATTCCACGCCCGGAACTTTGTAAATCGCGCCCGCTTCGCTTCCCCATTGACTCGCATCAATGATAATCAACTGCGTCGAACCGCGAGCCTGAAACATTATTTCCATTCCGCCAGTTCCCGCGTCGAAAATTTTGACGTTGTTTTTTTGGTTTTCACGCAGGAATTTTTGTAACTGTTGCGCGACATAAACGCCCGCACCGTCGTCCGTCCGATTTGAATTTCCGCAGCCGATAATTGTCAGCATAAAAGTCAGAACCGCCTGCGGTAGCGGGCGGGTGAACGCTGATAAACAATCAAGTTAACGCAAATGAAAATCCATCCGCTACCGCAGATGGTTCTGACAATTCTCATCAAATTCGCCAGACGATGCACGACCATTCGGGTTCGACCGGACAATCGAGTGACGGCAGTTCGCAGAATTTGCGGTGTTTCAGATAATACATACAGGTTGCACAGCTTTGCTCGATTTCCTCGTCTTTACCATAAGGAAAATCGGTAAAACCGCCGATGATTAATTTTTGTTCCCAGTCATCGTGATCTAATTTTTGAAGTTGATTGACAACTTTGGCGACTTCTTCGCTCGAATAAGCACGATTTTTCCAATCGGTTTCGAGTCCGTCAGCCAACATTTTGCCAAGTTTGTCGCGTAAAAAATCTTCATCCATAAAATCACTATTGCAGATTCCAAATTCCAAATTCCAGATTGGAAACCGCTCGTTAATTTGGAATTTGGAATCTGCAATTTGAAATTCAAATCCGCCACAAACGGCAATACCAATCAGGTTCGACCGGCACGGCGAGTTCCGGCAAATCGCACCATTTGCGATGCACGAGATAATACATACATTCGAGACAGCGCATTTGGTCAGGTCCGTAAGGCTTGTCGGCAAAGCCCGAAACGACGAGTTTTGCTTTCAAATCATCGGGCGGCAATTGACGCAATTCAGCTAACAATTCACCGAATTCGACGTGAGTTTCGGGGAAAGGTTCGAGCTGTGTTTCCAGTCCGTTCGCCAGCATTTCGCCAATTTCGGCGCGGAGTTTGTCTTCTTCGTCGGTGTGCATTCCGAGTTCCTTTTTAACCATTATAAGCATAAGCGGAAAAATGCTTAAATGGCTAATCCAAATTAGTATGCCTAAAAAGAGCCGCCGAAACTTTTACATTTCCGGCGGCTTTCAGCCAAACAATATAATTATCAACCGATGCGGAAGCGGGAAAGTTCCTTGCCGGTTTTGCCGTCGTGCGCGTGAACCGTGCAGACGAGACACGAATCGAATGAACGGGCGACGTGACCAACTTCGACCGGATCGCTCGGATCGGCAATCGGACTGCCGACGAGTGCGGCTTCAATCGGTCCCAAATTATTATCGCCGTCACGCGGTCCGACATTCCAGGTCGTCGGCGCAATGATTTGATAATTTTTGATTTTGCCGCCTTCGACTTCGATCCAATGACACAACGCGCCGCGAATCGCTTCGGTTGCGCCCCAGCCTTTGCCGTCTTTTTCGGTCGGTTTCGCATACCACGAATCGTTTAATTTAAACTCGCGCAGACAATGTTCCGCCTGACGATAAAGTTTAATCGTTTCGTGCATTCGGGCGATTTGACGCAAGTGCAGACTCGGACCGCCCATCTTTTTATACATATCGAGAATGAACGGATCGTAATGCTGCCACTCTTCGCCCTGACGTCCGCCGGCGACCAACTGCCGCGCAAATGGTCCGGCTTCTAAACGTCCGTATTCCTGATCTTTAACGGCGGTCGCCCACGAATATTTGTCGTTAAAATCAATGTTATTGTTATTAACGGCAACCGTGCGGCGGTCGAACGGATGCTGGTCGGTTTTTGCTTCGTCATAC
>CAXTKJ010000013.1:49313-59261 GCA_964244835.1 uncultured Pyrinomonadaceae bacterium
TTTTCGCGGCAGCGATCCTGCGTCATCGTCAAATGCGTGTCGGATGCGCTGTCGTAAATGCCGCTTTTCATAATCAGCGATTCGTTGCGATTTTCAATCGTCGGCTTATTATATTTGTCTTCGTGCGGAAGATAACCCCACGAAATATACTTACCGACACCGCCGCCATATTTATCAAGTCCGACATCCAAGCCCATCTTCCAATAAAATCCGAGATCGGAATTAGCGTGTGCCGGACTTTCATCGAGCCACGTCATAAAATCGTCGTAACTCTTTATTTCTTCGTATCTTTCGAGCGAACAGCCGAGCCACATTGATTCAAGCCAATCGCGCCGAAAATACTCCAAAATTGACCAAGCCCGCGTAACATCGGTCAAAGTCGGCGCGCACATCACGCCGCCCGGAACCATATAACTCGAATGAGGCCACTGTCCTCCGAGCATCGCGTAAATTTCGACCGGCTTACCCGAAATTGTTACGCCGCGTTCGTAGGAAGTTCCTGTGAACGGCGCAAATCGTTTGCAAGCCTCTTCATAGTATTGACTGCCGCGATATTTTTTGTTGGTCATATCAATCGCGTAAAGTCCGTAGAAATAGCGCGGCTGACTTTGCAGACTTTCAGTAATTTGACCTAAGTTTCGCGCCAGAATTGCGTTACGCGGAACTTCCGCCGCCCACGCCGTATCCAATGCCCACGCCGCGCAGGTTAGATGCGACGCTCCGCAGATTCCGCAGGCTCTCGGCGTTACAACAAGTCCGGCTTGCGGGTCTTTGTCACGCAAAATAATCTCGAATCCGCGAAACAATTCGGCTTGCGTCCAAGCGTTTGTAACCACGCCGTCCGTAATGTCAACGCGGACATCCAAGTCGCCTTCAACCCGTCCGACGGGCGAAATATCTAATGTTTGAACTGCCATAATTTTCTCCTAATGTCAGAACCATCTGCGGTAGCGGATGGGTTTTCGTTACTATTCAGAAGATTAGTTGTCAGCGATTACCCGCCCGCTACCGCAGGCGGTTCTGACAAATTACCCGCCCGCTTGTGAAAAGCGCGGCGGTTCTGACTTAAACGACAAAAATGTCCTGTTCTGCCCACGCCGGAGCCGCGTTTTTCGCCGCCGCCGTCATCGCCATATAGCCTTGTTTGGTTACGCCTTCGGGCATTTCCTTCGGGAATCCCATTACCGTTTGCGTTTTGAAAACCGTTCCGGGCGCAAGATCGAAGAATGGAAATTCCGGTTCGGTGCAGCCTAGACACGGCATTCCGGCGCGTGTTTTCGACGATTGGCGATTCCACAAAATGCGATTACAAGGCGAATGCGTCATCGGTCCCCGACAGCCTAAATCATAGTAGAGACAACCTTTGCGCTGACCGAACTCGGTTGCTGAAACCTTATAAGCGTAGTGCATATTGCGCGTGCAGCCGGTTTGCGTGAAACTCTGGAAAAATGTTTTCGGACGCTGAAATTCGTCCAAAGCGATGTCGCCGCCGCGTCCTGTCGCCACCGCAACAACTATTTGCGTAATCCAATCAGGATGCGCCGGACAACCGGGAACATTAATGACCGGCAGACCGGATTTCGATTTAAAGTCGCTTCCCAACGAACCGCCCGGAGCGCGTTTCAAAAACTGTAAACCTTCTGAATCCGAAGGATTCGGCGCAGTCGCGGGAATTCCGCCCCAAGTCGCGCAATCGCCGATAGCCACAACAAATGTCGCTGCATCGCACAATTCCTTAACCCATTGTTTCATCGGACGACCGGCAAACCGATTCCATTCGCCCGTCCCGTTCGGAGCGTTGACGACCGTTCCCTCAAACACGAAAATATCGAGCGGAATCGCACCAGAAATACAATCGCGCAGAATTTTCTGCAAATTATCGCCAAGCTCAACGCCGAGCGACGGATGCCACAGCACATTGATCCCGAAATCCGTCACCAAATCACACGCGCTCGGCTCTTCGGCGTTCAAAAACGACATTGTATTCCCGGAACACGCGCCGCCCTGCAACCACAGTAAATTCGCCATATTCTCTACTCCTTAAAATTAAACTTTTCAGACTTTTAGGAACGATATAGTTCTTGATAAAACAATTAACTCTTTTGTTCGATTGCGGAACTATTTATATAATCTTTTGAGCAATATGTATGCCAGCTTACATAAGGAAATGGTGAGCGAGAAAATATAGGATTTTATTAGACTTCGTTATTCTTTGGGCTTTAATTTTATAAGCGTAACTGACAACTAGGTTTGCAAAAGGATAAAGACGCAAACTAACTTTACAGTTAATTTACGCCTTGTCAGATCAGATTAAGCAATTTTGCAAACTCGACAATCATTGGTTGTCGCTGTTGCCGGTGCAATCCAAGTTTTCAAAATTCTAAGTTTATATTCTTCTATTCAACCGTGCCGATTTCCGCAAACCGGACATTCGGCTTCGAGCGTGTAGCCGAACCAGATTCCCTGACAACGACTGCACCAATGCCCGTTCGTTTGTTCGGGTTTCAGTCCGAGTTGTTTGGCGAGCGGCGTAACGCCTAAATCACGAAATGCGGTTTCGGCTGCGTTTCCATCTTCGTCGAAAGTCGGTGATTGAAAAAGAAATACATCTTCTTTTTCATCATCATCGTTCATTTCATTTTCCTCCGACCGATTTTGTTAAGGCTTGCTCTATTTTGTAACGCTTGATTTTATTTGCCAAGCCGACGCGCGATAAACCCAATTCTCTGGCTGATTTCGTGTAATTCCATTTATTCCTTAAAAGCACTTGCGAAACCAATTCGCTCTCCATTTTCTCGACGTTTTCCTTGAGCGTTCCTCCGTCGTTGAAAAAATCTTTCAATTCGAGTTTGTGTTCATCGGTCGTCGGAATTTCGATAGCGGCAAATTCGTCAGACAAATGTTTGACCGCCAAAAACTCGCCGTTCTCCGCCAGCGCGACCATCCGGCGCATTTCGTTTTCCAACTCCCGGACATTGCCCGACCACTGATGCGCCTTCAAACGCCGCACCACATCCAGCGTGATGCCGGGAATTTTCCGCCCCAGAGATTCGGCATATCTCTGTGCCAGATGTTCCGCCAAAACCGGAATATCCTCGATGCGCTCGCGTAACGGCGGCAATTCGAGTTCAAATCCGCGCAGACGATAATAAAGATCGCGCCGGAATTTTCCGGCTTCGACCAAATCTTTCAGCGGACGATTCGACGCGGCGATAATTCTGACATTACATTTGCGCGCCTTCTCCATTCCCAGAGGCTTGACTTCACCTTCCTGCAAAAATCTCAGCAGACTAACCTGAAAAGTCGGCGAAACATCGGAAATCTCATCGAGAAAAACCGTCCCGCCGTCTGCTGCCGGAAAAAGTCCGAGTCGGTCGCTGATTGCGCCCGTGAACGCGCCGCGCTTATGCCCGAATAGTTCGGATTGCAATAATTCGTCCGGCAGTGCGCCGCAATTCTGCGTTAAAAAAAGATTGCTGCGCCGGTTGCTGAAAGCGTGAACCGCCCGCGCCAACAATTCTTTGCCCGTTCCGGTTTCGCCCTGAATCAAAACCGGCAAATCCGTCACCGCGCCGCGCTGCGCCAGACTGCACACGCGCATCATACTTTCACTGACGAAAACCAGTTTGTCGAATTCGTGATTATCCCTGAGCGTCGGGTGCAGATCGCTGTCTGTGCCGTTCCAAATCGAATCGGAAAACTTCAAAGCGCGGCTCAAAAACCGGTGCCGCCGCGCCAGTTCGCGGCTTTCCAAAGCCCGCCGCACCATCAGCAAAAGTGCCGTCGGATGCCACGGTTTGCGAATAATTTGATAAATCGCCGCTTCGGTAATATCGCGCTGAATTTTCCCGATGTCTGCGTGTTCGGCGACCAGAATGCGAACCGCTTCCGGCTGTGTTACACGCGACTGCCGGAACAAATCAAGTCCGCTCATATCGCCGATGGTGAGATTGCTCAAAATCACATCAACTTCGCCAGCCGCCAAAAAATCCAGAGCCTCTCTGCCCGAACCGACCGCGATAACTTTATAATCGTCCGAAAAACATTCTGCCAGCGAAAGACGGTCATCAAGTTTTTCCTCTATTATGAGGATTATCCATTCTCTCATTTAACGCCGGTCTCCTTACAAAATGTAAACTTTCTTTGCACACTAACACAAAATCCTATGGAGTGTAAATTTTTGCCGACTAGACGCTCTTTTTGCTCAGTCTCAGATTTTATGGGAATGCCGACATCAATCAATGCAGCTTAAAGTTCCGGCAGCAGTAAATGACTGCCGGATTTCTAAACGTCAAGAAAGTTATGAATTGTAACTTATCGGATTAGCTTGAGTGTTTTAAGGGAAGAAAGAAGATAAACAGCAAAACAAACCACGCCGGATTTAAAGATTTACAAAAGGCTGGAATTTATTGGAGGCGGCGATCAGAATCGAACTGATGAATAAAGCTTTTGCAGAGCTCTGCCTTACCACTTGGCTACGCCGCCGTTTTTTTGAGAAAGGATAAAGGCTAAGGGATAAAGGCGAAAAATTTTATCCTTTATCCCTTAGCCTTTATCCTTGAAATCTTGGAGCGGGAGACGAGATTTGAACTCGCGACTTCGACCTTGGCAAGGTCGCGCTCTACCACTGAGCTACTCCCGCTTGCAAATGATAATTCTACAAACTGTAAAATTTTTGTCAAGTCAAAGAAAATAAAATTTTTCTCTTATTGTCCGACCGTGATGTCTTTGATAAAACTCCAATCGCCGCTCGGACTGATTTTGATATTACCGATGCGTTTGTTCGCCACGACCATATTTGCCGGATACCACAAAGGAAACATCGGAACTTCCAGGCTGATAATATCCTGCGCTTTGAAATATAAATTTTTGGCTTCTTCGCGGTTCGTCGAATTGAACGCTTCGTTGATGAGTTTATCAACTTCCGGGTTGCTGTAACGGCTGCGGTTGCAGCATTCGACTTTAGGTTTTTCAGTGGGAATTTTCTGTGTAGTGAACAAATCGTGGAGAAAAATCGGGTCTTGGTTGCCGCCGACCCAAATTCCGGTGAACATTTGATATTGTCCTAGTTTAAGTTGAGTAAGGAGTGAAATTCTCTCAACTGTTTCGATCTCGACATTCATTCCAATTTGAGTCAGCGAATTTTGAACGACTTGAGAGTATTGGCTGGTAGCCGCGCCTCCAGAAGCAAATTTGAACTTTATTGTCTCGCCTTTATAACCGGATTCCTGTAAGAGTTGTTTGGCTTTGGCTTGGTCAAAACTATATTTCGTTCCCGCGTTATAAGCCCAAGATTCGACCGGCAAAATCGAATATGCAATCGTCGCTTGTCCTAAAAGCAGTTCATTGATAATTTTATCGCGGTCAATGGCGTAAGCAATCGCCTGCCGTAATTTGACGTTGTTGAGCGGGGCGGATTCGGTGTTAAATTGCAGATATTGGACGTTCGAGCCGTTAAATTGCTGAACCTGCAAACTCGGAATGTTTTTTAAGGAATTAATTGAATCAGGGGCGAGATTGGTCGGCAGCGGTGCTAAATCAACACTGCCGCTTTGCAGTTCAGCCTGCATCGAGTTGGCATCGGTGACGGTTTTGATGCGAAGTTTCTGGACTTTTGGTGCGCCGCCGAAATAATCAGGGTTAGCGGCGAGTTCGACGATGTTCTGCTGTTGGTCGAAACTGACGAATTTGAACGCGCCGGAACCGATTGGGTTGGTTGACTGCTGTTCGACCGTGCCTTCGGGAATAATGGGAATGGCGACGAGATTTGATAAAAGCTGATTTTGCAGAGACGCGCGGCTCAAAGTGAAAACGACGGTTTTGACATCGGGCGTTTCGATAGAAACGATATGCGGAACCTTTTTACCTTCGACTGTATCGGCGAACGCGCTCGATTTAAAGCCGTTGCTTTTGAAAAGCTCGTCGAAAGTGTATTTAACATCCCCCGATGTAAATTCCTTGCCGTTGTGAAATTTCACGTTGTCCTGCAAGACGAACGTGATAACCTTGCCGTCACTGCTCGGCTTGATTTCTTTGGCGAGTTCGCCGACGTATTCAAATTTTTCGTTCTTTTTAACGAGTGAATTAAACATCAAACTGCGAACGCGCTCAGCGGCGGCATCTGATTTGTCGGTGGTTAATGTGTTAAAAGTCGAGAAGGTTTCGGGCAGGGCAACGGTAACGAATTCGTTGTTGCGGGTGCGACAGGCGATTGAAAAAATAAAAGTAATGCTTAGTAGAAATATAATGGCTTTAGACAAAATTATTTATCCTCCGTGTTTGAAATTGATTTGTTGCTGAGGTTGACGGTTTCGTCGGAGAGAGTCTGCAAACGCGCCGCGTCGAATGGCAGCGGTTCGCTCAATAAAGATTTTAAGTGCGCGATTCGTTTCAAAGATTCGTCAAGTCTGGCTCCGGAAATTTCCTCGTTTTTGACGGCTTCCGTAACGGCTTTGTAGCCTTCGACAATCGCTTCGGGGCTGGCGCAAATCGCCAGCATATCAACGCCCGCTAAAATTGCCCGTTTGCACGCCTCGCCGATGCCGTAATTTTTAACGATTGCGCCCATCTCTAAATCGTCGGTAATTATCAAACCCGCAAAACCGAGTTCTTCGCGCAGCAGTTTGGTAACGATATTAAAACTCAATGAAGACGGTAGAAGTTTGCCATTCTCGTCGGTTTCCTGCAAGTCAAAGCGCGGAAAACTGGCGTGAGCAACCATTACGGCGTGAACCGATCCGCTCGGAATCAGGCGGCGATAGGGAAGCAAATCAACATCGAAAAAATCTTCGCGGGTTAGATAAACAATCGGCAGTTCCTCGTGCGAATCAACTTCGCTCGCGCCCAAACCGGGAAAATGTTTCAGGCAGCCGAGACAGCCGCCTGTCTGTAAATTTTCCAGATATTCGGCGGCGTATTCGACGACTTCGGCTTTTGAATTGCCAAATGAACGCGAGTATAAACCGTTAAAAGATTTACGCCGTCCTTCATCAATCACATCAACGACCGGCGCGAAATTCATATTGAAACCTAAAATCCGCACGATTTCCGCCGTCAGTTCGGCGAGAACTTTTGTTTCTTCGAGCGTCTTCAAAGTACTCGGCGCGGGCATCGGCGCACTAATGCGGCGCAGACGATCAACCAAACCGCCTTCCTGGTCAATGCTCAAAATCGGTTCGACAGGCAAAATGCCTCGAATATCATCAAGCAGGCTTCTAACTTGTTCGGCTTCACGGATGTTGCGGGCAAACAGGCAAACGCCGCCGGGAGAAATGTCGCGCAGAAATTCCTTCGTGTCGGCGTTCAGGGCGACATCCGGCAGTCCGATGGTAAAAAGCTGTCCGATTTTTTGTTCTATCGGTAAAGCGAGCAATTTTTCGAGCATAAATATAAGAACCCTTACAGGTAAAAAGTTAAAGCGATTTCTCAAGCGTCAGGCTGCCGACGGTTAAAGTGTAACTTGAGAGAAACATTTATTCGCCAATTAAACGATACGTTTCTGCAAATCTTCCAAAAAATCCTTCGCCTCTTTTTCGGAAAAAGAATTAATGTCCAGACGGCGTAATTCGTCAACTACATTTTCATTGGTGATCGCAAAAAGCGAAAATTGCGCGGCGGCTTTGCCCATCGAAGCGCGTCCGACGGCGTTTTCTAATGCTTCCGCTTTTTTTACATTATCGGCGAAAACCGCCAGTTCGTATTTTTCGAGTTTCGTCAGAACAGTTTTGGCTCGGGCGATTGCCAACGCGGGCAATCCGGCAAGCTGCGCGACGGCGATGCCGTAGGATTTCGAGGCTTTACCGCGTTTTAATTTATGCAGAAAAACAATTTCACCGTCTTTTTCCGTCGCCAGTACCTGATAATTTTTCGCTCCCGGCAAGTTTTCCGCGAGTTCAGTAAGTTCGTGATAATGCGTTGCGAATAAAGTTTTCGCCGAATGTTCCGGCGAGTTATGCAGATATTCGGCGACCGCCCAGGCGATGGAAAGCCCGTCAAATGTCGAAGTGCCGCGACCGATTTCGTCGAGCAAAATCAAACTGCGCGGTGTAGCGTTGTGCAGAATCGCGGCGGTTTCGGTCATCTCGACCATAAACGTCGAACGCCCCGAAGCCAAATCATCGGATGCGCCGACGCGAGTCCAAACTCTGTCCAAAATCGGCAGCCGCGCTGAATCCGCCGGAACGAACGAGCCGATCTGCGCGAGAATCTGAATCAAAGCGATCTGCCGCAGAATCGTGGATTTGCCGCCCATATTCGGACCCGTGATAATCAAAAGCCGGTCGGTCGAATTGTTCAACAGCAAATCGTTCGGCACGAAACTGTCGCGGTTAAAAGTTTCGACAATCGGATGTCTGCCGGCTTTGATTTCGATTTCGTCGCCGTCGTGCAGAACCGGCGCGACGTAATTCTGCCGCGCCGCCGTTTCCGCCAAACTCGCCAGCGCGTCCAAAGTTGCCAGGGCGCGGGCGGTTGACTGTAAATTTTTCGTTTCCTTTTGAACTTCGAGACGAATATCCTGGAAAATTTCCGCTTCCAGTTCCTTGATTTTTTCTTCCGCGCCAAGAACCTTCGTTTCCCATTCCTTCAATTCGGGCGTAGTGTAGCGTTCGGCGTTCGTCAAAGTTTGGCGGCGTTCGTAATCTCCGGGAACGCGGGAAATGTTGCCTTTGGAAATTTCGATGTAATAGCCGAAGACGTTGTTAAATCTGATTTTCAGATTATGAATGCCGGTGCGCTGTTTTTCGCGTTCTTCAAATCCGGCAATCGTTTGTTTGGCGGTATTTGAAAGCGTTCGTAGTTCATCCAGTTCCAAATTAAATCCTTCACGAATCGTGCCGCCGTCGGCGAGATTCAAAGGCGGTTCGTCGGCGATTGATTTTTCTATCAAACTTCGCAAATCTGGAATCTCGAAAATGTTTTCGCTCAAAACTTGCAGCAACAAACTCTGCGCGTCTGATAACGAAGTGTTGATGGCAGGCGTTTTGGAAAGGGAACGGTTGAGGGAGATTAAATCTCTGGCGGAAGCCGTGCCGAGATTTAATCTGCCGACTAATCTTTCCAGATCAGCGACTTCTTTTAAGAGAAATCTGATTTTGTCGCGCAGAACGGTTTGCGTTAATTCGCTGACGGCGGACAGGCGCGTTTGGATTTCACTTCTTTTGACCGATGGGCGCAGAAGCCACGAGCGCAAAAGTCTCGCGCCCATTCCGGTTACGGTGCGGTCAATGACGTTGAAAAGCGTGTGCTTGGTTTTCTCGCTGCGCGGTTCGATGATTTCCAGATTGCGGAGCGTTATCGCATCCAAAACCATAAAATCGTTCGCTTCAAAATAGCCGATGTCGGCGATGTGTTCAGCCGAAGCCTTCTGCGTCTCCTGCGCGTAACGCAAAACCGCACCGGCGGAACGACACGCTTCGGATTTCGATTCCAAACCAAAACCGTTTAAATCTTTCACCTTAAATTGCGTTTTCAAAAGATTGCCGCAGTCTTCCAAATGAAAAAGCCAGTCGTCGAGCGGCGTGAGCGTCGCCGAAAACTTATTGCTGTTCGGCGGTGCGATAGAGACGACATTGCCGGAACTCGGAAGATTTTGTTGGTTTGTGCCGAATGTACTTTCGACTAATTTCCGAAGCGATTCGGGATAAAGAATTTCACGCGGCGCGTAACTTTCTATATCATTGCAGACTTTCGTCCACGCATCTGAAGCGTGAATTTCGGTTGCGGAAAATTCGCCGGTTGAAAGTTCCAGAAAGGCGATGCCGAATTTTTCGCCTGCGCCGCAGACTGCCGCCAGATAAATTGATTCTTTCGATTCGACGATCTGCGAATCAACCGCCGTTCCCGGCGTGATGACGCGGACAACTTCGCGGCGGACGAGTTTGATGTCTTTGCCGGCGGCTTCGGCTTGCTCGCAAATCGCCACGCGATAACCTTTTTTGACGAGCTTGG
>CAXTKJ010000013.1:59271-110907 GCA_964244835.1 uncultured Pyrinomonadaceae bacterium
AAATATAACCGGCGGCGGCGTGATGCGGAACGCCGCACATCGGAACCGGGTTTGCCGAATCCTTCTGCCGCGCCGTCAGAGTGATGTCGAGTTCGCGTGCGCCGGTTACTGCATCTTCGTTAAATAGTTCATAGAAATCGCCGAGGCGGAAAAAAAGCAGAGTTCCGGGATATTGTTTTTTGATTTCGAGATATTGCCGAAGCATCGGCGTGGCGTTCTGCATAATGTAAATTAAGTTTGAGAAAGGGAATTTTATCTTAATTCGGGAAAATTGTTAAAAGCGGTGAAATTGAAAGTCTTCTAACTATAACTTTTATAATTGATTTGCTAGAATGCTTTTTTCCAAATTATTTTGCTACAATCGGTAGTTGATTGAAAAACTAATCAACTTTTCCCAAGCAATCAGAATCAAAAGCTGAAAATTTCAACCTTTTAGCGTAATAGATTTGGAGTAATAAATTATGAATGCGAAGAAAAATTTAGCGGTGTTGTGTACCGTCTTATTTTTGAGCTGTGTTTCGGTCAGCGGCGTTTTCGGACAGGACAAAACCGTTCCGCCGCCGTCAGCACCTGTAACCGTGCAGCCGCAGCAGAGCATCGGCGACGACACGGCGGATAACCAACTAGACCCGAAACGTCAAAACGAAAAATATCGAATCGGTTTTCAAGACACTTTGGAAGTTAGGGTTTTTAACCACGACAATCTTTCGCAGGTCGTCAGCGTTAGCCCGGACGGAACAATTTTTCTACCGCGCATTGATAAACCCGTGGTTGCCGTCTGCAAAACCGAAAGGGAACTGGCGGCGTTTCTCACCACGCTTTATAAGAGTTACCTAAAAAATCCTTTTGTGACTGTTCGTGCGGTTGACCAGCGTTCACAGCCGTTTGCTGTTATCGGAGCGGTCGAAAAGCCGGGAAGTTTTTATCTGAACCGCCGCGTCAAACTTCTGGAATTAATATCATTTGCCGGCGGTCCGAAAGTGGACAAAGCCGGAGCTAAAGTTCAGGTTGCCAGATTAGGAAATGTTTCCGGGTGTGCCGAGAATGACAATGATTCTGGTAAAAAAGATGAGATCGTCTTTTACGGCTACGACATTAACGAAGTGATGAAAGGCAGCGTTAATCCTGAAATGCAGCCGGGAGACATCGTTTCGATTTTGCTAGCCGAAGAAGCCTACGTTACGGGAAACGTCGTCAAGCCGACAAATTTTCAGTTGCGAACGCCGGTTACTCTGACGCAGGCAATCGCCATCGGCGGCGGTCTCGCGCCGGAAGCCAAAACAAGTAAAGTTACTATTCAGAGACAGGCGGTTAACGGCTCTCCGAAAACTGAAACGGTCTATGATCTGAAAGATATTCGGGATAAAAAAGTTGCCGATCCCATTTTGCAGGCGAACGACATCGTTAATGTCCCGTCTGACGGTTTAAAGTCGGCGCGAAATAAATTTTTAGACGCTCTTAAAAACGGCATTCCGGGTTTGCTTTACGGCTTATAATTTTCAGTTTTTGCAGTTATTTGGTATGAAAGAAACGAGAGAAATTACTACTCGAAAAATCGAGCCGGTCGAGATCGAGCGACCGTTTGAAACGCCGTTACCGACAAACAACGGCAGCTATGGTGCTTATCGTGACCTCGGAGTGCAAGAAGGCGGCTTCCAGTTTGTAACTTATTGGCGGATTATTCGCAAACGGTTCTGGCTGGTGGTCGGGATTGCGGTTTTGATGACGACGTTGGTGGCGATTTATATGGCTCGCAAGCCGAATATCTATCAGGCGCGGGCGGTCGTGCAGGTTGATTTGGAGCAGGCGAACCCCGATTTGGTAACGAGCAGCGACCGTCGGGCATCGGCAATGAATCAAGACCCGTCGTATTTCAACACGCAGTTGCAGCTTCTATCGAGCGATAATCTTTTGCGCCGCGTTATCAAGGAACTCAGTCTGGACAGCAACAAGGAGTTTCAGAAATTAAAAACCGACGAATCGGTTTCGACGTGGCGTTCGATGCTCAAAGCCATCGGTTTAGCGAGCGACACGCCGAAAAAGACCGGCGGCGTTGACGAAGTTTCCGTCTCGGCAAATCCTTCGCTGGCGAGTTCCGAAGAAATCGCCGAAGCCGTCCGGCTCGCGCCTTACGTTGACATCATCAAAAGAAATCTCGGCGTTGACCCGATCAGAGAATCGCGGGCGACTTTCAAAGACACGCGTCTGATCGAAGTTTCATTTCGTCATACTGATCCCGAATTCGCCGCTTTCGTCGTCAACGGCATCGGCGAAGTCTTCGCCAAAGCCAATCAGGAAAAACGCAGCGGCACGAGCGGCAAGACAAAAGATTTTTTGCAGAAACGCATCGCGCAGCTGCAATCGGAAATCAAGGAAGGCGAAAATAGATTAGTTCAATTAACCAGAGACGCGGACATTTTAAAGACGGACGGCGATCAGACGCTGGTTTTGAGCGGGCTGGATATTTTAAATAAGCAAAAACTGGATGCCGAAAACGACCGGAAAAATGCTCAGGCGGAATATGAAGCGGTCAACAGTTCTCCTGAAGCCTTGAACGCCCGCGCTGAAGAACTCGCCGTCCGTTATACGACCGAACGCGAAAAAAGCATTCAGGATTTGCGGAACGACACGGAGAAAAAAATCGGCGATTTTAATGCCGTCCGAAATCGGCTGTTGGAAGAATATCAACCGACCGCTCAGGAAGTCATCGAGGTTGACACGCAAATTAAGGCTCTCGAAGAAAGTCTGAAAAAAGCCACGGCGAAAAATCAGGAAGAGTTGACAAATTTTCGCAAACGGATTTCGACCGATTTACTGAATAATCTAAAAACCAAATATCTTTCGGCACAAGCCAGAGAAGACAAACTCAGTGCTTCATTCGATAAACAAAAAAACGAAGCGCAGGGGCAAAATCAGTCGGGAGTGTCTTTGAGTTTGCTCAAGCAGGACATCGAAACGAAAAAAGGGTTTTTGAAGGAATTGAATGATAATTCTCGCAGCAATGATGTCATCGCCGCCGGAACGAGCAACAACATCGCGGTCGCCGAAATTGCGATTCCGCCCGACACGGCAGTTTCGCCGCGCCGTCTGACGACGGTGATGGGCGCGTTGTTTTTATCAACGCTGTTCGGAATGGGTTTGGCGTTGTTCCTCGAATATCTCGACGATACGATTCGTTCGACCGAAGAAATCGAAACTCTGCTCGGTCTGCCTGCTTTGGCGGCGATTCCGCGTATTGATTCGATACCGAAGCGCAAATTGTTGCTGGTCGGTTCGGGTGACGAAGAAGAGTCAAAGGCAGGCAATCCGACTTCCGAATTGCTGATTCACAAAGATTCGCGTTCGTCTTTGGCGGAAGCCTACCGACAGCTGCGAACTTCGATTCTGCTTTCGACTGCCGGACACGCGCCGAAATCGCTTTTGATTACGTCGTCTCTGCCGTCCGAAGGAAAGACGACGACCGCTATTAACACGGCGATCAGTCTGGCTCAGACGGGTGCGAAAGTTCTGATTATTGATGCCGATATGCGCCGTCCGCGTCTGCATTCGATCTTTAATATCAGCAATGCGGAAGGTTTGAGTACGCTTTTGGCGAGCGAATTGGAAGACGCGAACATTGACGATACGGTCAATTACGATGAAGAAGCGCGTCTGCATCTGCTTCCGTCGGGACCCGTTCCGCCGAATCCGGCTGAATTGATCGGGTCGGAACAAATGGCGACGCTTTTGAAAAATTTGCAGGGCAAATTTACGCACGTCGTCGTTGACTCGCCGCCGATTGCGTCGTTCACCGACGGGGTTTTGATCGCTTCGATGGTTGACGGCGTGATTCTGGTCGTCAATTCCGGCAAGAGTTCAAGGCAGGTCGTGCGCCGTTCGCGGCAGTTGCTGCTGGACATCGGCGCGAAAATTTTCGGAGTCGTTCTTAACAATGTTGACCTTCGTTCGCAGGATAATTATTACTATTATCAAAGTTATTATCACCGCGACAACTATCGCAGCGACGACGAGGATTAACAAAAATCAATCGCTAAATTTACGGAATAACGGCGGCAGAACAACTGCCGCCACAGGTGGAATATCGTTTATTTATGAGTGAACAAGTAAAAGTTTTAGTAACGGGCGCGGGCGGGTTTATCGGCAGCCATCTCGTTACATATCTAAAGGAAAAAGGTTTTTGGGTGCGCGGCGTTGATATTAAATATCCCGAATTTGCGGCGACCGATGCCGACGAATTTGAAATTTTAGATTTGCGTCGTTGGGATAGTTGTTTGCAGGCGACGCGCGGCATCGAAGAAGTCTATGCCCTCGCCGCCGATATGGGCGGAATGGGATTCATCTCGAACCACCACGCGCAGATTTTATACAATAATTCGCTGATCAATCTGCACACGCTCGAAGCGGCGAAAACCAACGGCGTGAAGCGTTATCTCTATACGAGTTCGGCTTGTATCTACCCGGAATACTTGCAGGAAGATGCCAACGTAACGCCTTTAAAAGAAGAAGACGCTTATCCGGCTGCGCCGCAGGACGCATACGGCTGGGAAAAATTAATTTCCGAAATCTTGTGTCATCATTACCGCAACGATTACGGCATCGAAACGCGAACGGTGCGTTTTCATAACATTTTCGGCGAGAAGGGAACCTGGGAAGGCGGGCGCGAAAAAGCACCGGCGGCGATGTGCCGCAAAATCGCCGAAGCGAAACTGACCGGCAAGAACGAAATCGAAATCTGGGGCGACGGCGAGCAGACGCGCTCGTTTTGTTACATCGAAGATTGTGTCGAAGGGCTGTACCGTTTGATGCGCTCGGATTTTCACGAACCGCTCAATCTCGGACAGGATCGAATGGTTACGATTAACCAACTCGCCGACATCGTAGCGAAAATCGCCGGCATCGAAATTTCCAAAAAACACATTGACGGTCCGATGGGCGTGCGCGGGCGCAATTCAGACAACACGAAATTGCGGGAAACGCTCGATTGGGAGCCGGAAATTTCGCTCGAAGACGGTTTGCAGACGACATACAGATGGATTGAAGAACAGCTTCAAAGTAAATTGACTTTGAAGAAATCTTCAGCCGGAACGGGAATTTAAACAAAGTATTTATAAATCAAACATAAGGAATATCTTTTGCAATGATCGAAAAAGTTTCAGTAATCGGTTTAGGGAAATTGGGCGCGAGTATGGCGGCGGCGTTCGCCAGTCGCGGTTTGGAAGTGATCGGCGTTGATGTCAATCAGCGTTCGATTGATTTGGTCAACGAAGGCAAAGCTCCGGTGCAGGAGACGAATCTGGACGAAACGATTGCCGCCAATAAAGAGCGCATCAGAGCGACGGCGAGCCACGAAGACGCGATTTTAAATTCCGACATTTCGTTCGTCATCGTCCCGACTCCGAGCGACGAGCGCGGCGCGTTTTCGCTGCAATACGCGGCGTGGGCTTTCAAGGAAATCGGCAAAGCGTTGGCGAAAAAGGAAACTTATCACAATGTCGTTCTGACCAGCACCGTGCTGCCGGGTTCGACCAGACAGGCGTTAATTCCGATTCTCGAAAAGGAATCCGGCAAACGAGCCGGAAAAGATTTCGGTGTTTGTTACAGCCCGGAATTTATTGCGCTCGGCAGTATTATCAACGATTTTCTCAATCCTGATTTCACTCTGATCGGCGAATTCGACGATAAAAGCGGAGCGCAGCTTGAAGAAATTTATTCGCGGGTGATGGTCAACCACCAAAAATCGGCGAGGATGAGTCTGGAAAACGCCGAGCTGACGAAAATTTCGGTCAACACTTTCGTTACGACGAAAATTACGTTCGCTAATATGCTCGCCGAAATCTGCGAAAAACTTCCGGGCGGCGATATTGATGTCGTTACCAATGCGCTCGGACTCGATGCGCGTATCGGACGTAAATATCTGACCGGCGCAATCGGCTACGGCGGACCGTGTTTTCCGCGTGATAACGTCGCTTTGACTTTTATCGCCAAAGAATTGGGAGTCGAGGCGCAATTAGCCGCGACGACCGATTCGATGAACCGTTCGGTCGCGGGTAAAATCGTCAAACGCCTGCGCCCGATGCTGCGCGAAAACGCAACCGTCGCCGTTTTGGGACTTTCGTATAAACCTTTTTCGCACGTTACGGAAGAATCGCAGGGCGTTTATATCGCCAAGCAGTTATCGAAAAGCGGGATTCGCGTCGTCGCCTTCGATCCGATGTCGAAGGATATGGCACTCGAAGAAATTCGCCGCGATATAGTCGTTCTCGATTCGCTGGAAGAATGCTTAAAACAAGCTGAAGCGGTTTTAATCACAACCGCCGATCCGGTTTTTAAAGAATTGACGGCGGCGGATTTCAAAAACGAACGCGCCGAAGTTCTGGTGTTCGACTTCTGGCGAATTCTGCGCGAAAAGCTCGCCGGACAAAAACACATTAAATATATCGCTTTCGGAAACGGCGGCGACGACCGCGCCAATACCGCCAAGCTGAATGAATTATGGGGCGGAACGGCGAAGGAAGTTTTTCAGACGAGCGGGAAATGAGCGGAGAAAAAATTCACGTCGAAATCGTCACGCCGGTTCACAACCGGCGTGATATTACTTTGCAGTGTCTGAAAAGCATTGCGCGGCTCAACACCGACGGTTTATCCGTTCACACGATCATCGTTGACGACGGTTCGACCGACGGAACTTCGGAAGCGATCAAAAAAAAATTCCCCGATGTCGAAATCGTGCAGGGCGACGGCAATCTCTGGTTCACCGAAGGCACCAACGTCGGTGTCCGCGCCGCTTTAAAACACGATCCGAAATACATTCTGACGATTAACGACGATCAGGTTTTCGATGCTGACGCGGTTCGCCTGATGGTCGAAACAGCGGAAAAATATCCGCGCTCAATCGTCGGCTCCCTGCTGCTTTTGTGGGACGAACCGCACAAACTTTTTCAGGTTGCGCCGGTTTGGGACACCTGGGCGGGCGATTGGCGGCATTGGGAACAGCAAACCGTCTGGACGATTCCGAAAAAGCCCTGGAATGTTGATTTGATCGTCGGAAATTGCGTGTTAGTACCGACGGAAGCGATTCGGCAACACGGTCTGATGAATTCAAAACGCTATCCGAACTTCGGCGATGCTGAATATACGCCGCGCTTGAAACGAAACGGCTGGCGGCTTTTGATCGAGCCGCGAGCGAGAGTTTTCTGCCAGCCGAACGTCATTCCGACGCGCATCGGCAGTCTGACTCTCAGGAAAAAATTCGAGATGCTTGTTACGAATCTCGGACATCCGCACAATCTGCGCCGCCGGTTTTACGGGAATTGGGACGGCGCACCGTCGAAAATCAAAGGACTGATCGGATTCGTCAATTTTTTTATCAGAATCGCCGAACGGAAAATCAGGGGCGAAGCAGGAAGTCAAAAACCGGAAATTCCAAATGCCGAATACTTTGCCGATGCCGTGATGAAAAATTAAGCGGTTAGAGTTACGCTTTCAGGCGTGAGAGACGAGACGTTTTCACGCCTGAAGGCGTAACTCTAACTACTCTAACTGAGTCGCTTGTAAAAATATCAAATTGAACGATCAAATCGGAAAAAATCAGGCGGCGAACGTGCCGGAGAATTTTTATTTCACCTGGCACTATCTCGAATGGGGCGGCGCACAGGTGCTTTTTTTCGGTTTGATGAAGGAAGCTAAAAAACACGGCGCGGTAACGGCGATTATGCCGGACGGCTCGAACGCACAGCTTTTGAAATTTTTAGATAATTTGAATGTCGAGTGCCGGTTTTTTCCGGCGCACGCCGACGGAAAACCGGCGGTTACACTCAAAAGAAAAATTGAAAGGCATTGGAATAAAATTCATTCCGAGTTCGTGATGCTGAGATATTTCAGCAAATTGGATTTACAAGACAGTGTGATTCACACGGAACTCGCGCCGTGGCAGTCGCTCTGGGCATTGCTTTGGCTGAGTCGGAAAACGAGCGTTTTTATGACGATGCACAACTCCTTGCCGAAAGCGGGAAAAATTCGCTGGACGCTCTGGAAGATAAAATTTGAAATTCTCGCCCGCGTCAAAAATTTCCATATTTTTACCGCCAACAAAGACACTAGAGAAAGTCTGCGACCGTTCGTTCCCGAAAGTTTTCTGGAGCGCGTCAAGGTGATTTACGCGAACGTCAACCCGCAGGAAATAGACGAAGCGTTGCGAGCGAAAATCAATCGCTCGGAGATGCTGAAAAAATATCGTTTGCCCGAAAATAAATTTCTGGTGTTCTGCGTCGGGCAGTTTATTGACCGCAAGGGACGCTGGATTTACCTCGAAGCCGCGCAGAAACTCGCCGCCGAATACGACGACATCGCTTTCGTCTGGATTTCAAACTACAAGCCGGATGCGAAGGAACTGAAAAAAGCGGAAGAATACGGACTCGGCACAAATTTCAGATTCTTATCGTCCGATGAAGTCGGCGCGGAACATATTGATTTGTTCAAACTGCTCCGGCTGGCGGACGCTTTCGCGCTGCCGAGTTATCTGGAAGGCTTACCGATTTCCATTATCGAAGCGATGGCTCTCGGCATTCCGACGATTTCGACTAATATCAACGCGATTCCCGAAGCGATTATTCATCTGGAAACCGGTATTTTAATCGAACCCGGCGACAGCGACGCGCTGAAAGAGGCGATCAAAATGCTGAAAACCGACGAAGATTTGCGGGCGAAACTGGCGGTGCAGGGACGCAAATACGCTCTGGAAAAATTTGACGAGGAGACGGTCGCCAAAATCGCCGTCGAAAGTTATATCGAGGCATACCGGCGCGGCAAATAATGGAAAACTCTCAACAAAGCGCGACCGAAAAAAATGTTTTCAGAAATGTTTTATACGGATTTTCGACGTGGCTGCTGCCGCTCGGACTCAGTTTCCTCGCCACGCCTCTGATCGTGCGGACGCTCGGCAATCAGGACTACGGGATTTACGCGCTGGTTCTGAGCGTGATCGGGTACACCTTCAATTTGAATTTCGGACGCGCCGTGACGAAATATGTCGCTCAATACCGCGCCGACGGCGAACCGGAAAAAATTCGCGGCATCATTTCATCATCGCTGCAAATCAATTTAATTTTCGGCATTATCGGTGTCGTTCTGATCGCGGCTTCGGCAAACTGGCTCGTCAGCGATGTTTTTCAGATTGACGAAGCCGACCGCGCGAAAACCGTCTATGCTCTCTACATCGCCGCGCTCGCGGTTTTTTCGCTGATCGTCAGCCAGGTTTTCAGCGCGATTTTGCAGGGAATCTACCGCTTCGACCTTTATTCCAAGATTTATAACTTCAATAACCTGGCGGGCAATCTCTGGCTGGCTTACAACGGCTACGGTTTGATTTATCTGCTCGGCTGGAATCTGCTGACGAATATTTTCACTTTGATCTTCTACGCTCTCGGCGCGAAACGTCTGCTGCCGGAATTCGGAATTGATTATGGCTGGCAGCCGGAATTTTTCAAACTGGTTTTGAAATACAGCGCGGGCATCGTCAGTTATCAAATTCTCGGCAATCTTTTAATGCTGTTCGAGCGCGGCTGGATCACGAGATTTTTGGGCGCGGAAAATCTGACTTACTACGTCGTGCCGATGTCGCTTTCATTCTACATCCACGGCTTCGTGTCGAGTATTGTTTTGATGGTTTTTCCGCTCGCCAGCGAGTTGCGCGACGACCGCGAAAAACTTTTGCGGCTATATCTGAAGGCTACCAAAATCGTCTGCTTTTTCGTATTTTTTCTGGCGACTTTGCTGATCGTCAACAGTCATCTTTTTATCAGTCTCTGGATGAAGGACGCGGATTTCGCCGAAAAAACATATTTTCTGCTGATATTGCACACCATTACTTTCAGTTTGCTTTCGATTCAGGCGGTTTCCTGGCAGATGACCGAAGGGCTTGGTTATCCGTCTTATAACACATTTATTTTTGTGATATGCTTGATTATAAATGTCGGCATAATCGTCACCGTAACTGAAAACTACGGGAACACCGGAATCGCATTCGGCAGACTGATTGCTTTCGGTTTGACATTTTTTTCGGTGTTCTATGTGGAAAAATGGTTTTTTAAAGCGGTTCAATTTAGGTTTTGGCTCAACGTCGGCGGTCGTCTGGCGGCGGCGGCGGCGATTTCGGCAATCGTTCAAACAATAATTATCAAACAGTTCGCGGCTGGCTGGCTGGTTTTTCTGGCGGCGGCAATCGTCGGCGGCAGCGTTTATTGTTTGGTGTTGTGGCTGTTCGGATTTATCAGCGCGGATGAAAGAACGCTGATAAAAAATTTACTCAACCGCAAAAGTTTATAATGAAAAAGAACTTTGAACTCGTTCAGCGAGTGGAATTTATCAAAAAAATGTGTGAAGGGAAAAAGGTTCTGCATCTCGGCTGCACCGATTATCCTTTCACCGAGCAGAACATCGGATTCGGAATTCTTCTGCATCTGGAACTGCAAAAACACGCGGCGGAACTTTACGGCTTTGACTTCGATCAAAAGGGAATTGATATTTTAGCCGCCGCCGGTGTCAAGAATTTATACCGCGCCGATCTGGAAAAGCTCGAAGAAGTCGAACTCGACGAAACCTTCGATGTTATTATCGCGGGCGAAATGATCGAACATCTTTCCAATCCCGGTCTTTTTCTGCGCGGTATCCGGCGGTTTATGAACGAACGGACACATCTGGTGATTACGACCATTAACGCTTACAGCGGAATGCGGTTTTTCATCTACGGTCTGCGCGGCAGAGGCGGAGCGCAGGAGCCGGTTCACCCGGATCACGTCGCTTATTATTCGTATAAAACTCTGAGTTTGGTAATTGAACGGGAAAATCTGGTCGTTAAAGATTTCGTGTTTTACGATTTGGGTGATCAGCACCGTCCGCATAATCACTGGGCTTATAATTTAATCAACGACATCAGCGTGAAAGTTTCACCGGCTTTGAGCGACGGCGTAATCGCGGTTTGCGGCATCGGAAAAAATTAAAATAATTTGGCAGGAGTTTATGAATAATATAAGAACTCAACCGAACATTTTGCAGAACCGGGACACGGCGTTTATATTTCCGCTGGCGATCATCGCGGTCGTTTTGCTGGTCGGCGTGTGGTCTTTGATTTATCTGACCGACGACACGGCGAATCCGTTCAGCGATATGTATCTGATGCCGTGGGTGCTTTTGCTGGGCATCGTCATCGCCGCGCCGAATCTCTACCTGATTTACAAAGGCAAGTTCCATCTTTTTCATCCGCTGGTTTTCGCGGCGTGGTCGTATTTTATACCCGGATTTTTTATCGGCGGTTTGCTTTTAGCCAGTAATTTGTCCGAGCCGTATTATCTGGCGTTCGTTGACGACGAACGCTACAATCTGCCGCTGACGCTTTTTTATATCGCGCTCGGCTACGGCAGTTTGTCAATCGGTTTCTTTTTGCCATTCACCCGTCGAGCGGGCGATTACGTCAGTCGGAAACTTCCGAACTGGAATTGGAGCGCAGAGAAATTGTTGATTCCCGGCTTAGTTCTGCTGACCATCGGCTTGGCGAATACCATCATCGCCTTCGGTTTAGGGATTCTGGGTTATCAAAAAGGCGACGAATTCGGGCAGTATGACGGACTTATATTTCTGCTGACGCTTTTGTGGATTCAAGGGAGTTTCATTCTTTGGATGAGCATTTTCAAAACCAAACGCTTGAATTTCCCGCATTATTTGATCATCGGTCTGTTGCTGGCGACTTCGCTGGCAAAAGCGGTTTTTCAAGGGAATCGCGGCAGTCTGACGACGATCTTTTTTATGGTTGCCTGCGCCTTCGTTTTTTCGGTCGAGCGGATAAAATTGAAGCACGTCATAACGGGCGGCGTTCTTCTGCTCGTCGCCGTGATCGCCGGAATGATTTACGGGACGACCTTTCGCGCCGTCAAACAAACGGAAGGGCGTGTCGGCATTGAGCAATACACCGATAATATCTTTGTAACCTTCGATAAATTATCGGGTCAGGATTTGACGCAGAATCTCGGCGGAGGACTCGCGGCTTTATCGGAACGGCTCGAATCGGTCAGTGCTTTCGCCGTCGTTGTTTCCAATTACGAAAAACTCGAACCATATGAAGCGAGCTACGGAATCAAGGACAACATCTGGAACGACAGTTTGTACTTTTTCATTCCGCGACCGCTCTGGAAGGACAAGCCGGTCGGCTCAAGCCCGCGCGATTTCTCGGCTTTATACTTCAATTTTGGCGACAATTCCTTCGTCATTACGCCGATGGGCGATCTGCTGCGAAATTTCGGACCGAGCGGCATATTTTTCGGAATGGTTATTTTAGGTTTCGTCCTGGGACTGTTGTATAACGGACTGATTTTAAGCGATCCGGGATCAGTGTGGCGCACGACTCTTTATTATATTTTGCTGACGGCTGTTACCTACGAAGGATTTTACGGGACGATTATGCCGAATATGCTGCGCTACGCCTTTATTGCGATGGTCGGGATTATTTTTATCAACTTCCTGCACGGTAAGAAAAAACAGTCGAACGGTCTGATGAGAACCACTTAAAAAGTTGATATTGAAAAATTGATTTTTGACTGTCGTCGGGAAAGATTTAACTAATGAAAATAAAAGTTTTTACAAACGGATGTTTTGACATTATTCATCCCGGACACATTGATCTGCTGACGCGCGCCCGCGCACTCGGAACGAAACTGATCGTCGGCATCAACAGCGATTCGTCGGTCAGACGCATCAAAGGCGAGCCGCGCCCGTTTTTTTCGCAGGACGAACGCGTCGCCGTACTGCTCGGATTAAAAGCGGTTGACGAGGTTCTGATTTTCGACGAGCCGACACCGGAAAATTTAATCAAACAGATTAAGCCGGACGTGCTGGTCAAAGGCGGCGATTGGCAAATCAATGAAATCATCGGGGCGGATTTCGTGCAGAGTTACAACGGAAAGGTTTTTTCGCTGCCGCTCAAAGACGGATTTTCTTCAAGCGGCATCGTCGAAAAAATTCAACAGTCTGCATCAAGAAAAAAAGAAGCCGCAGTATCTGAAAATATCTTCACGGATTTAGCGGAAAATTCTTTAAAGGCGCACGCTGATCTATTTCAAATAATCTTGGAAAGCGAAATTTCCAATATTCAAAGATGCGGTGAGCTGATTTACGAAACGCTCGAAAACGGCGGGAAAATTTTGATCTGCGGTAATGGCGGAAGTGCCGCCGACGCGCAGCATATCGCCGCCGAATTCGTCGGGCGTTATGAAACTGAAAGAAAAGCTCTGCCGGCGATTGCGCTGACGACCGATACTTCCGCGCTGACCGCTCTGGCGAACGATTACAGTTTCGAGCGCGTTTTTTCCAGGCAAGTCGAAGCCCTCGGTCGTGCCGGCGATTTGCTGATCGCCATCAGCACGAGCGGTAATTCTCCGAACGTCAATCAGGCGGTGATGGCGGCGCGTCAGGCGGGCTGTCGAACGCTCGGAATGACCGGCGCGAAAGGTAAAAAACTCGCCTCTCTGTGCGACGAATGCCTTCTGATTCCGGCGGAAAGAACCGCCCGCATCCAGGAAGCGCACATTACTATCGCCCACATCTGGTGCGAAATCGTTGACGCGAAAATCAAAAATAAAAATTAAATCGAGAAGATTCTATGATCGAAAATGAATTTGTTCACAAATTCAAAGACTTGAAAGTTCTGGTCTTCGGCGATGTGATGCTCGACCGATACTGGTGGGGAAGCGTCAGCCGTATTTCACCGGAAGCTCCCGTTCCCATCGTCAATCTGAGCGGTACTACTCTGGTGGCAGGCGGCGCGGCAAACGTCGCAGCGAACATCGCCGGTCTGGGCGCGACTCCTTTTTTAGTCGGCGTGATCGGCGAAGACTCGGAAGCCGATTTGATAATATCGGTGCTGGCTGAGAAGAATATCTCCGCCGAACATTTGATCAAAATGCCGGGGCGCGGAACAACCGTCAAAACCCGCATCGTCGCGCACAGCCAGCAGGTCGTTCGCGTTGATCAGGAAACCAAGTCGAATTTAAATGAGACGGAAGAGACTTTAGTCTGGAACAAAATTTCGGCTCTGCTGAATCAAATTCAAATTATTATCATCTCCGACTACGGGAAGGGAATCGCTACCGAAGACTTGTTACTGCGTCTGATAACGACTGCGAGAGAGAGAGGTTTATTGGTGATAGTTGATCCCAAAGGAAAAAATTATCAAAAATATCGCGGTGCGACGATGCTCACGCCGAATCGTTTCGAGGTCGGCGAGGCTTTGCAGTTGGAGAATCTAGACCAGACGACGATTGAGAAAGCGGGCAGGGAAATGATTGATGAATTCGATTTGACCGCGATGTTGATCACGCAGGGCGAGGGCGGAATGACTTTGTTCGAGAAGAACGCGCAGCCGCATCATCTACCGGTAACGGCGCGGAACGTCTATGACGTAACCGGCGCGGGCGATACGGTGATCGCCTGTCTGACTGCCGCCGCCGGAGTCGGAGCAAGTTTTTTAGAAGCGGCAAAGTTTGCCAACATCGCCGCCGGGTTGGTCGTCGAGCAAATCGGAACGACGGCGATTACGCTTGAAATGCTTGAAAATGCTCGGTGAAAATTAAAAGTCAAGCAGAGATTTTTAATAATCCGAATTTTCCTTCTTCTGAAATATAATCAAAATCCCGTTCATCCCGTGAAAACTAAAGCGGACTAAACATTTATGACAGCCGTTTTCCTGAAGCAGAAGGAAAATTTTATTTAAATCGTAAATGTACATCGGAATCAGAGGCTCCTGACCGCCGCCTTTGACCAGATTTTTTAATTGGTTGACGACCGGGTAATCCCTGTATATCTTAAACCGCCAGAAGTTGCGGTCATTGGGATTATTGGCATAGACAAAATGCAATACCCCGATTCCGTCGTCGGCTAAAGATTCGACTATTTTTCTGACGATTTTCTCGCCCTGTTCAGGATTGATGTGTTGAAAGACGATGAACGAATGCGCGAAGTCGAATTTATCGGAATTATCGTCGAGAAATTCATCGGTCTGAAGAAAATCGGCGTTGGTGATTTCCCGGCTCTGACAGTTGCGGGTGGCTTCTTCGAGCATCAGATCGGAAATATCAACCCCTAAAATCTTTTCACACTTTTCCGCCAGCGGCACGACTAAACGCCCGACTCCACAGCCGAAATCCAAACCTTTGTTCGGCTTAAAATGCTTTTCAAAGTTATTTTCTATTTCATTCCAGATTTTATTGATATGCTCGTAGCCGGTCTGAAAAAAATCTTCCTTATTGGCTTCGGTTAAATTTTCCTTTCTGAATTTATCGAACGTCGAAACGGCGTAGTAAGGGTCTTTATCTCCCCAGTATTCCCATTCTTCCTTAACTTTACTCATTATATTTTATGTGTTTTGTCTTAAAGTTTTAAGTAATGATACTCAAATAAAAACCAATAGACAAGATACTCGGTTTCATTAAATTTCAAACTAAAATCAGGCAATTATGTCGAAATACTAAATTTAGCCCGTCCTGCTTTTAACGCTGCCGGACGGGTGGAAAATCTTTTACACGGCAATTATTTGAGTCTCGCCGACGGAATTTTGACTCAAGTCTTCCATAAATATCTCAAGATTATCCCAGACGGCTTCGACGGAGATTTCCGTCATACAGGGATGATTCGGAACCGGGCAGATCTGAATGCGGCAACCGGCGCATTTAACCGGATGGAAAATAATTCGATGCCCGTCGCCGAATGGAAACCACTGTCCGGGATTGTCGCGCCCGTGAAATAGTGCGAAACAAGGTCTTCCCATAACCGCCGCGAGATGGGTCGTTCCGGTATCAACCCCGAAATGAAAATCGCACAATGAAATTAAGGCAGCCGATTCGCGCACCGAAAATTCTCCGGCGGAATTAATGCCTGCGCCCCATTCGGAAATCAGTCTGTCCGCCAAATCACGTTCAGCCTTTCCGCCGATAATCAACAGTTCGCCGTCGCCTCTCGCCAGCAGCCGTCTGCCGATTTCAATAAAGTTTTCGACCGCCCAGGCATTGGCGGGAGTTTTGCAGCCCGGTGCGAACGAAATTAACCGTTTGCCGGAATTTTTACGCCGATCTGCCAGCCAATTTTCAGCCGTTTCGATTTCCGCTTTTGATAAAGGCAAAAACGGGCGTTGAAAGTCCTCCGGTATCGCTTTGATGCCGTCTGTTTCCAGTCGAATCATTTTACGTTCGGCTTCGCTTTTCGTCATCGCCGGGAAATTTCGTGCATCGCGCGGATACAATTCGGCGGGTGAAAAGGCGTGAAATCCGTAAAACTCTCTGATGCCGCAGGAACGAAAAAACAGTTTATCCCGCTTAACGGAACGCTCCGCCCGTTCACTAATAACCAGATAAACCACCGCCTGAAACTTTTGTTTTCTTATTTCTTTCCAAAGACCCGCAAAATCGAAAACCTTGGCAAATTTTCCGGGAAGATTTTGATATTCGATACAACTGTCAATCAGACCTTCGGAAATGACCTGCAAAGCTCTGACGATATTTCCATTCGGCGGGATATTTTGCAGTAAAACTAATTCCGCTCCCTGAAAATGTCGGCGGACGGCGCGCAGAGCCGGAATCGCCACCAACGTATCGCCCAGCGAGCCGAACAGATAAATTAAGACTCTCGGCTTTTGGCTTGAGGGATTTGAGAAAACATTCTGCATAGCGGTCGAAGAAACTGATTGTAGTAAATCGCATTTTGAAGTTCAAACGACGCGAGTTTTATTCTCGAAGACACTAAACGGTTTAAACTAATTCGGCGGTTTTATTCAAAAACTTCTTATTTGCTATAATGACCTTTCTCAAAAAGGTTAAAGAGATGCGTTTCCGAAATCAGTGTGCAGTCAAACTATTTTAGTTCATAAGAATAAACGAAGTTATTATGTCGGATGAAAACGGCTTTTCAAAAAAGCCCTGTATTTTAATCGTTTGCAATTATTATTTACCAGGTTACAAGCGCGGCGGCGGACTACGGACACTCGTCCATATGGTCGAACGGTTTAAGGATAGATTCGATTTTCGGGTCATTACGAGGGACGACGAAGGCGATGGAATACCATACGAAACAGTCAAAGCCGATAGCTGGAACGAGGTTGAAGGAGCGAAGGTTTATTATATGTCGAAACACAACATAACTGCCTCGAAACTACGCGAACTCGTCAACGAAGTTAAACCCGATTCCATCTATTTGAACAGTATCTTTTCGACGCTCACGATTTTTTATCTGACGTTGCGAAAGATGAAAATGATTCCGGCGGTTAAAACTATTCTCGCGCCCGAAGGCGAATTGTCAGACGGAGCGTTAAAATTCAAATCATACAAAAAGAAACCTTTCGTCGCGTTGGCAAAAGGAGCCGGATTGTACCGAAACCTGATCTGGAAAACGACCGCCGATCTGGAGAAGGACGAAACAGAAAGATTCAAAGGACGCGGCGGCAAAATTTTCGTCGCGCCGAATCTTCCTTCTAAAGAGCTTCTGCACAATTATCGTCAGGACTTAAAGCCGAAAAAAAATCCCGGCGACGTGAAAATGATTTTTCTTTCGAGGTATATGCGAAAGAAAAATTTTAAGTGGTTAATTGATAACTTAATCGGCTTCGATAAAAACTTAACGATAGATATTTACGGACCGCTCGAAGACGAACCGTATTGGGAAGAGACGAAAACGGCAATCGCCAAACTGCCCGCCAACGTAAAAATCGAATATAAAGGATTGCTCGAATACGAAAAAGTTTTGGGGAAACTTTTTGAATATCATTTCTTTATTCTGCCGACAGTCGGGGAAAATTTCGGTCACGTTTTTATTGAAGCGATGGCGGCAGGCTGTCCGCTGGTTATCAGCGACCGCACGCCCTGGCTGGATTTGGAAGCAAAGGAAGTCGGTTGGGACATAGCCTTAGAAAACCCGGCGAAGTGGCTTGAAGTGTTGACCTATTGCATCAACTTAAATCAGTTAAACTACACGAAATTATCGGAAAGCGCACGCGAGTACGCTAACCAATGGCTGCTTGATCCGAAAGTCGAAGAAGATACTTTAAGAGTTTTAGAGTTCAGTTTAGCTAAAAACTGAACTGATCGTGAGTAAATTGCTGAATATATATGTTTAGCCGGTTAAAAACTATTTCAGCAGTCTGATTGCAGACCTTTCACCGGATACTTTAAGTTATGAAGATTTTAATAATCGGCGGCAGCGGAATGCTAGGGCATAAATTAGTCGAAGTCTTGCAGAAGAAACACGATGTCGGCGCAGCCGTTCGGGGGAAGTTTGAAGAATACAGCGGCTGCGGAATTTTTGAGAAAGAGAGAGTTTTTGAAAACATAGATGTCGAAGATTTTGCGGCGGTCAAACGCATTATCAGGGCTTTTCACCCGCAGGTCGTTATCAATGCGGTCGGCGTTATCAAGCAGCTGCCGTCGGCAAAAGATGCCGTCAAAACGATTCGCTTGAACGCTCTGTTTCCGCATCAACTGGCGGAAGTAACGCAGGAACTCGGAATGCGCTTGATAACCGTCGGAACTGACTGCGTGTTCGACGGGGAAAAAGGCAATTACACCGAAGCGGACGCGCCGAATGCACTCGATTTATACGGCAGAAGTAAAAGTTTGGGAGAAACGACGGGAGCGAATTGTCTGACTCTGCGAACCTCGATTATCGGTCGGGAACTGAAAACGGCGCACAGTCTGGTCGAATGGTTTTTGAGTAATCAGGGAAAAACGGTCAAGGGATTCACGAACGCTGTTTTCAGCGGATTTCCGACCGTCGTTTTTTCCGAAATCATCGAAAAAATAATCGTGAACTATCCCGATTTGAGCGGTTTATATCAGGCGGCAAGCCAACCGATAAACAAATACGAACTGCTCAAATTGATCCGCGACGCTTATCGTGCTGATATTGAAATCGAACGGTTTGATGATTTTACGATTGACCGCAGCCTTGATGCGTCGAAACTTAAAGCGGCGACCAGTATCGAAATTCCCGACTGGCGGACGATGATTAAAAGAATGGCGGAAGACAATGCCGTCTATCAAAAAAGGTAGAAATAATACACATTTAAACACTAAAAAAATTATGAAGGTAATGACAATTTTCGGGACGCGCCCGGAAATCATCCGGTTGAGTCCGGTCTTAAAAATCCTCGACCAATACTGCGAACACACGACGGTTCACACGGGACAAAATTTTCACGAAAGTCTGAGTGATATTTTTATACGCGATCTGGAAGTCCGTCCGCCGGATGTTCATTTCGGCATCAAATCGAAAAGTTTCGGCGATCAGGCAGGACAGATTCTGGCGAAAACGGACGAAGTTCTGGAGCGATACCAGCCGGATAAAGTTCTGATTTTGGGCGACACGAACAGCGCGTTGTCGGCAATCGTCGCGGCGCGGAAAGGAATTCCGGTGTTTCATATGGAAGCCGGCAACCGATGCTTCGACAACCGCGTCCCGGAAGAAATCAACCGGCGCATCATTGATCATTCCAGCACGATTCTACTGCCGTACACCGAGCGAAGCAAAGAAAATCTGGTGAGCGAAGGCATCGAGCGCGAAAGAATTTTCGTGACGGGAAACCCGATCAAGGAAGTGCTTGATATTTTCGCCGAAAGCATTAACGGCAGCGCGGCGTTGGAGCAGTTCGGAGTCGGCGAATTCGATTATTTTTTAGTAACGCTCCACCGTTCGGAGAATGTTGATAAAGTCGAAAGACTGCGAAAGATTTTTGCCGCTTTCGAGCAGTTGGTCGAGAAATTCGATAAAAAAATGCTCGTCAGCGTTCATCCGCGCACGGCTGAAAAGCTCGAAAAATTTGACTTGAAGGTTAATTCGGGGAAAATAAAATTACTCGAACCGCTCGGATTTTTTGATTTCGTCAAACTCGAAAAAAACGCTTTGGCGGTGCTGACCGACAGCGGCACGGTGCAGGAAGAATGCGCGATTTTCGGAGTGCCGAATGTTACACTGCGCGATGTTACCGAACGCCCGGAAACTATCGAATGCGGCAGCAACATCCTGTGCGGAGCGGAAACCGATTCGATTATTAGTGCCGTCGAAATGGCGATTTCACAGCCGGTGAACTGGATTGCGCCGAAGGAATATCTGGCGGAAAACGTCGCGCACGTCGTCAGCAAAATTGTTTTGGGTTATACGAGTATCAGGAAGCATCAGGAATTATAAAAGCGAAGTGAACAGCAAAAGCGCGGAAGCGGCGGCGCAAACCAAAAAAACTTTATGGGTGGTCAGCGAACTGTATTACCCGGAAGAAACTTCGACCGGCTATTACCTGACGAAAATCGCCGAAGGTCTGGCGGATGATTTTAACGTCAAGGCGTTGTGCGGGCAGCCGAATTATTCGGCGCGCGGAACAAAATCGCCGAAAAGAGAGCGGCACCGGGACGTGGAAATACACCGCGCCTGGGGAACGCGGCTCGATAAAAACGTCATTCCTTTCCGGCTTTTGAATATGCTTTCGCTCGGCTTTTCGATTTTCGTCAAAGCTCTCTTTAATTTTAAGAAAGGCGAAAAAATTTTAGTTGTAACGACTCCGCCGGTGCTGCCGTTTATTACGGCTCTGGCTTGTTTGGCGAAAGGCGCGGAATACGTTCTGCTGATTCACGATAATTACCCGGAAATTCTGGTAGCGGTCGGAAAAACGTCGGAGAATTCGGCGTTCGTCAAAGTTTTGGATTGCTTCAATCGGAAACTCTATAAATACGCCGCCAAAATCATCGTCGTCGGACGCGATATGCAGGAATTGCTCGAACGAAAGACCGAAGGATTGGGCGTACCGATAGACTATATTCCGAATTGGGCGGAACTCGAACAGGTGTCGCCGGCGGAGAGAAATGACAATCAGCTTTTGCGGGAACTCGGCTTGTCGGAAAAATTCGTTTTTTTATACGCCGGAAATATGGGACATCCGAACGATTTGGAGAGCCTCGTCGAGTGCGCCGGTAAATTAAAAAACGATTCTCTCGTACATTTTATATTTCTCGGCGCGGGAGTGAAAAGAATATGGCTGGAGAGGGAAGTCAAATTTCGTAATTTATCGAATGTAACGATTCTCGACCCGCGTCCGCGCCGCGAACAGAACGTCTTTCTCAACGCCTGCGATGTCGCCGTCGTGTCTCTGGTCGGAAAAATGAAAGGCGTTTCGATGCCGAGCCGCACTTACAACATTCTGGCGGTCGGAAAACCGATTCTGGCTTTGACCGAGAAAAATTCGGAAGTCGCGCAGGTCGTCGAAGAAGAATCAGTCGGCTGGATCGTTCCGCCGAATGACCCGGACGAATTGTATCGAAAAATTCAGGAAATCAAGCGCGAGCAGGGAAATCTCCCGGCAATCAGAACGAAAGCCCGCGCCGCTGCTCTGGAAAAGTATTCGTTAAAAACTGCCGTCAAAAAATACCGGGAAGCATTGGTTTGATGGCGCGTCTGATAACGCATAGTGAAATAAGTATAAAATAGCCGGTAGAAACAAAACAATAACAAAACACTGAAAAATATTGACGACATCTTATGAAAGTGTTGGTAACAGGCGGCAACGGTTTTGTCGGTGCGGCGGTGATAAAAAAATTACTGGCGGAAAATTATGAAGTCTCCGTTTTGGTCAATCAAAATTCGACATTGGAAGCCGAGGCGGAGATTGAAAAACATTGCCGGGTTTTTAGAGCCGATATTCGAGATTACGAATCGCTGAACGATCTCAAAATAACCGGCAACTTCGATGCTGTCGTTCACTCCGCAGGTTTGGCGCATCAATTCGGTGAGCGGAGCGAGCAGGATTTTTGGGACGTAAATGTTTCGGGGACAAAAAACGTTGCTGAATTGGCGTTTAAGTTTTCAGCCGGACATTTTGTTTTGCTGAGTTCGGTAGCGGTTTATGGGAAATCGTCTGAAAGCGAACGGACGGCAAGCCGCGAAGGTTTGCAGGAAACTCAGGTATGCCGCCCGGAAGGAATTTACGCCGTGACGAAATATGAATCCGAAAAAGCCGCGCAGGAGATTTGCGGACGAAACCGGATGACTTTGACGATTTTGCGGCTGACGACCGTGATCGGAGAGAATGATCGGGGCAATGTGTTTCGATTGATAAAGGCGATTGACCGGCGGCGATTCATCTGGATCGGCGACGGGCGTAATCTGAAAAGTTTGATTTATAAAGGCGACGCGGCAAGGGCGTGTCTGGAAGTTTTGAAAAAACCGGACAAACCGGGAATCTACAATTTGGCGGCAGAGGCTTCAACGATGAAGGAAATCGTCGAAGAAATTTATCGCCGTCTCGGTCGCCGCAATTCTCGTTTTTCGATTTCCGCAGAATTCCTGCATAGATTATTCCGGCTGAATGAGAAAACTTTGAAGATTGAACGCCTTTGTAAAATATCTGAAACAATTCGGAAGTGGCTCTCCGATGACGTATTTTCGGGGAAAAAGTTTAAGGACGAATTCAATTTTCAGACGGAAACGACAGTCGCCGAAGCTATCGGTCGGGAAGTCGAAAGTTATCGGCAATCAAAATGACGGAATTTCTTGGATACTTTTCGGTTTTCCTGGCGACTCTCGCCGGAGTGGAGTTTTTCCGGCGGTGGAGTCTGCGGAAAAAACTTTTCGACGTGCCGAACGAGCGCAGTTCACATACCGTCCCGACTCCGCGCGGCGGCGGTTTGGTCGTCGTGATCGTCTGTCTGACGGCGTATGTCGTTTCGACGGTTTTTCTGACGGGCGAATTTCGTTGGAGTTATCTGCTCGGTGCTTTCGCCGTCGCCCTGATCAGCTGGATTGACGATTTATACACGATTTCGTCCGTCTGGCGGTTCGCCGTACACATCGGCAGTGCGCTGCTGATAATTTTCACGCTCGGTTATTTTGAAGAGATTAGCTTTCCGTTATCAGGAAGTTTTAATTTTGGTGTCGTCGGTGCCGTGCTGACGTTTTTCTGGATCGTCTGGCTGACCAACGCCTATAATTTTATGGACGGCATTGACGGCATCGCCGGACTGCAAACACTGACCGCCGGGATCGGCTGGTATTTTTGCGGAGTTTTACAGGGTGCGCCCGCCGCCGGTTTCTACGGCGGCATTCTCGCCGCCGCCGGTCTCGGTTTTCTGTTTTTGAATTGGCAGCCCGCCAAAATTTTTATGGGCGATGTCGGCAGTGCGTTTTTGGGCTACAGTTTTGCGGTGCTGCCGCTTTTGGCGAAGAACGAAAAGACGGTCGGCGAGAAGGGTGATTTTCTGTTGCCGGCGGCGATAGTGCTGGTCTGGCTGTTTGTTTTTGACACGCTCTGGACTTTCGGGCGGCGCGTTTTGAAAGGCGAAAAGGTCTGGCAGGCGCATCGCGGACATATTTATCAAAGATTAGTCATAAACGGTTTTTCGCACGCGGCGGTCAGCCTTCTGTACGGAATATTTTCAATTCTGAATGTTCTGCTGCTAATTTTATTTCTAAGGAGCGGCATTTCGGATTTTATTTTACCGGCGTTTATATTCATACAGACAGCCTGTTTAGCCGCCGTCGGGTATTTTTTCGGAAAACAAAAATGAACGAATCCATCGCGCCGAAAAAACTCGTGGACGGCAGCCGCCTGAGATTTCAGAAATACGGGGTAAAAATTGAAGTGCAGGCAGAGCCGTCCGAGAATTTGGAAGAGCTTTGCCGTCGTCTGGAGCAGGTTTTTCCGAAAGGCGTTGAACCGATAGAGACAGGAGAAGCAGGATATGTCTTTGTTATCAAAGAACGGAAGCGTTCAAAAAACGATAAGAGTTTGCAAATATATCTGAACGGCGAGCGTTTGTCCGAAGGACAAACACGGGAAAATTCGTTCGATTTCGCGGAAAGCCGGATTCGTCTGACGGTCGCGGAATTCGCTTCGGAAAAAGTTTTCCTGCACGCCGGGGTCGTCGGCTGGCGCGGCAAAGCCCTGATCATTCCGGCGCAGAGCTTTGCGGGCAAAACGACGCTGGTTGCCGAATTGATAAAGAGAGGTGCCGAATATTACTCGGATGAATACGCCGTTCTGGATGCCGAAGCGAACGTCGAACCGTTTCCGAAATGGCTTTCGCTGCGCGGGATTATTGATGAGACGAGACAGCTCGACCGCCCGGTCGAATCATTGGGCGGAATTGCCGCCGAACGGACGATTCCGCCGGGAATGATCCTGCTTTCCAAATATAAGAAAGGCAGGAAAATTCCGAAGCGTTGGCACTTTAAACCGCTGACCCAGGGAGCGGCGATAATGGAACTTTTGCCGCACACGATGGCGATGAGAAATAATCCGAAATTTGTTTTGGAAGTCTTGAATAAATTAACTAACCGTGCCATAATCGTCAGAACCCTGAGAGGCGAAGCCGCAGAATTTGCCGAACCGCTTTTAGGTTATTTTGAATTACAAACCGAAAAATAAAACTTTTACTTTATATAATTGACAGGAGAAGACTAAAGAAAATATGAATAACCCGCAAAAACCGGTTGCACGTCAGCAAGGACTGGTCATTCAGGAATTGCCCGACGAGATTCTGGTATTCGATTTGGAAACGAACAAAGCTCACTGTTTGAATCAAACGGCGGCTTTTGTGTGGAAGTCCTGCGACGGTGAAAAATCCGTGACGGATATTGTGCGCCTTTTAGGTGTTGAATCCGGCAATCCGGTACCGGAAGATTTGGTTTGGCTGGCGATTGACCAGTTGAACGAAAATAATCTGCTGACCGGACAGGCGAAACCCGACTTCAAGAATCAAACCCGTCGTGAAATTATCAAAAAAGTCGGGTTGGCGGCAGTCATCGCTCTGCCTTTAGTTTCATCGCTGGTCGCGCCGACGGCGGCTTTGGCGGCTGGCTGCAGCGGTATCGGTAATGGCAGTACTTGCGGAGTTAATAGTGTCTGCTGCGGCGGAGTCTGCTGTACCGGCGTGACGCTTTGCCCGACCACTCCGTCACCCGGTAATCCCTGTGTTTCAGCCAGAGGCACCGGGAAAGGCGGAATTACCGTAGATGAAAAAAAATAGACTTGCCGGGACGTGATTTATGATTTCGGTGAAAAAGTCCGAAACGGCGGTCGAAGCGGATTTGAAAAGAATCAGACTGCTTAATTACAAAGTCAGCGAATATCGAGTCGAAGAGGCTTGGAAACGGTTTGAAAACGCCGGTTTCAAGCCTCTTTTGATTAAGGGCTGGGCGGCGGCACAGTATTACGATGAACCCGCCGACCGCCGTTTCGACGATGTTGATCTGGCGTTCGATCATTCCGAATACGAAGGTGCCGTCGGATTTCTGAAGAACTTGGAAGGCAGCACGGCGATAGATTTACACGATGAAGTTCGCCATCTCGACACGCTGGATTTTAAAACTCTGTACGCTAACTCTCAGCTTATAAAATGCCGGGAAACTGAGATTCGCGTTTTGTGCGCGGAAGATCATCTGCGCGTTTTGTGTGTTCACTGGCTGATTGACGGCGCGGCTAAAAAAGACAAGCTATACGACATTTATTACCTTTTGAAAAATCGTCCGGCTGATTTTGATTGGGACCGATGTTTAAACGTCGTCAGCCAAAACCGTCGGCGATGGATCCTTTGCACCATCGGTCTGGCACATAAATATCTCGGATTGGAGGTAGCCGATATGCCGTTCGCTGAAAGTATCGAAGCCGTTCCCGGATGGCTCATCAAAGCTGTTGAAAAAGAGTGGCAAAGCGAGACTTTTGTTGTCCCGCTGCATTTTGTTCTCAATGATTGGGGAAGTTTCTGGAAGCAGATCAAAAAAAGAGTTCCGCCCAATCCGATTCAGGCGACGGTAGAAATGGAAGGCAGTTTCGATGACGGATGGCGAATTTATTATCAAATCGGAAATACTTTTCAGCGTTTGATGCCGTCGGTTACAAGAATTATCAAGAGAAAGAGAAAATAAAAAAAGCGGCGGCAGGAAATTAAACAGGCTGACTACTTGAGCGGTCAGAAAAATCGTCGGAACAGTTTGTGTAGAGCCGTAAAAAACGAAATGGATTTGAAAAGAAATCTTATTTTAGCCCTTGAGACGGCGATTGAAGGGGGCAGTATTTCTATCTGGGATTTTCGTGCCGGAATCGAAATAGCCAACCTGAACGGGGAAACCGGCGTTTCAAAAGCCGAAGACGTTCTGGAAAACATTCAGATTTTATTGAAAAAAAACAAGATTGAAAAAGAGGCGTTCGGTTTAGTAGTATTTGCAACGGAAGCCGGAAGTGCGACCGGGCTGAAGATCGGCGAGGCGACGGCAAAAGGATTGGCGAAAAGTTTCGACTGCCTGTATCAGGAAATTTCTTTGTGGGAAGCTCTTGCCGGAATTTCCGCCGAAGGAATCGAAGAGACTGAGCCGCCCTCGATCAAAAAATTTTTCCTCCCGGCGGGAAAAGGCAAAGTTGTCGTTCGGACTCGACAGCACCGACAGTTTAACGGCAATCCCGAACTAATCAGCCTTCCGCTCTTTGACCTCGAAGTGCAAAATCCGGCGGGTTTTCCCACTCTATATGTTCACGAAAAACTTTTAGAAACAGATAAGAGAAAATCGCATATAGTTGGTATCAGACGCAACCTCGCCGGGTATATCGGCGAGGTTGCGTCTGATAATGAAAAGTATCTTGTGTGAATAATAATAGCGGCAAAATCAAAAAAATCAAAGTTTCGTCCTTAAAAACTCCAAGTTCAGAGGAAATCCTTAATATCAAACAGATCGAGATAGATTGCCGCCTGAGCGAATGGTCTCTTCTGGATTATCAAACGGAATCAGAGCGGGAAGACTCAATTTTTTTAGTCGGAAAATCAGAAGAGAATATAGTCGCGTTTCTGATTGCCAGATTTAGTAAGAATTTTACAGAAACTGAATCTGAAGCCGACCTGCTTAACTTCGGAGTATCAAAATCATTCCAGAGTCGCGGGGTCGGAGACAGGCTTTTTAAACGGTTGTCTGAAGAACTTTGTAAGGAAAAAATCAAGACGATCTGGCTGGAAGTCAGAAAATCCAATGAAAACGCCGTTAGATTTTATCTCAGGAGAAATTTCAAGATTATCCAGACCAGAAAAAATTTCTACTTAAGTCCCGTCGAAGATGCTCTGGTATTAAAACTCGACCTCTAAACACACGCAGCAAAATAAGAAAGATCAGGAAAGCCAAATTCAAATACACTTGATTCGGTGAATTGATTTGCGTTAATATCACCTTTAATAACTCAAGGCAGGAAATTATTATCAGTCGTGTTAGAACCTTGCCTGTGAGTTAGAATAAAAAATAATCAGAGAGGAAGGAAAGAAAGTTATGGATATGAACACGGTTGACCCGGTGCGTGACACACTAATCAAAGAGAATCCGAGTTTTCGAGAATTAGTTCAAAAGCATCAACATTATGAAAAACGATTAACTGAACTAGGCGAACTAACTTACCCGAACGATGATGAATTACTTGAGGAGACGACTTTGAAGAAAAAGAAACTTCTGGTAAAAGACGAAATATATGCGATTATGAATGATTACAACCACTCGCATTAAGATATTATCAAGAATTCGCTAAACAGAAAAAGAAGAATTTTAAGCCGGCAGCGGATGAAATATTTCATCCGCTGCCGGCTTTTTACTGTTATTTACTATTGTTTACCTTTCCCTTTAAAGACAAGTCAATTCAGTTTCGGATTCGGATGTGTAGAAGAAAATTCCTTTGATCGTCGGAAAAAATATAAAGGGGAAAACTTTACCCGGACTACCGACGAAAAAGTTTTCATTGCCGATAATTATCTTATTAACCGTTACGCCGGATTCGGCATTGACAATCAAAGCAGAAGGATCGCCGACAGCTAAAACTACCAGATAATTTCGGATTAAGAGCGGGACAAAGGCGGGACGGTTTGACAGCCGCCTCTTCCATAAAATATCTCCTTTATCGGCAGAGACAGAATAGATGTAGTTATCCAGAGAGGTTATCAGCAGATTTTTTTGGAATGAGATAATACCGACAATCTCTCCACCGATTCTTAAGACCCACTTTTGTTTATCTGACCCGGTTTTAGCTCCGATTGCAGTCAGCCTGCCTCTTTTATTAGCCCAAAGAAGGTTGTTGCCGGAAAGTGCAACAAACGTCGGCACGTCGGCGACCGAAATACTTTTGGCGGTTTCCAGAGTGGATACCGACATTATAAGTACCTGGCGGTCCGTAGTTCCGAGAACAATTTGGTCAGCGGCAAAAAACGGTGCAGCGGATAATTTATTCTGCAGACTCTTTTTGCCGATTATTTTGCCGGAGAGACTGTCCATTTGATTTACCTCTGCAATTCCTCCAATTTCTCCAACTATTATCAGCCTCTCATTAAACCCATAGATACTGATTGGGTTATCGGGATCAAAAGCTATCTCTACCTTCCATTTAACCAACCCGTTGTTTTTATTTACCAATCGTACGCCGGTAGAGACATTCAAATTATTCTCAGCACCACTACTCAGCTCTTCAACGATTGTTTTGGAAATTACAACCAAATAATCACCGAATAAATACGGTGTCTGTATGATTTGACCGCCTAAATCACTCTCCCACTTCACAGTTCCGGTCGAGACTTCGACCGACTTCAATCTACCATCTGGTAAAGGAATAAAGACATTTTCATTATCAGACGCAATATGGTGTTCCGTCATTCCCGCATTGTCGAAGGTGCGGCATAATCTAAAGGGCAGATCCATTTGAAAAACACTCGTCTGGAGAGGCGTTGGCGGGGATGTCGGCACATTTACCGGAAGGAAATGGTTGCTGCTTAGAGCCGAATATAAAATCAAAAAGTTCGCAAAGGTTTTCAACATAGAGCGTTTTCAGGCATCGCCAATTATTGGTATAATTATACAAAGGCAAAGTTTATTAAGACAAATAAGATGTTTTTGAATTTGTTGCAATGTGCGGCAGTCTTTTCGATTCAAAATGCTCGTAGAATTAGTTTAACAGGAGAGAATATTTAAATGTCATTTAACAAAATTATTGTGGTCGGTAATCTGGGGCGCGACCCGGAACTCCGTTATACGCCGCAGGGAACGGCGGTCTGCGATTTTTCCATCGCCACCAATGAAAAGCGGCGGGATAAAAGCGGCGAGATGCAGGACGTAACCACCTGGTTCAAAGTAACCACCTGGAATAAGCAGGCGGAAGTCGCTTCGAAATATCTTTCAAAAGGAAAATCAGTTTATATCGAAGGTCGTCTGCGGCTCGAAGAATACACCGACCGTGAAGGAAAGAACCGAGTCAGTCTGGAAATAAACGCTTCCGACATCCAATTTATCGGCGGCGGCGGCGACGGTTTCAGCGGCGGCTCCGCTCCGGCAAGTTCCAATGAGTTCTCTAAAAACCCCGAATACGATTCGGACAGCGGCGACGCGGGCAATGCGGGCGGAAATCTTAACGCTCCGAATGACGACGATATTCCTTTTTAATTCAAATAGAAAATAAATAGATGTCGGAATCCCGGCATCTATTTATTCCATTGCCCCATTTTCCTGAATTTCTCGTATCTCGCACGGCTTCGCTCTTCCACACTCAAACCGGCAACTTCAGACAGGTTCGCAATTAGCGCATTCTTTAAATCCTCCGCGATAATACCGTATTGTTCCGTATTTACACGCCATTCCGAAGGCTCCTCGATAATCCGGTCAACTAATCCGAATTTTACTAAATCGCCCGCCGTCAAACGCAATGCCTGCGCCGCCTTCGGAGCTTCCGCTGCGTCCTTCCAGAGAATGGCGGCGCAGCCTTCGGGCGTGATCACCGAATAGACGGCGTTCTCCAGCATCAATATTCGATCTCCGACCCCGATGGCTAAAGCCCCGCCGGAACCGCCCTCCCCTAAAATCACCACGATGACCGGGACTTTCAGATTTGCCATTTCGCGCAGGTTAAAGGCAATCGCTTCCGCCTGACCTCTCTCTTCGGCATCAATGCCCGGATAAGCTCCCGGCGTGTCAATAAATGAAATTACCGGGCGGCGGAATTTTTCCGCCAGCTTCATCACGCGCAGGGCTTTTCGATAACCTTCCGGCTTCGGCATCCCGAAGTTCCGAAAACGCCTCTGGTTGAGGTCTCTGCCTTTCTGCTGACCGACGACGACGGTTTCAAAAGTTCCGAGTTTTGCCAAACCGCAGATCAGAGCCGGATCGTCGGCATACCGGCGATCCCCGTGCAGTTCTTCAAAATCCGTAAAAATCGCCGAAAGCAAATCCGTCGTATAAGGTCGGTCGGCATCGCGCGCCGTCCGCACCCTCTCGAAAGCATTCTCCATATCATTTTTCATAATTTACACGTTATCTATAATCCCCAGCCGACGGTGCAGTTCAAATCTTTCAAATCGTCTTCCAAACGGCTCGTCCCCTGCACACGCAGTGCCTGCGACTGAATTTTTATGCCGATGCCGGATTCGAGTTTGAAATCCAGAACGACCTCGCAGCTGCCGCGACTTTTATTGAACAGTGCCGCTAACTGTTCGAGATGTTCCTCGCCGAATTGTTTTTTCTCAAGGTTGACGGTGATTCTCTGCGCTCTTAAGGGAATCGCGTCCGCCAGTTTTTTCACTTCTTCGACGATCACCGTGATCTCCTGCCCGTCGGCAGACTCGACCTTGCCGCCGATGATCAACAGTTCATCGTTTTTAAAAACTTCCGAAAATTTATTATAAACTTCCGACCAGCCGAGACATTTGACACCGCTCGAACGGTCTTCCAGACGAAAGATACAAAAACGGTTGCCCTTTTTGCTGTACTTTACCGCCAATCCGCTGACGATGCCGGCGAGCGTTATTTTTTCGCCCGGTTTAATTTCGTCATAATCACCGATATTTTGTATTTTCAGATCGGCTAAAACCTTCTGAAAATCATCTATCGGATGATTCGAGAGATAAAAGCCGACCGATGTCTTTTCCTGATTGGCGAGTTCCAGAGGCGACCAGGCAGGCACTTCCGGCAGTTCCCCGAACACTCCCGATTGATTATTGTCCTGCCCGCCGAAGAGCGCGTTCTGCCCGCTCATTTTATCGTTCCAAAACTTTTGTCCGCTGGCGAGTGCCGTGTTAATACCGGCAAACAAACGCGCCCGCCACTTGTTTAATGTCGAATCCGCCGGCATCAAAGAATCGAAGGCACCCGCCGTAATCAAACTTTCCAGGGCGCGGCGGCTGACTGCACCCTGACTGACGCACGAGGTAAAGTCGAATAGGGAAGTAAAGGCTCCGCCCTTCCGGGCTTTGATAATTTCCGAGACGCTCGCCGTTCCGATGCCTTTAATGGCACTCAAACCGAACCTGACGGCATTATCCAAAGGCGTAAAATCCGCGTCGCTTTCATTGATGTCCGGCGGCAGCAGCTGCAGACCGAGCGAACGCAGTTCATTCGAGTATTTGTATATCTTGGTAGTATCGTCCGCTTCGTTGGATAAAACAGATGCATAAAAATACGGCGTGTAATGCGCTTTAAGATAAGCAGTCTGAAACGCTAAATAAGCATACGCGACGCTGTGGCTGCGATTGAATCCATAGTCGGCGAACTGCGCCATCAGACGAAAAATTTCCTCCGCCTTTTCGCGCTTAATGTCTCGTTCGACTGCCCCTTTGACAAACTTCTCTTCGTGAACCGCCATCTCTTCACGATTTTTCTTGCCCATCGCCCGCCGCATCAGATCGGCTTCGCCCAAACTATAGCCGCCGATTTTTTGAGCGATCTGCATAATCTGTTCCTGATAGACCAGAATGCCGTAGGTATTGCTCAAAATGTCTTTCATCGGCGGCACGAGGTACTGCACTTTTTTCTCCCCTCGATGACGGGCGATAAAATCGTCAACCATTCCGCCGTCGAGCGGTCCCGGACGATAGAGAGCGTTGAGTGCCGCCAAATCTTCCAGTTCCTTCGGCTTCAGGCGGCGACAGATTTCCTGCATTCCCGAAGATTCAAACTGAAAGACGGCTTCGGTACGACCCTCTCCGAACAGCGTCATCGTCTTTTCGTCGTCGAGCGCGACGCGGCTCCAATCTACTTCGATGCCGGTCTTCTGCTTAAGACTGATTAAGCAGTCGCTTATCATCGTTAAAGTCGTCAGGGCGAGAAAATCCATCTTAAGCATCCCGACTTTTTCCAGATCGCCCATCGTGTACTGGCTGGTCAATTCGCTTTTTCCCGAAAGCGCGACCGGGACTAATTCGTGCAAAGGTTTCGGCGAAATAACGACCCCGGCGGCGTGAACCGAAGTATGTCGTGAACAGCCTTCCAAACGTCTCGCCAAATCCACCAGTTTTTTGACATCGGGGTTGGTCTCCATCGCCTGCCGCAATTCGGCGACCTGTTCCAGAGCCTGCGTAATGCTGATATTGCGTCCGCGCACCGGCGGCGGAATCAGTTTGGCGACTTTTTCCACGTCGCCGAGCGGCATACTCAAGGCGCGTCCGACATCTTTGATCGCCGCCTTCGATGCCATCGTTCCGAAGGTGATGATCTGACAAACCGAATCGCGCCCGTAAATCTCCGTCACGTGGTTGATAACCTCTCCGCGCCCGCGCACGCAGAAATCAATATCAATGTCGGGCATCGAAACTCTCTCCGGGTTCAGAAATCTTTCAAACAGAAGATCATACTGAATCGGATCAACGTCAGTAATTTCCAGACAGTATGCAACTAAAGAACCCGCCGCCGAACCGCGTCCCGGACCGACCGGGATGTTTTTTTCCTTGGCGTAGCGTATGAATTCCCAGACGATCAGAAAATAACCCGGAAATCCCATATTGCGAATCGTCGCAATTTCACTTTCGATTCGCTCCCGGTAATCTTTTAATTCATATTTCAGACTGCCGTTTGCCAGCAGCGAATCCCAAACTGAATTCTTCCGCATTTCGAAGCCTTCCTTCACCACCCGCTCGAAATAATCGTCAGTCGTCGCGCATCCCGAATCCGCCGGAATCGGAAAATTCGGCAGCGTCAGATTATCGCCCTTCGGAAATTTAACCTGACATTCTTCGGCGATTTTCAGCGTGTTGGACAGAGTTTCGGGCAGTTCCGCCCCGAAGAATTCCCACATTTCTTCGGCGGTGCGGACGTAGAAGTTCGCCCCGTTCATTTGGGTGCGAGTCCCGTCGTTGATGGTTTTGCCTTCGCCGATGCACATCAGAATTTCGTGTGCCAGAGCGTCTTCGGGCGTTAAATAATGCGCTTCGCTGGCGGCGACGATTGGCACGTCGCTGTCTTTCGCTAAAGACAGAAGATTTTTCAGAACTTTCTGCTCGTCACCGGAATTCGGTTTCTGAATTTCGATATAGAAATTTTCCGCGCCGAAAATATCTCTGAAAAGCATCGTGTTCGCCAGAGCCTTCTCGTAATTGTCCTGCCGCAGAAAATGATCAATCGCGCCTTTGCCGCCCGCCGAAAGGGCAATCAACCCGCCGCTTTTTTCGGCGAGCAGTTCCAGATCAATGCGCGGTTTATGGTGCAGTCCTTCGGTAAAAGCCTTGGAAGCCAGATAAGTCAGGTTGTTAAACCCTTCGAGATTTTTCGCCAGCAGGACGAGATTGTAAAACGGTCGTTCGCCCGATTCGAGCCGCGCTTCGCGGTCGTGACGGCTGCCGAAAACCAGGTGCGCTTCGTAGCCGAGAATCGGGTGAATCTCCGCCGCTTTCATTTGATTGTAAAAGGAAATGGCTCCGTATAAATTACCGAAATCGGTGATGGCGCAGGCTTTCATCTCCATTTCGTTCAAACGCTTGGCGAGCGGCTTGAGTTGGATTGCACTCTGCAAAAGGCTATAATCGGTGTGCAGATGAAGATGTACGAAATCCCTCGGTTTAAAGTTGATGTTCATCGTTTTTTAGAAAGAAGTTTTAGAAAAGTATGTCTATGAAAAAAGTTTATCTCGAAACTTTCGGCTGTCAAATGAACGTCTCCGATTCCGAACGAATCGCCACCCGGCTCTCTGCCGACGGCTTTGAAATTATTCAGGACGAAACGGCGGCGGACGTGGTTTTGCTCAATACCTGTTCGGTGCGCGAAAAAGCCGAACATAAAATTTTCACCCGCATCGGACAGATTCGTAAAGAACTGCCCAAGAAACCGGTTTTGGGAATTCTCGGCTGCGTCGCGCAGCTCGAAGGCGAGACGCTTTTCCAGAAACAATCCGGGATTGATTTCGTTCTCGGCACGAAAGCCGTCGGGCGCGTCAGCGAAATTATCGGAAAAGTTTTCGACGGCGAACGCGAGATTTACGATCTGGACGACCGCGAAAAAGATTACGACTGGTCGGTCGCCGAAGCACAGAGACATTCGCCGTACATCGCTTTCGTGCCGATTATCGAAGGCTGCAACAAGTTCTGTACCTACTGCATCGTGCCTTTCGCACGCGGGCGCGAGAAAAGTCTCCCGGCGGCGGAAATAGTCCGCCAAATTTTAAATTTGCGCCGTCAGGGGATCAGGGAAGTTCATCTGATCGGTCAGAACGTCAACAGTTACCGCCCGAAAACCGAAAGCGGGCTGGAAGATTTTCGCGGCGCGACCGCTTTTTCCAGACTGCTCCGCGCCGTCGCCGCGACTGGCATCGAGCGCATTAAATTTACCACCTCGTTTCCGCGCGATTTTCATCCCGATATTGTCAATGCGCTCGAAGAAAATGAGAATCTCTGCAACTGGGTTCATCTGCCCGTGCAGTCGGGCAGCAACCGTATTCTAAGGGCGATGCGGCGCGGACACACCATCGAAAATTATCTGGAGAGAATTGACCGGATTAAATCCTCTGCGAAAAACATCGCCCTGACGACCGATTTGATCGTCGGCTACCCGTCCGAAACCGAAGCGGATTTTCAGGCGACGCTCGATCTCGCCGATTATTGTAAATTTAACGCCGCGTATTATTTTAAATATTCGCCGCGCCCCGGCACGCCGGCTTTCGATCTGCCGGACAATGTTTCTCCGGCGGAAAAAACCGAAAGATTTTTGCGCCTCGACCGCTTGATCAGATTTCACCAAAAAGACGTTTTTGCGGGTTATGTCAATCGGACGCTGGAAATTCTCGCGGAAAAAATTTCGCCGAAAAATCCGAAACAGATTAACGGACATTCGACCTGCCAGATGGTCGTCAATTTTGAAGGTTCGCCCGATCTCCTGGGGAAAATCGTTAAAGTTAAAATTACCGAATCGAAAGTCAATACTTTGTATGGTAAAATTTGCTGACTTGGATAACTCTGTGTTTTTTCGCTAAAGTATTTTTTTATGTTAGTTGAAGTAAAAATCGGCGCGCTGATAATGGACCCGAACACCAACACGCCCATCGTCGTTCTCAAAGGCATTGATTCGGACACGATTCTGCCGATCTGGGTCGGCGCGTACGAAGCCAACGCCATCGCTCTGGAAATCGAGAAAATCGTGCCGCAGCGTCCGATGACTCACGACCTGCTGCGAAATTTTATCGTCGAAACCGGCTTTCGCATCGTGCGCGTCGTTATTTCCGATCTGCGGGAAAATACTTTCTACGCGGTCATCGAATTAGCGGGTGAAAACGGCGCACAGATGAATCTCGATGCCCGTCCTTCCGATGCTATTGCTTTGGCTCTAAGGCTCGACTGCGCGGTTTTCGTCGCCCAAAAAGTTCTCGACGTTTCAACCTCGACGGCTCAGACTTCAGAGAAGGAATTCGAGGACGACATCGCTCCGGCAGCGGAAGACTGGCCTGATTTGATTGGCTGATTTTTTAGTTTTCAAATTTTTTATATACACATTTTATATTCGTTATATTAATTGAATGATTATCGTTATCGCCAATCAAAAAGGCGGTGTTGGAAAAACAACTACCGCCATTAATTTGTCCGCCGCCTGCGCTCTCAAAGGCAAGCGCGTTTTGCTGCTCGATTTAGACCCGCAAAGCAATAGCTCGCTTTCCTTTATCGAAGCGGAAACCGTCAACGGCAGTGCTTTTGAGCTTTTTACCGAATTGCAGGAACCGTGGAAGAATTTTATCTACCCGACGAAGGTGAAAAATCTCGATGTCGTGCCGTCGAAGATCAATCTGGCAAAACTCGAAGCCAAATTAGTCGGAGATTTTGACGCGATATTCCGGCTGCGCGACCGTTTCGAGCAAATCCATTCGACTTACGATTTGATATTCGTTGATACGCCGCCGACGCTCGGCTTGATTACCGTCAACGCTCTGGTCGCCGCCCGTTTTGTGTTGATCCCGATCCAGTCTTCGTATTTCGCTCTGGAGGGAACTGACGATCTTCTGGAAACTATCGAAAAAGTCCGTTCGCGCCCGAATCCCGAACTCGAATTGTTAGGCGTTCTCGTCACGCTTTTCGACAAACGAACATCGCTTTCCAAAGATGTCGAAGCCCACATCAGGCAGGTCTTCGGCAAGAAGGCGTTCAAGACGAAAATTTCGCGCAGCGTGCGGCTCGAAGAATCACCCGCCCACAAGGAAACCATTTTCGAGTTTGCACCGAAATCTTCCGGTGCGGTCGAATATATGGAATTATCGAAGGAGGTTTTAAAGCGTGTCTAAGAGAGGTTTACCCAACGGAATTCAGATGCGGCACGACGCTCACTACGTCGAAGAACTGGCGCGTACGCAGCGTTCCATCGGCAAGATTATTCCCATCGAAAAAATCGCGCCGAACCCGGAACAGCCGCGCGTCGAAATCGGCGATTTAAGCGAATTGACCGATTCAATCAGACAAAACGGCGTTTTAGAACCGCTTCTGCTAAAACCCAAAGGCGACGGAACCTGGATGATTATCGCCGGCGAACGCCGTTGGCGGGCGGCAAATCTCGCCGGTCTGACCGAAGTTCCGGCGGTTGAATTCGATATAGACGAAAAGACTATCGCCGAAATCGCTCTGATCGAAAATCTCCAGCGCAAGGATTTGACGATCTGGGAGGAAGCCGACGGTCTCGCTTTTCTCAGTCAGAGATTTGGCTACACGCACGAAGAGATCGCTAAAAAAATCGGCAAAAGCCGCACGACCGTGACCGAATCAATGACGATTGCCGGAATCCCCGAATCAATCCGCGCAAAATGCTTTAAATCTAACATCAACGCTAAATCAACTCTGTTGGAAATCGCCCGCCAGTTCGATGAACCGGCAATGCACGAATTCGTCGGCAGCATCGGCGGACAAATTCTAAAGCGCGATGCAATCCGCCGCGCCGCCCGCAGTAACAATTTAGCGGACAAGGAAAAAGTAAAAGATTCGTTAAATCCAAAACCGACAAAAAACAATTCGTTCCGATATATTTCGGCTGAAAACCAATTCACGGTCGAGGTTAAATTCCACCATACCGAAGGCGACATCGAAAAGAGAGAAATTCTGCAAGCTCTGCGCGAATCATTTGATTCCGTTAAAAATCAATAATTGTATAACATAATCTTTATTATCGGACGCAGGCAATATGATGTAACTGCTCAGGTATGCCGCTGAATTCAGCGGCGCAGTATTAATACTCTTTAAATATTCCGATTCCCGTCCATCGGAAGGATTTTTATCAATAATCATTCGACTTAAACTTTCCTTCCTTACGGCTCTCTGCAATGACTGTTCTTAAATTTTCCCGTATATTACAATCAACGTCAGAAAAACAAGAAAAGTTAATGTTAAGGAGAAAGCCGAGATGCCTTCCAAATGCGAACATTTATCGGAAATCAAAAATCCCGCGCCGCGTACGCCCGAAGGCTGTGAGGAATGTTTGAAAGCGGGCGACGACTGGGTTCATCTGCGCCTTTGCGAGTCGTGCGGTCACGTCGGCTGCTGCGACAATTCCGTGAACAAACACGCGACCAAGCATTTTCATTCAACGAATCATCCGATCATCAAATCGTTCGAGCCGGGTGAAGATTGGGGCTGGTGCTATGTTGACGAGCAGTTTTTCGAGCCGCTGCCGGTTGAAAATAATTGACGAAAAATAATGAGCGATTTTGATTTCAAAAAAGAATCTCCGAACGCCTTCCCCGTTTTGACCAAAGCACAAATACGCGCCGTCGCCGAGTTTGCCGAATGCAAGACTTACCACGACGGCGACGTGCTTTTTCGCGCCGGCGAAACTGAATTCAAGTTTCACGTGATCAAAAGCGGCGCGATTGACATCTACGACCGTTCGAGTTTGACCTTAAATTATAATGAAGAGGGAAAATAGAGATTCAACAATCCCCTATGCTGCTCAAGTTATTTTAGCTGTCTGTAAATGTCTTTATTAAAGTCTCGGTTTCTGCACCATTTGAAAAAAAATTCGGTCGAAATATATCGTTACCGGTCGAAATATATTGTTATTGAAAATTCATTCTAAGCTAAATTTAACTTCTGTTTATTTATAATTGTCTAAAATCAAGCTATGCGAATTTTGTTAGCCGAAGACGAAACGCGAATCGCAAATTTTGTGAGCAAAGGTCTGCGCGAAAATTCTTATGCCGTTGATGTGGTAAATAACGGGGAAGACGCGGTTTATCAAGTTTCGATCAGCGATTACGATTTGATAATTTTAGATGTGATGATGCCGCTCAAAGACGGTTTCGAGGTTTGCCGCGACTTGCGAAACAGCGGAAACAAAACGCCGATTTTGTTGCTGACGGCGCGTGATGCGGTCGAAGACAGAATTGCGGGACTCGATTTCGGCGCGGATGATTATTTGGTTAAGCCTTTTGAATTTGGTGAACTTCTCGCGCGCCTGAGGGCTTTGCTAAGGCGGCAAAAAGAATTTCGTCCGGCGAAAATCATCATTGCGGATTTGGAAGTTGACACAATTTCGCAAAGAGTTCGGCGCGGCGGAATCGAGATTTTGTTGACTGCCAAAGAATACGCTCTGCTCGAATACTTAGCGCGGGAAAAAGGAAAAGTAATCGGGCGTGAAGAAATTTCAACGCACGTCTGGGACGAAAGTTTCGATGTGTTTTCAAATTCGATAGAGGTTTACGTCAATCGTCTGCGAACGAAAATTGATAAGGATTTTCCGCTTCAACTGATTCATACGCGGCGCGGCGCAGGTTACATTTTAGACGATGTTTGATTCGATTCGGACAAAATTAACTTTTTGGTATGCGGGCGTTTTAGCATTTCTCGTAATCGGATTCGCCGTCATTACATACATTTCTGTTGACCGGATTTTGTCGCGGGAAACTAACGAAAATCTGGCAGCGATGTCGAAAAATTTTGTTTCCGCGATTGTTGCCGAACAGACTGCTGAAGCCGGTAAAATTTCCGAAAACGAAGCGATTACGGAAATTACCGACGAATTTAAGTTTCAAGATTTTCAGATTTTCGTTTTAACAACCGACGGGAAATTGATTGCAAAAACCTCTGACTTCAACTTTCCCTACAATTTTCCAGCCAATGGTTACTCTGATTTTCAATTTGACGGGCGCAGCTTTCGGGTTCTTTCAACACCTTTAAAATTACTGGAAAATAATTACACACTGCTTGTTTTTCGTGATTTGTCCGAACACATAAAAATAAAAAACCGTCTTTTAAGCATATTTTTGATTGCGATTCCCTTGGTGGTTTTAGCTGCCATCGGATTCGGATATTTACTGGCTAAACGAAGTCTGAAACCGGTGGCGGAAATGAGCCGAAAGGCGCAAACAATCTCAGCAAACAATCTTCATTCGAGACTTACAGTAAGCAATAAACGCGATGAAATCGGCAGTCTTGCAAGTGTTTTTAATGATTTGCTGGAGCGTCTGGATAATTCCTTTGAACAGCAAAAGCGTTTTATGGCGGACGCTTCGCACGAACTTCGCACACCGCTCGTCATCGTGCGCGGCGAGTCGGAAGTCGCTCTTTCCAAAGAGAACCGTTCGCGCGAAGACTTGCGCGAATCACTGGCGATTGTCAACGACGAAAGCAAACGTCTGACGAAAATCGTCGAAGATTTATTTACGCTGTCGCGTGCCGATGCGGGACAATTTCAAGCAAATTTCAGGCAAATTTATCTGGATGAAATTTTGGCAGAGTGTGTGAAAAGCATCAGAAGTCTCGCGGAAAAACGTCACATCTCGATAAATTTAACGACCGTCGAAACTGAAATTTCCGGCGATGAACAGTTGCTCCGTCAACTGTTTTTAAATCTGCTCGACAACGCCGTCAAATACAATCGTGAAGGCGGACAAATCTCCGTAAATTTATCGAATAAGGTCGTGACGATTGCCGACACGGGTTTCGGAATTGCCGAAGATGAACGGTCGAAAATTTTTGAACGCTTTTACCGAACCGATAAATCACGCACCCGCGCCGAAGAATCAAATATGAGCGGCGCAGGTCTCGGTCTTTCCATCGCCCGCTGGATTGCCGAACTTCACCAATCCGAACTAAATCTCACTGAATCAAGCCAATCAGGAAGCATATTTTCAGTTATTTTCCCCCGTTAATCTTCTGTTTATTTTTCATCTGTTAGCCTTAAAAAACAATGAGTTATTTTATTGCAATAATTGCGGCGATCAGCATATTTTTTGTGCTGAGACGAAAACGTCAGTAGGCTTTTACTGTCCGATATTTCGTTTTTTCGACCTTGAAACACTCATTAAAAATTTATTTAAGGTGAAACTTATGAAAAAAATTATCGCATCATTATTAGTCGGATTGTTTGCAATGGCAAGCGTTTCGGCGCAAACCAAAATCGGAATGAAACGTGCCAAACAAATCGCTCTGGCGCGGGTCAAAGGCAAAATCCAAAGCTCGGAACTCGAAAGAGAAAAAGGGCAGATGGTTTATTCGTTCGATATTCGCAACAAACGCGGCGGCATCACGGAAATTTTGATTAACGCTTATTCGGGAAAAGTCGTTGAAGTTAAAAATGAATCAGTCGCTGACGAAGCAAAGGAAAAAGCCGAAGACGCGAAGAAAAAGAAAAACTAGCTGAAAACTTAAGACATAAGCGATGCGGCAATCGAACGGAAATTCGGGCAAACTTTTCACGGCAACACTTTTGCTCGTGTTGCTTTTGTCATTTACCGACGTTATTCACAGTCAAACTCAAACCGCTGCAACGGAAAATAATCAAGCCGAAACTTTAACGCTCGCCGCAGCGGTGCGGCTTGCCGAAGAACAGGCTTCGGCTTTCCGGCAAGCTAAAATCAACGAAAAAATTATCGAACAGGACGTTTTTCAGGCGCGCAAAGCCTTTTATCCGAAGCCTGCCGTGACGACCGGATTAATCTACAATTCGCCGAGTTTGAGCAAAGCAATCACGCCGCGTCCGCCGTCGTTTCTCGGCGCGAATGCGATTACGGAATACACGGCTTTGATCGGAGTTTCCGGCGAAATTGACGTTTCGGGAAAATTGAAATCTGCGCTCAGACGCAATCAATTACTGCTCGAATCGGCAAGATCGGGAACCGAAATTGAACGCCGAAATTTAGTTTTTGCCGTCGAGGATTCGTATCTTGCGCTGACGCTGCAAACCGTTCGGCGGCGTTCGGCGGAACAGAATCTCGAATCAGCCGGACAGTTTGCAGCGACTACGAAACTTCTGCTCGACGCGGGCGAAGTCGCGCCGGTTGATTTTTTACGGGCAAAATTGCAGACGAATCAGCGTCAGGACGAACTCGAACAGGCAAAGGCAAATGAAATTGTCGCGGCGAACGCTCTGAAGGTTTTGATCGGTTACGGCGAAACGCAAAATTTCACGACCGAAGATTTGTTGACGCAGATGCCGAACGACAGCGAAATCGAAAATTACACGACGCTGGCGATTCAAAATCGTCCCGAATTCGCCCAATTTGAAGCTGACCGCAAAGCCGCCGAACAGGATGCGAAAATTGCCGCCGCCGACCGCCGACCGCAGATTACTTATTCGGTCAGTGGCGGCGCGATTACCGATTCGCCGCTGCGTGTAAAAAATAACTTCGGCATCCAGGCGGGCGTCGGCGTGACGATTCCGCTATTTGATTACGGGCAGAGCCGAAGCCGCGAAACGCAGGCGCGTTTAAAAATCGAGCAGACAGAAAACGCGAAAAAATTAGCGGAAAATCAATTTATTCAGCAGTTTAATTCGAGCCGCACGTTGGCGGTTTCGGCGCGTTCGCGCATCAAATTGCTGGCGCAGAGCATTACCGATGCGGAAAAAAATCTAAACGCTTCGCAGGCGCGTTACCAATCAGGCGAAGCTCTTATCGACGAAGTGACGGATGCTCAAAATCTGCTTATCACGCAGCGTTTTGCGCTCTATCAGGCAATTTACGATTATCAGGCGGCGCGAATTCGTTTGCTGAACATCACCGGAAAATGACGAAATTTGCGATTTTAGATTTGCGATTTGCAATCGGTTTGATTTTGAAATGAATGTAGAAACTAAGGAAAATTTAGACGAAAACGGGAAAATTTCCGATACCGAAAACATCGAAGAAACTTCCGGTAATTCAATCGGTGAAAATGATGAAACTCTCTCACCATCGAAGAAATTTCTGATTATCGGCGGCATCGCAGCGGCAAGTTTGCTGCTGATTTTCGGTTATCTTTATTACGAACGACAAAAAACGGGCGAAGTTAAAACCGAAGAAACGAAGGAAGATGTCGTCGTCAGCGTGAAAGTCGCAAAGGCTGAAAAAAGTTCGATTTCGCAGGAATACACGACCGTCGGAACGGTCGCTCCGGCAGAACAGTCAGTTGTTTCGGCTTCGATTTCCGCGCAGATCAAGCAGATGCGTCTGCTCAAAAACGAGTTTGTCCGTAAAGGCGAAGTCCTCGCCGTGCTTGCTTCGCAGGATTTACAGTCACAGCGAAATGAAGCGCAAGCGTCGCTCGACGAAGCGAAATTAAATTTGCAAACGCTCCAAAACGTAACGATTCCGCAGGCGAATGTGCAGACCGAAAAAGATTTGGCGGACGCGAAAGCAAACGCCGACAACGCCCGCGCAACTTATACGCGCCGCAAGGATTTATACGATAAAGGCGGGCTTTCGCTCAAGGAACTCGAATCTTCGCAGCTTGCGCTGACCAACGCCGAAAATGCTCTGCGACTGATTCAAAAGAATTCCAGACTGAATAATTCAGCCGTCAATCCGAATTCAAAAGCCATCGCCGAAAACAAAATCAGGCAGGCGCAAGCCAGAATCGGCAGCATTGACGCGCAGGCAACTTTGGCAAAAGTCGTCGCGCCGATTTCCGGCATCGTCACCGATCAATTTCAGTTTGACGGCGAATTTGCGGCGCAGGGCGCAAAAATTTTGACGATTGCCGATGTCAGCCAAGTGATCGTCAAAGCGCAGTTTGCCGACAATATCGCCGCGAGTTTGCAAAACGGCGATGCCGTCACTGTTTTTCCGAACGGTCAGCCGAACGAAAGATTTACCGGAAAAATTACGCTCATCAGCCGTTCCGCCGACGCGCAAAACAGGACCGTGGAGATACAGGCAAATTTCGGAAATCCGCGCGGATTGCTGCGCGTTGGCGATAGCGTGCAATTTCTCGTCGCCGCAAATCCGACCGAAAATGCTGTGATTATTCCGCTCTCCGCCGTCAATCTCGATGCTTCAAATTCGGATGAAGGCTTTGTGATGACGGTTGACAGCGAAAACATCGCCCACAAAACAAAGGTTAAAATCGGTGTCAAAAATAACGGCAATGTCCAGATTACAGAAGGTTTGGAAGAAGATGTAACGGTCGTTACGGAAGGCAATTACGGTTTGCCCGACGGCGCGAAAGTCGAGATTGCGAAGGAAGAAGAGAAAGAATAATCTACAAAGATTTATGAATTTAGCCCGCTTCATTTCAAATCAAAAACGCGCCGTGATCGTGCTGATTCTACTCGTCTGCCTGCTTGGAATTTATTCAGCACTGCAGCTTCCGACGGCGATGTTTCCGCAGACGGATTTTCCACGCGTCGTTATCATTGCCGAAGACGGCGAAAAGCCCGCGCCGCAGATGCTTGTTTCCGTCACGAAACCGATTGAGGAAGCGATGAACGGCATTCCCGGCATTCAGCGCATAAAATCAACGACGGCACGCGGTTCAGCGGAAATTAATCTGTTTTTTGACTGGAAAGTTGACATTCAGCAGACGCTCCAACTCGTGCAGGCGCGGCTCTCGCAGATGTCCGCGACTTTGCCGCCGACCACGAAAATTACGGACATCAATCGCCTGACGTTCGCTGTTTTTCCGGTCGTCGCTTACAGTTTAATCTCCGATTCCAAAAGCCTCGCCGAACTCCGCGACATTGCGAGTTATACGATTCGTCCGCGTCTCGCAAGACTTTCGGGAATCGCCAACATCACGATTCAGGGCGGCGATGTGCGTGAATTTCATATCACGATTGATGCCGAAAAACTCAATTCGCGCGGACTTTCGCTAACTGATGTCAGTGCCGCCGTGCAAAACTCGAACATTCTCGCCTCGCCCGGACTGCTCGAAGAAAATCACCAGCTCGAACTCGTTCTCGTCAGCGGTCAAGCCGTAACGATTGAGCAGCTTAACAAGATCGTCATCGGAAACGTCAATAACGCGCCGATTTTCGTTTCTGATATTGCCAGCGTCGGCGAAGGAAAAGAGCCGAATTACACAATCGTCACGGCGGACGGCAAAAATGCCGTGCTTTTTAATGTGCTGCGCCAGCCTGATGCCAACAGCGTGACCGTGGCAGACGACGTGAAAGCTGAGTTAAATGCGCTCAGTAAACAACTTCCGAAGGATGTTGCAATTGCGCCGTTTTATGATCAGAGCTTGCTCGTCAGCAATTCGATTACTTCCGTGCGCGACGCGATTTTGATCGGACTGCTGCTTTCGGTGGTTATTCTTTACGCTTTTTTGCGAAATATCGGGACGACTTTTGTCGCCGTTTTAGTGATTCCGGTGACGATTCTGGCGACGTTTTTGGCGATGTATCTGGTCGGTTTGTCGTTCGATCTGATGACGCTCGGCGGCGTGGCGGCGGCAATCGGTCTGGTGATTGACGATGCGATTGTCGTCGTCGAAAATATCTTCACGCATCTGTCGCACGGCGAATCGCGCCGCGAAGCTATCGAGAAAGCGATTTCCGAGATTACGATTCCGATTATCGGCTCGACGATTACTCCGGTCGTTGTCTTTTTGCCGCTCACTTTATTAACGGGCGTGACCGGCGTTTTCTTTCGCTCGCTCGCGCTGACGATGGCGGTTTCCTTGCTTACTTCGCTTGTTTTAGCCTTAACTTTTACGCCGGTTCTAGCCGAAAAATTTGTCAAAGCCGGTGTAAATCACACGGACGAAAACGGGCGAATTTTAAGTTTTATTATTCGGCAATACGAAAAAGTTTTGAGTTTTTCGCTCAAAAACCGCTGGCTGGTCGTTGTCGTCAGTATTGTTATTACGGCGGTTACATTTGTTTTATATCAAAATCTCGGCTCGGAATTTCTTCCGTCGTTCGATGAAGGCGCGTTTGTTCTTGATTATACGACTCCAGCAGGAACTTCGCTCGCCGAAACCGACCGAATTTTAAAACAGGTCGAGGAACTCGTCAAAGAAACGCCCGAAGTCGAAAGCTATTCACGGCGCACCGGTTTACAGCTTGGATTAGCGATCACCGAACCGAATTCGGGCGATTGGCTCGTCAAATTAAAGCCTGATAAGACGCGACCGACCGAAGCCGTCATTGACGAATTGCGCGGAAAAATCGAGGAAAGTCAGCCCGCGCTCGAAATCGAATTCGTCGGCATCGCTAACGATTTGATTGGTGATCTGGTCGGCAATCCCGAACCAATCGAGATCAAAGTTTTCAGTGAAGATACCAAGGCTCTGCACGAAAAAGCGGCGGAAATCGAAGAAGCCATTCAGAAGGTTCCGAACGTCGTAGATACATTTGACGGCGTGGTCGTCAGCGGTCCGGCACTGACTTTTCGGGTTGATGCCGAACGTGCGGCGCGTTTCGGTGTGAACGCGAACGACATCGCCAACGCCGTCACGACGGCGATGACGGGCGATGTCGCGTCAAACATACTCGAACGCGGAAAACTCGTCGCCGTCCGGGTCGTGCTGAATAAAAATCAAAGTCAATCGCTCGACACATTGCGCGGTTTGATGCTGCGTTCGGGAAACGAAAATTCATTTAGATTGGATCAAGTCGCCGAAATCGAATACGAAAAAGGACAGACCGAAATTCAGCGCGACAGTTTGCGGCAGATGGTTTCCGTCACATCCAGAATTTCGGGAAGCGATTTAGGCACAACCATTAACCTTATCAAAGAAAGACTCAAAGAAGTGAAATTGCCTGCCGGAATGACCATCGAATACGGCGGACTTTATGCCGAACAGCAGTCGAGTTTCCGCGAACTCGCCATTGCACTCGGATTGGCAATCGTGCTTGTATTTTTAGTTTTATTGATCGAATTTCGCTCGTTCGCGCATCCGCTGGCGATTGTCGTCGGCGCGGTTTTAGCGTTAAGCGGCGTGCTGCTCGCACTTTTCGTAACGAAAACAAACTTGAACGTCGTCAGCCTGATGGGAATGATTATGGTCGTCGGAATTGTGGCGAAAAACGGAATATTGATGCTCGATGCCGTTGAAGAAAATTTGGCGGCAAGCGGTAATCTGACCGAAGCGTTGATAATTTCTGGTCGCCGCCGGTTTCGCCCCGTGCTGATGACGAGTCTGGCGGCGATTTTGGGAATGCTGCCGTTAGCTTTAGCGATTGGCGAAGGTTCGGAACTCTTGCAGCCGCTGGCGATTGCCGTGATCGGCGGACTTGTTTTCGCGTTGGCTCTGTCACTTATAATTACGCCGACAATTTATTCCTACCTGGCAAAATTTTCAAATGATGCGGCAACGCGCAATTAAAAACGGGGCAGGTTAAATATGAAACGGCATTGGGAAACCGAAGAATTAATTGATTTTTGGACGCTTTTGCCGCCCGATTTGGAGGTTTTAGCGAATAAAACCGGCGCGACGCGGCTCGGCTTTGCCGTACTGCTGAAATTCTTCGCGCTGGAGGGACGATTTCCGCGTTTCAGTTCCGAGATACCGACGGTCGTCGTCAAGTTTATTACCAAGCAGGTGCAGGTGAATTCGCCGCTATTCGTCGAATATCGCTGGCAGAGCCGCGCGGTCGTCTATCATCTCTTATTTTTGAGATGGCTTCTCGTCAAAACTTCCCTTTCACAAAATAAACTTTCTCCCTACAATTTCATTCACATTTATTTCGCCGCCGCATCAATAATCGCCTGTGCCGCCTGTTCGATGAGCGGTGAAATAATATCTTCGCCCGCCGATTTCGCTTTGGCTTTGTATTGTTTGGTCAGAGTCGCCGTCGAACCTTTGTTTGATTTGATGTCGAGCGTAATTTCGTCTTTCGGTTTGACGTTGGTCGTCGCGTTTGCCGCCGTCGTGATCGCCGTCGAAGCGAGTTTGGCTTCGAGCGGAACTAATTCGACTTTTGAGCCTTTTAAGTATTCGCTCAGAGTATTCTTAATCGCCGCCGCCAATTCCTGCGCGTTCAAACCTTCGCCGATACTTCCCGTTTTCACGCCCGCCATTCCGATGCGAACCGTGCCGTCTTTCTTCGCGCCGACCGTTGTTGAATCAGTTGATTTCGATTGGCTGAGATTTTTGATGTTCTGACTCATTCCCGAATTCCCTATTATCCGCGCATCCGCAAATTTCGCCCGACGAGAAAATGATTGCCTGTTATTACGGCGGCGTGGAAACCGGCGGCGGTTGGCAGTTGGCGATCTTGTCTTACGAAACCGGCAAAGTACTGCGCGTTCTCAATCCGCCGAACACTTACAACGCGCAGATTCCGCCGGAGAGACCAGCTCGGCTGGTCAACAGACAGCAAAGAAGTTTTTTATTTAAATGACAAAGGCGGAATGTCAAACATTTTCAAAATCGGCGTGGAAGGAGATTCGCCCGTGCAGGTTACGAATTTTACTTCAGGAAGGATTTTCGATTTTTCAATCTCGCCCGACGGCAAACGCGCCGTTATCGCTCGCGGCGCGTCTTCGAGCGATATTATCGTCTATAAAAGCATCCGCTAAATAATTCCAAATTTTTCTGTTTCTACTTTTCAGTTTGTCTGATTTCCTCGCGCATTGCCTGAAATCTCGTCCATTGTTCCGCCGTTAAAATTTTCTGCAAACGTGCGTCGTTGCGGTCACGGATTTCCTGCATTCGCGGCTCGGATTCCCTTCTTAACTGCTGGATGTTTTCCCGGATTTCCGCGACGCTCTGCTGAACTTCGATTTTTTGCGCTTCGTTTAATTTTAATCGGTCGAAGGCATCCTGATAACGCTCTTGTTTGGTCGGCTGTTTTGCCGTGCCGACCCATAAATTATAGGCGTTGAGCGCAAAGCCACCCGCGATGAAACCGAGCAGAAAAAGCATCAGCGTAACCAATCTGAGCTGCCATTTATTTTTGCTTTCAAAATTTATCATTTCAAAACTACTTCTATAAATTTTATCCTTGACCAACTCAATTTCGTTATCAGACGCGCTTTTAATTATTATCGTCAAGGACTTCGTAAACCTGTTCGGTCGTCAAATTGCGCGACGGTTTTTCATTAAGAATGACGGTTTCCGTCGAATATAGCGCGGCATCCGAATCGGTGTTTCGGCTGACCGCGTTTCGATAATGCGAGCCGACGATAGTCGTTGTTATTAAACTGATGACGACTAAAAACATCATCGAAACCAGAGCCGCCGAAGCCTGCCACCAACGCCAGAAAACGCCGACCTTATTATTCACGATTTGTTTTTCGCGCCACGCATTGAGAACTTTTGCCTGAAAAAACGGCGTGGCAACGATTTTTTCCGCGTTTGAATTCTCTCTCAATAAAATCGAAGTGACTTGCGCTGACCGAAAGGCGGCGCGACACTCCTGGCAATCGAGAATGTGGACGTTAATTTCCGATGCCTGTTCAACGGATAAATCGCTGAACCGCGCATTATCGAGAATTTTTGTGATGTGTCGGCTGTTCATTTTTTTATTTTGAATTTGAAATCGCTAATCGCCTGACGGCAAAAGTTTCTGCATCGTTTCGCGGATTTTTTTTCTGGCGCGGAAGGCTTTGATTTTCACCTTCGATTCGCTCCATCGCATCAATTCCGCAACTGTTTTGATTGATTCGCCGTCGCCGTCAATCATTTGTAAAATTATGGCATCTTCCGGCGGCAGCGCGTCTAAAATGCGTCTGAGCAAATCGGCGGCGATGAATTTTTCTTCTTCCTGCCGGTGATTTGCCGCCGATGCGCGGTAAATTTTTTCTTCGAGCCAGGTGGTTTCGTCTTCAGTCAAATCTGCAGCGGCTAGTTCCGGCTGGCGTTTGGCGGTGCGCGTCAGATTGATGCAGGTCGTGACGGCGATGCGCGTCAGCCAGCCTTCCAGAGAGCCGCGAGCTTCGTAGTTTTTGAGCTGCACGAAGGTTTTCAGAAAAATTTCCTGCGCGGCTTCTTCGATCAAGCCGTGCTGCGAAAAAAACCTCGATGCGACGCGGAAAACGCGCGGGCTGTAACGCCGAACGATTTCGGCAAATGCCGCTTCGTCGTTCCGCGCCGCTTTTGCCGCCAGTTCCCTTTCCGGTGTATTTTGAAAATCTTCCGTCAAATCGTTTTCCCTCGCCGACCGAATTTATTCGGATGCCGAGAAACAATCTTACAACCCGTTGATTTTCAATATCAAACAACTCTTGACAACTCTTTACATTAAGCTCAGACACCGATTCAGGCGATTCGGTTACAATATCGAAAGACATTTTTTAATTTTTTGTGTAACCGATTGAAAAGATTCAGCGTCTAGCTAATTTCGGGAATATCGGACGAACAATGTTTTTAAGAGCGTTTCGATTTATTCATTCGGGGGATTTCGGTTTATTTCATTTATGGCATTTTTCAAACGTGAACGAAGATTGTTTGTTCGACTTATAGTTTTAACGACGGTGGTTTCCGTCTTTGCGGCGGCGTGCGGAAAATCTTCGCCGAACAACGCCGGACAGCAAAACGCCAACCAGCAGGCGCAGGAAGTTTTTCCGATTACGCAGGCGAAAGCCGAGGCGCGGGACGTTCCGGCTTTTATTTCGGCGACGGGCAATCTGGTGGCGACGGAAACTTCCGACATCGCGCCGAAAGTGGCAGGCAAAGTTACTAATGTCGGTGTGAACGCGGGTGATTTCGTCAATCAGGGCGCGTTAATCGCCAAGCTCGACGAGCGCGACGCGCAGCTTCAACTCGTGCAGGCGCAAGCCAATGTCGCGCAATCGGTCGCCGGTGTGCGGCAAGCCGAAGCGCGGCTCGGACTCGCCCAAAACGGTACTTTCAGCGCGTCGGCGATTCCCGAAGTTCGCGCCGCCAACGCTAATTATGAACAGGTGGTCGCCCAGTTAAAACAAGCCGAAGCGAACGAGCAACGCTACCGGGATTTGGTCGGAACGGGCGACGTTTCGTTGCAGAATTACGAAAATTATCGCACGATCCGCGACACGGCGCGGGCGCAGGTCAACAACGCGCAGCAGCAGTTGGAAGCGGCGCGGAACACGGCGCGGCAGAGCAACGAAGCGATCAAAAGCGCACAAGCCGCCGTCAATGCCGCGCAGTCACAGGTTGATTTGGCGAAGCAAGGCATTGCCGACACGGTGATTCGCGCTCCGTTCGCCGGATTTATCAGCCAGCGTCCGGTCGCGGTCGGCGAGTTCGTTTCGACGGCGACGATTGTGGCAACGATTCTCCGAACCAATCCCATCAAAGCCCAAATTCAGGTGAATCAGGATAATGTGCCGTTTATTTCCGTCGGGCAGGGCGTTTCGATTGCCGTTGATGCTTACCAGGACCGCAAATTCGCGGGAACGGTTTCGGCTATTAATCCCTCGATTGATCCGACGACGCGCACGGCGATTGTCGAGGCTTCGATTGAAAACAACGACAACGCGCTACGGCAGGGAATGTTTGCGACGGCGCAAATCACGAAAAAAGGCGGCGGCAAAGGAATTTTCGTTCTGCGTCCGGCTGTTTATAATGACCAGAGTACGCAGTCGTATCGCGTCTTCGTGATTCAGGAAAACGTCGCCAAACTGCGCGTCGTCCAGATCGGGACGGAAGAAGGCGATTTTATCCAAATCGTCTCCGGCGTGAATGCCGACGAAACCGTGGCGACGAGCAATGTAGATAAACTTTACGAGGGAGCAAGGGTGAACTTTTAGTGGTGAGTGGTGAGTGGTGAGCGGTGAGTGAAAAACTTGTCCTAACTCACCACTCACCACTCACCACTCACCACTAAAGATTTATGCAATGGTTAGCTGAAATATGTGTGCATCGTCCGGTTTTTGCGACCGTTATCGTTTTGTTTTTGACGGTGATCGGCGGATTTTCGTTTTTCACGCTCGGCGTTGACCGGTTTCCGCAGATTGATCTGCCGACGGTTACGGTGCAGACGACGAATACCGGCGCGGCTCCGCAGGAAATCGAGACGGAAGTTACCGACATTATCGAAGGCGCGGTCAACACCGTAACGGGTATTGACCAGATGACTTCCAATTCGTCGCTCGGACGCTCGCAGGTAACGATCACGTTCGCGCTCGAAAAAGACCCGGAAGTAGCAACGCAGGAAGTGCGCGATAAAGTCAGCGGCGTGGTGCGTCAACTGCCCGAAAGCGCGGACGCGCCGATTGTGCAGAAATCCGATCCGAACTCGACTCCGATTATTCAATAC
>CAXTKJ010000014.1:0-29594 GCA_964244835.1 uncultured Pyrinomonadaceae bacterium
TGGGCATCTGCATCTGCTCGGTGGTGGCGGCTTGCAGATTTTTCGGTATATTAATCTCCGGCTTCAAAAGCGTCGGTTCGCCGGCTTCGGCACTTGAATCTAAATTCACGGCGGCTTCAACGCCGTTCGTGCCGAACTGAATTTTGTCGCCGGAATTCAGTTTGGAGTTTTGAATTTTCTGCCCGTTCAGCAAAGTTCCGTTGGTACTTTGATTGTCAATCAAGTAAAAGCCGTCGGCTTTTTTCTCGATGTAGGCGTGTTGTTTGGATGCGATTCGTTCGGTTCTCGGATCGAATCGAACCGCGCACGTCTCGCCGCGTCCGACCGTCAAAAAACCCGTTGTCAGTTCATAAATTCTACCTGCCAACATTCCGTCCTGGATGGTTAGAAGTAATTTCATATCTGACATAATAAGTACAAAAAATCCGAAGTCAAGTTAATACAACGACTTCGGATTATTATTTTTAATTTTGTAAGAATTTACGGCTGAATCGAGGTCGGCGAAGGCGTATCGCCGGTTTGTCCGAAGACGCGGGCGTTAAACGCGCCGCTCGTGCTGTCGAGCCGGTACCACGAATTATTTTCGGGACGGAACACGGCGACATCGGTTTTGCCGTCGCCGTCGTAATCCGCCGGAATCGGAATGTCGGTCGCCGCGCCGAATCTGACGGCGGTGATATTATTCGACAGCGAATTCAAAATATACCAGTTGTTGTCGGACGGACGAAACACGGCGTAATCGGATTTGCCGTCGCCGTCGAAATCGCCCGAAACCGGCTTGTCGGTGCCGAGTCCGAACTGCCGCGCTAAATTCAAACTCGAAGAACTCTGCAAAATATACCAGTAGCCGGTCGAAGGTCGAAACGCGACCATATCGGCTTTGCCGTCGCCGTCGTAATCGCCCGTGAAAACTTTATCGTTGCTTGCGCCCCACTGCGCGGCGCGAAAACCGAGCAAACTTTGCTGAACATACCAATAACCGTTCGACGGGCGAAACACGGCGATGTCGGTCTTGCCGTCGGCATCGAAATCGGCTTCGACCGGTAGGTCGGCACTTGCGCCGAATGGAAAAGCGCGAAAGCCTTCGGTCGTTCCCAGAATGTACCAGTAACCGTTTGACGGGCGAAACACGGCGATGTCGGTTTTGCCGTCGCCGTCGTAATCGCCGGAGACTATTTTATCCGTGTTCGCGCCGAAAGTCGTTCCGCTCGCCGCGCTGTTGGAACTGTTTTCGATTCTCCATAATCCGGTGTCCGGCGTGTAGGTTGAAAAATCGGTTCTGCCGTCGCCGTCGAAATCGGAGACGCGATTTTTGACCGATTGATTGATTTTCGTCGCGTCCACGATCAACAGACCGTTTTTCAAATCGCCCATCAAAACTTTGTTCTGTCCCAAAAACGGGAAAACCGCCCAGTTGCCGTCAAAGCCGGTCGGCAAAGCGTTCTGCCGGTCGCCCAAACCGCAGATCAAATCCCAAGGTTCGTTGTCGAGCGATTTGTTCGCCGGATCGGGTTCGACACGCGCTGCTTGGTACGAATCGTATTGACCGGCACGTTTCGGCGCGGCGGGATTTGAAATATCGAAAACCTGCAAACCGGCTTCGTACCACGCAACATACAAATAGTTTCCCATCACCACCGGATTATGCGGCGAGGTCGCGTTCAAACTCAAATCGTTCATTCCGAGTTTGTTGACCAGCATCGGCTGTGCCGGATTGGAGATGTTATAAGTTCGCAGATCGGCGTTGCCGTTCGAGGTTTCGCGGCAGCTATAAAGATAATTGCCGTCTTCGCTCGACCAACTGCTGTGCATACTGTTGCCGGCAGTCGTCGCCGTCGTGTCTTCGATGAAACCGAGCAGCGTCGGAGCCTGCGTTCCGATGTTTGAAATATCGTAAATTTCCGTTCTGCCGCGATTTGAACTGTTTCCCCAACCGGAAGTGAAAAGACGGTTGCCGCGAATGTGGAAAGCGTGAACCCACTGCGCTTCGGTCGGGTTCAAATCGCGCACGAAAACCGGATTCGCCGGATTGCTGACATTTATGATTTTGAGAATTTTGGTATTGCTCAGACTGTTGTAATTTTCCAGCAGATAATCCGCGCCGTTCTGCCGGAAGACGAGCATTTCGTGAATGAAATTGTAAGCGTTGCCGCGTGTCGCATCAACGATGCCTAATAAAACCGGGCTGTACGGGTTGGTTAAATCAACGATATGAACGCCGCCGCCGCCCGAACCGCTACCGAAATAACCGCGATTGCCGATAACGATAGCTTCGAGAAATTGCTGATTCGCGCCCGGATTGTACCACGACGCGAGAACCGGCGCGTCAGGATTGGAAATGTCGTAGATAAACGCGCCGCGACAGTTATAGCTTCCCTGCACGGCGATATTCCCGTCAGCGTAAATGTCGGCGAACTTGGCGTTTGAATTAGACGCGCAGGTCGGATTTATCTGCGACCGCAGACGAACCTTTTGGGCAAACACATTGCCGCCGAATGCGGCGGACAAAAATATAACGGCAAATAATGTAAAAACGGAAACACTTTTTCCGGCAGATAGACACTTCATACGATTCTCCAACTAAAAATTTTACTACTGATGAAATTATCGGCAGGCAAGGTTGTATTGTTACTTGTTTTGTTGAAAAAAACAAGCCTGAGCGAATGCAGTTTTTTATTGAACCGGCAGATTTAGGAAGCCGCTTTGGAAGACGTATCGCGCATCACCAAATCGAATGTTCCGGGAGCGACTTTTCTGAAATAACGATTACGATTCAGCGAGACGGCGATGGAAATTTTCGGGTTGTTGCCGGTGAAATTAAATCCGCCTTCGACCAGCAGATGAAATAAATCGTCAACGTGCAGAGGGCTGGAAGATTCGCGCAGAATCAAAGTGCAGGCTTGCGTGATCGTGCGTTCGACAAAGCGGTTGCTACGCTGCTCGAAATTGCGGTTGATCGGCGCGACGTTTTTCGGACCGTTCATATACGAAACGGAATTGTTTCGATAATTATCCGGCGGCTGATTATTGTTCATCGGTCGCGCATAACGACGCTGGTCGGACGGCATTTGATAATCGTCTTCTTCGTAGCGCGGTTTTTTCTGATAACCGATTTCGTCATCGTAACGCGGCATTTTCTGATAATCGTCTTCCTCGTAGCGCGGCTTTTTCGGCGGCTCGGTCTCGTCTTCGTGGACGGCTTTGCGATGAGTTTTCCACGATTTCGTACCGCTTCGCATCGTCGAAAAAAGACTTTCGAGAGCTTCCTCGGTCTTTTCCGCGCTGTTTTGCAAAGCCTCGATTTCGACCTTTAAATCTCTGGCTTCGTCTTCGATTTTGCGAAGCCGTTCCTGCAGGCGTTGTTCGGCAACCTGGAACTGCCGCAAACTTTGTTCGAGCGTTGAAATCAGATTATCTTCGTTCAGCATAAATGTTTTTTGGAAGATGATTTTATAAATGCTTCATCAGCGCAACTTTATAATAGTTTTTTTAGCCGAATTTGCCAACAAAAAATTTACAAAGGGCAAATTTTGAAAAGTTTTAATTGTCGCGCTCGATCATATAAATCGGAATCGCTTCCAGAGCGGCGCGATATTCCGATTTCGGCAGCAAATCGAGATTCTTGATCGCTTGATTGGCGTAGCCGTAAGCCTGTTGGCGAGTTTCTTCGAGCAAGCCGAGCGTTTCGAGTTTTTCCAAAAGTCTCTGCCGCGAGTAGTTTCGATAATCGCCGTCGTGAATAATTTTCTCCAACTCGGCTTTGATTGAGGGTTCTTTTTTAACGAGCAAAATAAGCGGCATCGTCAATTTTCCTTCGAGCAAATCCGCGCCCGAAGCCTTGCCTAAAACTTCTTCTTCCGCCGTAAAATCAAGCAGATCGTCGGCAAGCTGAAACGCCGTGCCGAGATTCATCCCGAAATTTCTCAGCGCGATCTGCCAGTCATTCGGCGCGTTGGCAAGAATCGCGCCAATTTCGCAACACGCTGAAAACAAATAAGCGGTTTTGCGTTCGAGAATGTCGAAATACTCCGTTTCGGAAATTGAAGTTTTGCCCAAAGTCGTCAGTTGAATCAATTCGCCTTCGGTCATCTTGCGCGTCAGCCGCGTGAGAATATCCAAAATCTCTAAACTGCGCTCTTTCAAAGAAGTTTCAAACGCCGACATATACAACCAATCGCCCATTAAAACCGCCGTTTGATTGCCGAAACGCGCATTGACACTGGTTCTGTTTCTTCTGGTTTCGGCATTGTCAATAATGTCGTCGTGAACCAGAGTCGCCGTGTGCAGCATTTCCATCACGGTCGCCAGCCGCACGACGTTTTCCGTTGAAGCGTTGCCGTTGACCGCATAATTCGACAACAGCAAAAGTGCCGGACGAACGCGCTTGCCGCCCGAAGCGCGCAGATAATCGCCCAGATAATTTATCACCTGAATATTCGACGCGGCTTGCCGTTCAAATTCCGTTTCGACCAAAGCCATCTCAGTTTTTATCAAACTGAAAATCTTTTTAGCCGCGTTATTCGGATTAAATTTTTCTCTGATTGGCGCAAATTTCTGCATTTTAGATTTCTTTCAGCAATTCTTCCGTCGTAATTTCACAATCCTTCAAAATTTTATGAAATAGACCGATGCCGATGTTTTCTTTACCGTGAACCGGAACAACCGTTCCGCGCCCGTCAGGATGTTTCAAAAAATGATGACTGCCTTTGACCCGGACGACTTCAAATCCGAACTTCATCAGGATTTTGACCAGTTGCTTTCCATCAAAACTCGGTAGCTTGTTCATACCTCGACCGTCATTCGCTGAATTCCGACGAATCTCGGCGTTCTGATTTCTGTTTCCTCAACTTCCAAACATAATTCGATAGCTTCCCTGATGCGCTCCATCAAAACGTCCAGAGATTTCGCCTGCGTATGACAGCCGCGCAGTTCGGGAACGGAAGCGACGAAAAAACCGTCTTCGTCTTGTTCGATTATTATGTTGAAGTCTTTTTTCATAATTCAAGATGCGTCTTGATATTCTGGTTAAACTTTTCTCTGATTGGCGCGAATTTCTGCATTTATTCCATAAGATTAACACAGATTTTCATCAAAATATAAAACAAAGCGACGGCAGGATTGCTCCCGCCGCCGCCGTCTCGAAGATACACAATTTATTTTTCCCGTCGTCCTTAGCTACACGAAAGCGGTAATATCGAATTCCGATGTGTCTTCCAGTTTCACTCGCACCGGCTCGGTGTAAATCCAGTAGTCGCCGCCCATTCCGCCAGCGGCGGGGCTGTTACGCCAGTCTCTGAAAGATTTGTTATTAACCTCAACCGAGCCGTCAAATCCGAACAGTCCGACTTCCGGCGGATTTTCGCGCCAGTGTCCGAGCGGCTGGTCGCCTTCAAAGTCGAACAAATCCCAAAGATAAACGTCTATTGATTCGGGTTTGACTTTATAACTGCCGCCGCCGATGTTTCTGCCGAGAACGCTTAACGGCGGCTCGTAGGTCAGCGTTCCGTTCAGCGCGAATTTTAAGGTGAAAGAACCGAGCGCGGCGATCATTTCGGTAATGCCGCTAAAGAAAATGCCTGCCTGATCGTTGCCCGTGGAATAAGTACTGGCGTTGACGGCAGTTCGGGTGCGTTCGTATTCGACGGCGGAATAGCTCTTAAAGCCGAAGCGCGTGTTTTTGGCGTTTTGATTCAGAATGCCTTCGTCTCTTAGAATCTTTACGAGTTTGCGCTGCGCGTTACCGTCGTTGTCATTGTATGTGCGCCAGAGCTTTCGATTCATTATTTTTTGATAAGTATCGCCGCCGACCTTGGTACTTTTAATCCAGGCGAAACCGCCTATCGCATTGGCGTTAAACGCACTGTTCAACTCGTTCTGCGGCGGCGCAGTTCCCGGCTTCGGATCGGCGCGAACGTACTTGGCGCGGCTAAACCACGTCTCCAAAAGTGTCGCCGCCTTGTGCCAACCTTTTCCCTTCATAATTGTCGGGATAACTCTTACACTACTCAATGCCATAAAAATTTTCTCCTTGTTTTGTTTTTCCGCAAACCACTGTTCACGCTTCAAAATACTTTGAATTTAAAGTTTAAGTTTTATCAGATTTTATTGATTGCGAAGTTTTATGACGCGACGGCACGTTTGTTTTTGCCGGATGAGCGACGTGAAAAGAATAATTCAAATGAAAAAAGCGAAGCCTCAGACTCCGCTTTTTGCCGACTAAATTATTAAAAATGCCAATCAAGAGTAGAACAGACTGTTAGTCTGTTCTGTTTGTTTATCACGAATAATCATTATGGCAGCGAATGAAAACAGACTGACAGTCTGTTTTACGTTTGGAAACTCTTTATTTGAACGGTTATTTTGCCCGTCTTATTTCTACTCTTGATTCGCATTAAAAGTGTTTTGTTCAATGCTTTTAATTGCTGCGGTAATTATCAAACTGCATATCAATCCCGAAATCCTTCGCTTTGAGCGCGGCGATGGTTTCCTGTAAAACGTCGCGGTCTTTGCCGGAGACTCTGACCGTTTCGCCCTGAATCGAAGCCTGCACTTTGATTTTCGCGTCTTTGATAAATTTGACGACTTCCTTTGCCTTTTCAATCGGAATTCCCTGCTGGATTTTCACCGTTTGCCGAACCGTGCCGCCCGCCGCCGGTTCGATGGTTTGATAATCCAGAGCCTTTAAGGAAATACCGCGTTTGATAAATTTCGATTGCAGAATCTCGTTCATATTCCGCAGCCGGGTTTCATCTTCGGCGGACATTATCAAATCTTTATCAGATAATACGACCGTCGCCTTCGAGCCTTTAAAGTCGAAGCGTTGTGAAACTTCCTTGGTCGTCTGGTTGAGCGCGTTCGTTATTTCCGCGTAATCGGTTTTCGATACGATGTCGAATGAATTTTCTTTTGCCATAATATTTGTTTAATGCCCGACGATCATTGCGCGTCATTCTGATTCCTTTGTCTGACCGTCATCGCCTTTTGTTTACTGTCAAAACCGTTTGCTTGACTGAATTATCCTATTGTTTGACCGTTTTAATTGATTGTTTGATTTCTTATTGCATTGTTTGACTGATTTACCGCATTGTTTGACTGTTCGAGACCATTGTTTAAGAAACTTTTCCTATTGTTTGACTGTTCGATGTCAATGTTTGACTGTCAAAGTGCTTTGTTTCAAAAAAATCCGCGCCGTTTGTCATCAATTTATCAATGATACACCAAAAATCTCCTTAAAGTTGTGCGTCGTCGCTTCCGCTAATCTTTCCAACGCAATGCCGTAAAAGTCGGCTAAGAATTGCGCCGTGTGAACGACGAACGCCGGTTCATTGCGCTTGCCGCGATTCGGCACGGGCGCGAGAAACGGGCAGTCGGTTTCGATTAAAAGTTTATTGAGCGGTACGATTTGCGCCGCTTCACGCAGATTTTCGGCTTTCTTAAAAGTTACATTCCCCGCAAACGAAATATAAAACCCGACATCCAACATTGCCTGCGCCATCGCCGCTGAACCGCCGAAACAGTGCATCACGCCGCCGCGTCCGAGATTTTCTTTATACTCTTCGGTCAAAATCTCGACCGTTTCATCATCCGCCTCGCGTGAATGAATGATAACGGGCAAATTCAACTCTTTCGCCGTTTTGATCTGCCGCCGAAAAACATCGCGCTGAACTTCACGCGGCGAATGATCATAAAAATAATCAAGCCCGATTTCGCCCCACGCGACGACTTTTTCACGTTTCGCCAACTCGATCAAATGCGCTTCCGCCGCCGCATCATAAAGTTTCGCATCGTGCGGATGAACGCCGACCGACGCGAAAACATTTTCATATTTTTCGGCGCATTTCACGGCGCGTTCGATTTCCCCGTCGTGCGGATTTCCCGTCCCGACCGTCAGCATCATTTTCACGCCCGCGTCGTTCGCACGTTGAACGATTTCATCGCGGTCAGCGTCGAACTGTTCGCCGTCAATATGACAATGTGAATCAACAAAAATCATCTGTGAGTTAATTCGCCTTTGTGTTCTTTCGTAATCCTTGATAAAAACCGCAGGGCTTCGTTGACCGCTTCGGCATTCGGAAAATCTTCGGCAACGTCCGAATCCAGCATCACGGTTATTTTCATTTCATTATATTTTTCCGCGAAACGATTCGGCTTCGACTTTGAAAAGTCCAAATCATATTCCGGCAGCAATTCATCGTTTTCATCCATTTGCATTTTCGTATTTCTTCCTTTCCGCAGATGTCGTTTCTCTTGCGCTGATAATTCTTATTTTATCATTGCTTCTTTCGGTAAAACTGATTATTAAAAGCCGGTTGGTCTTTGAATGTCCGACAATCCCGTTTCTTCTTTCCTCAAACGAATGTTCTTCATCATCAAAAATTCTGGCTAAAGCATCCCCGAAAACAGTTTGAGCTTCGGCAAAACTCACGCCGTGTTTTTTGAGATTTATTTCGGCTTTTGATTCGTCCCATTCAAACTGCATTATATTTTAATTCCTGAAATTACATTCGGCGAATTATTTATCAAGAATTTGGAAAGACTCAATAAATTTCTTACTGACTTCATCAAAACTAATCTTTGATTCTTTCAGTTTTCTCTCATTATCTCTAGGCATTCCGACCAATATCGTATATGACCGTTCTTGATTAAGAATCACCAAACTTTTAATCTTTGCGCCGTTTTTATATTTAATACCGTATGATCGTGAGGGAAATCCGTTCGCCAAAAGAACATCTTTATCATTAAAATTTTCGACTTCACCAAACATGGTTTTGTATCCGCTCTCGATTGCGTCGAAAGTTTGTTTGAAAGTTTTATCATTGAAATCATCCATATAATTTTTAGATGAAACCAAAAACTTTATTCCCTCAGTTTCGCAACTAAAATCATAGACGTGAATGTGACGAGGGTTATCTTGGAACGATTTGAAAAACTTTTTTGGTTCGCAAGGTATATTTATTTTCATTCCAGCATCTTTAGATTCAAAATCTTTCCATTGCAAATCTGATTTTTGTCCTTGGCACGAAACCGAAAAAAAGACAAATAAAAATAACAAAGATAATTTTTTCATATTTATTTCAATCTCGCGCCAATATCAACATTCTCGATAAACGCCGCCAACGCCGGCTTTTCGCCCGTGCCGTCTTCCAGACTCGCGGCACAGATCATTCCCTGCGATTCGAGTCCGCGCATCATTCTCGGTTTTAAGTTAGCGACGACGACGACTTTGCGACCGATTAAAGTTTCGGGTTCGTAGAATTCGGCGAGACCGGCTAAGATTTGGCGCGGTTTATCTTCGCCCAAATCAATTTCAAAACGCAGCAGTTTGTCAGCTTTCGGAATGCGTTCGCAGATTTTGACTTCGCCGACTTTCAACTCGACTTTGAGAAAATCGTCAATCGTGATGAAGTTTTCTGCTTTGGTTGTTTCCGTCGGCGCGTCGTTGATTAAAACGTCGGTCGGATTAGCCGTCAAAGCGTTTTCCGGTGCCGCGTCCAGCGTTTTCGTTTCGTTTTCCGTTTTTCCGTTTTCCATTATTTCACTCATAATTTTTGTTTTATCGAGGCGCGGAAACACGGCGTTTGTTTCGCCAATCTTTGTTCCCGCCGCTAATTCTCCGTAAGTTAAATTTTCAGGATTGATTGATTCAAGCGCGTCGTTTAATCCGATCTGCGCGTAGATTTTCCCGGTCGCTTCGGGCATCACCGGGTAAAGCAAAACGCACAGCCAGCGTAAAGTTTCGACGGCGCGATACAAAACTGCGTTTAAAGTTTCCGATTGATTTTCATCTTTCGCCAGCAGCCAAGGTTTGGAATCGGAAATCATTCCGTCAATTCGCGCAATTACATTCCAAACGACTTCCAAAGCCTGACTGAATTCGTAATTATCAAATCGCCTGATAAATTCGTTTCGCGCATTTTCCAAGACCGAAACTAATTCCTGCTCGTCCGGGCTGATGCCGGCGCGTTTGGCGTTCAGATAGTTCGCTTCGCTGATTTTGCCGTTCGGGATTTCGCCGTTGCGATATTTCGTAATCATCGAAAGCGTCCGGCTCGAAAGATTCCCCAAACCGTTCGCCAAATCTGCGTTGGAGCGTTCGATCAAATTTTCATAACCGAATTTTCCGTCTTGTCCGAAAACCATTTCACGAAGGACGAAATAACGAATCGCGTCGGTCTGAAAATGTTTGTGCAGAACGTCGAGACTAATGGCATTGCCGAGCGTTTTGCCCATCTTGCGCCCTTCCGCATCGAGCCACATTCCGTGCGCGAAAACCGTGTCGGGCAATTTGAGATTTGCCGCCTGCAAAAACGACCACCAATAAACCGTATGAAACCGCAAAATGTCTTTGCCGACGAGATGCGTTACGTTACTCCAGTATTTTTCAAAACCGACATCTTTGCGCTCGTCATTGCCGTAACCGATTGCCGTAATGTAATTGGAAAGCGCGTCCAGCCAGACATACATTACGTGGTTTTCGTCGTCAGGAACGGGAACGCCCCAACTGACCGATTTCTTTTCACGCGAAATTGATAAATCCTGCAAACCGCTTTTGATAAATGAAACGACTTCATTTCGTCTAGCTTCGGGTCTTAACCGTTCGGGATTTTCCTCAATCGTTTTGAGCAGAAAATCTCCGTAATCCGACAGCCGGAAAAAATAACTTTCCTCTTTCACCAAATCGAGCGGCTTTTCGTGAATCAAACAGCGCGGAAATTTTTCATCGGGGCGAATTTCGTATTCGGTTTCGGTTTTAAATTCCGCGCAGTTCGGGCAAAACCACGCTTCGTAAAAATCCTTGTAAATCGTCGAATTTCCTTTCGGCGTTACATTACCCGCAATCTCGCGCCAGAGATTCTGCACCGCTTCGTAATGAAACGGCTCGGTCGTCCGCATAAAAATGTCGTAATCGGTCAAACCGAAATCGGCGAACATCTTTTTTATTTCGCCGGAAATATAATCAACATATTCCTTCGGAGTTTGCTTATTTTCCAGCGAAATGCGCTGAATATTCACGCCGTGTTCATCAGTTCCGGTCAGAAAATAAACGTCGTAACCGCGCTGTTTCCTATGTTTCGCTACAACATCGGCGACCGTCGTCGTATAAAAATGACCGAGATGCGGCAAACTGTTAGCGTAATAAATCGGCGTTGTAATGTAGAAAGTTTCGCTCATAAAGTTAAACGTAAATAGTAAATCGTAAATCGCAGATAGTAAAACTATTCACGATTTACGATTCACGATTTCACGAAAAGTTATTTCCGATTCGGCTGCGCTTTAGCGAATTCGTCCGATTGTTTATACGCAGGCATTTTTTTCTGATTGGAAACCTGCATTCCGATTGCCAGCGAAACTTCCAGATTCTGCACCAGACCGTCGTAACGCCACGTTTCGTCGAAATTATCCGACGGCTGATGATAATGCAGCGTGTTGAATTCTTCAAACTTTTTCTGTGCCAGAGCCTTGTCCTGCCCGACGTAGTTCGTGCCGCTTTCGACGTTCAGCGAAGGCACGCCGACTTTGGCGAATGGGAAATGGTCGGAGCGGAAAAAGAAGCCTTGTTCCGGGTGTTCGTCAACGGCGAACGTCATTCCGCGTTCCTTCAAAACGGCGTTGATAATCATATCGAGCGATGAGCGTTCCGCGCCTAACGCGCCGTAATCCATTGTCAAACCATAAAAATTCGCGCCGTCGTGATTGATGTTCGCGGCGGTTTTGTCGAGAGGGAAAATCGGATGTTTGGAATACCAATCCGCGCCTAATAAACCCTGTTCTTCGGCGGTCGGAAACAGGAAAACCTGCGAGCGTTTCGGCTGCTCGCTTTTCGGCATTTTGGAAATCGCTTCGGCAATCGCAATGATCGAAGCGCAGCCCGAAGCGTTGTCCATCGCGCCGTTATAAATTTTATCGCCGTTTGCATCCGGCTCGCCGACTCCGAGATGATCCCAGTGCGCCGAATAAACGACGTATTCGTTTTTCAATTTTTTGTCGCTGCCTTCCCAAACACCGACGACGTTATTGGAATTAACAGTTTTCGTTTCGCTTCTCACGTCAAGTTTCGCTTTCAATCCCAAACTCACCGGCTGAAAATCGCGTGATTTAGCCTTCTCGCGCATTTCGTCGAGATTTTTTCCGGCTTGCGTGAAGATTTTCCGCGCCGTGTCTTCGGTCATCCACGAACGCCACTGCAAAAACGGCGTTTTGTCGTCGGGCGTTCGGGCAACATCGAAACGCCAGTTGCCGTTCGACGTGCGGACGACGTTCCAGCCGTAACCGGCGGAATCGGTCGTGTGAATCAAAATCACGCCCGTCGCGCCCATTCTCGCCGCCTGCTCGAATTTATACGTCCAGCGTCCGTAATAAGTCAGCCCTTTGCCGCCGAACAGGTTCGGTTCGCTCGCCATCGCGGGCGGATCGTTGACCATTATCACGAGAATTTTGCCGCGATAATTCGCCGCGTCGCCTTTAAAGTCGTTCCATTTCTGTTCGGGCGCGTCAATGCCGTAACCGACGAAAACCAAATCGGCATCGAGATTGACTTGTCCCGTCTGCGCTCCGGTCGAGCCGACAAAATCGTCGCCGAATTTATACGGCGTTCCCGCCACATCCAAAACCGTGTTTGGATTAGATTTAACGGCGACGAGCGAAACCGGCTGAAAATAAGAACCGCCGACCGCCGGTTTAACACCGACGCGCTTCAATTCGTCGGCGATATACTGCGCCGCCGCTTCGCCGCTCGGACTGCCCGGAGCGCGACCTTCATATTTATCGTCGGCGAGCGTTTTGATATTTTGTTTGATTTTCGCTTCGTCAAATAAACTCGTATATTTGCCTTTCGTCTGCGCGAACGCTGCCGAACAAACGGTAAAAATTAAAAGACTCGCCAGAAAATTCTTTTTCATAATTTTATTTCTTAAATTCATTTTTTGCCCACGAAACACACGAAAAAGAAGATTAAAATCAATCTTCTTTTTCGTGTGTTTCGTGGGCAAAAATAGTTTTCAAATAATTTTTAAGTTTCAGGAAAATTCTCGTCATAAACGATTTCGGAATTTCGCAAATCATTCACCAATGCCGTTGCCGCTTCCGCGTCTTCTTCCTTGACGCGGATTTTTATCCAGCCGACGGCGGGCGCGAGCAGGTTAAAAGTGCCGATGATGTTGTCGTCTTCGAGGTAAACTTCGTAACCGGCGGCTTCGAGTTGATTCCGCAAAAATTCCGCCTCGACGACTTCGCCAGCCGTCGCAATCGTGGTTAGTTCTAAACTCATAATTTTCTTTTGCCTGTTTCTAATTCTTCAAGTTCTTCGAGCTTCTCAAGAAGTTCGCTGATTTTGTCGCAGTTAAATCCATCTTTGATACCACCAAGTTCACGGCTGCGGACGCGAAAATATTTAGCATATTCAAAATTACTCTCATCAATTTTGGAGTTTTCGATATTTTTGACATTACTATCTTTTTTATTCGTCATTTTACCAACAATTCGACGGACGCTGATCCTTAAAATCATTTACCAAACCGACACTAAAATCCAAGTTGTAATAATTTCCGCTGTCTCCAAATAAACCGCCTTGTCCTTCGTAATTTAATGATGCCCTTTGATTTTCTCGGCAAAAATCATTTTCATCGGCATTTCTACTGTGATAAGAAATCCAACCTTTTTTTATGAGTTCCTGTGACACCTGATTTATAAATTCCTGTTGAGCGAGTTCCGTTCTGTATCTGCTGCTTACCAAAATCGAATAATCTTTGCTGTTGCTTTGAAATTTATTAACAGCAGTTTTTGAGGGCAAAGATATTTCTTTCATTTCCTTTTCCAATTTATCCTTTAATTGATTCCGTGAATCTGTACTTTTTAATTTGGGATCAATCGTCGCCAAATGATAAATAAAAGCAGGAATAGCCACAAATAAAAAGAAGAGGACAAATAATATCTCTTTCCAATTTTCAAAAAACCAATCGGAGTTTTTCTTTTTCATCCCTTAATCAAACTCATTGCCTCCGCCCGCGTTCGAGCATCTTTTCTAAAACCACCGAGAACGCTCGATGTAATCGTTTTCGCGCCCGGCTTTTTCACGCCGCGCAGAGTCATACAAGTATGCTCGGCTTCCATCACGACCATTACGCCGCGCGGGTCGAGTTCTTCGTATAAAGTTTGCGCGATCTGCTGCGTTAATCTTTCCTGAACCTGCAAACGTCGCGCAAAGATTTCCGCGATTCGCGCCAGTTTCGACAAACCGACGATGCGCCCGTTTTTCGGAATATAAGCGATGTGAACCTTGCCGACGAACGGCGCGAGATGATGTTCGCAGACCGACGCGATTGAAATATCTTTAACAATCACCATTTCGTCGTGCGAATCTCCCGGCAAAGGCACGATGTGTTTCGCCGCGTTTTCCCACATTCCGCTCGTCAGTTCGGCGTAAAACTGCGCCACTCGTTCAGGCGTTTTCACCAAACCGTCGCGGTTCACATCTTCACCCATTCCTTCGAGCATCAGGCGAACGCCCGCCGCGATTTTTTCTAAATCAACTTTTTTCTTTTTATTTTTTGTCATCAAACTTATATTGCCGCGCCTAAGTCAATCAACAACTTTTTCTTCTTACCGCGCTTTCGTGAAATTTGAATTAGAATGTTTTCCGGTCCAAATCCGCCGTTTTCGTCATTTCCAATTTTTAGCAAATAAAACCCGTCTCTTAATCCGTTTATTTCAAATCTACCTTTGTCGTCGCTTTCACAAATCTTCAACTGATTTTCATCATCAACTATTTGAGCGACTTCCTTATAATCAATACCTTCGTTTCTATTAAAGACATTTTTGTAGATTGTTATATTTACATACGCCGGTGAACCGTCTGGAAACATAACATTACCAGATACATTTTTTAATTTTCCTTCGTTTCTTAAAAAGAAAGTTGAACCATCTCCGACTTTTGCAGAAGATTCTTTGCAGGAAATTTTGCTTTGAGACAATCCGCTAAATGAGAACAGACCAATAAAACATAAAACAAAAAATATTTTTCCAAGTTTTAATTGTTTCATAAAATTGCCTCAAGATTTTTCCGATTTACCTGTCTTTTAATTTTTCCAAAATTTCCCCTTCGACTTCGCGGAGAGATACTTTTGATTTTAGCGCAATTTCGCGGATTTGTTCGTATTCGGGTTTGGCGTTGACGATTGCGCCTCTGTACTTGGCGATTTTGACATCAACCACGCCGAATTCGGTTTCGACTTTTACTGTTTCACGCGGCAGACAATTTCGTTCGACTTCTTTGATTCGTACGCCGAGCGTCGAAGTTTCCGTGTAAAGCAGTTCGATCAGGCTTTCTTTATTTTCCGCCTCGCACAAAATCGAAACCATCGTCGCCGGACGATTTTTCTTCATTTGAATCGGCGTGAACCAGCAATCCAACGCGCCGAAATCGAAAGCGCGTTCCATCACATAACCCAATATCTGCGGCGATAAATCGTCAATGTTGGTTTCAAGTAATGTTAGGTTTCTGGTTTCTGGTTTCTGGTTTCTGGTTTCCTTTCGTAATTCGTAATTCGTAATTCGTAATTCGGCTTCCGTTTCTCCAAGAATTAAACGCAAAGCGTTTGGGAAGCCTTTATATTCACGACTTCCCGCGCCGTAAGCCGTTCGCTCAATTTTCATTTCGGGAATCGCGCCGAATTCATCGCAGACGGTCGCAATAATTGCCGCGCCGGTCGGCGTGATTAGTTCGCCTTCGATCTCGGTCGAATAAATCGGAATGTTCGTCAGAAGTTCGGCGACGGCGGGCGGCGGCACAGGGTATTTGCCGTGCGCCATCTGCGCGAAGCCTGAGCCGACGTGGATTTTTGAACAGGCAAAGTTTTCGATTCCCAACAGTTCAAAACCAATGCACGCGCCGACGACATCAATAATCGCGTCCATCGCGCCGACTTCGTGGAAGTGAACTTTGTTGATGTCAATGCCGTGAATTTTCGCTTCGGCTCGCGCCAGATTCGTGAAGATTTTGACGGCGCGTTTTTTCACTGAATCGTTCAGCCGCGAATCATTGATAATTTTTTCGATTGTGTGCAAATGCCGGTGCGCGTGTTCGTGCGGCACTTTTACTTCGGCGTGAAGCGCGGCAATTCCCGATTTATCTTTCGTCGTAAATTCGATTTCAAAATCGCTGATGTCGAGCAGTTTAATTTGTTCGACAAGCGCGTTTTCATCAACGCCAAGAGCAACCAATGCGCCTAAAATCATATTGCCGCTCGCGCCCGCGAAACAATCGAAATAAAGAGTTTTCATAGTCTGGTTTCTGATTTTTGGTTTCCAGCTTCTGGTTTCTGGCGAATATCTTTCAAACTAGAAGCTGTCTCAAAAATACTTTACCTTGCTTTGCGTTCTTTGCGCCTTTGCGGGGAATAATCATAAGCTCCCGCAAAGGCGCAAAGAACGCAAAGTAAGATCAATCAAAGCAAGCAGTTTTATATTTTTGGGACAGTTTCCAGAAACTGGATACCTAATGTTGCGGAACCGGGGTCGCGCCGTTAATTATCTCGCTCGCGGCGTGATGCACGTCGGGCAGAAAATAAAATAAAATTCCGAGAATCGCGTAAACCGATAAAAGCTGCAAGCCTTCGACCCAGTTGCTTTCGCCGTCGGAGCAAATTTGCTGCACGATTAAAATCGCGGCGAAAACGGCGACGACTTCGGGAATCGTGAATTCGAGATTCATCGGTTTGCCGAAAGCGTAAGAAGCAAAAATCAAAACCGGCGCGACAAATAGAGCGATTTGCAGACTCGACCCCAACGCGATGCCGAGCGTTAAATCCATCTTATTCCGCATCGCCATCAAAACCGCCGACGAATGTTCCGCCGCGTTGCCGATAATCGCCACGACGATCACGCCGACGAAAACTTCGGTAAATCCTAACGCGCCGCGAGCCGCTTCGACCGCGCCGACGAGAAATTCGGAAATCAGCGCGACGAACGCCGTCGCCACCAGCAGAATTAAAATTGATTTCGAGCGCGTCCAGCTTTCACCCGATTCCGCTGATTCGTGTCCGACTTCCTGAGCGCAACCCTGCATCGCTTCGCCGACAAAAAGTTCCTTGTGCGTTACCAGCGAAAAAATCAAAGTCCCGATATAGGTCAGCATCAAAACAATCGCAATCGCCAAGCTGAGATTCTGCTCCTTCGCCGCCGTCCAGCCGCCCTGTTCGACCGGCACATTGTCGCCGATCAGATGGAAAACAGACGGAATCAGCAGCGCGATACCGGCGAGCGTCAGAGCCGTCGCCGACGCGCCCGCCGCCGTTTTATCGAAAGTTTGTGATTTGAATTTTGAGCCGCCCGCGATAATCGAAAGTCCCAGAACGAGCAGTAAATTTCCAATAATCGAGCCGGTAATCGAGGCTTTGACCACGCCTTCCAAACCTTTGGATAAAGCAAAAAGCGCAATAATCAATTCCGCCGCGTTGCCGAAAGTCGCGTTCAAAAGCCCGCCGATTCCCTGTCCGAGATGTTCGGCTAAATGTTCGGTCGCCTTGCCCATCCAACCGGCGAGCGGAATAATCGCCAGACAGGAAACAATGAATAGCGCGGTCGGATTCTCCAGCGCGGGAATAAACCGCATCGCAATCGCAATCGGAACACAGATTAAAAGCCAGTCGAGCGACGGCTTGAGCCAAGAACTTGTCGAAGTCGAATTTGTATCAGCCATAATTTTAGGAACGTAGATTATGACTGATTATAAACGAACGGTTAAACTTCCGTGAAATTTGAGAAAACTATTTTTGAACGGCAGTCGGCGGTGCTTTATTTCCGCCGACAAAGTAGCTTTCACGCGCTCTGATGATTAGCTGCGGACGGTTGACGCGGACTTTAATTTGCCGTTTCTGTCCGGCTCGTCCTTCTTCAGTCGGGTAAAATCCGATGTTGTATTGACGACGCAGTTCTTCAGCGATGCCTTCAAACGCGGCGGTCAAACCGCCCGGAGTCGCTTCGGGTCGGAAAACTCTGCCGCCGGTCGCGTCGGCTAAGTCTTCCAGATATTTTTTGCCGACTGCGTATTCCGCGCTGCTCGTGCCGTTGCGCTGATTGCCGCCGCCTAAAATAATTCCGCCGTTCGGAAACGGCGAACCGCCGATGCCGCCGTTATTTTGAAAAAAAGTGTTGTAGTAAATCGGAAAAATCAGCGTGTCGGCTTCTTCGGCATCATTGACGGTCGTTTCATAACGTCCGCGTCTCGAAGTCGTGTCAACGCCGTCAGTAAATAAAACAATCGCTTTGCGCCCTTCGATTTTGCTCAGACGCTTGTTCAGCGAAAAATCAACTGCGTCGTAGAGCGAAGTTCCGCCGCCGAAATCCGCCCGTCTGATCGCTTTGTAAATCGCCTGCCGGTCTTTCGTCGCTTCGGTCAAAACATTGACGCTTTCGTTAAATTCGATGACCGTTACGCTGTCCTGCGGTTCCAGTTGATCAACGAACGCGATTGCCGCCGATTGAATTTCTTCGATTTTATACGAAGCGGAACGGCTCGTATCAATCAGCAGAATGACCGTGAAAGGTTTGTCGGAAGTTCCGAAATAAGCGATTTCCTGTTCCGTGCCATTGTCGAAAATTTTGAAATCGGTGCGCCGCAGATTCGGGATATAAAGCCCGTTACGGTCGAAAACGGAAACGGGAATCGTTACGAGACTCGTTTCGACATTCAAAATCTCGCCGTCTTCATCAGTCGTCGGCGCGGGCGCGGCGGTCGAATCAGTCGTTGCCGCCGTCGGATTTTTATCATTTTTCTTTTTCGCTTTGTCTCGGCGTGGATTGGCATAAACAGGAAACGATTTCTTCGGCTTCGATTCGGAATAATCGTCTTCTGGTTTTTCCACGGCTGACGGCGCGGGTGTCGGCGCGGTCGCAATGCGCCTGCCCGATTGGGCAAAGGTCAACGCCGAAAAGATTACCAAAATAAACAGCAACCCGATTGCAAATCTCTTCATTTCTACATTGTCTCCGATAAAAATTAAAACCGTAATTGACAATTTAGATGCCCGAAAATCAAAAACGTCCACGCAAAATTGTTAAGATTTCGTAAAGATTCCGCGTAAATAATCGAAGCCTATGAGTAATTCAAAGGCAATAAGTCAGAACCGCCTGCGTGAGCGGGCGGGTCGAACGCTGCGACAAACCCGCCCGCTCACGCAGGCGGTTCTGACACGCTCTCTGATTACGCGCAGGCTTCGATTATTTACCGCAGCATTTACAATGACTTCGACCAGTTTCAATTCTTCCAGATTCGGTAAATTCAAAAATCCGTGAAACACGAGCGTTACATTTTCATTCATAAAATTTCCGTCTCCAAATTATGTTCAAGGAAATATTTCAGCAAATCATACATTGATTGCATCGAATAAATACAATTTTCGTGATAATTCGCCTGAAACCTTCGTGGCATCGTAATTGCCGATTAACCGACTGTAATAATTAACTCTCCTAAAAATTTAAACACGAAAAGAGGAGCAAAGAGAAAATGAAAAAATCAATAGTTGTTTTTATAATGATGTTCGTCTTCGCCGCCGGCTTGCCGATATTGATGCCGACAACTGCCGAAGCCCAACAATATGTCCGCCGCGTACGCGACCGCAACGGACGCATTCGCTATGTCCGCAGCAAGCGACCGAGTTTTTATCGTCGCCATCGTAACGCCTCGAACATCGCCATCGGAACTGGCGGCGGTGCGTTATTGGGCGCGTTAATCGGCGGCAAAAAAGGTGCGTTGATCGGCGCAGGTGCAGGCGCGGGCGGCTCGGCACTTTATACTTATAAACTGAACAAAAAGAAACGACGTTATTACAAAGTGCGCCGTTACTAATCAGCCAAGTTCAAATCAACAAAAAGCCTTGAGAGTTTTCTCAGGGCTTTTTTTGTATGGCATAATTGTTTTCAAGTCAGCTTTTTTGAATTGCTAATTATTGTAAATAAAATTAATCCGACAGTGCCGCCATAATTGAAGTCATCGCGGTTTTCAGAATCAGCTGATTTTTCAGGTAGAATCTTTGTTGAGGAAATTTAACAAATGACACAAATAACTTTACAAAACGCCGAAAAAAGCTGGACGGAGATTTTGCGTAAAGCATTGGAAGGCGAAGAAACGATCATCGAACGCGACGGCAAACCCGTAGCAAAAGTTTCGCCCGTTAAAGCCGATGAAGATTGGTTCGGAATGGATGACGGCAAAATTTGGATGGCTGATGATTTCGATGAAACGCCCGAAGAATTTTTGACTTTTTCGAGCAAATGAAAAATGGAATATACCGATTTAGACTTTAAAATACCTGTTGAATCTGCCGATTACGAAGAATGTTCTTTATTTGTAACTAACGCCATCAGTAAAATAATTAGTCAGGCTGTCGAACGCGGAAAAAACAAAATCATCATCAATACAAATTTGAAGCGCGGCTTGCCGATGGAGAACATCAATAAAATTGCAGGTCCCATTATCGAGGCTTGGGCTTTCGAGGTTTTTTATGATGTTCTGGAAAATGAAATCAATGAGTTTCAACTTATAAATGTTGAGGCTCAGGAAAAATTAAGCCGCGCCGATATAATTTTACAGTTTAAGCGACAAAGAAAAATCGCGGAATTAGGGATTACCGCTGAAGTTGATGTTAAAGCAACTGCCGAAGATATAGTTTCATCAGGTAAATCTCCAAACATCACTTCATTTGCGCGAATTCGTTGCGCTTACGTTGAAGACCCCGATTACATTTTTATTATTCTTTCACTCAAACACCGCGTTTATTCGACTAAAAATACAGACAATCTGATGATGGACGGAATTATGGAAATCGTCGGTCATAAAGTTTATGATTTGAAATATGTTTCGAGTCAGGATTTGAACTGTAATCCGGCTTTGGGTTACGGTCAGATTCAAATTAAAGACATCAATTATGTGAGCATCGAAAAGCGGACGGCTTGGGAATTTTGTCAGTTATTAGACCGCAAATACTTGAATTCCAACAAACGCAGTTTTGATAATTGGCTTGAAATCGCCAAAAAATTCGGATGGATCAAAACAGATGAATGAAATAAAAATTATCCAAGGTGATTGTCTTGAAGTTTTAGAGCAAATACCCGCCGAAACAGTAGATTTAATTGTTGCTGATCCGCCGTATAATCTCGGCAAAGACTACGGAAATAATCACGATTTAAAGGGATTTGAAGAATATCTGCATTTTTCGAGAAGCTGGCTGAAACTCGCTCACGAAAAACTGAAACCGACCGGCACGATTTATGTTTTTATGGGTGTCAGATTCGTTTCGTATCTTTATCACATTCTCGATCAGGAAATCGGGATGTATTTTAACAGTTGGCTAACGTGGCATTACACGCAGGGCATCGGGAAAACAAAAGGCTTTTCACCGCGCCACGATGATATTTTAATGTTCACGAAAACCGAAAAGTTCAAGTTTAATCTGGATAACGTCCGAATTCCGCAAAAGTATTTCAGAGAGCGCAACAATATGGCGGGCGCAAATCCCGGCGATGTCTGGGAATTTTCCCACGTTCATTATTCAAATCCCGAAAGAGAAAATCATCCGACGCAAAAGCCCGAAGGTTTGATTGAAAGAATCGTTCTGGCTTCGTCCGATGAAAACGATGCGGTGCTTGATCCGTTTCTCGGCAGCGGAACGACGGCGCGGGTTTGTCAGCAGTTGAACCGAAATTTCGTCGGAATCGAAATGAATCCGGCATTTGTCGAAATGGCTGAAAACCGGCTGACGAAAACATTTACCGGTTTTGACAGTGTTGACCCACGAATGACTCGAAAATCAAAAGATTTGCCGGAAGATAAAAAAAGAAACAATCAAAACGAAAATCAGCCGCTTTTGATTAGCGTCGCGGGTAAACAAATTTAACGAATGAAACTTTTAATCGCCAACGGTCATTTGATTGACCCGACACAAGGACAAAACAGCGGAAAAAATCTGTTGATAGAAAACGGAAAAGTCGCCGCGTGGCTGAATCAAAACGAAGCCGTGCCGGAAGACGCGGAAATTTTCGACGCAACGGGTCTGATCGTCGCGCCGGGATTTATTGATTTGCACGTCCACCTGCGCGAGCCGGGGCAGGAGCATAAGGAGACGATTGCGTCGGGCTGCGCGGCGGCGGTCGCGGGCGGTTTTACGAGCGTTTGCCCGATGCCGAATACGTCGCCGGTCAATGACAGCGCGGCGATTACGCGCTATATGATCGAGCAGTCGGAGCGCGCAGGTTTGGCAAATGTCTTTCCGGTCGGCGCGATTACGAAATCTTCCGACGGAGCGCAGTTAGCCGAAATGGGCGAGATGAAAGCGGCGGGCGCGGTCGCCGTCTCCGACGATGGTCGTCCCGTGCCGAACGCCGGAATGATGCGCCGCGCAATGCAGTATGCGAAGGATTTCGATTTGCCGGTCGTTGACCACTGCGAAGACAAATCGCTTTCGTCGGGCGGCGTAATGCACGAGGGAAAATTGTCTTTGCTGCTCGGATTGAAAGGAATGCCCGCGCTCGCCGAAGAAATTGACGCGGTGCGCGATATTATTTTGGCGAAGGAAACCGGCGCGCATATTCACATCGCGCACATTTCAACCAAAGGCGCGATTGAAGCCGTTCGCCGCGCCAAAAATGAGGGCATCAACGTAACCTGCGAAGTTACGCCGCATCATTTTACGATTACCGATAAAGTGGTTGAAGGCTACGACACGAATACGAAAATGTCGCCGCCTTTGCGTTCACAGGAACATCTCGAAGCGATTTTGGAAGCGATCAAAGACGGCACGATTGACGCGATTGCCACCGACCACGCGCCGCATCACGCCGACGAAAAGGCTCTCGAATACGACCGCGCACCGATGGGAATTACCGGACTTGAAACCGCTGTCGGGTTGGCTTTTAACGAACTCGTGCATAAAGGTTTGATTGATTTGGTGCGGCTGATTGAACTGTGCGCGGCGAATCCGGCAAAGATTTTTAATCTGAAAGAACGCGGCACTTTGAAAGTAGGTTCAATCGCCGACATCACGATTCTCGATCCCGATTTGCAGTGGACTTACCGCAACGCCGATTCAAAATCGAAATCGAAAAACTCGCCGTTCGATAATTGGAATTTTACGGGCGCGGCAGTCGCCGCTATTGTCGGCGGAAAAATAGTGTATCGCCGATGATTTTTATGGGTTAGAACGAATGAAAAATTGACTTTGGTTTTTACCGAACAAGGGAGAAATTTACAAAATATGGAATGGCTGTCTGATCCTTCAATCTGGATTGCGTTTGCGACTCTGACCGTTTTGGAGTTGGTTCTCGGTATTGATAATATCGTGTTTATTTCGATTCTGGCTGGTAAACTGCCGCCCGAACAGCAGTCGAAGGCGCGTTACATCGGGCTTGGTTTAGCTTTGGGAATGCGCGTGATTTTGCTGTTTTCGCTGTCGTGGGTGATCGGGTTGACCGCGCCGATTTTTACGGTTGTCGGTCAGGAAATTTCGGGAAGAGACTTGGTTTTGCTGGTCGGCGGATTGTTTTTGATCGGTAAAAGCACGCACGAAATTCACGGCTCACTCGAAGGCGACGAAGGTCATAAATCAACGAAAGTTTACGCTTCGTTCGCCGGTGTGCTGGTGCAGATTGCCGTTCTCGACATCGTTTTCTCGCTCGATTCGGTGATTACGGCGGTCGGAATGGTTGATAATATCGCCGTGATGATCGCGGCGGTCGTCGTTTCGATTTTGTTTATGATGGCGTTCGCCAAACCAATCGGCGAATTCGTCCAGAAACATCCGACCGTCAAAATGCTCGCGCTGTCGTTTCTGCTTTTAATCGGTGTAACCTTGATCGCCGAAGGTTTCGACCAGCACATTCCGAAAGGCTACATTTATTTTGCGATGGCGTTTTCGGTTTTAGTCGAGATTTTGAATTTGCGGCTTCGTAAATCGAAAGATAAGCCGGTGAATCTACGCGACGCTTACACCGACAGCGGCGAAACAAATGGTATTGACGTAAAAATCTAGAGCAAATCCGAGGTTAGTGTCTGGGGCAGAAACCCGCGCGTGAGCAAGGGTGCAGACAACTTGAACCATTAGCCCCCTTGCTGACGCGCGGGTTTCTGCCTTTTAACCATCCACTTATTCAAAATCTGCTCTAGTAGTAAATTTCTCTTTGATAAAAAGCGCGACGCTGCATTAAACAGCCGCGCTTTTTTCTGTTTCGGGATTAAATTCCGGCGGCATTGCGGCTTCAAAAGTCATTTTTTGATGCGTTGTCGGATGATTGAACGTCAGACGAAAAGCGTGCAGGCAGAGCCTCGAAAATTCGCGCCCGCCGCGTTTTTCGTCGCCAATGATCGGATGTTTGATATATTCGCAGTGAATCCGCAGTTGATTGGTTCTGCCCGTAACCGGCTGTAATTCAAGCAAAGTCGAATCAGTAAATCTTTCGATTACTTTAAATTTCGTCTCCGCGTATTTGCCGTCGGCTTTAATGTTCCAATGTTTCGTTTCCTCGTAACGTCCGATGGGCGCGATGATTTCACCCGCGTCTTTTTCAACGATTCCTTCCACCAACGCGAGATATTTTTTCTCGACGGTTTTGCGCTCGAATTGGTCGGACAAAACGCGATGCGCCCGCGCCGTTTTCGCAATTAAAAGCAAGCCCGAAGTTTTTTTATCTAAACGGTGAACTAAACCCGGACGGATGAATGCGGAGTGCGGAGTGCGGAACGCGGAATGATTTTTATTTGCCGCCGCAAAATCCGTTTCAGATTCTAGTTTATTCTCGTTTTCATATTCCGCGCTCCGCACTCCGCACTCCGCATTTAGATAGTGTGAAAGCGCATTCAAAATTGTCCCGTTTTTGTCGCGGTGCGTCGGGTGAACGAGCATTTCCGGCGGTTTGTTGACGATTAAAAATTCCGGTTCTTCATAAACGATGTCGAGCGCAACATTTTCGGGACGCATCGCTGTTTCGCGGTCTAAATCAACTTCGATTTCGACGAAATCGTTGGTTTTCAGACGAACGCCGGAGTTTGCCGTGTAGCCGTTGATCTCGCAGTTCCCTTCTTTAAAAACGCCGCGCAGATACATTTTGCTCAACGAATGAAATTTGTCGAACAAGAAGTCATCAACCCGTTTTCTATGAGAATTTTCGTCAACTTGAAAATAAATCCTTTTCTGCACCAATTAATTTTACCCCAAACGTGCCAAAGGCGCAGTCCTGGAGAAACTGCGCCTTTTTTCCGATGGCAGCGTGAGAATCTTCTTGCAGAAACAGGCACGATTTTTCAAGTGCGCGAAAGTATTGGAAAAACGCGCTTGCTTCGCGTGTGTTTCTGCAAAAATTATTCGGTTTTTAAAATCAGATTCGGCGCGATAACGTCATCTCCGATAGATTCTCTGGCGAGAATTGCGCCGCCCGAAACGTGAATCAAATCGCCTTCAAAAACGTAAGCCGTTTCGCCGTGCTGCGTCGCGTCGAGTCCGATGGTTTCGTCCGTTTCACTGACGCGCAAGCCGATAACTAAATCAACGAATTTCAAAATAACCAGCGTTCCGACGATTGCCAGCGCGACGGCGATGCCGATGCCGACCAGTTGATTGACGACCTGCATTGCGTTCCCTTCGATTAAGCCGACGGGTAAAATGTTCCCGTCCGCGTCTTTGAAAATCGGGTTGATCGCGCTCGTCGCCAGAATTCCGGTCATTACTGCGCCGAAGATTCCGCCGATGCCGTGAATGCCGAAAACGTCGAGCGTATCGTCGTAGCCGAACCGTTTTTTGACTTCGCAAACCATCGTGTAACACGCCGCGCCAGCGACTAAACCGATTAAAATCGCTGACAAAGGCGACACGAATCCGGCGGCGGGCGTGATGCAGACCAAACCGGCAACTGCACCGGAAATTGCGCCGAGCGTCGTCGGTTTGCCGTGTCGAATCCATTCGATGACCGTCCACGTCAGCATCGCGGTCGCGGCGGCAAAGTGCGTCGTTACAAAAGCATTCGTCGCTAGCGCGTTCGCCGACAACGCGCTGCCCGCGTTAAATCCGAACCAGCCGAACCACAGAAGTCCCGCGCCGATCAAACTCAAAACCGTATTATGCGGCGCGGTCGGCTCGTTTTTATAGTCAATGCGTTTCCCTAAATAAATCGCGCAAACCAGAGCCGAAACGCCCGACGAGATATGGACGACGGTGCCGCCTGCAAAATCGAGCGCGGGAATCGCGCCGCCCAAAACCGCGTTCAAATATCCGCCTTTGCCCCAAACGATATGCGCCAAAGGAAAATAAACCAACAAAGTCCAAAGCGTCGTAAAAGCGAGTTTGGCGGGAAACCTGATGCGCTCGGCAAACGCGCCCGTAATCAAAGCGGGCGTGATAATGGCGAACATCAGTTGGAAAATCATAAACGTCTGCTGCGGCAGAGTCGTCGAATAATCGGCGTTCGGTTCGCCGCCGACACCGCGCAGGAACGCGAAATCAAGTCCGCCGATAATCGCATTGCCTTCCGAAAAAACCAGGCTGTAACCGACAAACGCCCACAGAAGCGTGACGATGCCGATGGAAATCAGACTTTTCAACATCATCGAAAGCACATTTTTCTGGCGCACCAAACCGCCGTAAAACAGCGCGAGTCCGGGAACGGTCATCAGCAAAACCAACGCCGAACAAATTAAAACCCAGCCGTTGTCGGCGTTCGATTGGGCATTCGCGGCAGCGGCTTCGAGTTTGGCGATTCGTTCGGCGACATCCTGCGCCGACGAGATTCCGGGCATTACGAACAAAAATACGAGCAGGGAAAAAAGTTTGACAATTCGATTGATAAGCATTTTTTGACTTTATTTTCAGAGATTTTCAGTTGGCAGTTGTGCAAGACGTATTCCAAAACCGACGTTCTTTGTAAAACACCGATGTTTATTATAGAAAACAACATTTGCCCGAAAATTTTGTGCCGCCAACAAATCCGATTTCCGACAAGTTTGTAGTAAATTCTACTCAACGGCTACAATTTTGTTCTATTCTCGAAGTTTTAATGTCTCAAATTTTTTATTTCCTGCAAAAACTTTTATAATTGAAATGGGTTTTCTAAATTACCAGACAATTTTGTAGGAAATGAATAAAAATTCACTCGAAACGATTCAGGCGATTATTCAGATTTTAAACGACTCACAAATTCCGAAGTCGAACTTTTCGAGCGTTCTGGAGACGCTCGCCGCTCGGCTAAATGTCTCGCGCAGTTTTTTAATGACTTATCAGACGGCGAGCGATAAATTGAATCCGGTTGCCGTCAACGGTTTGAACGCCGCCGATTTTCGGCGACTGGAAAATAAAATCGAGAAAACTCTTTTCCGAACTGTTTTTGAAAAAGGCAAAGCCGTTATCGTGCCGCGTTTGACTCTCGAACCGACGTTAAAATTTTTGCAGATGCCGGAAACGGAAATGAGTTTGATCGTTTTGCCGATTGTTCTGGAAAATCAAAAACTCGGAGTTTTCGCGGCGGAGTTTTTATACAACGAAACAGCCGATTTGAAGGAAGCGAAATTGTTTTTAACGGTCGTCGCCGCGCTGATCGCACAGGCTTTCAAAATCGAAAATGCGATTTCCGAAGAACGGCAAAAATTATCCGACGAAAACTCGAATCTGCGCCGCGAATTAAAGGAGAAGTACGATTTTTCGCAAATCATCGGCAATTCCGGTCCGATGCGGCAGGTTTACGCACAGGTTTCGCAGGTGGCGCGGTCGAATGCGACGGTCTTGCTGCGCGGCGAATCGGGGACGGGCAAAGAGATGATCGCGCACGCGATTCATTACAATTCGCTGCGGTCGAAGCAGGCTTTTATCAAGATAAACTGCGCCGCGCTGCCGGAAACTTTGATCGAATCGGAACTTTTCGGCTACGAAAAAGGCGCGTTCACCGGCGCGGACAAACGCAAAAAAGGGCGGTTTGAATTAGCTGACGGCGGCACTCTATTTCTGGACGAAATCGGCGATTTGCCCACGCAGACGCAGATTAAATTGCTGCGCGTGCTGCAGGAAAAAGAATTCGAGCGGCTCGGCGGGACGGAGACGATTAAGGTTAATGTGCGGCTGATTACGGCGACCAACAAAAATCTCGAAGAGGAAATCGCCAAAAACATTTTCCGCGAAGATTTGTTTTATCGTCTGAATGTTTTCACGATTTTTCTGCCGCCGCTGCGTGAACGAAAGTCGGATATTTTATTTCTCGCCGAACATTTTCTGGAAAAATACGAGCGCGTTCACGGCAAAAACGTCCGGCGCATTTCGACTCCGGCGATTGATATGCTGACGGCATATCATTATCCGGGCAATGTGCGCGAACTCGAAAACGCCATCGAACGCGCCGTGATCGTCTGCGACGAAAATGTTTTACACGGTCATCATCTGCCGCCGACTTTGCAGACGGCGACGGTTTCCGACACGGTTACGAAACTGACTTTAAGCTCGGCGGTCGCCGCTTTTGAGAGCGATTTGATACAGGATACGCTGAAAACCACGAACGGCAACTGCGCGAAAGCCGCGATTCTGCTCGACACGACCGAACGCATCATCAACTATAAAATCTCGAAATACGAAATCAATCCCAAACGATTTCGCCGCTGAATTTGTGAAGTTCAGAGTAACGCATTGATGCGTGTTCAATCGCCGCGCTTTGCGGACGACGACACGGCTGAAGCCGTTACTCTGAACGAGAAATCGGATTATCTTCACTTTTGTTCACCTGCCTGAATCATTATTTTTCCAATGAATTTATCAAGGAACAATGTTTGCCACGAAAAATCGAAATCAACACATCTGTTTTATATTGATACGAAATGAAGCGTGAGAAAATTGAAAATAGCTGGCTGATCGGCGGAATCATCGGTGTCGGCGCATTAACGGCGTTGGCGGTTTGGGGGAAAAAACGTCGGGAATACGATTTCAGCGGTAAGATCGTTTTAATCACCGGCGGTTCGCGTGGGTTGGGATTGGTTCTGGCGCGGAAGTTTGCTGACGAAGGTGCGAAAATTGCGATTTGCGCCCGCGATTCGGCGGAACTCGAACGGGCGAAAGACGATTTGGAAACGCGCGGCGCGGAAGTTTACACAGCGGTCTGCGATGTGCGAAATCAGGACGAAGTTAATAATTTTGTCGAAAGCGTTACCGAACATTTCGGCGGCATTGACGTTCTGATCAATAACGCGGGCGTGATTCAAGTCGCGCCTCTGGAAAATCAAACGCAGACGGATTTTGAAGAAGCGATGCGCGTTCATTTTTGGGGCGCGTTTTATATGATGCAAGCCGTTACGCCGCAGATGAAAAGGCGCGGTGCGGGTCGCATCGTCAACATCGCTTCCATCGGCGGCAAAATTGCCATTCCGCATCTCGCACCGTATTGTGCCAGCAAATTCGCGCTCGTCGGTTTGTCGAACGCGATGCGCGGCGAATTGCAAAAAGACGGCATTTTCGTCACTACGGTTTGTCCCGGATTGATGCGAACCGGCAGTCACATCAACGCAACTTTCAAAGGGCAAAACGAACTCGAATTTGCGTGGTTCAGTCTTGGCGATGCCACGCCTCTGACTTCGATCAGCG
>CAXTKJ010000014.1:29604-30413 GCA_964244835.1 uncultured Pyrinomonadaceae bacterium
ACTCGAAACGGCGACGCGGAATTGATAATTTCCATTCAAGCCGAAATCTTGGCGAAAATGAACGCGCTGTTTCCTGAATTGACGGCGGAAATTTTGGGATTGGCGAACCGTTTTCTGCCGTCGGCAGGCGGTATCGGCAATAATTACGCCACCGGACTCGGAAGCACTTCGTTCGTTTCGCCGTCGTTCGTAACTTCGGGCATTGACGCGGCGGCGCAGGCGAACAACGAACTTAAACCGAACGAACTTTTGGCTTAAACAACAAGGGAAAAACCAGGGAGATAAATATGAATAACGAAAAATCTTTAACGAAAATAATAACGAACACGGACGTTAATTTGAGCGATACGGAACGACTCGTTTCCGGCATCGCGGGCGGCGGATTGCTCGCTTACGGCATCAAGCGCGGCGACGCGGCGGGCGCGGCTTTGGCGGTCGTCGGCGGACTTTTGGGATTGCGAGGAGCGACCGGACACTGCCAGATTAAAGACGCGATTGAGACGAATAAACAGGCGAACAACGGCAGATCGTCGGCGCAAAGCTGGCTGTCGGGCAAAGTTGAAGTTAAAAAAGCGGTAACGATTGATAAATCGCAGGAAGAACTTTTCGCGTTCTGGCGCAATTTTGAAAATCTGCCGCAGTTTATGAACCATCTCGAATCGGTCATCGTCGTTGACGACACGCGCTCGCATTGGAAGGCGAAAGCACCGCTCGGCTATTCGGTCGAATGGCAGGCGGAAATCACCGACGAGATTTTGAATGAAAAAATCGCTTGGCGTTCGCTCGAAGGCGCGGACATTCCAAACACG
>CAXTKJ010000014.1:30423-68215 GCA_964244835.1 uncultured Pyrinomonadaceae bacterium
CGGGCAGCGTCGAATTTCGTCCGACCGCCAATCGCGGCACGGAAGTCGTCGTGCATATCACTTACGAAGCACCGGCTGGCAAAATCGGCGCACTCGCGGCGAAGATTTTCGGCGAAGAACCGAACCAGCAGGTTTCAGAAGATTTGCGCCGCTTCAAGAGTTTGATGGAAGCCGGTTTAATTATGAAAGTCGAGGGGCAATCGTCGGGACGCGAGGCAAAAGCCAAAACGAAAGGCGCGTCGGCGTAAAACGATTTCAGGAGCAATTATGAAAGAGTTAAAGGCAGACGATAAAAAGGCAATCGGCGAATTTAAGCAAGCCGTCAATATGACGGCGAAAAAGTTGGACAAATGGCTCGACACCGACGAATCGAAACGGGTCGGTTACAAAGAAGGCGGCAAAGGCGAATCGGTCGGACACGATTCGGGCAAAAAGATAATCAAGATTCTGGATAAAAAACAGGCGGATTACACGGCGGACGATTTGAAGCATATACACAAAGTCGTCGGCTATATTCATCGTCATCTGGCGCAGAAACCGGACGGCGACATCACGGAAACGAATTGGCGATATTCGCTGATGAATTGGGGACACGACCCGAAGAACAAGGGAGAACAATAATTATGAAAGCAGTTTGCTGGTATGGAAAACACGATGTGCGCGTTGAAAACGTGCCTGACCCGACGATTTTGAACGGGCGTGACGCGATTATCAAAATTACGACGACCGCGATTTGCGGTTCTGATTTACATCTTTACAACGGTTACATTCCGACGATGGAAGCCGGCGATATTCTCGGACACGAGTTTATGGGCGAAGTCGTCGAAACGGGTTCGGAAGTGACGAATCTGAAACAGGGCGACAAAGTTGTCGTGCCGTTTACAATCGCCTGCGGAAATTGTTTTTTCTGCAAAAAGGATTTTTGGTCGCTGTGCGATAACTCGAATCCGAAACCGACGGCGCAGGAAACTTTATACGGCTACACGGGTTCGGGACTGTTCGGTTATTCACATATGATGGGCGGATTTGCGGGCGGTCAAGCCGAATACGTTCGCGTTCCGTTCGCCGATGTCGGTCCTATCAAAGTTGGTAATGCGATTGACGATGAAAAGGTTTTGTTTCTTTCCGATATTTTCCCGACGGGTTATCAGGCGGCGGAAAACTGTAACATTCAGGAAGGCGACACGGTGGCGATTTGGGGTGTCGGTCCGGTCGGACAGTTTGCCGTTAAATCGGCGTTTATGCTCGGCGCGGAAAAAGTTATCGTCATTGACCATTACGATGCGCGTTTGAAGGAAGCGGTTCAATACAACCCGGACAACACGGTCGAAACGATCAATTTCGACAACGAAGATGTTTACGAAAAATTGCTCGATTTGACCGGCGGACGCGGACCCGATTCGTGCATTGATTGCGTTGGTCTCGAATCGCACGGCACTGCGCCCGATTCACTTTTGGATTATGCAAAGGCGAGTTTATTTTTAGCGACTGACCGACCGCACGCGCTGCGGCAGGCGATTTTCTGCTGTCGCAAAGGCGGCACGGTTTCGATTCCGGGCGTTTACGGCGGATTTCTCGACAAATTCCCGATGGGCGCGGCATTCGGCAAAGGCTTGACGTTCAAGATGGGACAGACGAATATGCACAAATATCTGCGCCCGCTGCTTGATTCGATTGAGGAAGGCAAAATTGATCCGTCGTTCGTCATCTCGCACCGCTTGAAAATTGACGACGCGCCGAACGGCTATTCACAGTTTAATACGGAAAAAGACACTTGGCGCAAAATCGTTTTGAAGCCATAACAGTCAAAACCGGGAGCGTTAGCGACCGGCTTCACTCTGCGGAAGCCGGTCGCTAACGCTCCCGGTTTTGACTTTGTTTTTACAAAATTTCCCAAACCGCCCACAGCGAAACGACTGAAATGACGATCCACAAAATCACTCCTTGCAGCAAAGGTTTGATGCCGACTTTTTTCAAAGTTTCCCGCGACAGCGACGCGCCGATCAAAAAAAGCGTTACGGTCAAACCGGCTTTCGCCAAATTGATTAACGAATCGTAAATACTCGGAAGTATTATTTCAGGTGAATAAGTTCTAAAAATCGTCGCCGCCAAAAATAAAAAGATAAACCAGGGAATCGTTATTTTTAATTTTTTATCGCTCGTTTTATCACGGTAGAGATACGAAAAGAACAAAGCGATTGGCGCGATCCAGAGTGCGCGGGCGAGTTTGACGGTCGTCGCAATCGCCAACGCTTCGCTGCCGTATTTCGCCGCCGCGCCGACCACCGAAGATGTATCGTGAATCGCAATCGCCGCCCAGATGCCGAATTGATTTTCCGTTAAATTCAACTGATGTCCGACGAACGGAAACACAAACAACGCGACGGAATTCAAGATAAAAATCGTTCCCAACGCAACCGAAGTTTCTTCCGCGTCGGCATTGATCGCCGGTGAAACCGCCGCAATCGCGCTGCCGCCGCAAACCGCCGTTCCCGCCGAAATCAAAGTCGAAGTTTTGCCATTGATTTTTAGTAATTTGCCGACCGCATAACCCAAAATCAGCGTCCCGAAAATCGAGGCAATCGTAAATAAAACCCCGTCCTTTCCGGCTTTAACAACCGCCGTCAAATTCATTCCGAATCCGAGTAAGACAACGGAAATTTGTAGTAAGTATCTGGTATATTTTTTTGTTTGTTCCAGGAACGGATTACCGAAAGTCAATGCCGAAATTAAACCCAAAATCAGCGCAATCGGCGGTGAGGTGAAAAGACAGACTATCAGCAGGATTATAAAAAGAATTTTTTGCCACGACATAAAAACTGCAAGTATAAAAGAAAAAATGTCAAAAGAAAATTTCTTTTGACATTTTTCGATTTTCAGAATTTTCAGCCCACTTATTTTAAGATGCCGAAAACTTTTTTGAGCAAGCTCGTCGTTCTGCCAATCGGGTCTTTGCGGATTTTCTTTTCTTCCTCGCCGACCATAAAAAATAATCCGTCGAGAGCTTTCTGCGTAACGTAACCGTCTAAATCAGTCGCGTCTTTGCCTAAAAGCTGTGCGGCAAATCCGGCTTTGCCGACCATCGCTTTGTATTTGTTGGTAACGCCGGTTTTTTCGGTAAATTCTTCGACAATCGGGCGAAATTTTCCGCGCAGATTTTCTTCGCTCGTGCGCCGGAAAAACTGCGTCGCCGAATCGTCCTGCTTGCTGAAAAGAATCTGCCTGGCATCGTCGAAAGTCATCTTTTTCACCGCCTCAACGAAAACGTCGAACGCGACCGGCACGGCTTTTTCGGCGGCGTGATTCATCGAACCGACAAATTCGTCAACCGCTTTCCCTTGTCCGGCGACGCGCAGAGCTTTTTCCAGTTTCTGCAAACTTCCCGGCAGCGGAATCTTTACATTTACATTATCGAGAAAGCCGTTTTCGCGTCCCAAAGAATCAACCGCCGATTTCAAACCTTTGGAAAGTGCTTCCTTCAAGCCACCGGAAATTTCCGAATCGGAAACCGACGCGCCCGAATTTGTTTTGGCGGTCGTTTTGGTTTTCGATTTTTTCTGCGCGGAAACCGTCAGCGGCAAAATCGCGCCGACGGTCAGCAATACCAAGAAAATTTTCAGCAAACGCATAAATATATTCTCCTTTTCGACAAAAAATTTTAGCTGGCGGGGAAAGTTGAATCAATCCTACAAGCTAAATCTGAAAACGCAAAGTTTTGAGAAAATTATTTCGTTTTCCCCTGATTCGCTACCGCTTCCTGCGCGGCTTTGATGGCTTCCTGATCGCCAAGATAATAGCTTTTCGTCGGCTTCATTTCGTCGTCGAATTCAAAGACGAGCGGAATGCCGGTCGGGATATTGTATTTGATGATGTCTTCGTCACTGATCGCGTCGAGATATTTGACGAGGGCGCGAAGCGAATTGCCGTGCGCGGCGATAATTAGTTTTTTGCCCGCCTGGATTTTCGGGAAGATTTCAGACTGGAAATACGGCACGACGCGCTCGACGGTTTGTTTTAAGGCTTCGGCTTGCGGAAATTTTCCCGCTTCGATTCCGGCGTAGCGCGGGTCTTTGCCGGCATATCTTTCGTCGGTTTCTTCGAGCAGAGTCGGCAAAACGTCGTAGCTTCTGCGCCAGATTAAAACTTGTTCTTCGCCATATTGCGCGGCGGTTTCGGCTTTGTTCAACCCTTGCAGACCGCCGTAATGCCGTTCGTTCAACAGCCACGATTTCGTTTCGGGAATCCACATCAAATCCATCTCGTCCAAAATCATCCAGAGCGTGCGGATGGCGCGCTTCAAAACCGATGTGTAGGCTTCGTCAAACCGGAAGCCTTCCGCCTTTAAAAGCTGTCCGGCGGCTTTGGCTTCCGTGCGACCTTTTTCCGAAAGGTCAATATCCTTCCAGCCCGTAAAACGATTTTCCTTATTCCATTCGCTTTCGCCGTGTCTGATTAAAACTAATTTTTGCATATTCGTTTATTTTAGATTTCCGATTTCAAATATCAAATTCGCTTTTCAAGATTTTCTGCGCTTCGCCGACCAGATACAGCGAGCCGGTAACGCAGACAAAAGAGTTTTTCGTTCCCGGATAAGTTGAATTGATTTGAATCGCCGAATTAATCGCGTCGGCGACCTTCGGAACGAGAAAGATTTTTGAGCGGTCAATAAATTTTTCGCCGCATTTTTGCAATACTCCGACTTCCAACGAACGCGGATTGTCCGGCATCGTTAAAATCAAATCCTTGGCGAGCGGAAATAAAATTTCGGCGATTTCCGGTAAATCTTTATCCTGCATCGCCCCGAAAACCAAAGTGAAATCATATCCGATTCGCTCCAGATATTTTTTTAACGCCTTTGCGCCGCCGACGTTGTGCGCTCCGTCAAATAAAAATTTGACGTTTCCAACTTCTTTCCACTCTAATCTTCCGGGATGTTCGGCTTTTTCCAAACCGTCGGTCAATGCCTGATCTGGAATTTCAAATTTGAAATCTTTTATTAAAATTTCTGCCAGAGAGATAGCGACGCAGGCGTTTTGCCGCTGATGTTCGCCGTTCAAACCGAGTTTATCGGCGTAATATCGGCGTTCTTTGGTGATAAATATAAATTCGTTACAATTTTCTTCGTAACCTTTGCAATCGTTCACCGTCGGAACAACTGATTTTTCCCGACAGCGGTTAAGAATAATTTCTAATGCTTCCTGTTTTTGTTCTCCGACAACGACTTTCGTGTCCGCACGGATAATCGCCGCCTTTTCCGCTGCAATTTCCTGCAAAGAATTGCCCAGAATGTTTTGATGGTCGTAATTAATCGGCGTAATCGCCACTATTTCCGCATCGGCGGCGGTCGTCGCGTCAAATCGCCCGCCTAAGCCCGTTTCTAAAATCGCCAATTCGATTTTTGCTTCGGCAAACGCCGTCAAAGCAATCGCCGTTACCTGTTCGAAATAAGTCGGTACGGTTTCCAATGAAATTGCGGATTGCGGATTGCGAATTGCGGAACTTGCAACGAGTTGTTCGCTGATATTTCTGACTTTCGTCGCCAATCGCGCAAAATCTTTTTCGCTGATTTCCGTGCCGTTGATTCTGACTCGTTCGGTAACTGAAATCAAATGCGGCGAAGTCGTCGCGCCGACATTGATGCCCGCCGCAACGCAGATTGATTCGAGAAAAGCGACGGTCGAGCCTTTGCCGTTTGTTCCGGCGATTTGAATTTTCAGGTAATTTTTTTCAGGATTGCCGAGCGCGGCGAGAAGCGTTCGGATATTTTCGAGTCCGAGCTTCATCGCCGTAACTTCGTTGCCGAGACTTAATAGATAATTTACGGATTCGTCAAAATTCATTTTCTACAATAAAGCCGCGCCGAACACGCCCGCGCTGTCGCCAAGGACCGGCTTGCAAATCGGCGTTTTTATTCCGCCCGGATTGAAGGCGTATTTTTTGACGCGCTCGAAACCTTCCGTGTAAAGCAAATCAATGTTGCCGACACCGCCGCCGATGACGATTAGATTCGGGTCTAAAACATTGATCAGAGTCGAAACGGCGCGTCCGTAAAATTCCAAAAGGCGTTCGATTGTCGCGTCGGCGTGTTCGTCGCGCCCGGTGCGATGATGGACGAGAATATCTTTTAAACTTAATTTATTGCCGCTGATTTTGGCGTAGAAATTTTCGAGAGCCGTGCCGGAAATCACTTTTTCGACGCAGCCTTTTTTTCCACAGTAACATTCATCGCCGTTTTCTTCCAAAATGTTGTGTCCCCATTCGCCAGCGATGCCGTGAATGCCTTCGATGATTTTGCCGTGCGCGACGATGCCGCCGCCGACTCCGGTTCCCATAATCACGCCGAAAATTAAATCGGCGTTCGGGTAATTTTTGCCCGCGCCGAGCGTGGCTTCGGCGAGCGCGAAACAGTTGGCATCGTTGGAAAGTTTGACGGGAATTTGGAGAGCGTTTTCAATGTCTCGCTGCATCGGTCGCCCGTTGAGAACAACCGTGTTCGAGTTTTTCATCGTCTGCGAATCAGGGTCGAGAACGCCCGGAGTGGCGAAACCAATTTTCGCCGGACGCTCGCCGATTTCTTCGGACACTTCGGCGACGAGCGTTTCGATTTGCGAAATGATGTGTTCGTAACCTTTTTCGGCTTCGGTCGGCAGACGGCGGCGGACGATGGTTTCTTCCGTGTCAATCACGGCGCATTCGATTTTCGTGCCGCCGAGATCAATTCCCCAGAGTTTCATATTTTCCCGCGCTCGATTTTCTCATTCATCATAAAATCGAGCAGTCGAATAATCGTTCCGCGCATTTCGCGGCGGTCAACAACCATATCGAGCATTCCGTGTTCGAGCAGAAATTCCGAACGCTGAAAACCTTTCGGCAGTTTTTGGCGAATCGTTTGTTCGATAACTCTCGGACCGGCGAAACCGATCAACGCTTTCGGTTCGCCGATAATGACATCGCCGAGCATCGCAAAACTCGCGGTTACGCCGCCGGTCGTCGGATCGGTCAGAACGGAAATGAACGGAAGCTGCGCGTCGTGCAAACGGGCGAGCGCGGCGGAAATTTTCGCCATTTGCATTAAAGAATAAGTGCCTTCCTGCATTCGCGCTCCGCCGGACGCGGCAAAAATTATTACTGCGCCGCCCGTTTCCAGAGCGCGTTCAATCAGCCGCGTGATTTTTTCGCCGACCGCCGAACCCATCGAACCGCCGATAAACGACATATCCATCGCGCCCGCGTAAGTCAGATGTCCGCCGACTTTGCCCGTTCCCGAAACGATGGCTTCGGGCAAGCCGGACGATTTTTTCGCCGCTTCGATGCGTTCGATATACGGCTTGGTGTCAACAAATCCGAGCGGGTCGGCGGACGTGATTTCTTCGTCGAGTTTTACGTATTCGCCTTCGTCAAACAGCGTGTCGAGTCGTTCTCTGGCAGGCAGGCGGAAATGATAAGCGCAATGCGTACAGACCTGAAATGATTCGCGCAGTTCGCGTTTGTAGAGCGCGTTGTCGCATTCGGGACATTTGACGAAAATGCCTTCGGTTTTGACGCGCTTTTCTTCGTCGTCGGACTGTTCTTCGATTTTGGGTTTATTGCGGCTGAACCACGACATAATTTATCGGAAACCTGCTTGCTTAATCGTAATGTTTTCAAGATTAACACAAGCTGAAAATAAGTCGAAAGCGCGGAAAAATTTCCACGAACCGAGCGCGTTGCGGATAAAAACGCTTTCGTGTTAAATTCGCAGTATTCAAATCTTAAACATTCCAGAGGTTTTTCCGATGCAAAAATTACTCCTAATACTCATTTTAATTTCGTGCGCCTTTTTTTCAAACGCTTTTTCAGCCGTCAAAACGTGGGACGGCGGCGGCGCGGACGCGAATTGGACGACCGCCGCGAATTGGGCTAACGATGTCGCGCCGGTCGCCAATGACGATCTGGTTTTTCCGGCGGCTTCGGCGCAACAGGCGACGAATAATAATTTTTTTATTCTGACGAGCTTTCGTTCGCTGACGTTTGAAGGCGGAACCTACACCATCGGCGGCAATCCGTTTCGACTGGCGAACGGTATCACCGTCGGCGGCGGCACGCAAACCGTCAACACGGCGGTTACGACGAGCGCGGCGCAGACTTTTACGGCGGCGCAGGGAACGGTTACGACGCTGGCGGTTTTATCAATCAGTACGCCTTTGACGATTGACGGCAGCGGCAGTTTCGGCATCGGTCTGCTGTCGGGTTCAGGCGCGATCATCAAAAATGGTTTAGGCGCGTCTTTGCTCGCTTCAGCCAGCGGTTACAGCGGCGCGATCACTTTGAACGACGGGATTTTCGTCGCCGACGCGAGTATCCCGAACAGCGCGGTCAACATCAATGGCGGTTCAATCGGCGGCGGCGAATTCGGTTTCAGCGGCTTCGGCGGCACGGGAACAATCGGCGCGACAACTGTAACGGCAGGCGTTTTAAGCGCGGGAACGCTGACCGCGCCGACGGGAATTTTGAACATCAATAACGGGCTGACTTTCACCGCCAACGGCAGTTACGCCTGCAAAATCAGCGGCACAACTCCGGGCGCGAACGGACACGACCAGTTAAACGTAACAGGAACAATCGCGCTGAACAATGCGCGGCTCGTTCCCGTGCCGTTCGGAACTTTTCAACCGGCAATCGGTGATTCGTTCGTGATTTTGAAGAACGACGGCGCAGACCCAGTTAGCGGAACATTTTTGAACGCGCCGGAAGGCTCGACATTCGGCGGCGCATTGAACACGGCTTTTCGCATCACCTATCGCGGCGGCGACGGCAACGATGTCGTCATCACTCGCGTCGCCCGCAGCCGTTTCGATTTTGACGGCGACGGCAAATCCGACGTTTCCGTCTTTCGTCCTTCAAACGGCGCGTGGTATTTAAATCGTTCGAATGCCGGATTTACCGGCGTTCCATTCGGCGATTCAAACGACAAACTCGTCCCGGCGGATTACGACGGCGATAACAAAACCGACATCGCCGTTTTCCGTCCGTCGAACGGTTACTGGTATCAGCTTCGCAGTTCGGACAACACTTTTTCGGCGACGCTTTTCGGCGTTTCCGAAGACGTTCCCGTGCCGAATGATTTCGACGGCGACGGACGCGCCGACATCGCGGTTTTCCGACCGTCGAACGGTTATTGGTATCAATTACGCAGCATCAACAATCAGTTTTTCGCCCAACAATTCGGACAGAGCGGCGATAAACCGATTATCGGCGATTTTGACGGCGACGGTTTGGGAGATTTGGCGGTTTATCGCGGCGGAAATTGGTATCTGTTTGAAAGCTCGACCAATACTTTTCGCGGAATTTTATTCGGACTTCCAAACGATAAACCGATTTCGGGAGATTTCGACGGCGACGGCAAAACCGATTTAGCGGTCGTGCGCGTTGATTCCACACAAAACGTCTCGAATTTCTATATTCTGCGAAGTTCCGACAGCGGATTTAACGGCTTAACTTTCGGAGTTTCAACCGATGTTCCGGTTGTCGGTGATTACGACGGCGACGGCAAAGCCGATGTCGCCGTGTGGCGACCGTCCAACGGCGCGTGGTATCTGAATCGCTCAACCGCCGGATTTACCGGCATCTCGTTCGGCGCGAGTACCGACCGACCGATTCCGAATGCGTACTAAAGTAAAAAAGTGAAAAAGGGAAAAAGTTTGTTGATTTCCATCGCAAACTTTTTCCCTTTTTCACCTTTTCACTCTTTTACTTTTTCACCCTAAAGTTTCCAACATTTCAGAGTGAATTAACCCGTTATCGGCGCAAATCGGAGGCATATAAATGCTGAATTTTGAATCGTCATAGTACGAAACGCGCCCACCGGCTTCTTCGATCAATAAAACTCCAGCGGCAACGTCCCAGGCGTGCAAACCTTCTTCCCAAAATCCGTCGAAACGCCCGCAGGCAACATACGCCATATCAATCGCCGCCGACCCGTCGCGCCGTACGCCGCGTGATTTTAAGAGGAAACCTTTTAAATGTCCCGCAAAATTTTCGCGCTGTTTGAAGTCGTAGGGAAAGCCCGTAACGATTAACGCTTCGCTCAATTTTTCGGTTTCCGAAACGCGAATCGGTTTGTTGTTTAAGGTCGCGCCGCGACCTTTTTCCGCCGCGAAAAGTTCGTTGCGGGTCGGGTCAAAGGTTACGCCGACGACGATTTCGCCGTCGTGTTCGAGCGCGAGCGTTACGCACCAGCACGGATAACCGTGCGCGAAATTCGTCGTGCCGTCGAGCGGGTCAACGATCCATTTCCAAGTCGCGTCACCTTCAATAATCGCTTCGCCCGATTCTTCCGCCAAAATCGAATGTTTCGGATAATACGACCGAATCCGTTCGATAATCGCTTTTTCCGAAGCTAAATCAGCTTCCGTCACCAAATCAATATCGCCTTTTTTCGAGATGTTGATTTTCCGCCCGAACTTTTCGAGAAGGATTTGTCCGGCTTCACGCGCCGTTTCGATGGCAAAATTAAGCATAAGAAAAGTGGAAAAGGAAAAGAGTGAAAAAGTGGAAATGTGAAAAAGTTTATTTGTCGCAAGGGTTCGACTTTTTCACATTTTCACTTTTTCACTTCACAAATCGTTCACTCGTTCTCAAAAACTCCTGAACCTGCGCGTCCCAGAATTTCCAATCGTGAATTCCCGGCAGTTCGCGGAATTCGTGCGGAATTTTCTTTTCGGAAATTAACGCCGTAAATTCGCGGTTCGTTACGATCAAACCGTCTTCCGTGCCGCAGGAAATGTACATAAACGGCAGAGTTTTCAGATTGTCGGCGGGCATTTCACGGACGATTTTGAAAATGTCATTAGCTTTTCTGGTCGGCGAATCGTCCGCGCCGTACACGCCGACAATCGAATCAACGAGAGCCTTCCAGCCCGTCGTCGAAACCATTTTTTCCGTTAAAGATGCCGCCTGCAACGCGCCGCTGAACGAGCCGACTAAAATAAATTTGTCGGGATATTTCAAACCGAATTTCAGAGAACCGTAACCGCCCATCGAAAGTCCGGCGATGACGCGGTGATTTTTATCGGCGACGGTGCGAAATCTTTTATCAATTTCGGGAATCAATTCCTGCACGATGTAACTTTCGTATTTGTCGTCTCGAACGCTGCCGCTGTCGGTGTACCAACCGTCGTTGCCTTCGGGCGTTATGAAAATATAGTTATACAGTGCCGCATATTCAATGAGTTTTGTTCTATCCGTCCAATTATCGAAGTGTCCGGTCAAGCCGTGAAGCAGATAAACTGTTGAATATCTTTTCGTTTTCTGAATTTTGTAATCGGACGGGGAAATTACCCGATACGAAATCTCACGCGCCAGCAACTTACTGTTTAGTTGAAGCGTTACAACTCCAGTTTCATAGCCGTCTGTCCTCTGCTTCAGGACAGGGTTTTCCTGTATTTTCGAGTCCTGACCGTAAATTGAAACTTGAAAAACTGAAGCAAATAAAGTCAGACAAAAAAGGATTTTCAAATAATTCTTCATCATATTTTTATCCGAAATGACGGCTGAACCAGCCTTTATTCTCGTTTTCGTGGTTGGCGATTTGCGCGAATTCGCCCGCGTCGAGCCAAACGCCCGTGCAGCCGCTGCAAACGTCAATCTTGATGTTTTCAAAATTCGTTTCAACCAGTTTGCCGTCGCATTTCGGACAGTCCATTTCACCTGCCGATAAACCTTCGGCATTGATTTTCGATTTCATTTTGGCGATTAATTCCTGTTCCTGCCGACGAAAATAATCGTTCTCCAAAGCGCGTCCGCGATCTTCTAATTCTACTGACATATAGTTTTTATTCTCCTGTTTTAAAAGTGCTGTTTCTAAAAAAGTAACAAACAAAACCGCATCTTCCAAATCGGCGAAAATGATTCTGAAACGACTGATTTTCTTTTGCGTTTGAAACAGATTCGCTTTTCCGGCGTATTAAATTTCGCATTAAAACTTTTGTTTTCTGATTCTTTTGTAAATAATTATGTATTCAAATTCAATCCGCGCCAGAGTTTCGGCTTTACTTTTGGTATTTTTATTATCGCTCGGACAAATCGCCAATGCGCGTCCGTTGCTCAAACCGCCGTTTCAGCAGGACGACAAAGTTAAAAAACTGCCACCCGTCAATTACATTCGCAGCCGCGAAATTGACGTGAAAAATGTTTCGATTGATCTGCGTTTCGATTGGGACAAGGAACAGGCTTACGGCAATACGGTTATCACGCTCGCGCCTTTTAACGATACGCAGAAGTTTAATCTCGACGCAGCTTCGATGACGATTAATTCCGTTACCTTGGCGAACGGAACGGTTTTGAAATTCACTTACGACGGCAAAAAAGATAACGACAAGCTCGAAATCACGCTCGACCGCGTTTATAAAAAGGGCGAAGATTTGGCGGTCAAAGTTGATTACCGAACCAGTTACGTCAACACGGCTGACGGCGAAACCGCTATCGGCAGTTTCGGGCGCGGGTTGCGCTTCATCAAACCGACGGCGGACGAACCGAATAAACCGCGCCAAATCTGGTCGCAAGGCGAGACGGAATTTAACCGCTACTGGTTTCCGTCCTACGATTCGCCGAACGATTTTCGCACTTCCGAATTGAGGGCGACGGTTGATAAACCTTACACGGTCGTCTCGAATGGCAAGTTGCTCGAAGTCAAAGACAACGGCGACAACACGCGCACGTTTCACTGGAAAATGGACACGCCTTATTCAAATTATCTTTCGTCCATCGTCGTCGGCGAATACACCGAAGTTAAAAACGGCGAATACGAAGGCGTTCCGGTAATGGCTTACGGCTATCCGTCGGAAACGAAAGAAGTCGCCGCGACGACGAAAAATCTGCCTGCGACGATTAAATTCTTTTCGGAAAAAACCGGCGTGAAATATCCGTATCCGAAATACTCGCAGACGTTCGTCGAAGATTTCGGCGGCGGAATGGAAAACATTTCCGCGACGACGCAGATCGAAGAAATGATTCACGACGAGCGCGAACTGCTCGATACCGACAGCGAATCTTTGCAGTCGCACGAACTCGCGCACCAATGGTTCGGCGATTATGTAACGTGCCGCGATTGGGGACAAATCTGGCTCAACGAATCGTTCGCCACTTATTTTCAGGCTCTCTGGGACGAGCAGTTGAAAGGCAAAGATTTCTTTTTGCTGGACGACGTGCGCGGCAATCAGCAGAAGACTTTGGCGACGTGGAATCAGGGCAACCGCCGTCCGATTGTCACGAAAAATTACGCCAACAAAGACGCGATGTTCGACGATTACGCTTATCCCGGCGGCGGCTCGGTTTTGCATATGCTGCGAAAACATCTCGGCGACGATTTGTTTTTCAAATCTTTAAATAAATATCTGACCGACAACGCGCACCAGCCGGTTTCGACCGAAGATTTACGGATTGCGATTGAGGAAACGACCGGGCAGTCTATGGATTGGTTTTTCGATCAATGGCTGTATAAAATGGGACACCCGATTTTTGAAGTCTCGAAAAATTACGCGAATGGAAAATTGACTTTGAACGTCAGGCAGACGCAGAAAATTGACCCGAACAACGAGTTTCCGCAAACCGAATTTTTTCAAACTTACGTTGATGTCGAAGTTGACGGCAGTGTGCAGAGAGTCTGGATTAAACCGCAAGCCGAAAATGTTTTCACTTTCGACGCGCCGACCGAACCGAAGCTCGTCAACTTCGATTACGAAGGCACACTTTTGAAGGAATTGAAATTCGATAAATCCATTGACGAACTCGTCTATCAGGCGACGAAAGACAAAGACATCATCGGCAGACAATGGGCAATCGGCGAGCTTTCCAAAAAGACGACGACCGATTTAACGAAAGTTCTGGCGGCATTCAACAGCGTCGCCGCGAACGATTCCTCGTGGATGCTTCGCCGCGCCGCTATCAGCGCAATCGCGCAAATTCTCGCGCCGCAAACTCCCGAAGGCGATGTCAAAATCAAGCTCGACGCGACGACCGAACAAACGATGCTGAAAGCCGTGAAAGACGAAAAATCATTGGTTCGCGCCGACGCTTTGGAATTTTTAGGCGCGACCAGAGACGCGAAATACGCTGACGTTTATCTGGCGGCATTGAACGACCAAAGCTACGCCGTTCTCGACAGCGCGGCGACGGCTCTTGGCAACACGAAAAGCCCGAAGGCTTTCGATGCGCTTTCCAAAATGCTCAATCAAAAATCCTGGCACGGGCGCGTCCAAATCGCCGCCTTGCGCGGGCTGTCCGCGCTCGGCGACAAACGGGCTTTGGATTCGGGTTTGAAGTATGCCAACGACAAAACTCTGCCGCCGAATGTTCGGAGCGCGTCTTTAGGAATTGTGGCAAGTGCGGGAAAAGGCGATCCGCGAGCGTTTCCGCTGATTTTTGGAGCGTTCAAATCCGCGCTCGCCAACAACGAATTTCAGGGAATCTTCGACGGCGTTCAGTCAATTATCCAACTCGCCGACCCGCGCGGTCAGGAGGCATTCGATTTGATGAAAGAAAAATTCAAAAACAATCAGCAGTTTCTCGGCTACACGACTTATCTCGAAGCGGAATTTAAAAAGGCTTTGGCGGAAAACGGGAAATCAAAATAATTTACTGCACATAATCAAAAAAGGCATTGATGTTTCAAATGAAACATCAATGCCTTTTACTTTGAATTTGGGAGGCTTCAGACTTAACCGCAACACAAGCTGAAATTGCTGCCGTTGCTCGATTCCTCGTCTAGCGGAGTTCACAACTCAAACCTTGTGCGGAGCCTGAAGCCATAATGGAACGATGAAGTGGGAACGCTGAACGCTGAATTTAAACTTCTTATTCAGCATTCAGCGTTCCTACTTCATCGTTCAAAAATCTGGCGGAAAGGGTGGGATTCGAACCCACGGAACCCTTTTGGAGTTCACTACATTTCCAATGTAGCCAATTCAACCGCTCTTGCACCTTTCCAAAAAACCAATTACGAATTTCAAATTACGAATAAAATCAATTCAATAAAATCAATCCAAAATCTAAAATCCAAAATCGCTATGGCGGAGAGGGTGGGATTTGAACCCACGGTACCGTTTCCGGCACTCCGATTTTCGAGACCGGTGCACTAAGCCACTATGCGACCTCTCCGCAAATAATTTTTTCTGTTATCAAATTGATTTTGCAGCGCGGCGAGCGCGAAAGAAATCCTGCATTAACTGCCGACATTCTTCCGTTAAAACGCCTGCCGTAATATCAATTTGATGATTCAAAGAACTGTTGTCGCAAATCTGAAAAACGCTTTCAACCGCGCCGAATCTGATGTCATGCGCTCCGAAAATCAATCTTTCAATTCGCGCGTTGACGAGTGCGCCGGCGCACATCGCGCAAGGTTCTATCGTCGTATAAAGCACGGTTTCCGTCAACCGATAATTACCGATTTTCGCGCCCGCTTCGCGCAAAACTAAAATTTCGGCGTGCGCGGTCGGGTCGCTGAAAGTGATCGTGCGGTTTCCGGCGACGGCTAAAAGCTCGCCGTTTTTATCAATCAAACACGCGCCGACCGGAACTTCGTCCAAATCACGCGCCGCCTGCGCCGCTTCAATCGCCTTTCGCATCCAGTATTCGTCCGGCTCAAGCATCGAAATATATTTTAGCTTACGAAAAGCGCAAACGGTAAATATAAATTTCCGCAGCCGATGTGTCAAGCCGTGCGAATTTAATAAAAATTAACCGTAGCAGGTTAATTTTCTTGCGTAAAAGATTTGATAGTTGTTTAATGTTTATTGGAGAAATTATACCTCTTCAACTCAGAATCTCCCCGAAAATGAGTTATGAAACACGAAGTTCGGTTCACGAGTGAGGCATTTGATGTTTCCGCCGACGAACAACCGAAGGACAATCAAAACGGTAATAACGCTTTTCGCTCGCTCGCCGAAGAAGTCCGCGCCCGCAGCGAAAAGCCGAAATCTACGCCTTTAACGATTCCGCAAAAGCTCGCGCCCGCCGAATTTAATACGGCGATGGTGCATTTTTATCGCGGCGAAGTGCAGCGGTCGAACGTCTGGCGCACACGGCTCGACGCGACGACGAACTGGGCGGTGATTACCGCCGGCGCAACGCTTTCGTTCGTGTTCAGTTCACCCGACAATCCACATTTTGCGATTCCGATCAACACGATTCTGGTCACGATTTTCCTGTTTATGGAAGCGCGCCGCTATCGTTATTACGAAGTTTGGGCAAACCGTGTGCGCGTTCTCGAAACCGGCTATTTCGCGCCGATGCTGTCGCATCAAACGATGCCGCCGGACAAGGAATGGGCGGAACATATTTCGGCGGATTTGATTTCGCCGCATTTCACCATCAGCGAATGGGAAGCCGTCGGTCGCCGTCTTCGCAGCAATTATTTGTGGATTTTTATTCTGCTCGCTTTGAGTTGGGCTTTGAAAATTTACATTCATCCGTTTCCGATTGTTTCGACCGATCCGAAAATTACCGCCTTTGACGTTTTCGTCCAACGCGCCGCCGTCGGTTTGGTTCCCGGCTGGCTGGTGATTTTATTCGGCGCGATTTTCAATCTGGTGATATTTTTCTTCGCTTTCGGAACGCTGAAATTAAAGGATTCATCGAGCGAAGTACTGCCGCTCGAAAGTTTTGAATGGCATCCTTTGCGGCAGGTTTCCGATTGGGCGGGAACGAGCTTGAAACGCCGCAATCCGATTCGCCGCTCGAAAAAAGCCCGCCAGCGCATTCGCTCGATTCACACGACTGAATCGAATTAACAGAAAATTGAACGGCGAATGTTTTGAGTCCCGCCTTCAGGCGGCATCACGCGGTCATCGAACAATCGCCGCCTAAAGGCGGGACTCAAAACATCACGCACAAAATTATAAAGTAAATTTATGCCAGCCGACTTTGATTAAATCAAAGCGGCTTTTCTTTGTTTTATTGACGACAACGGTTATAATTCCGTCATTCAAAGCGTCGTGAATTTGTCGGCACAACCGGATTATGAAATCGAAGCGATTTTTTTTCACTTTATTTTTTTTGCTCATCACTTTAACTGCTTCAGTGAACATTTTTTCGCAGATCAAAGCCGATGAGTCGGCAAACTTTAAGGAAGTGGTCGAAAATAAATTAAATACGATTTACGGCACGACTTTGAATAAAATTTGTCCGATTGAAACCGATCCGACTGCGCGGCGAATTTTCAAAGAATACGGTGCGATTTTCGTTTCCGTCGGCACGGCTTTGCCGAGCAAATGTATTTTAACGAGCGACGCGGAAGGCATTGATTATCAAATGCGAAGCCGTCCGCAGACGGAAACGGTCAACGGGGTGAAAATTACTCTGCAAAAAGCGGCGATGGACGCGCTTTTGAAGGCGAATGAAGAAGCGCGGAAAAAGAATCTGCGAATCACGCCGCGCGGCGGTTCGCTTGCCGCCAGCCGTTCTTTTAACGATACGGTCAGACTTTGGAATTCGAGATTTCTGCCCGGATTGAATTTCTGGGTCGGAAAACGCAAAATCTCCAAAGCGGAAGCCGGAGCGGTGAAAGCGTCGGGCATCCGCGAACAGGTCGCGCAGGTTTTGGAGTGGGAAAACAGCAGCTGGTTTTTCAGCAAAGATTTGTCGAAATCAATTTTATATTCGGTCGCCGCGCCGGGAGCGTCGCAGCATAATTTTATGCTCGCGCTCGATGTCGAGCAGTTTTCAAATAAAGAAGTTCGCCGAATTCTCGCTGAAAACGGCTGGTTTCAAACCGTCAAAAGCGATTTGCCGCATTTCACATATTTGGGCGTGAAGGAAACCGAATTAAAAAAACTCGGTTTAGTCGAAGTGCCGCTCGGAGCGCAGAAATTTTGGATTCCGAACGTAGATTGATAAAAATTATCAGAGGTCAGAGAAGATGAATTGTCCGCATTGTAATGCCGAAAATGACAACGATAACGTATTTTGCGTGAGCTGCGGGAAGCCAATCGCGGCGAAGAAAAATCTCGCCGCGACGACTTTGCCGTCGCCGACCGAATATTATCCGGCAGGTCAAATCAACCCGCCCGAAAATTCGCCGGAATCGGTGAAGACCGTTTTAAAAGCCCCATCGCCAACCTTTTCGAACGCGCCGACTTATGCGACCAGACAGGATTTCAATCAGTCGGTTCCCTTTCAAACGCCGCCGGTCAAAGAACGTAAAAGCGGCAAATTTTTATGGCTCGGTCTGGCGTTGGTGTTTTTACTGATCGGCGGCGCAATCGGCGGTTATTTTCTTTTGAAGAATCAGAATGATGTTGTAACGACCGTCGAAAAATTGCCCGATCATCTCGGAATGTTTGTTCAGAGCAGCGATAAAAACAATCTCATCGAAATCGGCAAGCAGGATTACTCAAACGCCGTTCAAGCCAAAGACGATTTGCTGAAAAACGACGCTTTGCCCGTCGCCGAAGACAAGCCGAATTTGTTTTTGTATGCTGACGCGAAGGAAATTCCGCTCGGCGATTTGAAATTGGTGCAGATTGATTCGATTAAAGACGACGGCAGTTTGAAGCAGTTAAATTACCAAGCCGCGCCGCTTGACGGCAAGCCGGAAATCAAACGTCTGCGCGTTCCCGACGGTCTGGCGAACGGCAAATACGCCTTCGCGCTGTTCGACGGATTTCTCGACGAAGGCAAACATAAATTCTGGGCTTTTCAGGTGAAAAACGCGCAGAAATCGGACAACGGCGATTTGGCAAAAGCGTTCACTCTTTCGATGAAACCGAAAACAAACGCTTTGCCGACGAACGCGAATACGGCGACGATTGAGAAGCCCGCGCCGACACCGAAACCCGCACCGTCCGCTCCGGCGGGCGCGCAGGTCGCTTACTGCAAATCGAACAATATCGTGATGCGAAATTCGCCGAGCCTAAACGCGAAAAAAGTCAACGCGCTCAAACGCGGGCAGAAAATTTACATCATCAACTATTCCGAAAATTACGATTACTGGAACGGAATGGAAGGCAACTGGGCTTACGTTCAAACCGAAAGCGGCAGTCGCGGCTGGGTTTTCTCGCCGCTGATCGGCGGCGAATAACATTTTCAAAAAAATTATGATTAATAAAAAATTATCAATCGGATTATTAGTTTGGAGCGTTGCGGTTTCCGCTTGCTATTCAAGCGACCCGAAAAGCAATCGCAGTATCGAACCCAAGTCAACGCCGAGTTCGACCGTCAGCAGTGAAAACAAAAATTCGTCAATCTACAAAAGCAATTCCGACGCAGATAATAAAACGCCGCCGACCAACGAAAAAGTCGAAGTCAAAAGCGGCGGCTACACGGCGAATCTGCCGTCGGGCTTCGTCCAGCCGACCGAAGCCGTCGGGCAAAAACTTTTGAAAGAATACGGCGCGTTATTCGTCGCTCGCGGCGGCGCGACACCGCCGACCACGGTCGTTTTTAAATCTGAAGCGGAAGTTTCGGCGTTTCAAAACAGTCTGCAAAAATCCAAGGAAAACATCGGCGGTTTCGATGTCGAACTGCAATCAGCCGCTATGAAAGGTTTGCAGGACGCGATTGCCGAAGCCAAACAAAACAATTTGAAAATCACGCCGCGCGGCGCGGATTCGGCACGGCGCGATTATGCCGCCACGGTCGAACTCTGGGCAAGCCGCGTCAATCCGGCTTTCGTCAATTACGTCGGCAAAGGGAAAATCCCGCAGTCCGAAGCCGACCGTATCAAAGCATTGCCGCCGTTCGAGCAAGTGTCGGAAATTTTTAAATTTGAAGCGCAGGGAATGTTTTTCAGCAAAGATTTGTCGAAGCCGATTATGTATTCGGTCGCGCCGCCGGGAACTTCACAGCACCTTTCGATGCTCGCGCTCGATGTCGAACAATTTTCAAATGCGAAAGTGCGCGAAATTCTAGCCAGACACGGCTGGTTTCAAACCGTCGTTTCCGACCAGCCGCATTTCACGTTTTTAGGCGTTCCTGAAAGTCAGTTGACGGGTTTGGGATTGAAGAAAGTTACCGACAACGGGCAAGTTTTTTATGTTCCGAATTTATAAGTAATCAACTGTAGTTTATGAAACAATTTATTGTCAGCGCATTTTTTATGCTCGCCTTTTTCAGTAATGTCTCAGCCGAGCAACTTGATTTAAAAATTAATGGTGTTGGGTTAGAGACAAAGGAAAGCATTGCTCTCAGCAAGTTAGGCGAACCTTCGTCGCGCCGACGGGGTGGAATCGTCCCGTGCAGCGACGGCGTAAATCGGTTGGAGTTGCGCTATCCGGGTTTGGAAATTGAGCTTTACCGCGATCCTGATGAAAAGGAATTTTCCGTTTATTCTCTGCGAGTAACTTCTTCAAAATGGTTTGTCAATGAAATCAATGTCGGCGCGACTATTATTGATATTCAAAAAAAATTCGGCGAACCGTATCTCAAAAGAAACGAGAAAAGCATATTGGGAATTTATTACAATCTGGCGAAAGGTTTGGGCGCGGCTGAATTTTATTTTCGACGGAATAAACTCAACGAAATTTACTGGGAATTTAATTTCTGCTGAAATTTCTTTTCGTTTCCCGTTTGATTTTCGGAATCATCGCCAATTTCTGCCAAAACGTCGTATGAGCGCGTTTTTGAAAAACATCGTAATTCTGCCGCTCGATTTCATCTAAAATTCGCGCATAAATTCGCGCCGCGAGCAGAACCGTAAAGCGCGTGTCTTTTTCGAGCAGCGGAATTCCCTTTTCCGCTTTCCGGTAGTAATCGCGGGCGCGGGCGATTTGAAACTTCAGCATTTCGACAAAATTCTCGCTGAATTTATTCTCAAAAATCTGACTTTCCGAAATTTCAAACCGCTGCAAATCTTCCTGCGGCAAATAAATTCTGCCCATCGCCGCGTCTTCTTTCACATCGCGCAGAATGTTCGTCAACTGCATCGCAATGCCCAACGCTTCGGCGTATTCGAGCGTTTTTTCATCGGTGTACCCGAAAATTTCCGACGACATCAGCCCGACGGTCGAAGCCACGCGGTAACAATAAACATAAAGTTCGTCGAAAGTTTCATAGCGTTTGATCGAAGTGTCCATCAAAACGCCCTGCATCAGTTCTAGCGGCAGATTTTTCGGGATTTTGTACGTCTGCAATAAATCGCGCCAAACTATTAAAACCGGATTGTGGTTTTCGGTTCTCGGCTTTTGGTCTTCGTAGATTTCTTCAAGTTTACGTTTCCAATTTTCGACGGCTCTAACGGCTTCGGCTTCGTTATTTTCTCCGATCTCGTCAACTTCGTCGTCAACACTGCGGCACAGAGCGTATAAAGCATAAATTGGTTTCCGTTTATGTTGCGGAAGAAATTTGGCGGCGAAATAGAAACTTTTGGCGTGAGTTCGGGTGATTTGTTCGCAGTATCGGTAAGCGTTTTCGAGTTCGTCAGACATTCTATTTCGATTCGTCCAGCCACTTTTCAAAATCCAGCAGCATTTCGTATTGATCGGAATTTTCCAGCCGGTTCAAAAAACCGCTCAAAACATCGTCGGTTAAAATCGGCAACGCCAAACTTTTTTTAACGGCGCGGTAACTTTCATTTTCAAGCTGATAAATCCGCATTCGTTCGCCGTCATAAAGCCAGAATTCGGGAACTTTCAACTTCGCGTAAATTTCAAACTTTTCCATCGAAGAATGATGCACGTCAATTTCGACGACGACATCGGGCGGCACGTCTTGGCTGAAATCAATCGAATCTTTGTTTGCGACCAGTTCGGCGTTTTGAATGTAAAAGCAGCAGTCCGGCTCAGAGCCGCGTTCCTGTCTTGATGATTTCATCGTCGCCGAACCGAAATGCAAAACTCTTTGTCTGATTTTCAGACTCAACGCCGTGATAATCATTTCAATAAACCGGACGTATTTTTCGTGCTTGGTTGAAAGCGTCATAATTTTTATATTTTCGCCGTCGAAACTGATTCGCAAACCGCTCGCCTCGCCGACCGCTTCGGTGATTTCTTCGTAATCTTCCCAATTTTGCCCGCGCAAAAAAACGTCGCTGCCCGCCGGAAGCTGCCCGATTAGATTTAAATAACCGGTCGAAAATGCCGTTGTCGTCATCATAAATTACATTTTCCTCTCCGCCAGATAATCGGTCAACTGAATCAAACAGCTGCGCGCTTCGTTCGACTGAAAATTATCAATCAAAATCCGTTTGGCTTCTTCGATAATCGTTTTTAATTTCAGTTGCGCCGTTTCGGTTTCCTGACCGGCGAAAGTTTTATTTGCATTGAAAATCTCTGCGTCTTCCTGCAAATCAATCAAATCGTCCGACAGTTGATAAGCGTCGCCGAGCAGTTCGGCATAGCGCGAAAGTTTGGCTAGTTCGAGGTAATTCGCGCCCGCCAGAATCGCGCCGACCCTGATGGACAAACGCATCAGAGCCGACGTTTTGAGATTTCTAACCGACTCAAATTCCGCGTCCGAATTAAAATCTGCGCCCGCGCTTTTCGCTAACGCCAAATCAACCGACTGCCCGCCGACCATTCCCGCCGCGCCGACGCATTCGACGATTTCCGCGTGCGCCGCCATCGCCCGTTCCGGCTGATGATTGTGGTTGACGAAAACCAATCCGTAAGCCGCATTCAAAAATCCGATGCCGACCAGAACCGCCAAACCTTCGCCGAATTTCTCGTGCAAAGAAGTCTTCCCGCGCCGCGTCGCCGCATTATCCATACACGGCAAATCGTCGAAAATCAGCGAACTCGTGTGAATGAATTCACCCGCAATCGCCGCCGGAAAAATCAAATCCGTCTTGCCGCCGACCAGTTCCGCGCCGAGCAAAGTCAGCACCGGACGCAATCTTTTCCCGCCGGAAAACAAAGCGTATTCGACCGCATCGTTAAATTCGGTCGAAATCGTCGTCGGCGCAAGCGGCAGAAATTCGCGCAGAGATTTTTCAATCGGTGCGCGATGTTTTTCGACGTATTGCCAGAGTCCGGCGAAGTTTTCAGTTTGTTTTTCCATTAACAGCCGCCAAGCATATAGTATTCAGTTCTCCTAACCAATTTTCCCTTTTCGGCTTCCGATGAAAGAAAAATTCCTGACCAATAATATCCTTTTTCGTCGTTCCAGAAATCCATATATAAATCAAGTTTTCCGTCGCGGTCTAAATCTCCGACCCAAAACAAATCTCCGACCGGAACCCAATCTTCGTAGAGATCAACATAATGAATGATTTGACTAGATTTCGCGGTTTCTAAAATCAAAACCAAAATCTTTTGATTTTCCGTGCTGATTCCCTTTTCGGTTCGCAAAGTATATTCGACGTTGTTCAGCGAAAACTTTTTACTGAATCCGTCTTTCATTTCAGTCTGTTCAGCCTCTTTTTCGCTGGCTTCTTTCCAATTTAAACCTCGAAATAGTGTTTTTACTTCGCTGCTTCTCAATTTCTTTTTGTTGGTTAAAAAAAGCGGTTCTGATTTTTCGTTGACGGAAATTTCTTTCCATTCTAAGCCGTTTTTTTCAGTTGCTTTGGTGAATTTAACTTTCAATTTTGTCGGTCGCAATATTTCTTTGCCGTTTTCACTAAATAGTCCGAACCAGGTTTCCCCTGACTTTACTTTAATATCTTCAACATTGGAAACTTCTCCGATTTCTAAAAAATCTTTATTAAACTTTTCATTATCATCAAAGAAATTTTCTACATTAAACACCTTCGGCTGAACTTCAGATTCTATTTTATTTGCCGAGATTTCCGGCAGAACCGGCTGTTCTACAACCATTTGCTGTTTTTGAATTGTTCTTTCCGTTTTCGGAATCAAAAAACAAAACGCCGTTCCGATTAAAAATGTGATTGAGAAAATTCCGACTGATTTCAAAATAATTTTCATTTTTACTACTCCTTTTCAGTTTCCGCTTTAAAGAAATCTTTCGATTGATTAGCAAGCGTTTGATAAACCGTTACGCGAAACGGATGTTTAGCGACGAAGTTCGGAACTTTAACGATTTTCGCGCCGAGTTTTTCTAAATTTTTCGCCAACGCTTCGTCGGAAAATTCTTCCGTTCCAAATGTTTCCGAAGCGCGTTTGAATGCGCCGCGCAGTCTGTCCAACGCTAATTCCCTGTTTGCCAAAATCTTCCCGCGTGATTGGAATTCGCCTAACGCAAACAATAAAACCTGTTCGATTTCTATGGTTTTCGTATTCACGTCGAAAAGATTCGGTTGTTCGATTGTTTGTTTGGCAGCCATCCGTTTTGCGTCCGTTCGTATTTGAAACTTCTGAAATTCTAACACAGCGAAAGATAATTTTTACTGTGGCTCGCAACAGTTTTGCCGCGTGTTTGCCGCAGCTTTTACCGTTGAAAGGTTAATGCTAAACTCTCGTATAATTTTCTATGAACGATTCAGCTAAAAAATTCCGCGTCGGTTTGGGCGTGTGCGGCGGCATCGCGGCTTATAAAGCGATTGAAGTTTTGCGGCTTTTGCAAAAACAAAACTGCGAAGTGCGTGTGGCGATGACGAAACACGCGACGGAGTTTATCCAACCGCTGACGTTTCGCGCTCTGACGGAAAATCACGTTACGGTTGACGACTACGCGCCGGAAAATCCCGATCCGATTGCTCATATCAATTTCTCGCAGAATATAGATTTGCTTTTAATCGTTCCGGCGACGGCGAATATCATCGCCAAATTCGCGGGCGGCATCGCCGACGATTTTTTGACTTCGACTTATCTCGCTTCAAACGCGCCTGTAATGATCGCGCCCGCGATGAACGTCTCGATGTGGAATCATCCGGCGACGCAAAGAAACATCAAACAGTTAAAATCCGACGGCGTTCATTTCGTCGAACCAATCGCCGGAGAATTAGCCTGCAAAACCGTCGGTACTGGAAAGTTAGAAGATGTCGAAAACATCGCGGCGCAGGCGTTGGGATTACTCGATTTCAGATTTCAGATTCCAGATTCCAAATCTGAAAATGCAAATTTGAAGTCTCAAATTTCAAATTTCAAATCTAGTACTGATTCACAAAATCTAGAATCTGGAATCTGGAATTTGGAATCTGAAACTATTCTGATAACCGTCGGCGGAACGCTCGAAGCGATTGATCCGGTGCGGTTTATTTCCAATCATTCGTCGGGGAAAATGGGTTTTGCGGTTGCCGAAGCTGCTGCAAAACGCGGCGCGAAAGTAACGGTTGTTTGCGGCACGACGATTGTCGCGCCGCCGGAAAACGTCGAAGTTATTCGAGCGATTTCCGCCGAAGAAATGTTTCAAGCCGTGATGAAAAACCTTCCCGAAGCGACAATCTTTATCGGCGCGGCGGCGGTTGCCGATTATCGTCCGCGCAATATTGCTGACTTCAAAATCAAAAAGACGAATCAGGAAATTTTAACTTTGGAACTCGAAAAAACGCCGGATATTTTGTCGAATGTTTCCGCGAACCGACACGATAATTTGCTCGTCGTCGGTTTCGCCGCCGAAACGAACGATGTCGTCAATTACGCGAAATCGAAAATGGCAAAAAAAAATCTCGATTTGGTCGTCGCCAACGACATCACGAAAGACGGCGCGGGATTTAATACCGACACGAACATCGCCACGATCATCACGAAAGATCACGAAATCGAATTGCCGCTGATGTCGAAGCGCGAATTGGCTGACGTGATTTTAGATGAAGTGGTAAAATTAAGGCTGAAACAGAAAGAAGAAAATGAAACCACAGATGTTCACAGATGAACACAGATTTTTTAAATCCTGATTTTATCCGTGTTCATCTGTGAACATCTGTGGTTTCAAAAAAAAGTATTTTTATGAAACGCGAATTTTCCGCATTGCTGGCTGACGTGAAAGAGCAGATTTTGTATTTGCAGGAACTCGGCGCGGATAATCTCAGTGTTGATTTACCGGAAATTGCAATAATTCCAAATTCCAAATTCCAAATTCCAAATACGGTAGTTCCACAGTCAGCGATTTCGCAGGAGAAACTGGAGCGTTTTGTGCCGACCGATTTTGAAATGCCCAAAATCGAATCCAGGTCGAAAATTTCCGACAGTGAAAATAATTCGACGCGCCGAAATCTTTTGGAAGCGACTAAATTATCGCGCCTGCCGTCTCTGCCGAAACGAAATTCTTTTATATCAAACAAACCTAACGAACAAGCGAGGGAATCTGAAATGCCAACGAAAATTACAACCGAAGAAATGCCGACGCTGTTCGGCGATGTGAAACCGACTCTGCCCGAATCGAGCGAAACGATTGAAGATATTCGGCTTGATATTGGAAACTGCACGCGCTGTCCGCTGCACGAAGGACGCACAAAAATCGTCCACAGCACGGGAAATTTGCAAGCCGATTTGATGTTCGTCGGCGAAGCTCCGGGCGCGGATGAAGACGCGCAGGGCGTTCCGTTTGTCGGGCGTTCCGGTCAGCTTTTAAATAAAATTATCGAATCAATCGGTTTGAAGCGCGAAGACGTTTTCGTCGGCAACATCAACCGCTGCCGTCCGCCGGGAAACCGTGCGCCGACTTTGCCGGAAGCCCGAACTTGTAAACCGTTTCTAATGCGCGAAATCGCCGTCGTGCGCCCGAAAGTCATCGTCGTGATGGGTAATACGGCGTGTCAGAATCTGTTGGAAACGAAAGTCGGCATCTCGAAAATTCGCGGCGAATTTCAGGATTATTTCGGCGTGTCGGTGATGCCGACTTTTCATCCGGCGTATCTTTTGCGCGACCCGTCGAAAAAGCGCGAGGTTTGGGAAGATATGAAAAAAGTGCGCGATTTTTTGAATAAGTCGTAGTAAGATTTACGGCGAAGGAGTTTCTATATATGTATAAAATTAAAACCATCCAAGGCGCGGAAAATTCGGTTGCCGTTTTGATTCCGAAAGATGTTCTGGAAAATTTCGGGATTTCGGCGGGCGACGAAATTGATGTAACGGAAACAGATAACGCTTTGATTTTGCGCTCGACGAAAGAAGCCGCCAAAAGCCGCGAAATTGCCGAAGCGACGGAAAAAGTTTTTGACCGCTGGAACAATGTTTTCGTCGAACTCGCCAAGGGAGCGGATGATAAGTGAAATTCATTGATAAATTGTCCGTTCTCATTATTCAGCGAAAATCCATTGACTGATTCGGCGGTATTCACGGTTTGAGGGATGAAGGGGCGTTGGAATCAGCGGTTAATGCGGCGGAAAATCGTTTTTATTACGAAACCGAAGAAGTAGCGAAACTTGCCGCGACCTACGCTTATCATTTATCGCAGGCTCACGCCTTTCTTGACGGAAATAAAAGAATCGGGGCGGCGGTCGCCGGAGTTTTTCTGGAAATAAACGGTTTTTTGCTAGATATGACTGAGGACGAAGTTATCGCGTTATTCCTCGCCATCGCCGCCGGTGAAATGTCGCGCGAAGCGGTTGAAAAAAAATTCACGGAAAGATTGATTGAAGCTGAAAATTAGACAAACTTAAATTCCTAAAATGAAAAAATTTCTGACGACGATTTTCGTTTTTTCGATGTTGTGCGCGAATGTTTTCGCGGTTGATATGAGCGCGGAGATCAATTCGGCGACCGATAAAGTTTTGCCGCAGGTGATTGAATGGCGCAGACATCTGCATCAGTATCCCGAACTCGGCAACCGCGAATTTAAAACTTCGGCGTATATCGAACAGAAATTGCGTGCGCTCGGTTTGGAAGTGAAAACGAAAGTGGCAAAAACCGGCGTGGTCGGGATTTTGAAGGGCGATCAGCCGGGTTCAGTTATCGGACTTCGCGCCGATATGGACGGTTTGCCCGTTTCGGAACGAGTCATTTTGCCGTTCGCGTCGAAAGAAAAAACCGAATATAACGGGCAGCTAGTAGGCGTGATGCACGCTTGCGGACACGATTCGCACGTCGCAATGCTTTTGGGAACGGCGGAAGTTTTATCGAAAATGAAAAAGAATCTGCGCGGCACGGTCGTTTTTATTTTCCAGCCCGCCGAGGAAGGCGCACCCGCCGGTGAAGAAGGCGGCGCGGCTTTGATGGTCAAGGAAGGCGTGATGGACAATCCGAAAATTGACGCGATTTTCGGGATTCACATCAACGCGCAGACGGAAATCGGAAAAATAAAATACAAATCCGGCTCGTTTATGGCGGCGGCGGATTGGTTCACGATTAAGGTTAAAGGCAAACAGACGCACGGCTCGCAGCCATGGCTCGGCGTTGACCCGATTGCCGTTTCCGCGCAAATCATCGGCGGTTTGCAGATGATCGTTTCGCGCCAGTCCGAATTAACGAAAGCTCCGGTCGTCATCACCATCGGCAAAATCAACGGCGGCGTTCGGGAAAATATCATTCCAGAAGAATTAACGATGGCGGGAACGATTCGCACTCTGGACGATCAAATGCAAAAGGACGTTCACGAACGAATAAAAATCACCGCGCAGAAAATCGCCGAAAGTATGGGCGCGACCGCCGAAGTTTCGATTGATACGAAAACTCTTGTAACTTACAACACGCCAGATTTGGTCAATCAAATGTTGCCGTCGCTCGAAAAAGCGATTGGAAAAGCGAATGTTTATGAAACCGAATGGACGACGGGAGCGGAAGATTTTTCGTATTATCGCCTGAAAGCACCGGCGTTTTTCTTCAATGTTGGCGGAATGCCGAAGGGCAAAAATGTGAAAGAAGCCGCGCCGCATCACACGCCGGATTTCTATATTGACGACAGCCGCCTCGATGTCGGCATCAAAGCGTTTTGCAATATCGTCTTTGATTATCAGCCGTTGAAACAAACCGCCGAAGTTTCAAAACCAGAGATTTTAGACGGACAAATTTCGGTTGAAAATTATTTTTCGTCGCAGTTTTTTGACGCGCCGTTTCAAACTTTCAATTACGAAAGTACGTTTTTAAATAATGCAGAATGATTTATTCAACGGCAGTTGGGAATTGAACGCGCCGCACGAAACGCTCGATGAAATCAAGGCGGAAATGATTGCCAAAGCCAAATCAATTCCTGAATTGGCAAATCGTTTTTTCGTTTTTTCGCAGGGCGAGCCAAACGCGACGATTGCCGTCGTCGGTGAATCGCCAGGTCCGCCGGATGCTGATGCGGAAAAACCTTTTCAAGGTCCGACCGGCGATTTACTGAATAGGATTTTATCGTCAGTCGGACTCAACCGCTCGAACACTTATCTGACCAATATCGTCAAATACATTTCCGCCGGAGACGAAATCACATCCGAACTGATGAAGTTTTTCACGCCGTTCGTCTGGCGCGAACTCGCCGTTGTCAAGCCGAAAGTCGTTTTGCTCTTGGGTAATACGGCGACGAAATCGCTTTTAAATACGAAGCAGCCGATTTCCAAAGTGCGCGGCGAATTTCACGAAATTGACGGTTTAACTTTTATGCCGACTTTTAATCCGGCGTATCTTTTGCGCGATCCGACGAAAAAACGTGAAGTTTGGGAAGATATGAAACGGGTGCGCGATTTTTTGAATCAAGAAGGGAAATCAAACACATAGAAACATAGGACACATAGAAATATTTTCAGAGCAATAATCAACTTTGTTGGTAGTCAAATGCTTTAAAATCTATGTGTCCTATGTTTCTATGTGGTAAAAAACTTATGAAAAAACCTGAAAGAATCTCAACCGAATCAATTTACAAAGGCAGAATTTTTGAAGTTTCGCTCGATTCAATCCGTGAAGACGGAATCGAATATAAACGCGAGGTTATTTCTCATAACGGCAGTGCAGTCATCGTTCCCGTGTTTGCCGATAAAACCGTCGCGCTCGTCAAACAGTATCGCCACGCCGCCGGAAAATACCTTTGGGAAATCCCTGCCGGTTCGCTGGAAAAAGGCGAAGACGCAAAAGAAGGCGCGAGGCGTGAACTGGAAGAGGAAATCGGCGTAACGGCGCGAAAGATTGAGAAATTATCGGAATTTTATGTTTCGCCCGGATTTTTATCCGAGAAAATGTTCGTTTTTCTGGCGACCGATTTGACCGAAACGGCGCAAAATCTAGAAGACGATGAGTTGATCGAAGTCAAAAGATTTACGTTTCCGCAGGTGTTTGAAACGATTCGACAGGAAGGGATCGAAGATGCGAAAACCATTATCGGTTTGATTTTGGCGGGACAGAGATTCGGATTTAACCTGTAAAAAGCCTTTGGTTGCTTGACGCAAAAATCTTTTTTAGATATTCTGACAGTTCGCGTTTTGGCGAAAATTTATACAAGGCAAGACTATTATGAGTACTTATTTTCCGAGCGGAAAAGGTTTAGCGGAAAACCGTAAATGGTTCGTGGTTGATGCAAAAGGCAAAACTGTCGGGCGTTTGGCGACCGAAGTGGCGCGAATGCTGTCGGGTAAAAACAATCCGGCTTACACGCCGTTTATGGATATGGGCGATCACGTCGTCGTTATCAACGCGAAACACGCGATTTTCAAAGGTTCAAAAAACGAGCAGAAGGTTTATCGCTATCACACGCTTTATCCCGGCGGACTTCGTGAAACTTCGGTGAAAGATATGTTTATCAATAAACCGGAGCGCGTTATTGAACTTGCCGTCAAAGGTATGCTTCCGAAAACGAAGCTCGGTAAAGCGATGGTGAAAAAGCTAAAAGTTTACGCCGAAGCTGATCACAGACACGCGGCGCAAAGCCCCGAAGCAATCGAAATCGAAACGACTTAAAATAGTGGTGAGTGGTGAGTGGTGAGTGGTGAGTTTTTAAATTCATATCACTCACCACTCACCACTCACCACTCACCACTAAATAATATGGCAGACATTCAGTATTACGGAACGGGACGACGCAAAACCTCGACGGCGCGGGTTTATCTTCGTCCGGGCAGCGGCGCGATTAAGGTTAATCGCCGCGAATTCGAAAACTATTTTCCTAACGAAACTTTACGGATGATTATTCATCAGCCGCTTCGTTTGACCGATAACACCGGCAAGTTCGACATTTTAGTTAATGTCGCGGGCGGCGGAACGGCGGGACAAGCCGGCGCGGTTCGTCACGGAATCACCCGCGCACTTTTGGAATACAACGCGGATTTGCGTTCGACTTTGAAAAAAGCTGGACTTATCACCCGCGACCCGCGCAAGAAAGAACGTAAAAAATACGGTCAGAAAGGCGCGAGAGCGAGATTCCAATTCTCGAAACGATAATTTTTACATTTATCATTTATCATTGAACATTTATCAATAAGCAGAAAAACCTGCCAAATGATAAATGTTCAATGATAAATGTAAAAACCATCGCCAAAATTCGTTGGTTTATCAATCCGATTTTGGCGAATACAAAAACCAATAAAGTTAAGGAGATTTAAATTTTGGCAACAGTTACGATGAAAGAACTGCTCGAAGCGGGCGTTCACTTTGGGCATCAGGTTCGCCGTTGGAATCCGAAAATGAAGGAATATATTTTCGGAGAGCGCAACGGCATTTATATTATTGATCTGCAGAAAACGCAGAAACTTTTCCGCGACGCGCTGGCTTACGTTCAGGAAGCCGTTACCGAGCGTCCGAAAATGAAAATCCTGTTTGTCGGCACGAAACGTCAGGCGCAGGAAGCGATTAAGGAAGAAGCCGAACGCTGCGGACAATACTATATTAACAACCGTTGGCTCGGCGGATTGATGACGAACCTGCAAACCGTCCAAAAATCGGTTAAGAAAATGAAGGACATCGAAGCGATGAAAGAAGACGGTCGCTTTGAAATGCTGACGAAAAAAGAACGTCTCGGACTCGACCGCGCTCACGAAGGTTTGATGAAGAATCTCGGCGGCATCAAAGATATGAACGGTCTGCCGGATATGCTTTTCGTCATTGACGTTCGCAAAGAAGACATCGCCGTTGCCGAAGCCAATCGCCTTAACATTCCGGTCGTCGCGGTCGTTGATACGAACTGTTCGCCGGAAGGAATCGAACAGGTCATTCCGGGTAATGACGACGCTTTGAGAGCGATTCGTTTATTTGCTTCGCGCATCGCCGATGCGATTCTTGAAGGTCAGCAGATTGCTACTGAAGGAAAACTCGGCGGCGGTGAAACTTCAGCGAATGAATCGGGCGAAACGGAAACGACGGACACGACGGAATCGTCAATCCAAGTTGCCGATCAATCTTTTGCGACTGCCGACGCGACCAATGTTGACGATGTGCAGCCGACGGCGAGTGCCGCGCCAGTTGACGGCGCGACCGGAGCGACGGAAGAGGTGAAGTCCGAAGTTGAAACGGCTGGCGAGGAAACAACGGAAGAATCGAACGAAGCGGCGGCTCGCTAAAATAAACACAATTTTGTCTCGAAAAGCGCAGTTATTTCCGTTAGTTTGAAAACGGGCTGCGCTTTTTTATAAACTAAATATCAATTAAACAATTTACGGAGTAATTTATGGCAGAAATCACAGCAAGCGCGGTCAAGGCACTGCGCGAAAAAACCGGCGCGGGAATGATGGAATGTAAATCGGCTTTAGTTGAAGCCAACGGCGACGAAAATCAAGCCGTCGAAATCCTTCGCAAAAAAGGAATGGCGAGCGCAGATAAAAAGAGCAGCCGCGTAACGGCGGAAGGCGCGGTCGGTTCGTATATACATATGGGCGGAAAAGTCGGCGTGATGGTCGAAATTAACTGCGAAACGGATTTCGTCGCCCGCGGCGAAGAGTTTCAGCAGTTGGTCAAAGATGTGGCAATGCACATCGCCGCCGTTGACCCGAAATATCTCAAACGCGACGAAGTTCCGGCTGATGTTTTAGATAAAGAACGCGAAATTTTGCGCGAGCAATTAAAGAATGATCCGAAAAACGCCAGCAAACCGGCTGATGTTTTGGACAAAATCATCGAAGGTCGCGTCGGCAAATACTACGAAGACAATGTTCTGCTCGATCAGCCGTTCGTTAAAGACCCAAGCAAAACGGTCGGCGAATTAGTCACGGAAAAAGTCGCTTCGATTAAAGAAAACATTACCGTTCGACGCTTCACCCGCTACAAAATGGGCGAAGGCATCGAAAAGAAAGCGGACGATTTCGCATCGGAAGTCGCGTCAATGATCGCTTGATTTAGTGGTGAGTGGTGAGTGGTAAGTGATTAGTGAAAGAATTCCTAACACTCACCGCTCACCACTCACCACTCACCACTACTTATGAAGCCAGCTTACAACAGAATTTTGCTCAAACTTTCGGGGGAAGCCTTAATGGGCGAGCAGAATTACGGTATTGACACGAACGTCGCTGAAGCGGTCGGGCGCGAAATAAAATCCGTCTATGAACTCGGCGTGGAAATCGCCATCGTCGTCGGCGGCGGCAATATCTTTCGCGGCGTGTCGAAATCGGCGGGCAATATGGATCGTTCGAGCGCGGATTATATCGGTATGCTGGCAACCGTAATGAACGCCGTCGTGCTTCAGGACGCGCTCGAAAAGATTGACGTTTACACGCGCGTAATGTCGGCGGTTGATATTCCGCAGCTTGCCGAACCGTTTATTCGCCGCCGCGCCATTCGCCACCTGGAGAAAAAGCGCGTCGTCATTTTCGCTGCCGGAACGGGCAATCCGTTTTTCACGACTGATTCCGCCGCCGCTCTCCGCGCTCTGGAAATTAAAGCTGACATCATTTTGAAAGGCACAAAGGTTGACGGAATTTATTCCGCCGACCCGTTTCTTGAACCGACCGCGACACGCTACGAAAAAATTTCTTATCAGGAAGTTCTGGAAAAAAATCTGCGCGTGATGGACGCTTCCTCGATTTCGCTGTGCCGTGATAACAATCTGCCGGTGATGGTCTTCAAACTGCGCGAACCGGGCAATATCCTGAAAGCCGCGCAGGGCGATTTATCAATCGGAACGGTTGTAACGGTCAACGGTAAAGCCCAAAATGCCGGTTAAATTTTTGATTTTTCATTGAAATTCAATAACATAAAGTTATGAATCTGCAAACCGACATCAAATCTCCTTCAATCGCGCCGCCAAGTCGCGGCAGCAAAATTTTCTATCCCGAATCCGACGGAGAACCGATGGCAGAAACCGACTTTCACGCGAAACTTTTAACCGATTTAAGAAATGCTTTAGTGATGTTTTTCGCCGAACGTGAAGACGTTTATGTAACGGGAAACATAATGTTTTATTACGAAGAAGGCGAACCTAAAGAGGTTATCTCGCCTGACGTAATGGCTTGTTTCGGCATTCCCAAACGCCAGCGCATAAGTTATAAAACCTGGGAAGAAAACGATGTCGTGCCGTCGGTCATCATCGAAATTTCCTCGCGTGGAACGTGGCGCAAAGACCGCGTTGAAAAACGCGCCTTGTATGCGATGCTCGGCGTGAAAGAGTATTTTATTTTTAACCCGCTCGACCTAAAATCCGATTTTTCATTTGTCGCCCTTCGTTTGCAAAACGGTGAATATGATGCGATGGAAATCACCGACGGACAGGTGCGAAGCGAAGTTCTGAATTTGGATTTAGTCGTTAAAGACGAAACTTTGCGGCTGTTCGATCCGGTAGCCGGAGAATTTTTGAAAACAACCGAAGAACTCGCCGAAACTGTCGGAGAACTGAGCGAAGAAAACAGCGAACTCAAGGCTGAAATTGAGAGACTTAAAAAACTTTTGGAAAGCAAATAGATTATGAGCGTAGATATTGTAATTAAAGAAACCAAGCCGGATATGGAAGCGGTGATCGAAGATTTGAAACGCAAGTTGACGAATGTACGAACCGGACGTGCGACGGTCGGGATTCTCGACGGCGTGATGGTTGATTATTACGGCGTTCCGACGCAGTTGAAACAGATGGCTTCGGTCAACGCCCCCGAACCGCAGATGCTGACGATTCAGCCATATGAATCGGGACAAATCAGTGCAATCGAAAAGGCGATTAACAACGCCAATCTCGGATTCAACCCGTCAAACGACGGTAAAGTTATTCGTCTTTCGATTCCGCCTCTGACCGAAGAGCGTCGCCGACAATTTGTAAAACAGGTGCAGGAAATCGCCGAAGATCATAAAGTTGCCGTGCGCGGTGTGCGCCACGACGCGAACGATATGATTAAATCAATGACCAAAGACAAAGAGATTTCCGAAGACAATGAACGATACGGTTTAGAGGAAATTCAAAAATTAACCAATACTTACACCGCTAAAATTGACGAACTCGCCAAAACCAAAGAACAGGAATTGATGAGTGTTTAATAGTAGTGAAAAGTGAATAGTTAAAAACAAATTTTTAACTATTCACTTTTAGTTTTTCACTTTTCACTAAAAAAGTTTATTTCATCACGAAAACATCGTCGGCGACCGTCGAATTGACTGAAATATCTTTTGCCTTGAAGTTTGCGTAAATAGTTAAACCGTTGGTTTCAAACCGCTGTGCGTATTTTTCGGGGATTTTTACGCCTTCGACTTCGCGGAGTTTATCAATCTCGACTGCCGTGGTGATGGTTTTATCTCTGACTTGATAACTCGCTTCATATCCTTTTACTTCGCCGGTTTTTTCGTCAACGAAAAAGTCCGTATAGAAACCTTCGGGCGAAGTAATTCTAAAACCCGTCTTTTTCTTTTTGGCTTCAGGCAGCGCGGAAACGACGAAATCTTTTTCTTCCATTCGCGGCAAAAGCGGCAATCCCAAACGATTTATCGGCGGCAGACTGACCTCACCGGCTGACGAATACGTTTCCTGCCCGTCGTAAATTTGTTTGAACTGCACAAAAGGAGTCGAGATTTCCAGACGATATTTGTCGCCCGAATAAGTCATCACGAACGGCGCGGGAAACGTCATCGAGGGTGAACCGGAAACATCCGCCGTGCCAATAACGACGAGCGTTTTCATATTTTTGAATTTATCGCCGCCGTGCGCGAGCAGCGCGGCTTTGGCTAATTCCATCGGCGCAGCGTTTTTTGAAACGGCGACGGATTTATCTTTTTCAGTCGTCTTTTTGTTTTTATCAACTTTATCGGTCTGCGCGGACATGCCGACGGCGCACATTAACAGCAATGTCGTAATCGTAATTTTTTTCATATTTTTATCGCCTGCCTACGCGGTTTGATACGTCGCAATGCTGGTCGGGGTTTCGTAACAGCGAACTTTATAAACCTGCACCCGATCATCGTCAATCCTCGAAGCGATATATTCGCAAATATACCGCGCCAGATTTTCCGCTGACGGATTCAATTCTTCATCAAACGGCGGCAGTTCATTGATGTTGCGGTGGTCGAGATAATTGACGATTTCATCGGCGGCGGATTTCAAATCGCCGAAATCAATCAGCAGTCCGATGTTATTCAACTCTTCGCCGCGAGCGAATATCTCGATTTTATAATTGTGTCCGTGCAGATTTTCGCATTTTCCTTTGTAGCCGCGCAGTTGGTGTGCGCTGGAAAAATGGCGTTCGATCATTACTTCGTAAAATGAAGGCATAAGTTTATAGATAAGTTTTACTGTTTTTCAATTTGTCCGCCAAACGCTTTCGTTGACGGAGTTTTTAAGTTGAGACTTTATTATAACAATTTTTCAACGGCAAAATGTTATTCTCGATCCGTCATTAAAAGCAAACTGCAACAATTTCAATTTTAATAAATTAAACTTTGGAGGAAACAGAATGGCTGTAGTAATTAGTGGTTCCGTCGGTGCCGGCGGAAAAAATAACACGGCGGATGTTTTTAAGATTCAAAATCTGCTGAATAAATGGACGACTCCGCCGATAACCGTTAATGGAATTTGTGCCGGAACGGAAACCGATCCGACCGTGGTGGCGATAAAATCTTTCCAGTCGCGCTTTTCGAGCAAACCGGACGGGCGTGTTGACGCGGGCGGCGGAACTTTGCGAAAGCTCAACCAAGAACCGCTCGTGCAGTTGCCGCAAAATGCGGGCGGCAGCGGTTATTATTCATACAGCGGCGGAACGCGGCAATGGGGAACGCAGACGACGATTGACACGCTGACCGAACTCGGCAGACAGTTTTTGTGGAACAACCCGACCTCGCTGATGGCAATCGGCGACATCAGTTTTGAATTCGGCGGTGCGATGTCGCCGCATAGTTCGCATACGGCGGGCAAGCACGTTGATCTGCGACCGCTGAGGCTGGACAACGCGCGCACCCCGGTTACATACACGGACGCGCTCAACTATGATCAGGTGAATACGAAACTGCTGATCGAATTATTTCTCTCGCACCGCAACGTCAAAAGCGTTCTGTTCAACGATCCGGTGATCAACGCGCTCGAACGAGTCAGCCCGTGGCAGGGACACGACAATCACTTTCACGTTACGATGCTCGCATAAGAATTTTATAATTCCGGCGCGAAATCAAAATAGACGCTTGTTGTTCACAACAAGCGTCTATTTTGATTTTCCGAACCTCAGCGAATACCGCCTTGATAGACGACGGTTTTAACAACACTAATTGGTTTGCCCTCCTGCACGGCAGGCTCGAACTTGATGCGGCGGGCGGCATCAACCGATTCCTCGTCGAACGCATTACAGCCCGAAGCCGTTTTCACTTCGACATCGGTAATTTTCCCCGCCACGCCGAAGGTTACGCGCAAAACCGTTTTCACGAAATCAAACCCTTCTTTGCGGAAACAATAAGCGGCAACCGATGCGTCTGGCGCGGGTTTTCGGAAGATTTTGACAGGCTGAATTTCGCCGCGCTGTTCAACTTTTTTCTCTTCCGGTTTTTCTACAACCTGATTCGGCGGTTCAACGGGCTGAATGGGTTTTCTGCCGCTCTGCGCGTTTGCGGCGAAGCAACACAACAAAATGAACGATGCTGGCGCAATAAATTTAAACTTCATAATTCTTTTTTAATTCATCACATGATTTTGGAAATTTTATTTTCTCCAAAGATTATTTGAGTTTAGCATTTTGTTTTAGTTG
>CAXTKJ010000014.1:68225-90829 GCA_964244835.1 uncultured Pyrinomonadaceae bacterium
TATATTCGATGAGTTTAACGACCGTTACCGGCTCGCCGTTTTCAATCTGCGGCTCGAACTTTATTTCCCGCGCCTTTTTCAAAACCTGCTCGTTAAAATAACTGCAAGCGCATTGTCTAACCATTTCGACATCCGTTACCTTACCCGATTTGTCAAAAGTCGCCCTGACAATAACCAATCCTTCGCTGTCAGAACAATTTCCATCAGTAAACGGCGCAGGCTTTTTGATAATTTTGAGTTTCCTATCCTTCGCCTGCGTCGAATTATCCTGCGCCTTAACCGAACCCGCGCTGAACATCATAAAAGCGGCGACCACAAATAAAAGAAATATTTTATACATATCCGACCTCCTTTTGGTTTATCCTATAATAACTCTTCGCTTCGGAAAAAATTCAGATAAAGTCAGAAAACTGCGCGACTTTTTCGATTACTTCATCTAAAACCGCCTGCATACTTTCAACCTCTGTTAGAATAGATCATTCACTTCTTCCGTTCATTTTATCTTTTCAGCTTTATCTATAATATTTACTGCGGCTTGGTTCAATCCACCGTATAGATCGTCTGCTTCAGTTAATGAAATTTGCCTGTCTCCGTTCGGTGCTGCAATGAACAATTTTTGAAGTTTTTCCTCGATTCTTTGACAATAGTTAGTCCAAACAACATCTCTTTTGTAGCCATCTTGAGCGGTGAGCGGCTTATTAAATCGTCTGCTGTAGAAAAATTTGATTGCTTCTTTCCAATGAATTTCAAGGATATTTTTTACATCGGCGGGCAACTCAGTTTTAAAGTTATCTTGCGATTTAAATATCAACTTAAAGTCGGGTATCGGGAGTGATTGGAGATGTTCTAAAGTTGCTTCTTTTAATTCGTAATCAGGAATGACAATTTCAACAATCGCCTCATCCGCAGGACGCGCCATCGTTGCTCCGGTTGAGGCAACTTTAACTTCTGACGGATTCGCTTTTTCCTGTGCGTTACATTGTGTCAAAAATCCGATAGCGAAAATTGCAACGAGAACTTGTAAAGAAATTGCTTTATTCAACATAAAAATCTTCTGAAACATTCAATCTTGATTTTAGCTTAAATTAATTTTTCAATCATTAAAAATTTGCGCGACATCTTTCAAATCGCTCGTAACGCGAGTGCGCGGTAGAGAATTTATAAAATCTTTTCCGTAACCTTTCGTTTTCAAACGCGGGTCGAGCAGCGCGATGACACCTTTATCCGTCGCGCTTCTGATTAAGCGTCCGATTCCTTGCTTCAAGGTAATCACGGCTTGCGGAACTGAATAATCGAAGAACGATTTGCCGCCGTTGTCGTCTATGAATCTCGTGCGGGCGGCGACGATTGGGTCGGTCGGGACGGCAAACGGGAGTTTGTCTATGATGACGCAGGAAAGCTGTTCGCCCTGCACGTCAACGCCTTGCCAGAATGATGATGTCGCAAATAAGACGGCGTTCGGCGTTTTGCGGAAGCGGTCGAGCAATCCGGCTTTTGCCATTGAGCCTTGGACGAGACACGGGAAATTGACGCGCATCGAGACAAGTTCAAACAGTTGATTCATCGCGGCGTTGCTGGTTGATAAAACGAAGGCGCGTCCGTTGGTGATGTTCAAAAGTTTGATAATTTCGTTCGCCGCCATTTGGTTGAATTCGGGCGCACGCGGTTCGGGCATCGCTTTCGGCAAGTAAATGATCGCCTGTTTTTGATAATCGAACGACGACGGCGCGAGCAAAGTGTCGGTTTTTGAATTGTCCAAACCTAAGCGGTCTTTGATGAAATTAAACTTGCCGTTCGTCGAAAGCGTCGCCGAAGTCATCACGACGGTTTCGATTTTGTCGAAGAGTTTTTCCTGTAAAAGCTGCGAAACGTCAATCGGCGACGCTCGCAGAAACATTCCTCTGCCGCGTCTTTCCAGCCAATAAACGTAATTTTTCTCGGCTTGCGAACAGACGAAATCTAAGTCAAAACGGGTTTGACGAACTCTTCTGACTAAAGATTCGGCTTCGGTCATTTTCTCGGCGTAAACGTCAATCGCGCTTTCCAATCTTTCCATCGCCGAATCAAGCGCAAAATACGCTTCGCCCAACGCGGTCGGCTGAATTTCGCCGTTCGTCATCTTTTGCGCGAAAGCGTTCGGCGCGAGCGGAAAGCGTCCGTCCTGCGTTCGACCTTGAATAAACCGCGTCCAGAATTGATCGGCGAGTCCGATGATTCTCGCGGAAAGTTTAGTTAAGTCTCTCGTCGCAATCGCGTCGGTGATCGGCAGGTTGTCGGCATCGCGGACGAGTTCGTCAATCTGAAAAGTCGAAACCTGAAAGCCGAAATAATCGGCGGCGATGTCTTCGATCAAGTGCGCTTCGTCGAAAATGACGGCGGAATAATCCGGCAGAACGCGCCCGTATTCGTTGCCGCGAATGTTCAGATCGGCGAAAAAAAGATGATGATTAACGATTACGATGTCGGCTTCTTCGGCTCGCGCCCGCATTCGCGTTATATAGCACGGCTCGAAATCGGGACATTTGTTTCCAAGACAGGTTTCCGATTTGGCGTTGATTCTGCCCCAGAACGACAAGTTTTCAGGAAGATTGGTCAATTCGGCGCGGTCGCCCGTTTCCGATTCACGCGCCCAATGGCGGATTTCTTCAAAATAATCCATTTCGTCCAAGCCTTCGAGAATCGGCTGCGTTTCGGCTTTGGCGATGCGGTAGAGACAGGCGTAATTGCCGCGACCTTTCATATTCGCTGCCGTGAACTTCTTCGGCAGAACTTTTTGCAGAAACGGAATGTCTTTTTCCATCAACTGTTCCTGCAAATTTTTCGTTCCCGTCGAAATTATGATTCGTTTCTTTTGTCCGAGCGCGGCGGCGATTGCCGGAACTAGATAGGCGAGCGTTTTGCCCGTTCCAGTTCCCGCTTCGACGATTAAATGTTTCTTTTCCTCGAACGCTTTCAACACGGCTTCCGCCATTTTGATCTGACCGTGCCGGTGTTCGTAATCTTTGTGATGTTTGGCGATGAGTCCGCCTTTGCCGAAAATTTCTTCCACTTTATTTTTTATTTGAAGCGATTTCTGATTTGATTTTTACTAAATTTTAGCACATCTATCGAATGACGAAGAATCTGGCGGCAATTCATTTTCTCATTAGTTCAGGGTCGAAAATTTCATTCAAACCACGATTTTTTTCTGCGCTATCATCAATACCGGCTTGACCAAACGGACGATTTTTGTAAAACTCTTTTTTTACACATCCAAGCTTTTACAATAATATACGTACACATTCGTTAGCATTTATTCATTAATTTGAAGTCGTTTGATTTCAATTCGCTTGTCAGATTGTTTTGATGATTTTATTTTATACCTTCAAAACTTCTGCGCTTTTTTTATTATTATCATCTGTCGGAAACCGCTTTTATCTTGTAAAAATTTAGCTTTAAGGAGAATCCCGGAAAATGAAAAAATCAGCTAACACGACGACCCGTAACTGGGTAGTGTTTAGTTTAGTAGTCTTGGGTTTGATTGCGGTGGTTATTGTACTGCCGAATCAATTTAGTTCCAAGGCGGTCAATGCCGGACAGGACGCTGCCGACCGCACCGTCAGTCTGGAAAAAGATTTAGAAAATTACGACATTCGGCTGGACAAAAACCAATCCGAAACTTTAATTAATTTCCGCCAGACGGCAGGCAAAAGCGCGGTTTCAATCGCCGATGCCCGTGATAAATTCGTCGCCGGCGAAAACGCGCTGCGCTCAAATGTTCCGACTTTAAAGGTCGAATACAACGAAGACCACAGCGCACCGGAAGTCATTGCGCCCGATGTCAATCGCGGCAGCAATGTTTTGACCGGACCGTCGAGCGCGAAACGCTCGGACATTCTGCGCCGTTTCGTCGCCGACAACGGCAATTTAATTGGTCTGCGCGGCGGACAAGTTTCGCAGTTGAAAGCAACGGCGGATTACACGAATCCGAACGGCGTTCTTTCCTACGCCCGTCTCGAACAGTTCATCAACGACGTTCCCGTGTTTCGCGGCGAAATCAACGCCGGTTTCAGCAAACAGGGTGAAATGTTCCGCGTCATCAACAATCTCGCGCCGGATTTGGACTACAACAGTCTTTCGACCGATTTCGGCGATCCGGCTGACGCGGTTCGCGTGGCTTCGGGCAATATCAAATATGAACTGAAAGCGACCGAAATGGTTCGCAACGCGGCGGAATCAACCGATTTGAAAGCCGTTTTCGGCAGCGGCGACTGGGCGACGACCGCCGAGAAAATGTATTTCCCGACCGAAACCGGCGTGGCACGAACTGCCTGGAGAGTTTTGATCTGGGAGCCGGTCAGAGCTTATTACGTCATCGTTGACGCGCAAACCGGCACGGTTCTGTGGCGCAAAAATCTCAGCGACGACCAAACGCAGCCGGCGACTTATAATGTTTACAACAATCCGCTTTCGTTCAGCAACATCGCGGAAAGTCCGGCACCGATTACGCCGGGACCGACCAATCCTTCGACCGGAACCCAAGGGACGCAGATCACCCGCAACAATGTTACTTTGATCGGTAACGAAGGCGAGCTGTCGTTCAACAACAACGGTTGGATTACCGACGGTGCCAACGGCACGAACGGCTGGACGGACGGAAACGCCGTGCAAGCCGGTCTGGACATTGACGGCACGAACGGCGTTGACGCTTCGCTTCCCGGTGTCGGTCGTGTTTTCAATTTTAGTTACAATCCGGCTCCGGGACTTCCCGCGCCGCCTGATGATATTACATCGGCGACTTTCCGCAACGGAGCGGTTACGCAGTTGTTCTATATCAACAACCGTTATCACGACGAGCTTTATAAATTAGGCTTTACCGAAGCCGCCCGAAACTTCCAGAACGATAACTTCGGTCGCGGCGGAAATGCGGCTGATCGTGTTTCGGCGGAAGCGCAGGATTCAGGCGGCACGAACAATGCCAACTTTGCCGCCGGTGCGGACGGCACACGCGGACGTATGCAGATGTATCGCTTTACGCAAACACCTGCCCGCGACGGCGATCTCGATGCCGACATCGTGATTCACGAACACACGCACGGACTTTCCAATCGTTTGGTCGGCAACAACGCCGGTTTAACCAACAATCGCGGCGGCAGTATGGGCGAAGGCTGGAGCGATTTCTACGCTTTGACCCTGCTCTCGCAGGAATCAGACCCGGCGAACGGAATCTATGCAGCTGGCGCATATGCGACGCTGAACGTCTTCGGCATCGGCACGACCAATTCCTATTACGGCATTCGCCGCTTTCCGTATGCGGTTTATTCAAGCACCGGCGGACCGAATAATCGTCCGTACAATCCTTTAACATTTGCCGATTTTAATAACGGCTGTAATTTGAGCGACGGTGCTTACGCGGCTTCGGCTCCGTTTGCCGCCAACGCCTGTACCGAAGTTCACAACGCGGGCGAAGTCTGGGTCGCTTTGTTATGGGAAGTTCGCGCCAGATTGATTGCGCGTCTCGGCTTTACCGTCGGCAACCGCCGTATGCTTCAGTTGACGACGGACGGATTGAAACTGACTCCGAACGCCCCGACCATTATTCAGGCACGCAACGCGATTATTCAAGCGGCGCAAAACTCCGGTTTTGCAGCTGATGTCGCCGACGTTCGAGAAGGTTTCCGTATTCGCGGAGCCGGTTTCAGCGCGACGGACAACGGCACGACCGCCGTCGAAGCGTTCGATCAGGCGAACGTCGCGTTGGCTGCCGGTTTCTCGGTCAGCGACGCTCCCGGCGACAATGACGGATTCCCCGAACCCGGCGAAAGCGTTCTCTTAAATGTCCCGGTTACGAACACGACCGGCACGACCATCAATAATGTTACAGCGAGTGTTACCGGCGGCGGCAGTGCCAGTTACGGAACCATCGCTAACGGTCAAACCGTCGTTCGTCCAATCGCTTACACGATTCCGAGCAGCGCGACTTGCGGCAGTCTGTTCACGGTTTCCATCGCTCTCAACAGCGATGTCGGTTCACAAACACCGCAAACCGTTTCGTTCGTGCTTGGCGTTCCGACGTTCAGCGGCAACAGCCAGAACTTTGACGGCGTAACCGCTCCGGCATTACCGGCTGGCTGGTCGCAGACCAACACCGGTTCCAGTACCGGTTATGTTACCCGCACCGATGTAGTCGCCAGCGCGCCAAATGCGGCTTACGCTCCGGCTCCGACGACATCGAGCGAAGCGACGCTGACGACGACGGCGAGAATCACTTCGGCGACGGCTCAACTGGCATTCAAAAATTTCTATAATTTTGAAAGCACCTGGGACGGAACGATTCTGGAAATTCAGATCGGCAGCGGCGCGTATCAGGAAATCGTTCTCGCCGGCGGCAGTTTTGTCAGCGGCGACTACAATACGACGATGACGGCGACCAGTCCGTTCGGCGCACGCCGTGCGTGGTCGGGCAGTTCGACGACGTTCGTTGATGCGGTCGTTAATTTACCGGCATCGGCAAACGGTCAGACGGTTAATCTGCGCTGGCGCACTTTGACCGATACGAGCCAAACGGCAACCGGCGTACCGGGTCATCGTCTGGATGACGTTGTTTTGACCGGCGGCAATCTGTTGAGCGGTTATCAATGTTCGGTCGGTCCCGGAGCAGTTTTCAAAGCCCGCGCCGACTTTGACGGCGACGGCAAAACGGACGTTTCAGTTTTCCGTCCGAGCAGCGGAAGTTGGTTCTTAAACCGCAGCCAAGCCGGTTTCGCAGGCGTTCCCTTCGGTCAGTCAGGCGATAAATTAGTTCCGGCGGATTACGACGGCGACGGCAAAACCGATGTCGCGGTTGCAAGGGCTACTTCGGGAAGTTATGTTTTCTACATCCTGAACAGCAATGGTTCGACCGTTTCGTCAGTTCAATGGGGCGCGTCAACGGACGTTCCGCAGGTCGGCGATTATAATAACGACGGCAAAGCCGATGTTGCTGTTTTCCGTCCGTCAAACGGCACCTGGTATATCTCGAACAGCGGCGGCGGTTCGACGGCGGTTCAGTTCGGTCAGAGCGGCGACGTTCCCGTTGCCTATGACTACGACGGCGATAACAAAGCCGATGTCGCGGTAATACGCGGCAACGTCTGGTATATCAATAAATCAACCGGCGGTGTGCAGGCGGTAACTTACGGTGCTTCGACCGATGTTCCGGTTCCTGCCGATTACGACGGCGACGGCAGAGTTGATGTGGCGGTCTTCCGTCCGTCAAACGGCACCTGGTACACTTCGCAGAATGCAGCGACCAATTACGGCGCGATTCAGTTCGGTGCTTCGAGCGACGTTCCCGTTCCGGGCGATTATGACGGCGACGGCAAATCGGATATTGCGGTTTTCCGCAGCGGAACGTGGTATATCAACCGTTCAACCACCGGTTTCACGGGCGTTACTTTCGGCGCGTCTTCCGACCTGCCGATTCCGAAACAGTATATTCCGTAAAATAATTACGGAATGAATAATCCGAAAAGGCGCGGCGATAAATTTATCGCCGCGCCTTTTCCATTGACCGGGAAAACTTTTTTCTGCTACCATTTTTATTAGTCGGAACTTTCTCACCTGTAATTTCGGCGAAAGATTTAACATCAGATTTATTGTCAATACCTTTACGAAAAACTAAAATTTTATTATGAGTGATAGTTCCCGGAAAACCGCTTCCGCGCCGCATAAGGCAAAAGAATCTCTGCCCGTTGACGACCCGAAGTATTTAATTAATCGTGAATTAAGCTGGCTCGAATTCAATCGCCGGGTTTTGGGAGAAGCCCTGAATCCAAATACGCCGCTGCTCGAACGGCTGAAGTTTCTTTCGATATTTTCGACCAATCTCGACGAATTTTTTATGATTCGCGTCTCCGGTTTAAAGGAACAGATCGCCGAAGGCGTGCGCGGCAAGTCGCGCGACGGAATGACGACGGCGGAGCAGTTAAAAGAAATCCGCGAACGAGTTCCCTTTTTAATTCAGGAACAGCTGCGCTGTCTGCACGAAGAAATTCTGCCGAAACTCGCCGAGCAGAACATCAAAATCGTCAATCAAGCCGACTTAAGTAAAGACGAGAAAAAAAAGCTCGAACGCTATTTTTTGAAATACGTTTTCCCGGTTCTCACGCCGCAAGCCGTTGACGAAAGCCACCCGTTTCCCTACGTTTCAAATTTGAGTCTGAATCTCGGTGTGATCGTCGAGCCGGACAAATCCATCAATCACGGCAAGCTGCATCATCTTTTCAACCGCAACCGTTTCGTCCGCATCAAGCTGCCGCCGAATATCGGGCGTTTGATTCCGATTGAAGGGCAGGAAACTTCCTTCACGCTGCTCGGCGAATTGGTGGCGGCGAACATTCATCACCTGTTCCCGAATATGAAGCCGCACAAAGGGCATCTGTTTCGACTGACGAGAGATGCCGACCTCGAACTGCGCGAAGACGAAGCGGGCGATATTCTCAGCACGATGAAGCGCGAACTGCACAACCAACGGCGTTTCAGTTTTCCCGTGCGCCTTGAGATCACCGATTCGATGCCGGATCGAATGACTGAATATCTGACCGAATCAATCGGTCTGACCGAGCGCGACGTTTATCGCATCAACGGGTTTATGAATATTCCCGATATGATGGCTTTGTATTCGATTGACCGCCCGGATTTGAAGGACGCACCGATTGCATATTCGATTCCCGCCCAACTGCAAAAACCGAAAGGAGTGTTCGACATCTTAAAAAAGCGTGATGTTCTCCTCCATCATCCATACACGGCGTACAGCGTCGTTACCGAATTTATCAACGCGGCGGCGGACGATGAAAACGTCCGCGCCATTAAAATTTGTCTTTATCGCACGGGCAAGGATTCGCCGATTGTACAGTCTTTGATTAACGCCAGCCGCAACGGAAAACAAGTTGCCGCGCTGGTCGAATTAAAAGCCAGATTCGACGAAGAAAACAATATCGAATGGGCGCGGCGGCTTGAAGACGAAGGCGTTCACGTCATCTACGGAATGCGCGGTTTGAAAACGCACTCGAAAGTTACATTGGTTGTGCGGCACGAAAACGACGAGATGCGCCGCTACGTTCACATCGCCACGGGAAATTACAATCAGACGACTTCAAAAATTTATACGGATTTGGGATTGCTGACGGCAGATCAGCAAATCGGCGAAGACGCGACCGACCTTTTCAATTTTCTGACCGGCTATTCGTATCAAACCGAATTTCGTCAACTGATGGTCGCGCCGGTCAACCTGCGCGAGCAAATGCTGGCTTTAATCGAAAGCGAAATCGAACAGCAGGCGAACGGCAAAGAAGGTCAGATCATCGCCAAGATTAACAGTCTGACCGACGATAAAATCATTCAGGCGTTATATCGCGCTTCACAGGCGGGCGTGAAAATTGATTTGATTATTCGCGGAATCTGCGCTTTGCGTCCGGGCATCGAAGGGCTTTCTGAAAACATTCGCGTCATTTCCATCGTCGGCAGATTTCTGGAACACAGCCGCATTTTCTATTTCAAAAATGGCGGCGACGAGAAAATCTACATCGGCAGTGCCGATTGGATGCACCGCAACCTCGACCGCCGCGTCGAAGCCGCCGTGCCGATCAACGACAAACACATCAAACAGCACATCAGAAAAGAAATTCTCGGCGTGTATCTGAAAGATAACGTCAACGCCCGATTATTAAAAGCCGACGGCAGCTACGAAAAAATCGCGCCCGACGCGAAGAAGCCGGAGTTCAATTCGCAGATGTATTTCGTCGGCAAAGAATTCTAAAAATAGATCAATCAGTCAGAACCGCCTGCGTGAGCGGGCGGGTCGCTTCGCCAAGGCAAAAGTAAAAAGGAAAATTTGATTCGTGCGTTTTGCTTTTTACCTTTTTACTTTTGCCTTCAACAAACCCGCCCGCTCACGCAGGCGGTTCTGACACGCCTTTTTTGACAATTTTTGACATAAAGCCTATCTTCAAATCAGACGTTTTTCTTAAACTTTTCTTTTGGGCGAAACGTCCAACCCCTTGCCTAAATTTTTTCATATTTCAAATAAAAGGGAGTAAAAATAATGCCAGTCGTTTCGCGCAGGATTTTGTACGTCAAACTTTCGGTCATTGCCGTCGCATTTTGTTTGGCAGTTTTCGGTTTTCATCAATTTTCCGCTAAGTACGAAAAAGTCAGCGCGTCCGCCTTCGGTCCGTCGCCGTCGCATACGGGCGCACCCGGTGAATCGAACTGCACGGCGTGTCATTCGGATTTCGCGGTCAACAGCGGCGGCGGCGGCGTTTCGATCAGCGGACTGCCGGCAAATTATCTGCCGGGTCGCCAGTATTCGATCACGGTCAAAACGACGCAGCAATTTGCCACGAGCTACGGATTTCAGATGACGGCGATTGATGCCGCCGGAGCGCGAGCCGGAACGCTGGTACTGCCTTTGCAGTCGCCCTCGCAGACGCAGCTCGTTAACGGTAACGTGAACGGCAGGCTGCGCCAGTACATCGAACATACTTCCGACGGCATCGTGCCGACCGTCGAGAATTCTAAATCTTGGACATTTAACTGGACGGCACCGGCGCAGAGAATCGGCAAGATCGGCTTTTATGCGGCGGGCAACGGCGCGGACGGCAGCAGTTCGAGCGGCGGCGATTATATCTACACGACTTCCGCCAGCACTCTGAGCGGCACAGCGGTTTCCAATTTCGACGCTGACGGTAAATCCGATGTCGCGGTTTTTCGCCCGTCGAACGGTTATTGGTACAGCCTGAACAGCACGAACGGAAATTTGACTTCGTATCCTTTCGGCGCGAGCGGCGATCAAGTCGCGGCGGGCGATTATGACGGCGACGGCAAAAGCGATTACGCCGTCTGGCGACCGTCAAACGGCACCTGGTATGTTCAGAAAAGCTCCGGCGGATTCGTCGGCGTGGCATTCGGACAGAACGGCGACGTTCCCGTCGTTGGCGATTATGATGGCGACGGCAAATCCGATGTCGCAGTTTTTCGACCGTCGAACGGCTTCTGGTATTACCTGAAAAGCACCGACGGTTCGCTCGGCTATCTACAATTCGGCGCGGCGACCGACAAAACGGCGCAGGGCGATTACGATGCCGATGGCAAAACCGACATCGCGGTTTTCCGCCCGTCCAACGGTTATTGGTACATTCAAAGAAGCAATCTCGGATTTATCGGAACGCCGTTCGGAGCGAGCAGCGATAAACCCGTTCCGGCTGATTACGACGGCGACGGCAAAACCGACATCGCCGTTTTCCGCCCGTCAGACGGCGGCTGGTATCGTTTGAACAGTTCCAGCAATTCTTTTTCCGGCGTGGCGTTCGGCATCTCGACCGACAAACCCGTTCCGGCTGATTACGACGGCGACGGCAAAGCCGATGTCGCCGTCAATCGTAACGGCAACTGGTATGTGCTGAGAAGTTCCGACGGTTCTTTCTACGGCGTGGCATTCGGCGACGGCAATGATATTCCCGTTCCGACCGGTTATATTGCACCGTAAGTCAGAACCGCCTGCGTGAGCGGGCGAGTCGCGTCGCAAGGTAAAAGGTAAAAGGTAAAAGGTAAAAGGTAAAAGGTAAAAGGTAAAATTGATGACTCGCTTTCCAATTTTTGCCTTTTATCTTTTGCCTTGCGACGGAAAACCCGCCCGCTCACGCAGGCGGTTCTGACTGTTCCATAGCAGAAAATCCGTTCGTTGATCGAATCAACGAACGGATTTTCTTTTGGAAGAAACCTGAAATCAAGTTTTATTTTCAATCATAATCAGGAATTTGAAAACTTCAGACTCCCGATTTTTATAATTAAGGACGAACATTATTCGTCGTGTTCGGAACATTCTGGGTCGGCGCGTTCGGCACGACCGGGACGAGCGGATTTTGCTGATTCGTCGTCGGAGTCGGCTGTTCGCCTGAATTGGAAGGCGGATTGCCGAGCGGCACCGGCTGAATGATCGTCGTCGAGCGCGTCGCGTCGCTGACTTTGCCGGAAGTGATGTTCCCTTCAAAATCCGGGCGATAGATGCGCGGCGTGATGAAGAACAACAGTTCGCTCGAATCGCGGAACACGCCTTTGCGTTTGAACAAATTCCCGAAAATCGGAATTCTCGAAACGCCCGGTGTGCGATCCTGTGTTTCGCGTTCGCTGTCGAGCAATGCGCCGCCAACGACCGTCGTGCCGCCATCCGGCACCATTACCTGCGTCTGCATTCTCTGCGTACTGATCGCCGGTGCTGCGCCGCCCGATGCGACTGCCGTGCTGTTTTCAGCGACGACATTTAACAAAATCGTGCCGACATCGGTGATTTGCGGAGTAACCGCCAAACGTAACGGAACGGAAACGTATTCGGTCGTGGCGATTAAAACGCCGCCCGCGCCGCCGCCGCCGGGTTGAATCGTCGTTACCGGAATCTGCGAACCGCTTTCGATTTGCGCCGGACGATTGTTCAGAGTCGTGATGCGCGGCGTGGCGATAGTTTTGGCTTGTCCTTTGGCTTCGCCCGCTGTAATCAACGCGCTGATTTGCGCCGAACCGAAAATTCCCGTCGTCAAACCGATGACCGTATTCGGAATCGAAGACAGCAAACTGTTGTTTGGCTGAAGTCCGATGCCGTTCGGAATGCCGCCCGGAACCAAGCCGGTCGTATTTCCCTGTGTTGCGCCTGTTCCGCCCGTCGTTTGGCTGCCGGGAGCGGTTGCTACCGAAATGGCTCGACCGTTGCTGATGGCGAGCGCGCCGAGCTGCACGCCTAAATCGCGGCTGAAGTTGCGCGTCGCCACGACGATGCGGGCTTCGATTTCGACTTGCGGTTCGGGCTGGTCTAATAAAGTTACCAGTTGGCGAATCGCGTCAATGTTTTCGCGCACGTCAGTAATAATCAAGGTGTTGCTGCGCCCGTCAACTTCGACTGCGCCACGGCGTGAAAGGCGGCGTTTGATGATTCCCAAAACTCCCTGATCAGAGCCGCTGCTGTTCGAGGTATTGCCGGCATTCGCGCTGTTGCTGGAAACGCCGGACGTGAATTGTCCCGCGCCGCCCGCGTCGCCATTCAAAGTGCCGGAAGCGCGCGCATAGTTGAGACGGATAAATTCCGTGTAGAGAGCCGACGTATCGAGTTGAGTATCGCGGATTTTTTGCTGGATGGCTTGTTCGTCGCCGAGCGTTTTCTGTTCGGCGATGCGAAGAATCGTGCCATTGACCTGTACGCCCAATTCCTGCGAGCGCAGAACCGATTCGAGCGCGACGTTCCAGGGAACGTCGTTGACATTGATCGTTACCGGAACTTGTTTGACCGATTTATCAATGACGAAGTTGATGCCGTATTGCTCGGTGATGTAGTTCAGAATGTCGCGGACATCGGCATTGACGACGTTCAGATTAATCGGCTCGCCGACAAATCCGGGATCGCCGAAGCGTTTGCCCTGCTGCTGCGGCGGTGCAACCGTTTGCGCCGCCAGCGATAAAGTTATCGTGCTGATAAGCATTAAAGCGATGACGGCGCGTTTGCCGATGACGCTTAATTTTCCAAGAGAATCCATGTTTCCTCCGTTGTAAATCCATCTGCTCGATTTTTCGAGAGATGCGTTGAATTAAATTATTGTTTGAATAGGCGGCGCGGCTTGGGACTGCTCCGCGCCGTTTGCAATTTGTCCGCCGGGAATCCGGCACAAAAGATTGGCGATTCGAGTTTCAAAAACCCGATTGAATATCTACTGGTCGTCAGTCTTTTTTGTTTTGGCGACCTTGACCGGCTTTTTACCCTTTTTCGATTCCTTTTCCTTGACGGTTTTGGCTGGTTCTTCTTTCGGCTGGCGAGCCATTTCGTCAACCGGCGACATAATCATCGAAGGCGGCAGAGTCGGCGCGGTCGTCGAATCTTTCGGTGTCAAAACCGTGTTGCCGGCTTGCTCTTCCTTTTTGTCGGTCGGCTGAACCGGCGCAGTTCCCTGCACTTCCTGTTCGACCGTGTATTGCCGCAGAGTTTTATTTTCGACCGCCGTGACGAATTTGTTGTTGCTCAATTTCGTTACTTTGCGGAAAACCAGACGATTTTCCTCGATGGCGACGAGCTGACCGTCGAAAAATTTCTCGCCCGGATAGATCGTGTAAGAAAGTTTGATCGGCTTGGCTTCGACCATCGCCGCGAAACCGCGCGGCGTGCGGAAAATTCCCGTTACCGCCAATTCGTCGAGCGTCAGAACGCTCGTAACTTTCGGCAGTTCCAATCCGTTCATCGCGGCATCTTCACGGACTTTTTTGTAAAAAGCGATGCGGCTTTCAATCGGCGGCGCGGAGTTCGGCGTAACCGGCGGCGGTCCGGCGGGCTTGGGCTTACCGGCAGTCGTCGTGCCGGAAGTTGAAGGCATTGTAGTTCCGGTCGGCTTGGTTCTCGCGTAAGCCGGTTTCTCAAACGGATCGCGGCTTTGCTGCGCCATTACCGAATCATAATTTCCGCCGACCAGAATGAAGCCGGTGCTGACGATTCCCAAACTTAAAAGGCGTGTAAATTTCGATTTGATCATAACTTTTCTCTCTCTCTCAAATGTTTCAAATAGTAGTTGACCGTTCGGCTTTATTATTTAGCGACCGGTGCGGCAGGCGGCGGAGCGACTCCGTTCGGCGCAGCCGGAGTCGTTCCGGGAGCGGCAGGCGCACCGGGTTGTCCGGGCGCGGGAGTTGCCGGTGCTAAACTTTCCGGCGCGGCGTAATAAGTCGTTAGCTTGAACTGCGCGTGCAGAGTTCGGTCGTTCGATTGTTTTTCCAACTGATTCAGTTTGAAATCGCTGATCGAAACGATGCGCTGCAATTTTGCCATTTTCTCAAAGAAGGCGCGCAAATTGTTAAAGTTGCTGTCCACTTCGATTTCGACCGGCTTTGCCATCATTCCGCTCTGCGCCACGTCATCCTTCGGCGAGAAACGGTTGACGATCAGGCGGCTGTCGCTCGCCGTCGTCTGCAATCCTTGCAGCACGTTGGTAATTTCGCGCTGTTCCGGCAGAAGAACTTTTAATTCTTCATATTCCGCCGTTTTGCTCGCGTAGAGCGAACGAAATTCGTTGATGCGCTGCGTGGCGATTTTCGCAGCTTCGTTTTTGGCGGTCAACTGAGCGACTTCATCGTTGATGACCTGCGTCGCGGCGCGGGTTTCACTCGTAAAGAAGTACCAAACCGTTCCGTAGAACAACGACGCGACAGCGACTAAAACAATCAGTTGGATATGCCACGGCTGGGCTTTTAATTTTTCTAACATTTCGGTTTCCTCGATGTTTAGCTTTCAAAAAAATCGCTAAACGAAAATTTGGTGTATTGAATTAGTTTTTGGCGACTTGCGGCGGTGTCGGAATCGTCGAACCGTCGGTTTTCGGTTTCGGCAACTGATCTCTGATCGCATCGGGCAAAGTTTTCGATGCCTGCTGTTGCGGCTGCATCGCGCCTGGTCCCTGAGTCGAAGCCGTCGTTGCAGCATTTTGCGAAGCGTTGGCTTTAGGATCATATTTGCAGCTGATCGTAAAACCGACGATTTCCTGTCTCGGCGGCATTTCCGCGCCGTTCGCCGCTGGTGCGCTATTCTGTCCCGGCTTCTCTTTGCGCTGAGTTTCAATGTTCAAATCTTTGAAAAGTCCGCTGGAAAATTCCAGGCTGCGACCGAACTGCGTTACCGCCGATTCATCAGGCGAATCGCCCTTGATCGTTACCTGTTCGCCGGTCTGTTCGATAGATGCCAGATAAACTCCCGGAACCATCGCAATTCTTTCGCGCATCGCTTCTAAAACCGCGCTCGGTCCGGCTTGCTCATCACGCAACTTTTTGATCGCTTCGATACGCGCCGTAATGTTGTCGGTTTTCTGTTTCAGCTCCGCCATTTCTTTCGTTACGGCTTCGAGTTCGACGGCGACCCGTTTTTGTTCCTCGCGCTGCTGTTCGGCATCGGTTTTCGCCATCTGCGAACTGATGACATCCCAGGCGACGACTGCCGTCAGCAGAAAGCCGACCGCTAAAGCCATCATCAAAAGCTGCGATGCCGGACTGGAGATTTTGCGTTCGACCGTCGCGGTCGTTCCGGCGTGTCTTTCCGTTACCGAATCTAAAAGGTTAATTTTAATCATCTGAGTTCCACTCCTCTCACTGCCAGACCGACGGCGACCGCCATTTCGGGCATAATTTCATTTAAGTAATCCGGGTCAAATTTGCGCGCATCAACTTTAATGTTTTTGAACGGATCGAGAATTTCGACCGGCAGTTCGAGACGTTTCGACAATTCCCCAGCCAATCCGCTGAGTTTCGAGCCGCCGCCGGAAATTAAAATCTTCTGCACGGCGACTTCGTGTTCTTCAGTCGTCGCACGGTAAAAGTCAAAAGTTTTTTGGATTTCCATCGCTACGATTTCCGTTACGTCGTTGATGAGCGGTTCGATGGATTTTTCTTCGACGTTCTGCGAAGCGTCGCGCACGCCGCGTTTGACGGCTTCGGCTTCCTGAAAGCTGATGCCCAAACTGCGCTGTAAAACGTCGGTGAACTGACTTCCGCCGACGGTGATGTCGCGGGTGAAAAGCGAGCGATTGCCCTGCACGATATTGACGTTCATCGTCGCCGCGCCGATGTTGAGTAAGGCAACAACCTGCGATTCGCTCGGCTGATAATTGACTTCGTAACAGTTCTGCAAAGCGAAAGTGTCAACGTCAATCACGACCGGCTGTTTCCCGGCAAGCTGAATCGCCTGCTTCATATTGTCAATGCGCTCGCGTTTGCAGGCGGCGATTAAAACCGAAGTCGCTTCGGGCGTTTCCGAAGTAACCTGATAATCGAGGCTGACATCGGCGAGATCGAACGGAATATGCTCTTCGGCGTGCCAGTCAATGGATTCCTCTAATTCTTCCTGACTCATCGGCGGCAGCACGATATTTTTGATAATCACCGAATGACCGCTCACGCCCGTAACGACTTGAGTGGCAGTCATCTGATGATTGGCGCAGATATTTTTAATCACGTCGGAGACGACGTTCAATTCCATAATCTGCCCGTCAACGATGGTGTCGTCGGGCAAATTTTCAAATCCTAAACCGACGAGGCTCAGGCTGTTCATTTTGCCGTCGAGTTCGACCATTTTGATCGAACTCGAACCGACATCTAAACCGGCAACACTTTTCTTTTTACCGAATAGCATTTTTTCTCTACTCCTTAATAGGCTTCTCTCGTTAAACTAAAATTTATTTCTTATCTCTGCGGCGCGGAAGTTTTCATCTCTCAAACGAATCGGGCATTTCGGCGAATAGCGGTTTGTGGTGCCACCTTTTTTCGTCTTTCGGCATTGTTGGCGTAATGCCTCAGGACATCTCGAATAGAATGGAGAGCCGGAATTTACTTTTCGTTTTGTTTCGCTTTTTTGAAGGCAATTCTAAATTTTTTGAATTGATGTTTTATGAAAACTTTTCGCTTTAGGTGGCGATAGGAACAACGCTTGTCGCGTCATCACTTAATAAAATTACAATAGACACAAACTATTGTCAACAACTTTTTTAATTGTTTAACGCAAATTGATGTGTTTTTTTCAAATTGATAGATTTAATCAAGTCAAAATGAACGATTATTTATTATTTGAATGCAGAATGTTTTTAATGATGATTGACGTTTCGTGCGGTTTTTCGAGCGGAAAAAGATGCGAGCCGCCGATTTGATAAAAATCAATATCGAAGTTTTTCTTCATAAACGAAAGCCGCGCAAGTTCGGCTTCCCGCGAATGCGTTCCGCCGATGTAGGCAATCGGCACTTTTAATTTTCCTTTGAGTTTCGGGAGTCGGTGCGGCAGAGTTTGATAAATTTTCGCTTCGATTGACGGTTTGAAAAATAATTCTAATCCTTTATCAGTTTCAATCGTCGCGTGATTCGCGTAATCGCGCAAAACGTCTTCGTCAAAAGCATCGAATTTCGGTTTGGCTTTGAAATGCTCGAAAACTTCATCTTTCGACTGCCACGAATTCCGGCGATAGCGTGTTATTTGCGACGGCGTGAATCTATCCATCAGATTAAGAGTTTTCATAATCCACAAACCGCCGCTGCTCAAACGGCTGATAATCGGCGCGTCGAGCAGGATTATTTGCTGATAAAGTTCGGGCTTTTCCGCCGCCACCAGCAAATGCAAAACGCCGCCGAGCGAATGCCCAATGCCGATTATTTTATCCCTGTAATGTTTTTCAATTTCATCGCGTAGTTCATCGCGCAGACGTTCCCAGCCGTCCGTTACCGGATATTTCGGATTATGCGCGTGGCGCGGAAGGTAATTTATTTCGTAATCTTTTTCGAGAAATGAGAAAAGTTTATTGTAGGTTTTAGCGGGAAAACCATTGGCGTGAGCGAAATGAATGATCGGCTTCGACATTAAAATTTATTAAGCATTTCCCAAAAACCAACGTCAACCCATCTGCCGAGTTTGTAGCCGACTTCCTTAAAATGCGCGACTTTTTCGTAGCCTAGTTTTTCGTGAAACTTAACGCTCGCTTCGTTCGGCAGAGAAATTCCCGCCATCAGCGCGTGAACGTCGGTTTCCTGCAATTCTTCGAGAAACTTTTCGTAGAGTGCCGAGCCGGTTCCTCTCTGCTTCGCCTGATTTCTAACGTAAATCGAAGCCTCGACCGAATGTTTATAAGCCTGCCGCAATTTAAACTGCGCCGCGTAAAGATAACCCTGAATTTCGCCGTCGGCTTCGGCAACCAGATACGGATAATTCTCGCTCGTTTCAGTGATGCGTTCCTGCATTTCTTCCGCGCTCAACGCTTCTGTCTCGAAAGTGTGATGCGTTTTTAAAATGTAATAGTTATAAATCTCCGCAATCTGCGCGGCATCTTTTAATTCGACTTTTCTAATATTCATTTCATTTCTTTTTTGCTGCTAAGAAGGTATCCGAAAAAAAGCCATTGAAAAATGCTGAAAATAACAATCAGCAACATTTCAATAGCATTTATCCGCACATTTCCAATATTTGAGTTCGGAAATGGAAGCAGTGATCTGCTTATTGATTCTGCCAAATTAATGACTAACAAATTACTTATCGCTAACACTTTTATTGATACAGGTTCGTAAGTAAAATGAAAACTGTCATAGCTCCAATCTTTCTGAAACAATCCTAAAATCGCCAGCAGGAAGTTAGTTAAAACGGCTAGCAATCCAATACGATTTGTAAAGAATATTTTCAGTTGAAACATTAGAAATTGCATTTCAAAATAATCTCACAAACAAAGTCCTTTTTCTACGAATTTTTTAACTCCATCTTGGCGATTGATTCAAGATGAACCTCGTCAGGACCGTCGGCAATTCGGAGCATTCGGGCGACGATCCAGAAATTCGCCAGCGGCGTGTCCTGGCAAACGCCCGCGCCGCCGAAAGTTTGAATCGCGCGGTCAATGATTTTCAAAGCCATCGGCGGCACGACGGCTTTAATCATCGCAATTTCCTTTCGCGCCGCCTTGTTGCCGACTTCATCCATCAGCCACGCCGTTTTTAAAACGAGCAGACGCGCCTGTTCTATTTCGTTGCGGGCTTCGGCGATCCAATTTCTAATCACGCCTTGTTCCGCGATAGATTTGCCAAACGCAATTCGATTTTTGGCGCGTTCCTTCATCATTTCCAGAGCGCGTTCGGCAACGCCGATCAGCCGCATACAATGATGAACGCGACCGGGACCGAGCCGACCCTGCGCGATTTCAAAACCGCGACCTTCGCCCAAAAGCAGATTTTCCTTCGGTACGCACACATTTGTAAAAGAAATTTCGGCGTGTCCGTTCGGCGCGTCGTCGTAGCCGAAAACATTTAAAGTCCGCTCGACTTTTACGCCGTCCGCGTTCATCGGAACTAAAATCATTGACTGCTGAAGATGCTTCGGCGCGGTTTCATCAGTTTTGCCCATAAAAATCGAGAGCTTACAGCGAGCATCGCCCGCGCCGGTTGACCACCATTTTCTCCCATTTAAAATATATTCGTCGCCGTCCTGTTTGATCGAAGCCGAGATATTCGTCGCGTCAGACGAAGCCACTTCCGGCTCGGTCATCGAAAAACACGAACGAATTTCACCATTCAAAAGCGGTTTCAGCCACGCTTCTTTCTGTTCTGCGCTGCCGTAGCGTTCGAGAACTTCCATATTTCCCGTGTCCGGCGCGGAGCAGTTAAAAACTTCCGACGACCAGAAAACCTTGCCCATAATTTCGGCGAGCGGCGCGTATTCGAGATTTTTCAGACCCGAAACTTCCGGCAGAAACAAATTCCAAAGATTTTCGGCTTGCGCTTTACCCTTTATATCTTCAATCAACTGCAAAGGCTGCCAGCGGTCGCCGGAATTTATTTCATTCTGAAACGCCTGCTCGTTCGGATAAACATTTTCATCCATAAACTTTTGCAGTTTGCTTTGCAGTTCGCGGGTTTTCGTTGAATAATCGAAGTTCATATTTTGGGAAAAGATTATCACAGTTTCCGGCAGATAAAAATTTTAGAAGTCACGCAGTTGAATCGAGTCGGACACGTAAAACAGACTGTTAGTCTGTTCCTTTTTCGGCAAACGACAAGCGGCGGCTGAACAGACTGACAGTCTGTTCTACATTTTTTCGTCAACCGCATAACTCCTGAATGAAGATTGTCGGAGTTTCGGAATTTATATTTGAAAGATCGTCGGTTGAATCAACCAAATGCCCGAATTCAACAAAATCTATTTTTTCCTGACGGTAATTTTCTTTTTAATCGAAGTTTTTATCGCGCTGTTCGTCAATGACAATTTAATTCGCCCGTTCGTCGGCGATGTTTTAGTGGTGATTTTGATTTACTGTTTTCTGCGGATATTCTTAAACGTCAATTATCGTAAAATCGCGCTCGGAGTTTTGATTCTGGCTTTTACAATCGAAATTTTGCAGTATTTCGATTACGTCAAACTGCTCGGTCTGGAAAATAACCGAATCCTTTCCGTCGCTATGGGCAGAACTTTTGAATGGCTCGATTTTGCAGCATATTTCTTTGGCTTTTTATTGATAATTTTGTTTGAAACGAAATGGCGAAACTATTCAAAGCCCAAATAATGACAATAAATAATTCGAGTTTTATTTTGCCAAACCGACTTTCCGCAGTATTTCTTCAAACCGCTTTTCCTTTCGCAGCGAATCGAAGCAAAAATCAGCATTAACTAGAGGTAATGCCGAGTCCCTTTGTTCAAACGCATTTTCAAGGTAATCGAGTGCCTTATCATTATCACCCAACAGTAAATAATAGTTTGCCAGACTAACCGATTGTTCGCTTCCATTTATTACGGGTTCATTAATTGAATATCGCCAATATGAACTCAAATCTTTTTTCGCCACGGCGATTGCCAGCGGATTTTTTTCTCGTTCAGCGAGGGAAAGTTTCGCCAAATATGTTTCGTCTATTTCGGCAAACATCTGTTTTTTCACATAGATCCAGAAAAGTAATTTTCGGATTTGCCAAGAAGTCGGATCAATCTGTTTTGCGTAAAGACAAGCCGAAATCGCCTTTTCAAATTTATTATCGGATGAGTAAAGTTCACACAAACCTGAATGAAAAAGAGGTGAAAACGGTTCGATCTCAATTGCTTTGTTCAACTCGATTTCCGATTCGGCGAATCTACGCTGAATAATTAGAAAGCGGGCATATTTATAATGCGAAAGTGCATAGTTGGGATTTAGGCTGATCGCCAGTTTTAACTGCGTTTCGGCTTTTTCCCAATTCCAATCAAACCAACTAACACTCTCGCCCAAAACCGTGTGCGGCTGCGGTAAAGATTTATCAAGTTCGATAGCTTTTTCGGCAGCCATTTCGACTTTCTTTCTTTCTTCGGAAAATTCTTCGGTCGCAAACAAGGCTTCCGCATAACTTGCGTAAGCTAAAGCCCAATTCGGCTCAAGCGCGATGGTTTTTTCATAAAGACCGAACATTTCGTCGCGCCGGAAAAGTTCATTTTTCCTCCAAATCTTTCGCGCCGAGAGATAATTTTCCACGGCTTCTTTGTTTAAATTTTGATTGGCTGGAATCTTTTCATCTTCGAGTTCGGCGATTTTCAGAGAAAGCAGCCGTGCCGTGCGAAGCGCAACTGAAGTTTCACGTTCGAGTGCTGTTTTGCCCGATGCCGTAAAACTTTCCGTCCAGAGCGTTTCGCCGTCCGACACACGCAAAAGGTTGGCGTTGACGATGATATTTTCGCCATCGAAACGATAATTGCCCGACAAAACTGCGCTCGCGGGAAGGTCTTTTCCGGCTTGTAATGCGTTGAAATTTTGTCCCGCAAGTTGGCGGACGGCGGACAGCGGAAAAACTTTCAACTGTTTGATTTTACTCAGATTCGTAATCATCGAATCCGTCAAACCGATCTGCATTTCGCGTTCTTTTTCATCAACTGTTTCAAACGGCAAAACAGCTAATTTATCAATTTCAAGCAAGTTTTTTGGCGGCTCGGATTTACTTATATTCCATACAAACGCCAGAACCAAAAGACAAAATATCGAAACTACCGCGCCGTTGATTAGCCAATTCTGTTTTGTGTTTTGAGGTTTGTCGGAAGATTTTAACGGCGCAGGTTCCTTTAAACTTTCGCCGTCGGAAATCGCTTCAAG
>CAXTKJ010000015.1:0-12554 GCA_964244835.1 uncultured Pyrinomonadaceae bacterium
GTTTGTCCGTTCCCAAACCGAATGCCAAGCCGGTAAAACCCGCCTGCGATTGCAGCAAATACCACGTGCCGTTATCCGGGCGAAACACCGAAATATCGGCTTTGCCATCGCCATCGAAATCGAAGGCAGCTTTTGCTTGATTGATGGTTAATAGTCGTAAATCCGTCTGACCATTTTCAGGGACATTCGGTATTTGATAAGTTTGCCCGTTAATCGTTACATTTTTAGTAACGCGCAAAATCTGGGTGGCGAGATATGCTAATTGCAAATTCCCGTTATTATCATAATATCCGCTTACATCTTTTGATTGCTGATCATCTTGATTAAGCCGATTATCATTGCCCCAACTATTAGTAATCGGATTATAGATTTTGGAGAAAATGTTTGCCGAACCGTTATCAACCACATCCTGCCAAATCAGAGTAAGATTATTTTGACTATTATTTAATAATTGAATGTTGTGGAAGCCCGTAGATTCACTTCCTTGCCGAACAATTTGAGGCACAGGATTGTTTAATTTAGCTTGAACTAAATCTGTGCCTTTCAACCAAACTATTTGTCCTTCGCTTGCTGGACTGTAAACTGCCGTAGGTAATTGATTATTAACACTTCCCCCCGCAAACTCCGTTCCTTGGCTCCAAGCACTTCCATTCCAACTAAATAAAATAAGTTTGCCATCGTTGATTACATTTACATCCGGGTCTATCGGCAAAATAATAAAGGCGTTATTGCCTTTTACAGCAACTGCGTGTTCGCTTATATTAATAAGATTGTTCGCAACAACGGCAGGTGCATTCCAACTTGAGCCGTTCCAAAAACTGTATTTTAAGGTTGCCGGATTTGCAGCGTTGGCTGAGAATTCACCGTTTGGATTTGATTGCCAAGTCAATAAAAGTTTTCCACCTTCATCTTTTGCTAAACGCAAACTCGTATCTAATGCCAAATCGTCTGTTAATACGGTTTCAGCACTCCAGGTTCTTGTCGTTGGATTAAAGACCGAACTTATAACTTCCACTTGTTTGTAGTAAAGCGGTAAGTCATCAGCAGTCGGAATCGGTGTTGTAAAGTTTTGCACTTTAATTCTTAACCACGCCGCAATAACATTGCCCGACGGATCAACTCCGACAACAGGTGAAAATTCGGCACGAGTGTCGCTAAATATCGGATTAGGTGCGCTCCAACCATTTCCATCATTAAAAGACCACGCAATATCAGTTGATTGTAAAATAGGCAAACTTGGGTTTTGCCTGACATACAAAATCATTTTTCCGTTATTGCCGACAGGTAAAATTTTTGGTTCGGCATTTCCAAAAACATTACTGATAATTGTGGTATCAGCAGAGGAAAACGATGTTTGGGAATCACCGCTTATAGATGCTGAATCTATTTTTTGGGTTGATGGTTTGAGATACTCGTATTTGCCGAACTTTTCGTAACGGTATCGGATTAGCTTTAATCTAGGGTTAAAATTATTATCTCCATTTAGAAGCCCATTTAACGAAGTTGAAGCACAAACGGTTTGTTCGGTTGCCGCAGTCCAAGTGCAGCCATAATTGATAGTTGCCGGAGGAAATTCATACAAGCCGTCAATGCTAACTTTCGCTCCAACTTCAAAATTGAGACTGAAGTTGCGGACAAAAGGTGAAGGTGTGCCGATGGTCATTGAACCGCCTCCGGCAACCCAGCCTTGAAACCTAAAACGGTCTATTTTGTTACTCAAGCCTGCGCGCATATTGAGACCGATTGTTCCCGTGGCTTCATTAAAAACAAGTTGACGAGTCGCCACATCTTGTCTCCAAGTCGTTGAAAATCCGAGCGACGGTTTTAGTTCTCCGGTCAATCTAGTAGTGTCTGTAAACCGTCTAATAGCTTCATATCGTCTGAAAGGAGCGAGTGCCGGAATTGCAGTAATCAGGCTGACATTTTTCCTGAACGTGGCTTCCAAATTAAGATTTAGTGAAGCATTATTTACGGAAAGCCCGTTCTCGTTAAGTAAAAAGTTGCCAGTGCCTGTTGCAGAGCCGAATAATTCCTGCTCCAAACCTTTGAATCTAGTTTGACCTTGAAGCGTTAAAGAACCGTTTCCGATGCTTGAAACAAAACCGGTGAATGTTCCCTGCGCTTTGCTGATGCCGAGATCACCACCGATATAGGGAACTTCTTCCGGGATCCGCACAGTCGCCTTAAATTCCGGTTTTGGATAAGTTGCTTTGAAATCGGCACGAATCTCGCCGTTGGCGGCGGTAAAGCGCAATGCGTCAGACCCGAATTCACTTAGCGCATCACTAAGCCAAGGCGGATGCGGAAATATATAAATATTCTCGGTTCTGGTTTCCCCGACGATGCCTTCACCGTTGATTGGAGTAATTTTGATAACGGATGAAGAATATGAGGGAGTGAACGAAGTAGCTAAATTAAAAGGCTGAACTGCTCCGGCGGCATTACCCTGCACTGTAACCGGAGCGTCATTATTCACCTGAAATTTGACTTGTCCCGGCGAGCCTTGCCAATTAACGCCCACGTTAAAGGTGTTAGATTGATTAAAACCGGCTAAAAAGAATCCCGAATAGGTTCTCTGCACATTAGTTACTAATGGAGTTACCGCCCTGAACTTAAAGCCGTGAAGTCTGCCGCTAGTATCTTGATAAGTCCCAACGACATCACCCGCAGTGTTTATTCTCTTTACGCCAGTACTAACAGAACCAGGCGGATCAATAACTGTAAAAACGCCGTTACTTAACTTAAAACCGTGATATATGCCGCTAGTATCTTGATAAGTTCCAGCAATATCACCCGCATTGTTTATTCCGCTTGCCTCAGTACTAACTGAACCGGGCGCGTCAATACTCGTGAAAACGCCGCCGCTGAACTTGAAACCGTGATATGTGCCGTTACTATGCTCATAATATCCAACAACTTCGCCCGCAGTATTTATTGCCAGTGCCTCAGTCCGAATAGAACCAGGTAAGTCAATGATCGTGAAAACGCCGTTACTTAACTTGAAGGTTCGAACTCTACGGACTTCTGGGTTGTTACTATCACTATAGATTCCGACGACATCACCTGCAGTGTTTATTGCGTATGGGTAAGTTTCAACAGAACCGGGTACGTCAATAATCGTGAAAATGCCGTTGCTGAATTTGAAACCGTGTTGTATCCCATCTATATCTCTATATCTTCCAACGACATCACCTGTAGTATTTATTCCGTATGCAGAAGTAACGACGTTATTACTAGCACCATTGGGACCTGGCGGGTTAATGATCGTGAAAACGCCGTTACTCAACTTGAAGCCGCGACCTCTGTTGTTATTATCCCCATAAGTTCCAATGACATCGCCCGCAGTGTTTATTCCGTTTGCCTCAGTCCGATAAAAATCGGGTGGGTCAATACTTATGAAAACGCCGTTGCTGAACTTAAAACCGTGATATATGCCGCTAGTATCTTGATAAGTTCCAACGACATCACCCGCATTGTTTATTCCGTTTGCCTCAGTTCTAATAGAACCGGGCGGGTCAATAATAGTATAACTGCCCGTTTGAGCGAATACCCCTGCGCCGATTCCGAATAGGAGAACAAATGTTGCGATGTAAATCAATAGATGTTTTTGCACAAAATAAACTTTCCCTAATTCAAGATTAGAAACGGCGAAGCCGTAAACTTTGCTAATTGAACGTAAAATGTTGGGTTGATGTCTATCTTGACAAGTATTTTTTATTTTGAAGTTTTTCATATTGTTTATTTTTATTACCGAGCAGTCTAAAAATTAGCTAATAAGAATCCAGGAGCATATGGAACCCATTATCAATCACTTTCGCCAACGAGTTCTGGTATTATCAACCACCATTTGTTGATTTGTTGCAAATCGTTTCGTCATTTTCGTTGGGATATGGTTATTCATTTTTTCTTTAATTTTGTTTCTAGATTTATGGGTTTATTGCAAAGCCGAAATTTTCGTCTCCGCATTGGTATATGTCGAAAAGTTACAAAATCTGTCGCAGGGAAGTCCTTAATTTTTTCCTAATTATTTGCTAATTCGCACAAAGCGTTATTTTTGTTAGACTTACGGTAAAAAATAAATTCCCCGTAACAGGCGTGATTGGTAATTATTTTCTTTTTGCAAGGGTGAAATTAGTATGGTTTAGCTGTTTTGGAAATACGCAAAATTGCGTATTTTTGATAAAAACCAGCAGTGAAGCAAAAATACCACGGACGATAATTTTACTAATTCCGGGTAAACAACTTGATAGCTGTCGGGCATTTTCGAGTTTAATTTGAAATAAAGTATCGGCAAAAATGCTTGTTGCTTGCTTTTGAGTTTGCTGTCATTGATAATTTTTGTATGAATTACCGGGATTACATCACCATCGAACCGAACAAACGCGGCGGTAAACCCTGTGTGCGAGGGCTTAGGATTACGGTTTATGAAGTGCTTGAATATCTGGCTTCTGAAATGACGGAAGCGGAAATTCTTGAGGACTTTCCCGATTTGACGCGGGAAGATTTGAAAGCCTGCATCGCTTACGCCGCCGACCGTGAACGCCGGTTGATGACTGTTCCGGCTGCCACAGCGTGAAATTACTTTTTGACGAAAACTTGTCGCCCTCGCTGCTGCGCCGCGTCGCCGACCTTTTTCCAAACTCGGTTCACGTCCGGGATGTCGGGATGCAGGCTGCCGATGACCCGCTTGTTTGGGATTACGCGAAAGACAACGATTTTATGATCGTTTCAAAAGACGCGGATATGCACGACCTCAGTTTGATTTTTGGAAATCCGCCGAAAGTCGTTTGGCTGCGGCTTGGAAACTGTTCGACACGACAAGTTGAAGAGTTGCTGCGGATGGATTTCGACGTTATTAAGTTGTTTTACGAAGACGCTTCGGTATCACTGCTTGTTTTGCCATAACGCCGCACCGAACTGTTTCTAATAATTGATTGATTTCCGATGCGAAGTGAACTAAACTTTCAGCATATTTTATGCTCCCAACCCAATACATTTTCGCCGACTTTCTAGCCGACGTGCGCGAAGAAACTCTCTACAAAGCAGGCGAGCCGCTGAAACTTCAGGTTCGCACTTTTCAGGTTTTGCGCCTCTTGCTCGAAAACGCCGGAGACCTCGTTAAAAAGGAAGATTTTTTTGAGCAGGTTTGGCAGGGCGCGTTTGTCGAAGACAACAATCTGACGGTCGCCGTCGCGCAGATTCGGAAAGTTTTGGGCGAAACGAACGGAGGCAAATTCATCGAAACCGTTCCGAAAAAAGGTTATCGTTTCGTCGCCGAAGTCGAAAAAATCGTCAATGAAAAGCCGGAGCAAAAATTTGAAGAATTTCCCGCGCCGGAAGAAATCGTTTCCGAAAATCCGACCGGCAAACAATTAAGAGATTCTAGCCGCAAAGTTTCCAAACCCTCCGCCTCGAAAAGTATTTTAATCGCCGCCGCGCTGGTTTTGCTGATTTTTTCAATCGGGGCGTTTTGGCGTTACGTGAAACACGAATCTGTGACGACGAAAAACCCCGAAGCCTACGAATCGTACTTGCAGGGCAGACAGGAATTGACGAAAACCGCGTCGAAGGATTTCGAGAAGGCGATTGAGAATTTCACCGCCGCCGTCGTTAAAGACGGTTCGTTTGTCGAAGCGCGTTCGGCGTTGGCGACGGCGCACGTCAAACACGGACTCGCGCTGTATGCCGCGCGCGGGCTTTCGGCTTCGCGGCGTTCGTTTCCGCTGGCGAAGGAAAACGCGCTCGAAGCTCTGAAAATCAAACCGGATTCGGACGAAGCCTTAACCGCGCTCGCTTTCGTCAATTCGCGTTACGAATATGACTGGCAGACGGCGGAAGCGAATTTCAGAAAGGCATTGGAAATCAATCCGAAAAATGTTCTGGCGCGCCGCTGGTTCGGCGAATTTCTGTATCACGCGGGACGTTTCGACGAAGGTTTTGCCGAACAGCAGCAGGCTCTCGCGCTCGAACCGGATTCGGCGCAGATTCTCGGCGAAATCGCCTGGGGAAATTACCTCGCCCGCCGTTTCGAGGAAGCTGAAAGTTATTCAATAAAATCCCTCAAGATTGACAACGCTCACGCTTCGACGCTTTATAATTTGAGCGAAATCAACGAGCAGAAAGGCAATCTGAAGGAAGCCGTCGAGCTTTGGAAGGAAGCGATGATGGTTGAGGCGGCGGCGCGGCGTTGGATCGCCAATATCGAGCAGCAATATCAAACGGGCGGACGAACGGGTTTCGTCCGCGCCAAAGCGGAATGGCTCGAAGATTTGATCGAAAAAGATTATATTTATCCGACTGATTTAGCCAAATGCTACGCGGTTCTCGGCGATAACGACAAAGCCGTCGGCTGGCTCGAAAAAGGCATCGAAGCGAAAGTTCCCGACCTGCTTTCCGTCAAACACGCGCCCGCGTTCGACTCGCTCAAAAACGACGCGCGTTTTCAGAAAGTTTTAGAGAAAATTAATTTTCCAGAATAAACTAGAAATTCGACAAAACATTTTCTGCGATAGAATTTCCCGCCGATTTTCTCTAAAATTACCAACTTATGACGATTGACGAACAAATTGCATTTTTGAAGAAAGGCGCGGTTGATGTCATCCGCGAAGAAGATTTGAGAAAGAAGTTGGAACGGTCGGCGAAAACCGGCAAGCCTTTGCGCGTAAAATTAGGCGCAGACCCGACCGCGCCGGACATTCACATCGGGCATACGGTCGTGATTCGCAAGTTAAAAGCGTTTCAGGATTTGGGACACACGGCGATTTTTTTGATCGGCGATTTTACGGGAATGATCGGCGACCCGTCGGGCAAAAACGTTACGCGCCCGCCTTTATCAAAAGAAGAAATTGCGGCGAACGCCGAAACTTACAAAGCGCAGATTTACAAATTGCTCGACCCGGAAAAAACCGAGATTCGTTTCAACTCCGAATGGTTTGAATCGCAGGGCGCAGCCGGATTTATCAAGCTCGCGTCGCACACGACCGTCAAACAAATTCTCGAACGCGACGATTTTACGAAGCGTCTGAATGAAGAAAAGCCGATTGCGCTGCACGAACTTCTTTATCCGCTCGTGCAGGGCTACGATTCGGTCGCGCTCGAAGCCGATGTCGAACTCGGCGGAACGGATCAGAAATTTAATCTTTTGATGGGCAGAAATCTTCAGCGCGAATATGAACAGGAACCGCAGGTGATTTTGACCACGCCGCTGCTCGAAGGTTTGGACGGAGTGAATAAAATGTCGAAGTCGCTGAGCAATTATATCGGCATCACCGACGCGCCGAATGAAATGTTCGGCAAGGTGATGTCAATTTCCGACGATTTGATGTGGAAGTACTACGAACTTTTGACCGATTCGCCGCCGTCGGAAATCGAAGCGATGAAGGCGAGCGTTGAGAATCCGCGCAACTTGAAAGTCAATTTAGCGAAACTGATTATTGCGGATTTCCATTCGACGGACGCGGCAAACGCAGCGGAGGACGAATTCAAGCGTCGGTTCGTGAATAAGGAAATTCCTGATGAAATCGAAGAAAAAGGTCTGGCGGAGGGAAATTACAAGCTCGCCGAATTGCTCGTCAACACAAATCTCGCCGCGTCGAAAGGCGAAGCGAGACGTTTAATTGAGCAGGGCGGTGTGAAAATCAACGGCGAAAAAGCGACGAACGCGAACACTGAAATCGAATTGAACAAGGAAATTTTGCTGCAAGTCGGCAAACGAAAATTTCTGCGCGTCAAAATTGCAGGGTGAATTTTGCCCGCCGAAAACTTCTGTTATTTCAGCCGCAAAGCGTTATATTGTTATCTACAAAAATTCGGGAGGTCTTAAAATATGCCGGATGATAAAAGCGAAGCCGAAGCGATTTGGAGGCAGTATTACGGAGATGCCGACGGGCTGGCAGCGCGGCTGATACAGATTTGCCTGACGAAGCTCGGCGTTGTCTGGAGGGTTTTCGACATCCTCGACAATGAGAGTGATTTCGCCGTCGGCTGTCGTTTCTGGAAGAAGGTTGATGGCGCGACGCTCCAAAAACTGCTCGAAACCAATGAAGGAATTTATTTCTGCAAACAGTTGTATATTTTGCTGAACAGCCGTTCCAACGTAACTTTCCCGATTGATTCCTGTTCGACGACTTACAGCGAACTGCTCCTGTTCAATACGTTGATTAACAGCGCGAAGGTCAAACCCAACGACACGAATCAGCCGCGCAAAATGTCTGATGCCGAGATTAGTTTTTACACGAACTATAATCAAACGAATTTGATTTTTTATGAACGGGACGGCAAGGGCGTACTGCGTTCGACGGGCGGCAAAAGAAATGATTTCGATGCGAACATAGTGTGGGAACTGCCGCAGTCGGGCGTTGGTTTCACGACGTACAACAGAAACGACTTCAGCAAAATCGCCGTTCTTAAGGACGAGCGCGGACTCGACCAAATCGGCACTAAGGAAACGATTGAAGCGATGATTCAAATCGCCAAGGAATGGAGCGGCGGGCATTCCGACCGCCCGCTGCAATACGGCGATATTTCGCGTCCGGGCGGAATCAACACTTCAGACCACGCGACGCACGACAACGGCAAGGCGTTTGACGTGCGCCCGCTGCGGAAAGATTCGCAAACCGGCGACGGCGCGAAACTCGAATACACGATGACTAATGTTTATGACCAGAATTTAACGAAGGAGTTTGTTTTATTGGTGCGCCGATTATATCCGGGAACTAAATTTCTTTTCAACGATCCGCAGTTAAATGCGAAAGATACTGAAACCAAAAATTTTGTTGACCCTTCGACCGCCGCGCACAACAACCATCTGCACGTCATATTTCCGGGAGGCAACTGATGAAAAATAATGTAATCTTGATTTTTCTACTGGTCGGTTTGTTATTGGTTTCAGCGTGTTTTTCGGGCGGAAATTCGATTGCCAAAAGCGACGGAAATTTACCGCTCAAAGAAAATATAAACGCCGCCGTTCCGGTGATTAACGCCAACGGCTTGCAGACTCAAGATAAGACTTTCAAAACGATAAAAATTGACTCCGCGCAGCCGTTGGCGTGGATCGGAACAATCGAAGCCGAAAATTTGGAAAAACCGAAAGCCAACGGAAACATCTGGAGCAACGCCAAGATCGACGACGATAAAAAATACAATCAAACCGGCACGTCAATCGAAGTTGATATTATGAACTGCGCCGGATTTTTGATTTCGGGAAAATTAAACAAGGAAGACGATTTCGGCTGGGTGTTGGAAACGATGCCGCAAACCGCCGCCAAAGATGCGCCGGATAAAATTAAACAATGCGATTCAAATTCCGACGGCAGCTTTCCGATCAGCGATGCATTCGCGGTCGCGCCGCGCGACAATCGGCGGCAAAACATCCGAATCGGTAAAGTTGATACGCGCCAACTGTTCGCTTCACTGCCGGATAAAGAAAAGAAATGGCTGGATAAAAAATTAGACTTACCTAAAGAATATCAGCGCGTGGAAAAAGCGAATTTAAATTTGCGCGAGGATAATTGGACGGACATCAACGGCGACGGCGAGATAGATTTGCTGATGCTGACAACCGTCTGCCGTGCGGATGATTCGGAAGGCGACCGCTGCGGTATAATTTTTCTGCGAAGTCAGAGTAAATGGATAGAAATCGGCGCGACATCCAAAGCCTGAAAGCGGCGGGCGTGAACGGCGCATTAATTTGTCTGCTAACACTTTATTTTCCCGATAATAAATGTGCGCCGGTTGGCTGGCAACCGTTTAAATAACCGAAATCAATGTCGCAGTCAATCATCGAAACCGAAGAAACCTTAATCATCGAAACTCCCGAACGAGTTCCGCTGGCGTTCGCACTCGCGTCCATCGGCAACCGATTTCTCGCCGTCGCCATTGACCACGCGATTCAGTATTTTACGATTTTTGTCGTCGCGTACGCATTTTTGAGCGTTTCGGGTTTCACGGACGCTTTTAAGGAAAGCGGCGCGACTTCGCTCGTCGAGGAAATGCCGAAATGGACGATTGCGATTATGATCGTCGCGCTGTTTCTGATTTTCGCGGGTTATTTTATTTTTTTTGAATGGCTCTGGAACGGGCAAACACCGGGAAAAAGGCTTTTGAAACTGCGCGTCATCCGCGAAGACGGGCGACCGATCACCTTGTGGGAAGCGATGGCGCGAAATTTATTGCGGATTTTCGACGCGATTCCGGGTTTCGTACTGCCGGTTTATTCAATCGGTCTGATTACGATTTTTTTAAGCGGGCGCGACCAGCGCATCGGCGATATGTTCGCCGGCACGGTCGTCGTCCGCGAGCGCAACGACGAAGCCCCGACGTTTGCCGAAACTTTTTCCAATCCAATCGCGGACGCGGCTTTCCGGCGCGTCAATCAGCCGGTGAATTTTCAAGCCGATGTCAGTTCGATCACCGAACCGGAAATCGAGTTAATCGAATCATTCCTGCGCCGCCGCTGGGATTTGACCGAGCGACAAAGAATCTGGATGGCGTGGCGCGTCGCTCTGCCGCTGATGTATAAACTGAAACCGGGCTACGATTTGCAGAACTTTTCGTATGAAGGATTTCTCGAAGAACTCGTTCAGCGCGTTAATTCAAAACAGCGATTTTTGAATTAAGAGCGTTTTGCCAAACGCTTTTCCGCCGTGCTAATTTCTAAAAATAAACTTTCTCTTTCATCTCTTCTTGTGAAAAATCTGAAAAACATTCTGGTAACGGGCGGCGCGGGTTTTATCGGCTCGCATTTGGTCGAAAAACTGCTCGGCGCAGACAAACGGGTTACGGTCGTTGACGATTTCAACGATTTCTACGCGCCCGCAATGAAACGCGCCAATATCGCGCCGTATTTGGTTAATGAAAACTTTCGATTATTTGAAACCGACATTTTCGACGCGGAATCTTTACGGCGAATTTTCAGCGAAAATCAGTTTGATGCAATCGTGCATTTAGCGGCGCGGGCAGGCGTTCGACCGTCGCTCGAACAGCCGAAACTTTATACGGAAACGAACATCAACGGCACTTTAAATCTGCTCGATTTAGCCAAAGATTTCGGCGTGAAACAGTTCGTTTTCGGCTCGTCGTCGAGCGTCTATGGCAACAACGAGAAAGTTCCGTTTTCGGAAGACGACAAAATCGTCCAGCCGATTTCGCCGTATGCCGCAACCAAAGCGGCGGGCGAGCTTTTGTGTCATACCTATTCGCATCTCTATGATATTCGCACCGTCTGTCTCAGATTTTTCACGGTTTATGGAGCGCGTCAGCGTCCCGATCTGGCGATTCGGAAATTTTCGCAGCTTATCACGGACGGCAAGCCGATTCAGGTTTTCGGCGATGGTACGACCAGACGCGATTACACATACGTTGACGACATTATTAGCGGCGTACTTGCCGCGATTGATTACGAAAAATCAGCGCACGAAGTCTTTAATCTCGGCGAGTCGGACACGGTTGAACTGCGCTATTTAATCGAATTGCTGGAAAAGAATCTCGGCAAAACGGCGATCATTGACCGCCGACCGATGCAAGCCGGAGACGTTTCGCAGACCTTCGCCGATATTTCAAAAGCGCGTGAACTTCTGAATTATAACCCGCAGACGAAAATCGAAGAGGGCATCAAAAAATTCGTCGAATGGTTTCGCTCAAACTGACTTTTCAAATCTGAAATCGATTTATTTTTCACCAAAAAGCGTGTTGGAAATTTCTATTTCCGATGCGCTTTTTTTATCTCAAAAAAATTGCCGTCAAATATCGAAATAAATCAATAAACATAATGCTTCGACGGCTGTCAAAATCCGCAGAAAAATGTTACAATTTACGTTGAATTCAACAGTAAAATTTTAAACAGAGGAATACTAAATTGGCTAAAGCAAAAACAGAATACGGTGCGGATTCGATCACGGTTTTGGAAGGACGCGATGCGGTTCGCAAGCGTCCGGCGATGTATATCGGCTCGACCGGCGACATTGGGCTGCATCACTTGGTTTACGAAGTCGTGGATAACTCGGTTGACGAAGCTCTCGCCGGTTATTGCGACACGATTGAAGTGGCGATCCATATGGACAATTCAATCACGGTGATTGATAACGGGCGCGGCATTCCCGTTGATATGCACAAACAGGAAAAGCGTTCGGCGGCGGAAGTCGTGATGACGATTCTGCACGCGGGCGGAAAATTCGATTCAAACTCCTATAAAGTTTCCGGCGGCCTGCACGGTGTCGGCGTGAGTTGCGTGAACTTTCTTTCAGAGTGGTTACAGCTTGAAATCTGGCGCGACAATAAAACATATGAGATGGAATTTCGCGCCGGAATCTCGGTCGCGCCGCTCAAGCAAACGGGGACGACCAACAGACGCGGCACGAAGATCACATTCAAACCCGACAACACGATTTTTGAAACGGAAATTTACAGTTTTGAAAAATTGTCGGAACGTCTGCGAGAGAAAGCGTTTTTGAATAAAGGCATTCGCATTTTTATCAAAGACGAACGCGAAATCGAAGAAAAATCGCACGAATTTTATTACAAAGGCGGCATCGCCGAATTCGTCAAGCATTTGAATA
>CAXTKJ010000015.1:12564-85267 GCA_964244835.1 uncultured Pyrinomonadaceae bacterium
TCGAGTTGAATTCCGACGAATTATCAATCGAAGTGGCGATGCAGTATAACGATTCTTACGACGAAAAGGTTTTCTCGTTCGCCAACAACATCAATACGGTTGACGGCGGAACGCATTTGTCGGGTTTTCGCGGCGCGATCACGCGCACGATTAATGCTTACGCCGAAAGTTCAGGGTTGACGAAGAATTTTAAAACCGCTTTATCCGGCGACGACGTGCGCGAAGGTTTAGTAGCGATTATCTCCGTTAAAATTCCGCAGCCGCAGTTTGAAGGACAGACGAAAGGCAAATTAAATTCGCCGGTCAAAGGTCCGGTCGAATCTTTCTTAAACGAAAAATTCGGCGAGTATTTCGAGCAGAATCCGAACGTGGCGAAGAAAATCGTCGGGAAGGCGGTTGACGCGGCAAGAGCGCGTGAAGCGGCGCGTAAAGCGCGTGAGATCGTCCGCAAAAGCGTTCTCGGCGGTTCAACTCTGCCCGGAAAATTAGCCGACTGTCAGGAGAAAGACCCGGTTTTATCGGAAATTTATTTGGTCGAAGGCGATTCGGCGGGCGGTTCGGCGAAGCAGGGACGCAATCGAAAAAATCAGGCGGTTTTGCCGCTCAAAGGTAAAATCCTGAACGTCGAAAAGGCGCGTTTCGACAAGATGCTCGGACACAGCGAAATTAAGGCTTTGATTACCGCGCTCGGCACGGGAATCGGTAAAGATGATTTCGATGTTACGAGACTGCGTTATCACAAAATTTGTCTGATGGTGGACGCAGACGTTGACGGTTCGCACATCAGAACGCTGCTTCTGACGTTCTTTTATCGCCAGATGCCGCAGCTTATCGAGCAGGGTTATATTTATCTGGCACAGCCGCCGCTCTACAAAGTCAAACGCGGCAAAAAGGAAGAATACATCAAAGACGAACCGGCGATGTTTCGCTATATGATGCGAATGGCGACGGGCGATTTGAGCGTCGCGGCGGAAAACGGGAAAGTTTTTGAAGGGCGGGAAATCTCGAAAGCCCTGGAACAGACGACCGAGTATAAACGCTATTTCGAGCGGTTTGCGCGGCGTTTAGGCGGCGATGAAGCGTTGCTGAACGCGCTGCTCGAAGCCTTCGTCGGCAAGGACGGAGTTTTGAAAACGGGCAACGTCAAACTGCGGCAGGTTTTCGAGCAGGAAGACTTGATGCTCGAAATCGAAGGTAAAATCGCCAATCCGCGTTACAAAACCGATATTTTATCGGACGAAGAACACGGACTCGCCGCCATTGCCGTTAATTATCCGAACGGGCAAACGACGACTTTCGATTGGAATATGGCGAGCTACGTCGAATTTCAGAAGGCTCTGGAAATCAAGAAAACGCTTGACGCGGATTTCCCCGCGCCGTTCACGCTCGGCGATAACGGGAAGTCGGAAACGGTTACGACACGCGAAGATTTGCTTGAAAAAGTTCTGACGATGGCGAAAAAAGATTTAACTCTCCAGCGTTATAAAGGTCTCGGCGAAATGAATCCCGAACAACTTTGGGAAACAACGATGGACCCGGAAAAGCGTACGCTTTTGCAGGTTCGCATCGAAGACGCGATTGAAACCGACGAAATTTTCACGGTTTTGATGGGCGATCAGGTCGAACCGCGCCGCAAGTTTATCGAAGACAACGCGCTCGACGTGAAAAATCTGGACGTTTAATTCGGGAGTGGAAAGATGGAAGCAGTTTTAGATTTACCGAAAACAAAACCGCAAACTGTGAAACCGGCAGTTAAAAAAGAGACGGCGGTTGAGCGGGTTTATTTGCCGGATGTCAGTTGGGAAACGTATCAGCAGCTTGTCGAAGATTTAATGGGCAAGCGCGATATACGTCTGACCTACGACGGCGAGGATTTGGAAATTATGGTTGTTTCCTACAAACACGGAAATTATTCAAGGTATCTCGAATTAACGATTGTCGAAGTGGCAGATTTGTATGAGATTGATTTCGTTCCCGCAGGCGATACTACTTTCCGGCTTGAGAAAAAACAAAAAGGTTTTGAGGGTGACGGAAGTTTCTATTTCAGAAACGCCGACATCGTTCGCGGCAAAGACGAAATTGATTTAAGCGTTGACCCGCCGCCCGAACTCGTCGTTGAAGTTGACATCACGCACGGTTCTCTATCGAAATTTCCGATTTTAGCAGCGATTGGAGTTGAAGAGATTTGGCGTTTCGACGGCGAAGAAGTAATTATCTACCGTCTTGAAAATGAAAATTACCAACAAGTCGCGGAAAGCGTCTGTCTGCCGGGTGTGAAAAGCGAAGCCGTAACCGAATTGCTTTTCGCCGCCGAAGAAATGAAGCGTTCCGACTGGCTCAAACTCGTTCACCGATTGATCGAGAAAAGTTGATTTTTTGGCAATCAGAAATTACAAAAAGCCGACTGCTTTCGAGCCGTCGGCTTTTTTATTTTCCACTCGTTTTGTTCGCCTTGCCCACGCTGAAAATGCTAATCTCGAAACATCGAATATGTTTAATAATTTCACTCAACCGCGCCGCGTCGTGATTACGGGTTTCGGCTGCGTTACGCCTATCGGCATTGGACGCGAAGCGTTCTGGCAATCACTCAAAAATGGTGTCAGCGGTGTCAGCCGCATCGAAAGTTTCGACGTTTCCGATTCCAAAGTAAAAATCGCGGCGGAAGTGAAAAACTTCGACTGGGCAGCCGAACTCGACCCGAAAGACCGCAAGCACGTTTCGCGCACCGTTCCGCTGGCACTCGCGGCAGCGCGTGAAGCGGTGAATGATTCAAACATCGAAATCGAAAATCTCGACCTACGCGAAAAACAAAATTTCGGCGTGATTTTGGGAACGGGCGGCGGCGGACTCGAATTTACCGAGCGGCAGTATAAACTCTGGTTCACGCAGGAAAACACAAAATCGGCGAGCCTCTACACGATTCCGGCTTCGACGCACGGCGGTTTATCGTCGGAACTTTCGATGTTTTTCAACCTGCACGGACTTTCGCACGTCGTCTCAACCGGCTGCACGAGTTCGACCGACGCGATATTTTACGCCGCGCAACACATCGCTCTCGGCAAGCAGGATTTTATGCTGACCGGCGGCGTTGATGCGCCGGTTGCGCGTGGAATTTTGGAAGGATTTAATTTGATGACCGTTTTAACGAGCGACTGGAACGACCAGCCGGAACGCGCATCACGCCCGTTTTCCAAAGATCGTTCGGGCATCGTTTTAGGCGAAGGCGCGTGGGTTTTCGTGCTTGAAACATTGGCAAGCGCACAAGCCAGAAACGCGAAAATCTATGCGGAAATCGCCGGTTACGGTTCGACTTGCGATGCTTATCACCGCGTTCGGCTCGAAGAAAACGGAATCGAACCGGCGCGGGCAATGACTTTAGCGATGAATGACGCGGGCATTACTCCAGAAGCGGTTGATTACGTTAACCTGCACGGCACGGCGACGCAGTTGAACGACCGAATCGAAACGCAGAGCATCAAAAACGCTTTCGGCGCACACGCCCGACGTTTGAAAATGTCGGCGACCAAATCCCAAATCGGACATCCGCAGGGGGCGAGCGGAGCGGCGGGAATCGGAGCAACTCTGCTCGCGTTAAATGAAAAAACGATTGCGCCAACGATCAATTTAGACTGCGCCGACGCGGATTGCGATTTGGATTACACGCCTAATTTTGCCGTAGAAAAAGCCGACGTAAAAGTTGCTCTCTGCAACTGCATCGGCTTCGGCTCAAAAAATTCGGCGTTAATTTTGAAGGAATTTACTTCTCCTGCGTCTTAATAAATCGTCGCTAAATTACATCGCCAATCAGCGCGGTATATTTTTCGTCGCGCACATTTCCCGTATTCAAAACATTTTTCGGTTCAAATAATAAAACCTCGACTTCCGCGTCGGCAACCGGACGATGCTCGACTCCGCGCGGCACAATCACAAATTCGCCAGGTTTTAATGCAACCGTTCGATCACGAAATTCGAGACGAAAACTTCCCTTCACCGCCAGAAACATTTCGTCTTCGTGTTCGTGATGATGCCACGGAAACTCGCCGACGAATTTTACGATTTTGATTTCCTGATCGTTCAATTCGCCGATAATTTTCGGTCGCCAATGTTCCGTTATCAAGGCAAATTTTTCGGCTAAATTAACTTTTTCCATTTCTACAAATTCTGCGTCAAAAACTGTTCGAGCAGATTTTCCAAACCAACCTCTGCCGCGAAAATATCCGTCCCGTGTCCGCCGCGTTCGTAAATCTGCGTTTCGTATTTTTCTTCTTCGTTCTCCGCTTTTAATTTTCTGACCGCAGCGGCTGACTCCTTATCGTCTTCGGCGGCGACCAGCAAAAGAGGGCGCGTTCCGTAATTTTTCACCGCCGGTTCGGTCGGTAAATTACCGAAATAATTCAATCCGGGCGAGAGCAGCGCGACCGTTTTGATCCGCTTATTTTCCGCCGCATAAATGATCGCCAGACTGCTGCCGTAAGATGCGCCGATGATGCCGATTTTTCCGGCATCAACATTTTTCTGTTTCGCCAAAAACTGAAAAGCGTTGTCAACATCCGCCTTCATCGCCTTGACGGTTTTCGCATCACGCGCGGGCGCAATAGTTTTCCCGTCTGTCGTCTTTGTAGATTCGCCAAAACCGCGCCCGTCAATCGCCAGCACGCCGAACCCTTTCGCCTGCATTTTCCGGGCAAATTCGTTATATGATTGGCGGTCGCTTCCCCATTGATGAAGCATCAAAACAGCAGGCGAATTCGCCGTCGGCGGTTCATAAAATGTGCCGACGATCTCCGCTTTATCAGCCGATTCAAACTTGATATTTTGCGGTTCGGAAATCTTTATCTGCGGATTCGATTGATTCGCGCCGCCCGCATTATTCACCGCAACATTTGAACTCGTTTTAACAGGCGAAACCGTCTGACTTTGACAACCCGAAGCGATGAAAACCAACCAACCGCCGATTATTATTTTCCCAAAAAGATTTAATTTCATATTATTAGAAATCTAATTTTCGCGGATTTTATTTCAAACTCAATTTGTTTTAAGAAGAAAGTTCGATCTCTTTTCTAACATTCCGGCGAATTCAAGCGGCTGCGTATTCCGTATATTTCCGCAGTTCCGGCTCGTGAAATGCAAGAACAATATCTGATTTCGGCACACCTGCCTGCTCCAGGTCGGTTGCAACGCCTTCTTCCGTCCCGTCATATTGAATCCAGAATTTGCCGTCAATAATTTCGATGTGAATCAATGTTCCGTGAACTCGAAAACGCTTTTTTTTCCAGCCGACATCTACCAATAAATAACGGTCGCTGGCGCGGTCAAAAACCGTTCGGCTTTTGATGTCGTCATAAGCATATGGAATCGCCGCGTGTTCGGTTAAAATTTTTTCAATAATTTGACGATACCTTTCTATTTTATCCATTGCACGATTTCCTCCGTTTCAGGATTAAAAACACAAATCCGCAAATTTTCCTCTTGCATTATCAGTTTGCCGAGTTCGTCTTCAAAAACCGCTTCAAATTTGTTATCGGCAACCGCCAGATAAAGCCGCCGGTTCGGTTCTTTTACTTTCATTACGTTCTCATACAAAATATATTGTCCGAGCGCGTTCTCAAAGTCATCAAGCTCAGATTTGCCGATAAAACTTTTGATTTCAACCGCAATTTTCCGCGAATCCTTTTCCGCCGCAATCAACTTTTCCGCGCCCAAATCAACATACATTTTGCGTTTTCCAAGACTCAGCCGATACGGGTCATCGGTTATCGTCCAACCGTCTTTAATCAGCGCATTCTTAACCGTGTCGTGATAAATATCTTTCGCGGGCATCTTCTAACTAAAAAATCTGGCAGGCTGTCCTGAAAGACCAGCAAAATAAATTTCTTGAAATAGCTGATTACTTAAAGGTGAAAGTCCAATATTTTCACGAACAGAATTAAATGCGTTACGATTGATTTCGAGAAATTCTTCGCCACTTATATTTAAACTTTCTATTGTTTGATTTAAGTTCAAAAGTGCTTTATCCATAAATTGAACTTCCGCATTATCAAGTTGAGTCATATCAGTATCAACATCGCCATCATTAACGAAATCCGTAAAACCATTAAGCTGAAGTTGGGCGCGTTCTTCCATTATGTTGAGGAAATCCGTAAAACCATCATAGATTTCTTTGATTTTATATGATTCCGGTTCACCTATTTTTTTATGCTCAGTTTGCATTTCGTCCAAAATGTCTATCTTTTCTTCTAATGCGGGAATGATAAATTCAGCAACGGTGGCAGGATCATCAAATGATACTTTGGGGCGCGAAAAACCTTCGTTTTTTAACTCTCCCATATTGGCAACTTTGACAACTGCATCGTTGTATTGCTCCATAAGTAATTGCTGAAAAGCTAACAGTGTTTGGAAGTGAAAAATAAATTTCAGGTCTGTTTCTTTTTTTTCTGATGAACCAAAAATTTTGTTAAAGAATGTCATTTTCAAATCTCCTTCACCGATTCAAACTTTCACAATTCCATCACGCAAAAACCTCTATTACCTTCTGCACCGCGTCCGCCAAAACGTCAACTTCCTCGCGCGTGTTGTAAAAAGCGAACGAAGCGCGCGCCGTCGCGGGAACGTCGAAAAACTGCATTACGGGTTGGGCGCAGTGATGTCCGGCGCGGATGGCAATGCCCGATTGGTCGAGAATCGTGCCGATGTCGTGCGGGTGAACATCCTCGATGGTGAACGATAAAACCGACGCTTTTTCCTTCGCCGTGCCGATGATTTTCACGCCTTCGATTGCCGAAAGTTTTTCGGTCGCGTATTCGAGCAGTTCGTGTTCGTAACGCGCCGCCGCTTCAAAATCAATCGAGTTCAGATAATCAATCGCCGCGCCAAGTCCGATGTTCGCGGCAATCGCGGGCGTTCCGGCTTCAAACTTTTCGGGAATCGGCGCGTAAGTCGTTTTTTCAAACGAAACCGTGCGAATCATCCCGCCGCCCGTTTGATACGGGGGCATTACATCAAGAAATTCTTTCTTCCCGAAAAGAACGCCGCTGCCGGTCGGAGCGAACATTTTATGACCGGAAAAAGTATAAAAATCTGCGTCCAAATCCTGCACGTCAACCGGAAAATGCGGCACGGCTTGCGCTCCGTCAACCAGCACTGGAACGCCGAATTTGTGCGCCGTCGCAATCATTTCCTTAACCGGAACAACCGTTCCCAAAGAATTTGAAACGTGCGAAATCGCCACAATTTTCGTGCGCTCGTTCAGCATATTTTCGTATTCTTCGATCACGAGTTCGCCGCGCTCATTCATCGGAATCACGCGCAGTTTCGCGCCTTTCTCTTCCGCCAAAACCTGCCACGGAATAATGTTGGCGTGATGTTCGAGATAAGAAATAATAATTTCGTCGCCTTCATTAACAAACTTTCGCCCGTAAGAATACGCCACCAGATTCACGCCTTCGGTGCAGCCGCGCACGAAGATACATTCTTTGGCGGACGGCGCGTTGATAAACCGTTTCACCTTTTCCCGCGCCGTTTCATAAGCGGTCGTCGCGTGCTGCGACAAATAATGCACGCCGCGATGGATATTTGAATGCTCTTCCTGCAAATACTTCGCGCCGCGCTCGATCACGAGATTCGGCACCTGCGACGAAGCCGCATTGTCCAAATAACGAAGCGGCTTGCCGTTCACCGTCTGCGACAAAACCGGAAAATCTTTACGAATTTTCTCAACGTCCCAATTAGTCATTTCTTTTACTGCTGTCATATTTTTGTTTTTCGCACTCTAGAGCGTTATTTAAACTCTAGCGCGTTTATTTCCCGGCGCGGCTTTTTCGCTGACGGCTTCCGGTTTCGGATTATTTGCTTCCTTGAGTTCTTCACGCGCGATAAATTCGCGCAAAGCCGTTTCGATGGTCGCGGCACGTTTGTTTTTGTCGCCGGCAAGCTGATCAATTTTCGCCAGCAAAGTTTCTTCGATAATTAAATTTACTCTTGCTCTCATAATTTTTTATGCCTCCAAATTGGCGTTCAGGCGATTCAAAACCGCTTCGTCCAACTGTTTTTTAATAGATTCGATACTAATTTTATTAACGATTTCTTCGGCGAATCCGTATGTCAAAAGATTTCGCGCCAGCGTTTCGTTCAAACCGCGACTCAATAAATAAAATAATTCCTCTTCTTCAAGCTGCCCGACGGTCGCGCCGTGCGAACATTTTACGTCGTCGTTGAAAATTTCCAACTGTGGTTTCGTGTCAACTCTCGCTTCATTCGATAAAAGCAGATTTTTGTTTGATTGATAACCGTCCGTGCCGCTTGCGCCGACCGCGACGAAGACTTTGCCGTTAAACACGCCGCGCGATTTGTCGTTCAAAATCCCTTTATAAGTTTGATGCGAGGTGCAGTTCGGCACGTCGTGTTTAATCACCGAATGCGTGTCGTGATGCTGCGATTCGCCAAGAAAATAAAGCCCGTCAACAAACGCTTCGCCACCTTCGGCGTTAAATTTCAGCGCGACATCGTGGCGTGATAATTTCGCGCCCAAATTGATCGCCGTTGTATCATAAACCGAACCGCGCCCGACTTCCGCCGCCGTTGTTGAAATGTGAAACGCTTCATGCGATTCGCGCTGAACGCGAAAGTGCTTAATTTTCGCTTCGTCGGCGACCGAGATTTCAACGACCGCGTTCGTCAGATATTTTGTTTCGTCGCTCCGATTATAAGTTTCGACAATCGTCGCTTCTGCAAAACTTTCAGCAATGATTAAAACACGCGGAAACGAAACTTTGCCTTCGTCCGTTAAAAACAAAACCTGAATAGGCGCACTAATTACCGCGTTTTTCGGCAAATGAATAAGAACACCGTCATCAGTAAAAGCCGTGTTCAAAGCCGCGAAAGCGTTTTTCTCCGCGTCAACCAAACTCCCCAATTTCGTCTGCAAAATTTCGCTGAATTTTTCATCGTTCAACGCTTCCGAAAAACTTAAAACATTAATATTTTCAACCGCTTTCAGATTCGACAAAGCATTGTTAAATCTGCCGTTTTTAAATATCAAAACGCTTTCTTTCGATTCATCAAAAACAAAATCGTTTGCGCCAACAGTCGGCTGAACTTCCGTCAGCGGTTCGCCGTCATCAATCAAATTTTCCGCGACCGCCGCAAGTTCCGCCAGAACAAAATTTTCCTTCGCCAGCGGCGCGAGACTGGTATATTTCCATTCTTCGTTCTGCACGGTCGGAAAACCGTTTTCCGTAAAATAGGCGAAAGCCTTTTCGCGCAAATTTTTTAACCAATCCGGCTGATTCGCCGACTTCAAACTCTGTTGAAATTCAGCGTTATAAATCGTTTCTTTTACTGCTTGCATCTTTAATTTTCCTATTTGGCGTTCGCCGATTTCACCCAATCGTAACCCTTTTCTTCGAGTTCCAACGCCAATTCCTTGCCGCCTTCTTTGACAACTTTGCCGTCCGCGAGAACGTGAACAAAATCGGGAATAATATAATTCAAAAGCCGTTGATAATGCGTTACTAAAATTATCGCGTTGTCCGCACTTCGCAGTTTATTCACACCTTCGGCGACGATTCTGAGCGCGTCAATATCCAAACCCGAATCAGTTTCATCGAGAATCGCCAGGGTCGGATTCAAAACCGCCATCTGCAAAATCTCGTTGCGTTTTTTCTCGCCGCCGGAAAACCCTTCGTTGACCGAACGCTTGAAAAACGACGAATCCATTTCGACGATTTTTGCCCGTTCCTTCAAATAATCGTTAAATTCGAGCGGGTCTAATTCCTCTTCGCCCGTGTGCTTCATTTTCTCGTTATAAGCGAGCCGCAAAAATTGCGAATTCGACACGCCCGGAACTTCGACCGGATACTGAAACGCCAAGAAAATTCCCGCTTTGGCGCGTTCGTCCGGCTCTAATTCGAGTAGATTTTCGCCCTTATACAGCACTTCGCCGCCGGTTACGGTATAAGACGGATGCCCCGCCAAAACCTTTGACAAAGTAGACTTCCCCGAACCGTTCGGTCCCATAATCGCGTGAACTTCGCCTTTATTAACCGACAAATTCAAACCCTTCAAAATCGCTTTATCTTCTATATTCGCGTGTAAATCTTTAATTTCTAATAACATTTTTCTAACTTTTTACCTTTCTAAATTTCTCTTTAATCTTCTGCAAATCAAAACCTGTTTGCGCGTAAAATTCTAAATAACCACAATCGGCACAAACGTATAAATGCGTCGGATGAGCTGCCAGATTGTGAATCGGCACAATAACTCCGTGCCTGATTCCGCTGTCAACATAAACTTGTTCCGATTCACATTTACAACAAACTCCATTTTTCATATTTTTCAAACCGCTTTTGCCAGCGGCGCGTAAAGTTTTTTCAAATCTTCCGCATCATCAAAAAACAAACCTTCGCCGACCGGCTGAATCGCTTTGATAATCAAATCGCTCCAGCTTTTATCAGCCAGATTTTCGACGATCCAACCGATCAAATACTGTTGCGCCAAACAGCCGCCCGCCGTTGCAACTTTGCCGTGCGCGATAAACGGTTTTTCGACGACTTCAACGCCGAAACTTTCTAAAACCGCTTTCGATGTCGGGTAAGTCGTCGCTGTTTTTCCTTCGAGCAAGCCGAGTTTCGCCAAAATCAGCGAACCCGAACAAATCGAACCGATAAACTGTTTTTTTGGATTTAGATTGAATTTCGCCAACCAATTTTCATCAGCGATTCTGTCGCGTGTGCCTTGCCCGCTGACGAACAAAACGGCATTCGCATCGTTCGCTTCTTCGATGCGTCCGTGCGTTTTGACTTCGACGTTTGTCGCCGAAATGTGCGTTTCTTTTTCGCCCAAAATTTTCACTTCCCAATCGGGAATGCGAACGCGGTTGAGCAAATCCCACATCAGCCACAGATCAAGGTCGGTAAATTTATCAAAAATAACGATGGCAATTTTAGACATAAATTTCACCCTTCAAATATAAAACCGCATTGCCGCCGATTTTCACGCGGTCGCCTTTTAATTCACAAAAAAGTTCGCCGCCGCGAGCCGAAATTTGTCTGGCAAATAATTCATTCTTGCCTAACTTTTCCGCCCAATACGGAATCAGATTACAATGCGCCGAGCCGGTTACAGGGTCTTCAAAAACGCCGACTTCCGGCGCGAAGAATCTGGAAACGAAATCCGCCGAATCGCCTTTCGCCGTAACGATAAAACCGTGCGCGTCAACTTTCAAAAGCTGTGTGAAATCCGGCGCGATTTCCGCGACTTCCTGCTCGGTTTCGTAAACCAGAAAATAATCACGCGCTTTAAAAACTTCCTTCGGATGTTTGCCAATCGCTTCGATCAAACCTTGCGGAACTTCAACCCGCGAAACCGGACGCGACGGAAAATCTAAAATGAAACGGTCGCCTTTTTTCTCGACCGAAAGCTCACCGCTTTTGTGCGAATGAAATTTAACGATTTCGGTTTCCGCCCGCAAAATATCAAAAATCACATACGCACTCGCCAGAGTCGCGTGTCCGCAAAGGTCAATCTCAAACGTCGGCGTGAACCAGCGAATTTCATAAACATCGCCGCTTTTCACAAAAAACGCCGTTTCCGAAAGATTGTTTTCAAGCGCGATTCTCTGCATCAGTTCCGCGTCAAGCCATTCGTCAAGCGGACAAATCGCCGCCGGATTTCCCTTGAAAACTTCGCTCGTAAATGCGTCAACCTGATAAATCGTCAAATTCATATTTTTTGAACCACATAGGAACATAGAACACATAGAAAAGAATGTTTTAAAAACTATGTGTTCTATGTTCCTATGTGGTTAATCTTCCTTACCGCAAGCAATCGCCTGAATTTCAATCTTCGTTCCGAAATGCAAATCTTTAACGGGAACAATCGCCCGCGCCGGTTTGTGTTCGCCCAAAATCCGCGCGTAAACTTCATTCACTTTGTCCCAATCATCCATCTCCGAAACGTAGATCGTGAACTGCAAAACGTGATTCAAATCGCTGTTTGCCGCGTGCAAAATCGCTTCGACATTCCTCAAAGCAAGTTCTGTCTGCAACTCAATCGCACCCGTTTCGACTTCGCCCGTTACCGCATTTCGCGGCAGTTGCCCCGACACAAAAATCAAGCCGTTATGCTCAACGGCTGACGAATAATGTCCTTTCGGTTCGGGCGAGTTCGGTAGTATTATCTTTTCCATTTATTCAAAAACCGGACGCATAAACGACCGCTCGTAACGCCTGAAACATTTCGTTTCGTGATAAAAATCCATCGCCTTTTGACACTCCGCATCGGTCGCCACCTTCAGGCGATATTCCTCATAATCCGCCAGACTCGGAAAACTAAACAGCGCATAAGCAACATCGCTCGCGCCTTCGGACGGCAAAAAATATCCGTGATGTTTGCCGCCGAATTTTTCAACCAGCGGAATCCACATCTTCGCATAAACCTCAAAATCCGCGATTCTGTCCGCATCAACTTCGTATTTCAAAAAACAGGTAATCACGCTAAATTCTCCAAAATCTTTTCAATTTCCGTTTTCAATTTCGGCAAATCATTCTGCGTCATATTCCAAACGATTTCCGCGTCAACGTCAAAATATCCGTGAATCAAACGATTGCGCGTCGCCGTCGCAAATCGCCATTCGATATTCGGATATTGCGCCTTCAAACCTCTGTCTAAACAGGTCGTCGCTTCGCCGATAATCTCGATGTTTCGCACCACCGCGTCAATCGTCAAATCGCTCGACTTAAACTTTTGCAGATCACAATCTTGCAAATACATTTCAATTTTCGCAATCGAATCGAGAATATGATTCAGACGGTCAACGTCATTTGGCTTCTTCATAGATCACCTTCAAATCACGATAAACGCTTTCGTGGATTCGCTTTCCAATCATATTTTCAGTCGCCAAATCAACCTTTCTGCCCAAAGCCTTTTCCAATTCTTCGGCGATTCCGTAAAACGCCCAGCCAATAGGCTTAGAAAATTTAACAAGCAAATCAACGTCGCTTTCTTCGTTCGCTTCACCACGCGCAAAAGAACCAAACAACGCGCAAAATTCGATGTCATTGCGCTCGCAAATCTCGACGATTTTTTCTTTTTCGGTTGATGCTAAATTCATTTAGTTTCTCTTTTTCAATTCGCCAATAACCTTCTCGTTCAAATTAGTTTTCAATAAACTCCCGCGTGTTTTTCTGCCAACACGCCTTTCGCTCATATCTTTTTGCAATTCAACGAAAAGTCCTAAAGGCGTATCCGAACATTTTTTCCAATTACCTTTTTGAATCGCTTTTGCTTTACTTTCAATTATTTCTGCATTTTCAAGTTTTGTATCTTTAATCTCATTCAAAACCTGATTAACTTTGCTCCTGTAAACCTGATTTTGAATCGTTTTATTTTTCCGAATTGATTTACGCGAACCTTTATCGGTTTCGCCATAAGTATTACGACAATCTTTTGCATAACTCAAAGACTTCTTTTCCTGCGGCGTTTTCTGTTTCATAAACCAACGATGCTTTACAATTTCAACTCCAAAAATTTCCACGTTTCGACGGCGTAATCACTACAAATAAAGTTTGATAATGTGATGCCACACGCCGAGAATTTCTCTCAAATCGGTAAATATTTTGTTGTCAACATAATAGACATCATTTTCGAGTTTGATAAACTGCCAGTCCGTTCCGGTTGTAACACATCCGTAAATGAATGGAATCGGTTTATTTTTCTTTTCGTTGAACAATTTTGCGCCCAACATCTGCGCGGCGCACTGCGCGATGCCCCATTCCATATCTTCGTCTTTGGCTTCGGCGAGCGAAATTATCGGCGCGTCAATGTAAAGTTTCGGCGGATGAAGTGAAAAGAAAAAATCGCACTCACCGGCTAAATCGTCTTCGGGACGAATATTTAGCTGTTCACCGGAAAAAAAAGTGATTTGTTGCGCGTATTGTTTTGATACCTCAATCAAAATCGGTGAAATAATTCTTTCGGCTTTCGATTTTTCATTTGTCATCGGCAAAAAATCAGTTACCGACAAAGATTCCAACAACCACGCGCTTGGCTCAACCCTTTCATACGAGTCAAAAAGTCTCACCAAACGCATATCAAAATGAAACTTTTCAATAAATGTTTCGATTTTTCTGTAATTGCTGTAACCCATAATTTCGCCTGTTTTTAACCGACGCTTCCTTCCAATTTTAATCCAAGAAGTTTCTGCGCTTCGACGGCGTATTCCATCGGTAGTTCTTTGAAAACTTCTTTGCAGAAACCGTTGATAATCAGCGAAACCGCGTCTTCCTGCGAGATGCCGCGCTGCTGTAAATAAAACAACTGTTCTTCGCTGATTTTGGAAGTCGTCGCTTCGTGTTCGACGCGCGCGGTGTTGTTCATCACCTCGATATACGGAAAAGTGTTCGCCTCGCACGTCTGCCCGATGAGCATCGAATCGCACTGCGTGTAATTTCTCGCGCCCGCCGCTTTCGGCATTACTTTGACCAGACCGCGATACGAATTATTCGATTTTCCGGCGGAAATCCCTTTGGAAATAATCGTTGATTTCGTGTTCTTGCCAATGTGAATCATCTTCGTTCCGGTGTCGGCAATCTGCGCGTTGTTGGTCAGCGCGACCGAATAAAACTCGCCGATGGAATTGTCGCCCTGCAAAATCACCGACGGATATTTCCAGGTAATCGCCGAGCCGGTTTCCACCTGCGTCCACGAAATTTTCGAGTTCTTCCCGCGACACGCGCCGCGCTTCGTCACGAAATTAAAAATGCCGCCTTTGCCCGATTCATCGCCCGCATACCAATTCTGGACGGTCGAATATTTGATCTCCGCATTCTCCAAAGCGACGAGTTCGACGACCGCCGCGTGAAGCTGATTTGTATCAAACTGCGGCGCGGTGCAGCCTTCATTGTACGCAACGTAACCGCCTTCTTCGGCAACGACTAGCGTGCGTTCAAACTGTCCCGATTCCTGCGTGTTAATGCGGAAATAAGTGGAAAGTTCCATTGGACAGCGCACACCTTTCGGAATGAAAACGAACGAACCGTCGGAGAAAACCGCCGCGTTTAAAGCCGCATAATAATTGTCCGACGACGGCACGACCGAGCCGAGATATTTCTGGATAAGTTCAGGATAATCGGCAACGGCTTCCGTGAACGAACAGAAGATCACGCCCGCTTCCAGAAGTTTTTTCTTGTATGTCGTCGCTACCGAAACCGAATCGAAAACCGCGTCAACCGCGACGTTCGCCAACATTTTTTGTTCGGTGATTGGTATTCCCAACTTCTCAAAAGTCTTAATCAATTCCGGGTCAACTTCGTCCAGACTCGCTTTCGTCTGTTTCTTCTTCGGCGCGGAGTAATAACTCAAATCCTGAAAATCAATGTTCGGATAATCGAAATTCGCCCAGTTGTCCGGCTGCGTCATTTTCAGCCAATGACGATAGGCTTTCAGACGAAAATTTAATAACCATTCCGGCTCGTTTTTCTTCGATGAAATTAATCGCACGACATCTTCCGACAGACCTTTCGGAATCGTTTCCGTTTCGATGTCGGTCGTGAAACCGTATTTATATTCCCTGTTGGCAAGTAGTTCCTGTGTTGCTGTTGATGACATATATTTATTTTTTCAATGCTGGACTATATAAACTTTTTTAACCGCCGGTTACTGAATTCTCTGCGGTTCAATCGTGCGGTCAATGCCCCGAATTTTATGAAACATTTCGCTGACTTTCGATTCTTTGCCGACCAGTTGCGCCAGAGTGATTTGCGAGAGCGCGTTTTCGACGATCTCGTGCAGCCCGACGATGACGGGACGAATGCCGCAGTCGCCTTTGTGAACGCACGTTTGCAGAACGCCCGTATAGCTTTCGCAGTGTTTGCTCAAAACGTCTTCGTCCAGAACTTTGATAATCTCGCTCAGATAAACTTTGCTCGCCTCACGCGCCAGATTGTAGCCGCCTTTTGTGCCGCGCGTCGCCGAAACGAAACCGGCTTTATTCAAAAGCCACATCAATTTTCCGGCATTGGCGACGGAAATGCCTTCGCGTTCGGCGATTTGATTTAGTGTCAAAGATTCATCAGCATCGAGCGTCGCCAACTGTACCAAACACCGTAAACCGTATTCTTCCTGCGCCGATATTTTCATAACTTTAAAGGAGCGTTCCTGCTAATATATTTTCCGTTCGCAAAATAAGATTAGCAAATCTTTACTTTTTTATCAAGATTACCTAAATCATCAATGTTCAATGATAAAAAGGTCGGACGGAAAATAACCGCCGTCGTTTGCGAAATTTAAATGATTGACAAATTGCTCTGAAAACTTAGAATTGTTTTCATTGAATTCTAATTTTTTCGCTCTTAGTTTTTTTGATGCAGTCGTTAAGTTGCTACGAGTTGACGAGAAATATCCGGGCGAAAATGTCGGTCTGCCTTTTTCATTCTTAAATAACAGGCGGTCGAAATTCCGCAGGCGCGAGAGCGTCCGGCGATTCCGGTTTTGACCGATTGACGAATTTTCAATCTGATTTCTATAACCGAAAACCGCGTGAAGATTTTCGCGTTTTATGACATTCGATTTTTTGTAGTAATGTTATGAAGACTCGACATTTTTATGCGGTTTTTTAATGCGCTTCAAAAAAACAAATGGCTTCGATATTTGATTCCGCTCGTCGGTGTCGGCTTTTTGATTGCGGCTTTGGAATTTTTTCGTTCCGACCTTAATCTGGTTACGGTCGCCTTCGCCCTGCTCGTTTATATTCTGCTCATCGCTACTTTCGTCGGCAGAAATCCGGCGTTGCTGACGGCTCTTTTCGCAACCCTCGGCTTTAATTTTTTCTTTCTGCCGCCGGTCAGAACCTTTACGATTTCCGACCCGCAAAATCTGGTCGCGTGGGCGACTTTTACGATCACCGCCGTCATCGTCGGACAGCTTTCGGCTTCGGTCAAACGCCGCGCCGAAGAAGCCGAACGACAGAAAGACGAAATCAAAACGCTTTACGACGAACTGCAATCCGCTTTTGAAAAAGCCAGCGAAACCGAAGCGTTGCGGCGCAGTGAAAAATTAAAATCCGCGCTGCTCGATGCCGTGACGCACGACTTGCGAACGCCGCTGACTTCGATCAAGGCTTCGATTACAACCTTGATTGACAATGAAAATTCCGGTGAATTTAAGCTCGACGCGGACAACCGGCAGGAATTTTTGTCGGTCATCAACGAAGAATCCGACCGCCTGAACCGCTTTATCGAAGAGATGGTGGAATTGGCGCGAATCGAAGCCGGCGAGCTGAATTTGCGGCAGGCGTGGAGCGAAATTCCCGAAATCATTCAATCCGCCATTAACCGCGCCGAACCTTTGCTGGAGAATTTTCACATAAAGATATTGCTCGAAAAAGATTTGCCGCTCGTCAAAACCGACTCGAAATTATTGGCGGAAGTTTTTTACAATCTGCTCGACAATGCCGCGAAATACGCGCCGCCGGAGACTGCGATTGAAATTTCGGCGCGGAGAACCGACAATGAAGCAGTCGAATTCGCCGTCGCCGACGAAGGCGCGGGCGTTGCCGTCGAGATGCGCGAAAAGATTTTCGACAAATTTTTTCGCATCAGCGATGCAAAGAAAAACGAATACGCGCCGAGCGGCACGGGTTTGGGTTTAGCGATTGCAAAAGGCATCGTCGAGGCGCACGGCGGGCGAATTTCAGTCGCGGCGAATGCCGGTAAAAAAGGCGCGAAGTTTATTTTTAAGATTCCGATTGGCGACGAATAAGTCAGAACCGCCTGCGTGAGCGGGCGGGCTGCAGTTTGATAGGAAATGAGTTTACGCATAATTTAAAGTTGGCAATGAAAACCCGCCCGCTCACGCAGACGGTTCTGACACGATGGAAACCCGCCCGCTCACGCCGGCGGTTCTGACACGATGGACGTTCAAAAGATATTAGTGGTTGACGACGAATCGCAGATTCTGCGCGTGTTGCGGATGAGTTTAAAGGCGCACCGCTTTGACGTTCGCACGGCTTCGGACGGCGAATCGGCGGTTGATACGTTTAACGACTGGTCGCCGGATTTGGTGATTACCGATCTTTCGATGCCGCTGATGAACGGTTTGGAATTGTGCCGCGAAATTCGCAAAACGTCGGACGTGCCGATTATTATCTTGTCCGTCAAGGGCGAAGAAAAAACCAAGGTCGAAGCGTTAGACGCGGGCGCGGACGATTACATTACGAAGCCGTTCGGGATTGACGAACTGCTTGCCCGCGTTCGCGCCACTCTGCGCCGCGTGCCGAACGGCAAAGCCAAACTCGAAACGAAAATCGAAATCGGCGATTTCGCGCTGAACCTCGAAACCCACCAGATTATCGTCAAAAATCAGGAAATCCACCTTACGCCGAAGGAATTTGAACTACTCGCTTATTTAATCAAAAATCACGGCAAAGTCATCACGCACCGCACACTGCTCGCCGCCGTCTGGGGCGGAAATTTCACCGAACAAACCGAATACCTGCGCGTTTTTCTCGGCAACGTCCGCAAAAAAATCGAGCCGAATCCTTCCAAACCGACTTACATTTTGACCGAACCGTGGGTCGGTTATCGCTTCAATCCCGAATAAAAATCTTTACGAACTTTTTATAAAACATTTACCCCGTTTTTATTGCGGCGGTCTTATGCTTACTTTTCGGGTGTGGAAAATAAGGCAATGACCAACCAAATAAATTTAACGAAAGGTAATCTGTTGAGAAATAATTCTGACCGGCGAGATTCGGCTTTTATCAACCGGACGTTGTGGCAGATCGGCGCGAGCGTCGGTTTGTTCAGCGGGGTTGCGGTTTTGTTCGGGACGATTTTTCTTTTCGTCTCGGAGTATTTTTACGGCGAAAAAAGTCACGGAGTCTGGCAGATTTTCGTCGCGTTTGTTTTATTGGGTTTCGGCGCACATTGTCTCGATAAAATCGAAGAATCAAAAAAACTCAGGAGGTTGGAATTCTGCCGGCGGCATAACATTTCCGCCGACCGATGCTCTGAAAAAATTATCGCCGCCACTACCACTGAAAACTCTTAAAATATCTATGAACAAGAATAAATATCTGCTGCGACCGTCGTTTTTTGATCGAACAACGGGCAGCGACCAATTATTAAAGACACGGCTTTATACGACAATTTTATTAACGGCATTTTTTACCGCGTTCGCGGCGAGCGGCGCGGCGCAGGAATCGAAACCGGCGGCGAATTTGAATTCGACCGTCGCCGAAGTTAAAGCAATTTCCGCCGTTCCGTCGGCAACGCCCGCCAAAGCGGAAGACGAGTTGACGGAGCGCGAGCGCACTTTAATCGAGCGCGTCGAAAAATTGGAAAAACGATTAGCGGAAATCGAATCGCGCACCGTCGTCAAAGAAATAACGACGGCTGCGACCGACGCGAAACCGTCGGAAACCGTCGCTGTCGCAACTTCAATCGGCACAAAACAGGCGGAATCGAAACAAACTGAAATCACCGAGACCGACCGCAGCGTGCTGGATTTTTTCCGCGACACGACGGTCAATTTTTCGGTTGACGGTTATTACCAACAGAATTTTAATCGCCCGTATAACCGACAGAATCTGCTTCGCGCCTACGACACGACAAGCGACAGTTTCAGCTTAAATCAGGCGAACGTCGTTATCGAAAACGCGCCGGATGTCGAGAAAGGCAGACGTTTCGGTTTTCGGCTCGATTTGCAATACGGACAGGCGACGCAGACGGTTCAGGGCAGTCCGGCAAATGAATTGCGCCCGGAAATTTATCGTCCCGTTTGGCAGGCTTACGGAACTTACGTCGCGCCAATCGGCAAAGGTCTGACGCTTGATTTCGGAAAATTCGCCGGTTCGCTCGGCTACGAAACCAATTATACGAAGGATAATTTCAATTATTCGCGCTCGTATTTTTTCAATTACTTACCTTATTACCATTTCGGTCTGCGAGCGGCTTATCCCGTAACCAAAAAATTGACGGCGACTTACTGGCTCGTCAACGGCGCACAGCAGTCGGAAGATTTTAACAGTTCCAAATCACAGGCGATTTTGCTGACTTATAAACCGACTGAAAAAGTTATTTTGCAGGGCAATTATTATGTCGGACGCGAACAGCGCGACCAGAGTTTGGTTGATGAAAACACGCCCGCGACGTTTGATGTAACGCGCGGACGCATCACGCCGAAGGGCAGATTTCACGTTCTCGACGCTTACGCGACGTTTTTGTTAAGCGACAAAACGACGCTCGCTTTTGAAGGCGATTACGTCGTCAACCGTTTTAACCGCCGCGATCAGCCTTCGCGCGTTACCGGCGGCGTGGCTTATCTGCGTCATCAATTAACGCCGAAATTTGCCGTCGCGGGACGCGGCGAATATCTGGCGGACAAAGGCGGACTTTTCAGCGGCGCGTCGCAGGCTTTGAAGGAAGTTACTTTGACGGGCGAATACAAATTTGCCGAAGGCTTTCTGCTGCGCGGCGAATATCGGCGCGACTGGTCGAATCAGCCGTATTTTCTGACGAACGATTTCAGCATTCTGAAAAAGGAACAAAACACCGCCACTATCGGATTCGTCTGGTGGTTCGGACGCAAACAGGGCGCGTGGTAAATCAACTTAAAAAACAATGGAGACTGATATGTTGGATTTAATTTACATTGCGGCGATCATCGGATTTTTTCTACTTGCATTAGCATATTTGCGCGGCTGTGAAGGCTTGCGTCAGGGAGAAACCAAAAAATGAGTTGGGAAAGCATTCTCGCCGCCGTCTGCGCGGTTCTACTGTTGATTTATTTGACTTACGCGCTTTTGCGCCCGGAAAAATTTTAATTAACGGTAAGTGATAAACGGTAAATGGAAAGTGAAAAAATTTCCGCATTTACCGTTTACCGTTTACCGTTTACCACTAAACAAATGACTTTTAACGGAGTTCTACAAATTACACTTTATCTCGTCGTGCTGACGCTTTTGGCGAAGCCGGCGGGAATTTATTTGACGCAGGTTTATAACGGCAAGCGGACGTTTTTAGATTTCATTTGCCGCCCGGTTGAACGTGCGCTCTACGCGATTTGCCGCGTGGACGCGACGCAGGAAATGAACTGGAAGCAATACGGCGCGGCGATGCTGATTTTCAGTCTCGTTTCGTCGCTGGCGGTTTACGCGATTTTGCGTCTGCAATTTTTCCTGCCGCTTAATCCGCAGGATTTAGCGGGAACTTCGCCGGAACTTTCGTTTAACACGGCGGTTTCATTCGTGACCAATACGAACTGGCAAGCCTACGGCGGCGAGACGACGATGAGCTATCTGTCGCAGATGGTCGGACTCGCCGTGCAGAACTTCAAATCGGCGGCGGTCGGAATGGCTCTGGCAGTCGCCTTTATTCGCGGAATTTCGCGTTTTGAGACGGACAAACTCGGCAACTTCTGGGTTGATCTGGTGCGCGGAACGCTCTACGTTTTGCTGCCGTTCTCGTTCGTTTTCGCCGTCTTTTTTATTTCGCAGGGCGTGGTTCAAAACTTCAAACCATACGATTCGGCGCAGTTGAACGATTCGTTCGTCGTGCAGGTTGATGTAAAAGACGCGGACGGCAATGTCATCAAAGACGCGAACGACGAGAACGTCAAAGAAGATTCGACGATCACGACGCAAAGCATCGCGCAGGGTCCGGCGGCTTCGCAGTTGGCGATTAAGATGCTCGGCACGAACGGCGGCGGATTTTTCAACGCCAATTCCGCGCATCCGTTCGAGAATCCGACACCGCTGTCCAACTTTATCCAGATGCTTTTGATCCTTGTTATTCCGGCGGGCTTGACCTATATGCTCGGTCGAATGACGAAATCGCAGGGACACGGCTGGGCGGTTTACGCGGCGATGATGTTGCTGCTCGTGGTCGGGATTTTTTCGATTTACTGGGCGGAATCGAACGGCAATCCGATTTATCCGGCGGCGGTCAATCAAGCGGCGGTCGGCGGCAATTTTGAAGGCAAGGAAACCCGATTCGGCATCGCTAACACGGCACTTTTCGCGGCGATTACAACCGGCGCGTCGTGCGGCGCGGTCAACGGAATGCACGACAGTTTTACGCCCATCGGCGGGTTGATTCCGCTGGTCAACATAATGCTCGGCGAAGTCATCTTCGGCGGTGTCGGCGCGGGAATGTATGGGATTTTGGTGATGGTCATTCTGGCGGTGTTCATCGCCGGTTTGATGGTCGGCAGAACGCCCGAATATCTCGGCAAAAAAATCGAAGCCTACGACGTGCAGATGGCGATGCTGTATGCGCTGATTTTCCCTTTGATTATTTTGGCGTTAACGGCGATTTCGGCAATCGCGCCGGATTTCGGTCTGACCTCACTGAACAATCAGGGAGCGCACGGCTTATCCGAAATTTTATACGCATTCACGTCGGGAACGGGCAACAACGGTTCGGCGTTCGGCGGTTTGAACGCGAATACTTTGTGGTATAACACGACGCTCGGAATGGCGATGCTGATCGGGCGATTTTTGATGATCGTCCCGATGCTGGCGATTGCGGGAAATCTGGCGCGGAAAAAGCAAATCCCGGCAACCGCCGGAACTTTTCCGGTCAACACGGTATTATTCACCGTTTTGCTGGTCAGCGTGATTATTATTTTAGGCGCATTGACGTTCTTTCCGGTGCTGAGTTTATCGCCGATTCTGGAACATTTCCAGATGATTAACGGGCAGGTATTTTAACGATGAAGTATGAACGCTGAACGCTGAATGAAAGAAATTTTCAGCGTTCAGCGTTCATACTTCACACTTACGAAAATGAAAAACACTATTTCGATTTGGGACAGTAAAATTATTGCGAACGCATTGCTCGATTCGGTCAAGAAATTAGACCCGCGCAAAATGCTGAAAAATCCCGTGATGTTCGTCGTGGAAGTCGGCGCGGCTTTTTTGACTTTGAAGCTGATAATCGGCTTGTTTTCGCCGTCGGCTTCGAGCGATTTCAAGTTTGAACTGCAAATAACTTTGTGGCTCTGGTTCACGGTTTTGTTCGCCAATTTCGCCGAAGCGATGGCGGAAGGACGCGGCAAGGCGCAAGCCGACACGCTGCGAAAAGCGAAAACGGAGACGAGCGCGAACCGCATTAAAAGCGACGGCTCGATGGAAACGGTCGCCGCGCCCGATCTGCGAAAAGGCGATGTCATTTACATCGTCGCGGGCGAATTTATCGCGGGCGACGGAGAAATTATCGAAGGTGTCGCGTCGGTTGACGAATCGGCGATTACGGGCGAATCCGCTCCCGTTATCCGCGAATCGGGCGGCGACCGTTCGGCGGTAACGGGCGGCACGAAAGTTTTGTCGGATTGGATAAAGGTTCGTATTTCATCGAATCCGGGCGAGACTTTTATTGATCGAATGATCGCGCTCGTCGAAGGCGCGTCGCGTCAGAAAACGCCGAACGAAATCGCGCTCAACATTTTGCTCGCGGGTTTGACGATTATCTTTTTGCTGGCGGTCGTTACTTTACAGCCGTTTGCGATGTATTCGGGCGCGGCGCAGACGGTTTTCGTGTTGATTTCGCTGTTGGTTTGTTTGATTCCGACGACGATTGGCGGACTGCTTTCGGCAATCGGCATCGCGGGAATGGACAGGCTGATTCAGCATAATGTGCTGGCGATGAGCGGTCGCGCCGTCGAAGCGGCGGGCGATGTCAATACGCTTTTGCTTGATAAAACCGGCACGATCACGTTGGGAAATCGTCAGGCATCGGAATTTATCGCCCTGCAAGGCGTTTCCGCCGAAACTTTGGCGGACGCGGCGCAATTATCTTCGCTCGCTGACGAAACGCCCGAAGGTCGTTCGATTGTCGTTTTGGCAAAGGAAAAATACGGTTTGCGCGGGCGCGAAATCGGCGAACTTTCCAATAGTAAAGCCGAATTTATTCCGTTCACGGCGCAGACGAGAATGTCGGGCGTAAATCTCGACGGACGCGAAATCCGCAAAGGCGCGGTGGACGCGATTGAAAAATACGTTATTGCGGGCGGCACACAATCGCCCGCCGAACTCCGCGAAATCGTCGCCAAAATTGCTAACGCGGGCGGAACGCCTTTGGTTGTCGCCGATAATCACAAACCGCTCGGCGTGATTTATTTGAAGGACATTGTGAAAGGCGGAATGAAGGAACGCTTCAATCAACTTCGCGCGATGGGCATCAAAACCGTGATGATTACGGGCGATAATCCTTTGACCGCCGCGTCCATCGCTCGTGAAGCGGGCGTTGACGACTTTTTAGCCGAAGCTACGCCCGAAGACAAAATGGCGTTAATAAAACGCGAGCAAGCCGAGGGAAAACTCGTGGCGATGACCGGCGACGGCACGAACGACGCGCCCGCATTGGCGCAAGCCGATGTCGGTGTGGCAATGAACACGGGAACGCAGGCTGCTAAAGAAGCCGGAAATATGGTGGATTTGGATTCCGACCCGACGAAATTGATCGAAGTCGTCGAAATCGGCAAACAGCTTCTGATGACACGCGGCGCGTTGACGACGTTTTCGATTGCGAACGATGTCGCTAAGTATTTCGCCATCATTCCGGCGATGTTCGCGGCGACGTTTCCGGTTTTGAACGCACTCAACATTATGGCTCTGAAAACGCCGCAGTCGGCGATTTTATCAGCCGTGATTTTCAACGCGCTGGTCATTATCGGCTTGATTCCGCTCGCTCTGCGCGGCGTAAAATATCGGGCGATGTCGGCATCGTCGCTATTGCAGAGAAATTTGCTAATTTACGGTTTAGGCGGTTTAATCGCGCCGTTTATCGGCATCAAGATTATTGACGTAATTATTACGGCTTTAGGATTAGCCTAAAGTTCTGAGTCCTGCCTTTAGGCGGCATTGCGTGATAATCGCGCAGAAGCCGCCTAAAGGCGGGACTCAAAACAAAAATATGAAAGACTTAGTAACATCGGCTTTAATGATTTTAGTTTTGACGGTTGCGCTCGGCATCGGTTATCCGCTGGCAGTTTGGGGCGTTGGACAGTTGATTTTTCCGCATCAGGCGAACGGCTCGTTGATTAAAAACGCGGGTGGCGAAGTCATCGGTTCGGAACTTATCGGGCAAAATTTTACGAGCGCGGGATATTTCCATTCGCGTCCGTCAGCCGCCGGTAACGGTTACGACGCGGGTGCGTCGAGCGGTTCAAATTTGGGACCGACTTCGCAGAAATTGATTGACCGCGTGAAAACCGACACCGAAACTTTGAGCGCGGAAAATCCCGGCAAACAAGTTCCGGCTGATCTCGTAACGACTTCCGGTTCGGGCTTAGACCCGCATATTTCGCCTGATGCCGCCGAATTTCAAGTTCCGCGGGTGGCGAAGGAACGCAAAATGAGCGAAACGGACGTGCGAAAAATCGTCGCCAATTACACTGAAGGCAGGCAGCTCGGATTTTTAGGCGAGCCGCGCGTTAATGTTTTGAAAATGAATCTGGAATTGGATAAAACCAAACCGTTGGCAAAGTAGAAAAATGAAACTGAGAATGACGGGAAAATACATCGAATCGAACTGCGAAACAGCCATTCGCGGACAGATCGGCAACGTCTCTTCCCTGTCGTTCGTGCTGGCAATCTTTTTCGGCGGTCAAAGTCCGCCTTTTGGTCAGTGAAAAACTAAAAGTGAAAAGTTAACGATGAAACCGACTTTTCACTTTTCACTTTTCACTTTTCACGAAATTATGGACAGCAATAATTGGTCGGTTGTGCAGTTTGCGACATTTATCGTCGTGGTGGTTTTGTTGGTCAAACCCGTCGGCGCGTATCTGACGCGAGTTTTTGAAGCACAGCCGACTTTTTTAGATTTTATTTGCAATCCGCTTGAGCGATTTATTTACAAAATCACCCGCGTTGACGCGAACTGCGAGATGACGTGGCGCGAATACGCGACCTCGTTCGTTACCTTTAGTTTAGTTGGCGCGTTGATTCTGTTTCTGCATTTGCTGATACAGTCGCTGCTGCCGTTTTATAATTTAACGGCGGAATTTTTGACGACTCCGATGACGCTTGATTTGGCGTTGAACACGGCGGTTTCGTTTGTGACGACGACGACTTGGCAGTCTTACGGCGGCGAAACGACGATGAGTTATTCGTCGCAAATCGTCGGCTTGACCGTGCAGAATTTTCTCGCCGGCGCAGGCGGTTTGGCAGTCGGCATCGCTTTTATTCGCGGATTGACGCGGACGGAAACCGACAAACTCGGCAGCTTCTGGGTTGATCTGGTGCGCGGAACTTTTCGCGTTCTGTTACCGCTTTCAATTATCGGCAGCCTGTTTTTAATTTGGCAGGGCGTTCCCGTTAATTTTTCAGCTTACACGCAAATTTCGACACTCGGAGGCGCAACTCAGACCGTCGCGCAAGGTCCGGTCGCCGTTCTCGAATTCATCAAAAATCTCGGCACGAACGGCGGCGGATTTTTCAACGTCAACGGAGCGCATCCGTTTGAAAACCCGACACCGCTGACGAATTTCGTAGAAATGCTCGCCGTCGTTATTCTGCCTGCCGGTTTGACGAATGTTTTCGGGCGGATGATCGGCAATCAACGGCAAGGCTGGACGATTTTCTGGACGATGACGATTTTGTTCGTCGCCGGACTTTTCTTTTGCGAAACGGCTGAGAAACACGCCAATCCGCTGCTCGAAAACGGCACGACGATTGAAAAAACTGGCAATCTGGAAGGCAAGGAAACGCGCTTCGGTGTCGGCGGTTCGGTCTTGACGGCGGTTGTAACATCAAACGGAGCGACCGGCTCGTATAATTCGATGCACGACAGTTTTACGCCTCTGGGCAGCGGCGTTTTGCTGTTCAATATGCTGCTCGGCGAAATCATCTACGGCGGACTCGGCACGGGATTTTACAGTTTTCTGATGACCGCGCTCGTCGGGCTGTTCATCGCCGGTTTGATGGTCGGCAGAACGCCCGAATACTTGGGCAAAAAAATCGGCACGGGCGAGATCAAGCTGATTATGATTTACACGCTCGTCGCGCCGTGCGTGATTCTGATTTTGACGGCGATTGCCGTAACGACTGAAGCCGGACTCGCCGGTTTGACGACCAACGACGGCGTTCACGGATTTACTTCAATTCTGTTCGCCTACACTTCCGCCTTCGCCAACAACGGTCAGAACTTTGCCGGTTTGAGCGCGAACAATCCGTTTTATAATTTGACGCTGACATTAGCGATGCTCGCCGGAAGATTTGCACTAGCGATTCCGGCGTTGGCACTCGCCGGAGCGTTCGCCAAACAACGCCGATATGCGACGACACGCGGAACGCTGCCGACCGACGGCTTTTTATTCGGAATTTTAGTCATCGGCACGGCGTTAATCGTCGGCGGCTTGAGCTTTTTCCCGACGCTCGCGCTCGGCTCGATTTTGGAACATTTGACAATGGTGAAATGAGGTTTCTAGTTTCTGGTTTCTAGGTTTCTGGTTGAAGAATAAATCTAATCTTGAGCCGGAAAACTAGAAACCAGAAACTAGAAACCAGAAACTAAAATTATGTTTGTAGATACATTTATCACAGAAACGCCCGACGTTAAGCGCAAATCGAAACCTTCGCCCGAATCGCTTTTGGCGATGGTTAAAGAAAGCGAACAGGCGAAATTGCGGATTTACGTCGGCGCGGCGGCAGGTGTCGGCAAGACTTATCAGATGCTGGAAGACGCGCAGGCACTTCGCAAACAAGGCATTGATATTGTCATCGGCGCAGTCGAAACGCACGGACGCGCGGAAACGGCGGCGATGATCGGCGACCTCGAAATCGTGCCGAAAAGGAAAATTCCGTATAAAGGCGTAACGCTTGAAGAGATGGATTTGGACGCGATTATCGAACGCCGCCCGGAAGTCGTCATCGTGGACGAACTCGCGCACACCAACGCGCCGACTTCCAAAAACGCCAAGCGTTACGAAGATGTCAGAGACATTCTCGCCGCCGGCATCAGCGTCGTAACTGCCTTCAACGTCCAGCATCTCGAATCGTTAAACGATGTCGTCGCCCGCACGACCGGCGTTCGGGTGCGCGAAACGATTCCCGACTGCTTTCTGAAACGCGCTGACGAAGTTCTCAACATTGACGTTTCAGTTGATACTTTGCGAACGAGGTTAAGGCAAGGGAAAATCTACGGTATCGAAAAAATCGAACAGTCGCTGAATAATTTCTTCCGCAAAGGAAATCTCGCCGCCTTGCGCGAATTATCCTTGCGCCAAGTCGCCGATCATCAATCGGTGCAGAATCACGATTACCGCGAGCGCGAAGGTTTGAAACAAGCCGTCATTCCCGAAAAAGTGATGGTTTGTCTGGCGAGTCGCGGCAGCGGCAAAAAACTTTTGCGGCTTGCCTCGCGCATCGCCGGAAAATTGGCGACCGACTGGTTCGCCGTCTATGTCGAAACGCCGAACGAAGCTCCGAATCGCATCAAACCGGAAGCGGCTCTCGCGCTCGAAGAAAATCTGGAATTGGCAAACGAATTAAGCGCACAAATCGTCCATCTGAAAGGCGAAAACGTCGCCGACGAACTCATCAAATTCGCCAAAGAACACTCGATCACGCACGTCATTTTCGGTCAATCGGCGCGTTCGCGCTGGGAAATTTTCTGGCGCGGCTCGATCATCAACCGCTTCCTCCGCGAAGTCCGCGACGCGACCGTGCAAGTCGTGCCGATTGAAACGGACGCGAAAAACGATTGAATCTTAAAAACAATTTCTAAAAACCGATTAACTGTGGTTTCATATAGTTAATCGGTTTTTGTTTGCGGATTTTTCAGCCGTCAAAACGACTTTCCGCCAACTCAAATCTTCGTTTTTCTGCGATAATTCTAAAGAGGAAAATTTATGTCAAGAATAATCAAATGCGGCTTGATTCAAGCGCACAACGTCGCGCCGACCGACGCGCCGATTGAGGAAATTAAAAAGCAAAACATCGAACACCAAATGAAAATGGTCGAAGACGCAGCGAAACAAGGCGTGCAGATGCTTTGTTTTCAGGAGATTTTTACCACGCCGTATTTTTGCGCCGAACAGCAGACGCGCTGGTATGATGCGGTCGAGAAAGTTCCTGACGGCAAAACCGTTCAGATGATGCAGTCGGTCGCCAAAGAACACGGAATGGTTTTGATCGTGCCGATTTATGAAGAGGAAATTTCGGGCGTTTATTACAACACGGCGGCAGTGATTGATGCCGACGGGAAATATCTCGGCAAATATCGCAAGACGCATATTCCGCACGTCGCGCCGGGATTTTGGGAGAAATTTTATTTTCGTCCGGGCAATCTCGGCTATCCGTGTTTCGACACGGCGTTTGCGCGCATCGGCGTTTACATCTGCTACGACCGCCATTTTCCCGAAGGCGCGCGCTGTTTGGGCTTAAACGGCGCGGAAATTATCTTTAATCCGTCGGCGACAGTTGCCGGACTTTCGGAATATCTCTGGAAACTCGAACAACCCGCGCACGCCGTCGCCAACGGCTATTTCGTCGGCGCAATCAACCGCGTCGGCACGGAAGCACCGTGGAACATCGGCGAATTCTACGGTCAAAGCTATTTCTGCGACCCGCGCGGACAAATGCTCGCCGTCGGCACACGCGACCAGGACGAACTTATCGTCGCGGATTTGAATATGGATATGATTCGTGAAGTGCGAAACACCTGGCAATTTTTCCGCGACCGCCGACCGGACGCTTACGGGCAAATCGTGGCGGATTAAAATATGAAAAGATTGATTAAATGCAATTTCGTTTGGCTGATGATGCTCGTTTTTTCGGTGTGTGCCTTCGCGCAAACTCCCGAAGCGATTGAAAAAGAACTCGTTGAATTATACGGCAAAATCAACGCTAATTCGCAATATTCGGGCAACAATGATTCGGATTTGCTCGAAAAAGCGAACGAGGATTTCAAGAGTAAAATTCTGCAATACACGAAGTCCGCGCCGACTCTGAAATATAAATTCAGCAAATTGACGGAAGATGTTTCGATTGCGACATCGGAAGACGGCAAGTTTCGCGTTTATTCGTGGGATCGGATGGACGGCGGAACGATGCACTTTTTCGAGACGGTTTATCAATACAAAAGCGCGGACGGCAAGGTTTATTCGAGCAGCCGCGATTTGACGGAAGGCGATTCGGGCAGTTTCGTTTACGACGTTTTCACCGTCAATTCAAAATCCGGCGCGATTTATCTGGCTGGCAGCAACGCGGTCGGCTCGACGCAGGATTCTTTTCAAAACCTGCGCCTTTTTAAGATCAGTGGCAGCGCACTCGACGAAGCGGTCAAGCTCATCAAAACGTCGTCGGGTCTGACGGATTCAATTGGTTTCGGCTACAATTTTTTCTCGGTCGTTGACCGTCCCGAACGACCGATCAAACTTTTCACCTTCGATAAAAAAACGAACACTTTTAAATTTCCCGTCGTCATCGAAGACGCGAAATTTCCGAACGGGCGCGTTACCAATAAATTTATCAGCTATAAATTCGACGGCACATATTTCGTCAAAATAAAGTGATGCAGGAACGAGAAAACTATTCGTCGGGTGCGAAATGGGAAAAGGTTGTCGGCTATTCGCGGGCGGTTAAAGTCGGTTCGCGGATTTATGTTACAGGAACAACGGCGACCGACGAAAACAGCAGCGTCGTCGGCATCGGCGACGCTTACGCGCAAACCGTTCAGACGATAAAAAACATCGAACTGGCTTTGCAGGCGTTGGGCGCAAATCTGGAAAACGTCGTCCGAACCAGAATGTTCGTTACCGACATTTCGCGTTGGGAAGAATACGGGCGAGCGCACGGTGAATTTTTCCGCGAGATTATGCCCGCGACGACGATGGTTGAAGTTTCAAAATTGATTGACGCGGAAATGTTAATCGAAATTGAAGTTGATGCGGAGCTTTAGGAATTTTCAACCACATAGAAACATAGTTCACATAGACGCTAAAACGAGTCAGAAGAAAGCGATTGTTTAGTCGTTCTTTCAAAACATTTGCAGTTATTCTATGTTTCTATGTGGTTGAATCAAAAATTATGACCGAACTTTCCAACGAACAAATCGAACGCAATTTTGCCGAAATAAATCCGCCGTTGAATCAAGCCGAAGCGATTCTGGAAGCGAACCGGTGTTTGTATTGTTACGACGCGCCCTGTACACACGCCTGTCCGACGCATATTGACGTACCTTCGTTTATCAAGAAAATCGCGTCGGGAAATCTGCTTGGTTCGGCGCGGGTGATTTTCGACGCGAATCCGATTGGCGCGTCTTGCGCGAGAGTTTGCCCGGTCGAAGTTTTATGCGAAGGCGCGTGTGTCGAAAAAACTCTGGTCAAAAAGCCGATTGAAATCGGCAGATTGCAGCGTTACGCGACCGATTACGCGATGCAGAGCGGCAGGCGAATCTTTGAAAAAGGCGAACCGAACGGCAAAAGCGTCGGCATCATCGGTTCGGGTCCGGCGGGTTTGTCGTGCGCGACTTATCTGGCTCGGCTCGGTTACGCCGTTACCGTTTATGAAAAAAAATCTTTGGCGGGCGGACTCGACACTTACGGGATGGCGGAATACAAAATGTCGCAGAAAGATTCGCTTGACGAAGTAAATTTAGTTGCGGATTTGGGCGTGGAATTCAAGCTAAATTGCGAGATCGTCGCCGTGTCAGAACCATCTGCGTTAGCGGATGGGTTGAGTTCCGGCAAAATACAACTCAGCGTAAAATCGAACGACACCAATCCCGACATTCACCCATCCGCTAACGCAGATGGTTCTGACTTCTCTCACGACGCGATTTTTCTCGCCGTCGGTTTGGGCGCGACCAATCAATTAAACATTCTGGACGAAAATATCGAAGGCGTGTACGACGCGCTCGAATACATCGAACGGATCAAAACACGCGATTGGCAATCCGTCCCGACCGGCAAGATCGTCGCCGTCATCGGCGCGGGCAACACGGCGATTGATGCCGTAACGCAGGCGAAACGACTCGGTGCGGAACGGGTTTTAATGATTTACCGGCGCACGGAAAAAGATATTTCGGCGTATCAATACGAATACGAATTAGCCAAAAAAGACGGCGTGGAATTCGTCTGGCAAGCCGCGCCGATTGCGATCACGGCGGGCGAAAACGGCTCGCGCCTCAACCTGCGCTGCGAAAAAACCGGCGCGGTCAATCAAATTTTCGACGTGCCGTGCGACATTATTCTCAAAGCTATCGGACAGCGCAAGCAAACCGGATTTTTCCAATCAATCGGCATCACCACAGACGAAAAAGGTCGCGTCGTCATCAACGATTTGATGCAGACCTCCAACCCGAAAATCTTCGCCGGCGGCGATTGCGTCAACGGCGGCGCAGAAGCCGTTGACGCTTCGCAAATGGGGAAAATCGCCGCTGGCGGAATTCATTTTAGGTTGTCGGGCGAACAGGTTAAACTTGCCGGTGCTTTGTGAAATTCTTGATATGTGTAGATACGTCGGTATAATTGAAAATGGAATTTGAATGGGACAAAGAAAAAGCGGAATCAAACGAACGAAAACACGGTGTGAGTTTTGAGGAAGCCGCGTTCGCGTTCTTCGATGAAAACGCCGTCGAGCTTTTTGATGATCTGAATTCAGAAGACGAAATTCGTTATCAGCTTATCGGAATTTCCGAAACGAGGTTAATTTTCGTCGCATATACTACGAGAAACGAGAAAATCCGAATCATTTCAGCAAGAAAGGCAAACGCGAAGCAAACAAAGATTTACGATGAACAAAAAAGCTAAAAATTTAACCTATACGGTAACGGAAGAAGAATATCAGGCGGAACTCGCGCAGGGTTTAACGGAAGATGAAGTGATGAAGCCCGGAACGTATAAAGTCCGCCGTTCGCCCTGGGCTGAAAAACTGAAAAACGCGAACAAGGTAAAAGTGTCAATTTATTTAGATGAGGTGGTCGTCGAATATTTCCGCCAACGCGCCGAATCGCCGAACGCCGCGCCGTATCAAACGCAGATCAACAACGAACTGCGGCGCATTATGGAAAACGATTCGCGCGAAGTGCAGAGCATCGAAAACGATATTTTGAACAACGAAGAATTTTTGCGGGCTTTGAAGGAAAAACTTGAAACGGTTTGATTAAACTAAGAATAAAACTGAAATTCTGCGGAACATTTTGATTGTTTAAGTGTCTAATCATATAAAACTTATAAGGTGAATCTATGAAAAATTTATTAATCGCTTGTTTGACTGTTCTAACTTTTTCATACAATGCTTTTGCAAAATTAGCGATTGTTACTTTAGACGAGGCTGTTAGAGATAATGATTTGATTATTGTCGGAACATTGAAAGATATTTCGGAAAGATTTGGAGAAGACGGAACTTACGGTGAAGGAGAAATTGTTGTCGAAAAATTTATAGCGGGAAACGTAAAAACTAAAGATGGCAATTTGGTAAAATCCGGCGACAAACTCCCTCTTAAATATGCTGAAATATTTTCCTGCGTGATGGGTTCGCATAAAAGAATTGAAAACGAAAAAGGCGTTTTTCTGTTAAAGCTAAATGATGTCGGAGAAATCCGATACAAGGATTTTCGCTCACTTGAAAATCTGCCAGAAATCAAGAGACTTCTAAGCAGAGGAGTCAAACTTAACAGAGCAAACAAAACAATTAAAACTTTTGATGAAAATGTTTCAATTTCACAATCGAAATTTGATGCAGCAAATTCGCAACCTATTTACTGCGAATTGGTTGCTGACAGTTCCAAAGAAACGGATTATTCTACTCTTCAGGCATTATTCATTATTCTGGCTTCTATCTGGCTTTATCGTTTTTTGTATCGAAGTCGTTTCAAAATCAGGTAAAAACTTATGGCAGATTTAAGCGTAAATTTCGCGGGCATCAAATCGCCGAATCCGTTTTGGCTGGCTTCCGCGCCGCCGACGAATATGGGTTCGATGGTCGAGCGGGCGTTTGATGCGGGTTGGGGCGGCGCGGTTTGGAAGACTTTGGGCGAGCCGATTGTTAATGTTTCTTCGCGGCTGGCTGCTCTTGACAGCGGTGCGCTGCGGATGATCGGGTTGAATAATATCGAGTTGATTACCGACCGTTCGCTCGACGTGAATTTGAAGGAAATTTACGAGTGCAAAAAGAAATATCCGAATCACGCGGTGATCGTGTCCTTGATGGTCGAGTCGAAGCGCGAGGCTTGGCACGAGATCGTGAAAAAATCTCAGGACACGGGCGCGGACGGTTTCGAACTGAATTTCGGCTGTCCGCACGGAATGTCGGAGCGCGGAATGGGCGCGGCGATGGGGCAAGTTCCTGAATATACCTGTATGGTCACGGAATGGGTCAAGGAAGTTTCAAATCTGCCCGTGATCGTCAAATTAACGCCGAATGTTACGCACATCGTTCCGCCGGGACGTGCGGCGCAGAAGGGCGGCGCGGACGCGGTTTCGCTGATAAATACGATAAATTCCGTGATGGGCGTGGACATTGACACGATGATTCCGTATCCGAACGTCAACGGAATGGCGGCGCACGGCGGCTACTGCGGAACCGCCGTTAAACCGATTGCGCTGAATATGGTTTCGGAATTGGCGCGTGATGCGGAATTTAACATTCCGATTTCGGGAATCGGCGGCATCAACACTTGGCGCGACGCGGTGGAATTTTTACTTTTGGGCGCAGGAAATGTTCAGGTTTGCACGGCGGTTATGCACTACGGCTATCGAATCGTCGAAGATATGATTGACGGTTTGAACAATTACCTCGACGAAAAAGGTTTCGCGTCAGTCAATGAAATCGTCGGCAAAAGCGTTAGCCGCGTAACCGATTGGGGAAATCTCGACTTAAATTACAAAGTCGTCGCCCGCGTCAACAACGAGCATTGTATCAAGTGCAATCTCTGCTACGTCGCCTGCGAAGACGGCGCGCATCAATGTTTCGATTTTGACGCGAATAAATTCCCCGTCGTTGACGAACTCGAATGCGTCGGCTGTAATTTATGCGCGTTGGTCTGCCCAAGTCCGGGCGCGATTTCGATGGTCAGATTAGACGACGGCAGCCATCCGCAAACGTGGAAAGAATACTCAAACCGTCCGGCGGAAACGATGACAGGCGATTAATCGAATGGAAAGTAAAGAATCAATAAGAATTACATTAGCCGCTTTTGCTTGGATTTTACTTGGTTTGTGCTTATTCATTTGGGGAAAGGTAAGCGGTTTTGAGGAAGGATTTTTCTATGGAGTTTTTCGACCCCCTCCACCGACAAGATTCTCCGCAGACGGACCTAATTTTTATCAAACCGTGAATTGCTGGTATTTTTTGATAGCGGTTTGCTTGAGCATTTATATCATCGCAACCTTTTTGAAACCGTTAGCTCTTTCTTGTGTCATTTGCCTTTTTTCCTTAGCAGTCGCTGTTTATCCGTTCTGGCATTCATTTAAATTTAAGTACGGAATTCTTGAGATGAAAGCTAATTTCCCGTACGATTACTGGTTAAAAATTTCAGTTTATTTTGACTGGTTTTGTTTAGTTGGGATTATGATTTTAATGCTGATTCAATTTATTTCCATAATCTCCAATAGGTTGGAAGACAAACCAAACAGCATTTGCATTTCTTGAAAATCCACCTCCAAAACTTCTCCAATTTCTAACTCGTCATTTCATTTTCATTCGCCTGAACCGAAACAACATTGTCCACATATTCCTCAAAAGTATCATCGTGCGAGATGACGAAAAGCTGATCGAAGGTGCGTTTGCGCGTAATATGGCTAATTTGTTCGGCTAATCTTTCGCGGCGTTCTGCGTCCATATTCGTCGTCGGTTCGTCGAAAAATGCCAGACGGACATCGGATAATTGTTTTAATAAAGCGAGCCGAACCGACAAAGCCGCCGCCATTTGTTCGCCGCCGGACAGGTTGATAAACGGGCGGTCGTAGCCGTTTTCTTCCAGCACGATGCCGTAATCTTCCGTCCATTTCAGGGTGCGTTCGGCGTTGCCGGAGATTTCGCGGAACATCTGGTTGGCTTCGACGGAAACGAGAAAAACGTAATTTTTGGCGACGCGCGGCGCGGCTTCCTTTAATGTTTCGCGGATAAATTGCGTGGCTTCGCCGACTTTTTCCAGACGGTCTTTTTCCTGAAATTCCGCCTGCATTGATTGACGAATTTCCTGCAAATGATTCAATTCCGCCGCCAACTGCGCCTCACGCCGGCTGACGTTTTCCAAATTTGTACGCGTTTCCGTCTGTCGTTTTTCCGCGTCCGCCAGCGCGTAGCGTTCCGCCGAATGCCGGTCGCGTTCATAATCACGGTTTGCCGTTTCAAAATCAATCTGCGCTTTTGTCGAATTTTCGCGCAGTGCGGCGATTTCCCTTTCCGCTTCGCCGTAAATTCGTTCGCGTTCGGGCAATAATTTGGCGAGATTCTCATTCGTCAAAAATTCACGGTGCGCGTTCATCGTCGCGTCGCGGTCGCCCGAATATCGCGCCCAATTCGCGTCCAAATCTTTATAGCTTTCCAGTTTTTCGAGCGTGATTCCACGATCATTTTCGAGTCGTTCGAGGTTCTTTTCGATTTCCGTCAATTTTCCCCGAAAATCCGTTTCGCGTTTCGCTTCCGCCGCCAGCATTTGAACTTTTCCTTTCGGATTTTCCAACGCTTTTAATTTCGTCTCGATTTCCGTCAGAGCCGTCTGCGATGCGGTGTAATCCGCCGCGCTTTTTTCCAGATTCTCCTTTTCTTCCCTGAGCCGTTTCCCTTCTTCAGCGATTTCACGCTCGCGGTTTTTCAAGGTCGAAAGCGTCGCCAGAGATTTTTCCGCATCGCGTGAATTTTTCAAAGCGACGGCGTTTTCAATCCGCGCTTTTTCATACGCGCCGATTTCCGATCTCAATTCGACGAACTGACTTTTTAAGAAAGTATCCAGAGTTTCACCGACTTTTAAGTTCAAACATTTCTGCGACAAAATCGGACACAAACCGTCTTTGACCGTCGCCTGAAACTGCTCGTCGTGTTCGAGCCGCGCCCGCAGTCGCGCCACTTTGTTTGTGATGTCGGCATCGCGTTTTTGCAGTTGTTCGACATCGCCCGCCGCCGCGCTTTTCGTTTCGGTTTCCTTGATTTGTGTCTGGTTCGTTTTATAACTTTCGCGCAGACGACTTACTTTGTCTTCCAGACTTTTGATTAAATTTTCTTTCGCTTTCGCGTTCGCCAGCGAATTTCTCAAAATCTCGATCTGCTTTTCCAGCGTTTCCTGCTCAACGATTTTCGGCTGTAAAGTTTCCGATTCCAGCCGCGCGTTCAAAGACTTTTCGAGATTTTCCTGAAAGCGTTTCTGCTCGGCTTTGACGTTGACGCTCGCCGTTTCGATTTTCGTTTTTTCGGCATTTAATTTCTCGCGTTCGCCGCGTTCGCGTTCGAGTTCTTTTAATTTGCCTAACGCCGCGATGTGCGTTTCGTAATCCCTTTGCACGAGTTTAATTTTTTCCGCCGCCGCTTTCGCCTGACTAAATTCATTCAGCTTTTGTTCAAGCGTGATTTCGGCGCGGATTTTTTCCGTGTTCAGCTTTTCAAACGCAGATTTTAATTCGTTGACGCGCTTTTCGATTTCGTCGAAACTTTTCACCGACGCGCTTTTCTCAATGATTTCTTTTTCAATGTCGCCGAGCTTCGCAGTTAATTCGGCAGATTGCGTTTGATAAGTTCGATGCTCGGCTTCGACCGTCTCAAACCGCGCCAATTCGCCTTCGGCGCGGGCGATTTTTTCCCTTGCGTTCGTAATCTGCAAATCAATATAACGCGCCGTCTCGCGCAGTTTTTCCGCGCCCTGACGATATTCTTCGACCTTTAAAAGTTTGTCGAAAGCCTTTTTCCGTTCGGCGGCGGTTTCGAGGAAAATCGCCGTGAAAGTCCCTTGCGGAACGCCGATGGCGCGGCGAAAAAGCGATTCTAAATCTGTTCCTGCTTCCACGCCCAAATGCTGCCACAAAAAGCGCGTAACTTCTTCCTTTTTATCGGCAATGCGATTTTTCAGAGCGATGTCATAAACGTAATAACCTGTTCCCGTGTCCCGGTAAACGCGATACTGCCGTTCGTCCAAACCGCTTTCAAAAGTTACGTTGACCACGCCTTTTCTCGCACCGCGCCGCACGAAATCGTCTTTTTTATAATCGAGCAAATCGAACAAAGTCCACGCGACCGCTTCAATAATCGTCGTCTTTCCCGCGCCGTTCGCTCCCGTGATCGCCGTTGTCCCGCGCTCAAATTCAAACGTCGCTTCTTTATGAGATTTAATATCTTCGAGTTCAATTTTTGTGATGTGCATTTTCCAATTCCAGATTCCAGATTTCAAATTTCAGATTATCTTTAATTTTAGAATAATTTGCGGGAAACAAAAACTGGTAGAAATTCTATTTCAAATTGCTGAACTTTTGTGCAAAAATTGTTTTCCAAACTAAAAAATTATGCTCACTGAATGTGTCAAATGTGGATTTTATGTCAAACAAAATGATGAGTTTTGTCTGAATTGCGGAATAGAATCACCGGGCATAGAATTTAACAAACCTTCCGATAGTACTTTGCCGCTTTATAATTTGATTCGTTCAGGATTTGTAAAAATTATTTGTTCACTGATTTTTACGATTATTCTGGTGTTTGCGGCTGCCGATTGGAGTTTTTCAAATCTTGCATACCTTCGTGATAGTTATTTTTTTCTTGTTTTGTTCTTCGGACTGTCAGCGTCTTTTTCAACTTTATTTTTGCTGGAAAAATGGTATTTCAAAAGACTGAATATCAAAAGACTGAAAAACACGGAAAATTTTTTATCAAAACTAAAATTGATTGATAATCGTCTTTCGGATTTAGACAGGCGAGAAAAACAAATTGATTTAATTCTTTATCGAATTAATGAAAATCCCGGTCGTCAGCTAACTGACGTAAAACCAAAACTCATCAAGGCTCGTGAAATCGTTATTAGTCAGTTTGCGCGTTATGAATTACAAAAACAAAAAATCGAACTCGTGCGATTACAAAACGGAGTTTCGCCGTACCTTGTCGGTTGGAATCAGTTGAACGAGTACGAAATTGAGAACGGGTTGGTAACGATTAAGAATACAAAACAGGAAATAAATAAAGTTCGTCAGAAATTGGCAAATTACACGGAAGTTGGATTTCCTGAAAAATTTTTATCTGAAAAGCATAATTTTTTGTCGCAGTTGGACGAAACCGAAATGAGTTTCGAGCAATTACGCGAAGCACTTTTAAGTCGTCAGGCGATTCGCGCTTTGCGGGAAGTTTCGCCTGTTGAGGAAAATTTGAATTTACCGAATGCCGACAATATCATTCACGCGGCGGAAACCTTTAATATCCAAACGACGCTGACGGATTTTTCCGAATCGTTTGACGAATTGGAACGCGAATATCAACGGCTCAAAGCGGAAGAAAATATCGAACAGAAATTATTGAAAAGCTAATTTTCAGCGGTGATAAAGTTTCGCCATTTCCGGTTTTAATTCGGGCGGAAAGCAGACGCGGTGGATTTGGAAGCCTTTTTGCAGACCGCGCACGGCTGCGCTGACTTCGGAAATTTCCTTGATTTGCGGGTGCGAAAAGCCTTCTTCGACATAGATCATATTTTTCGGGTCGCTGCGCTCTTTCGTGTAGAAATAATACGGCACGTCGCCCGCTAAATCTTCGATGAAATAATAATCAGGATCGAAACCGGCGCGTTCGACTAATTTTCTCGCTTTATCGAGAAATTCCTGTCGTTCGGGTTCAGGCATATCGAGATCGAAAACTTTGAACAGGCGGCGATTTAAAAATCTCTGCGCCAGATCGGATAAAATCGCGTCGTCCGATTTCTGCCATTGTTTGATATGAAACATCACGTCCGAATCGTCGAGCGCGAGATGTTCTTTTAAAGATAATCGCTCGCCTTTCAAGATTTTTTCAAACGGCGTGTGTTGGGCGAACCAGACGGTTTTTCCGTCAGCGAAAAGCTGTAAGGCGCGGCGCAAAAGAGCTTTTAAAATCGCTTCCGCCGCACGCAGCGTGCGGTGAAAATAAACCTGCCGGAACATATAATAACGCGCCTGCAAATAATCTTCGACGGCATAGATGCCGCGAGCCGCGACGTAAAGACGGTCGTTTTCCTCGTCAATTTCGAGCGATTTGATAATCCATTCCAAATCGTAAATGCCGTATTTCGCGCCGGTCATCAAACTGTCGCGCAATAAATAATCCATCCGGTCAACGTCCAACTGCGACGAAACCAACTGCGCCAGAGCCATCGGGCGAAAATCGCCGCGAATGACCGCCGCGACGTTTTCCGGCAAATCGCTCGAAAATTCCTTCAAAATTTGTCCGACTTCGGTTTCGTTTGAAAGCACGGCTTCGATGGTAAATTGTTCGTGATGAAATTTGAGAATCGTTTCGATGACGTGCGAAAACGCGCCGTGTCCGATGTCGTGCAGCAGCGCGGCGCAGCGAATGGCGGTCTGCGTCTCACTGGAAATTTTATATGTTAATTTGAGTTTTTCGAGTGTCCGCGTCGCCAAATGCAGCGCACCCAAACTGTGCGTAAAGCGCGAATGTTCCGCCGCCTGATATGCAAAAAGCGCGAGTCCGAGTTGCTTGATGCGGCGCAGACGCTGAAATTCCGCCGCGTCAACGAGCCGCGCCAGCAGTTTGCCTTCGGGCGAATCGGTTTTCAGCCGAATGATATTGTGAACCGAATCGCGGTAGATTTTTTCCGACAAAATGTTTTCCTCTTTTTACTCGTCTAGCCTAAAAATATCTGGAAATGCTCGTTCAAATGTCTCGAATCAAACGGTTCGCGTTTGCCGTTTTTATCAGACGAAAACCAGTTCGGCACATTGTTCTGCAAAACTAAAAAAAGCTCGACGTTGTGTTTGGAAATACCGAAATGCGTGAGGCGACCGAGTGCCAGTGCGCCTCCGCGCATAAAACCGTCGGCGGGCAGGCGCGTCCAACCCGCTTCGGCAGTCAGACATCGAACTCCTTGACGCAAACTGATTGACGCGCCGGAAAGCGTTGAATTTCCGAGTTTGAATTGATGTTGATTGTTCGTTTCGATGACGACGGCATTGCCGTTTCGATTGGCGAAAGATGCGATTTCGAGCAATGAATCGAACAGCCATTTGATGCTGGTTTGGCGTAAATTGTCGTTGGTGTTGCGAAGCGCAAGGTAGTCGGCAACGTCGCCGCGCCCGGCGGTTTGCGCTTTTGTCAGAGCGTCGTTTAATTTTTGCGACCAAACTTCGTCGAGTTCGTTCATAGATTCGAGAATAGAACCGCGCCGTGAGAATTGCAATTTCGTGATATTATTTTCAGATTATCAAATAAATTTACCGGAATCGTTTTATTTTTATGAAGAAACTCGCCTTTTTATTTTTGTTGATTTTATTGTCGCAAACAGCGGCTTTCGCGCAAAAAAAACGTCCGCGTGCGCCGCGAAAAAATAATTTGGCGGCGCAAAATCTTGTAAAAGAAAAAGAAGCGTTGGAAGCCGCCGTTGCGATTGAAGATAAAGCGGAGCGCGTCAACGCACTGCGGAAATTCGCGGCAGACTTTCCGAAATCGAAGGAATTAAACCGCGTTTCCGAACTGCTCGTCAGTACGCTCGCCGCGCTCGCCGATGAAAAAATGCAGGCGGGCGAAACGAACGACGGTATCGAACTTTTCAAGCAGGCGGTCAATGACGCGCTGCCGCCCGTTTCCGACAAACTTTTTACCGGAGTTTTATCACAGATTCCCAACAGTCTTTTTCTGCGCGGGCAGACGGCGGCGGCGATTGAAACGGCTCAAATCGTCGAAGCGAAAGTCGAAGGCAACGCCGTCCAGACGCTCGCGCTCGCCGGATTTTATCTGCGATTGGAAAACGCGGCGGAAGCCAAACGGCTGGCGGAAAAATCACTCGCGCTCGCGCCTGATGCGCCTGCCGCTTATCAAACGCTCGGACTCGCCGAACGGCTCAATTTCAATCTCGAAAATTCGGTTGTCGCTTACAAAAAAGCTCTCGAACTCGCGCCGGATTTGATCGCCGTCAAGCGCAACTTAGCGGAAATGCAGCGCGCCGTCGGCAAACCCGCCGACGCCGTCACGCTCTATCGTGAAATTTTGGCGAACAATGAAACGGACGAAGCGGCGCGAACCGGATTGACTCTCGCGCTGTTCGACGAGGAAAAAAAATCGGAAGCCGAAACGGAAATGGGCAAAGCGTTTGAAGCGAACCCGAACAATCTGCTGCTGCTGGTCGGCGCGGCGTATTGGTATGCGGCGCACAACGACGGCGCGAAAGCCGTTGAAATGGCGGAACACGCGGTCGCGGTCGAGCCGCGCTACACCTGGGCGCATATCGCCTTGGCGCGTGGGTTGATCGTTCAAAAACGTCCGCTCGACGCGGAGAAAACTTTGCTGACGGCGCGGCAGTACGGCAATTTTCCGACGCTCGAATACGAACTCGCCGCCGCTCGCATGCAGTCGGGATTTTACCGCGAAGCCGCCGAAGGTTTGGCGAAAAGTTTTACGATGAAAGACGGCGCAATCGAAACGAATCTCGGCGGTCGCGTCTCAGGCGAAGCGAAAAGTTTTATCGAATTATTATCAGCCGAACGCCGCGCCAGTATTTTCGAGCCGACAGCGGCGGACAATCCCGAAAACGCCGACAAACTGAAAGCTCTGCTCGATTTTTATCAGAAAGTTAATGCCGATCCGAACGACGAAACGATCAACGCCAGGGCGGACGAATTTATCAAAGGCGACGATAAAATGAAAATGCACCGGCAGCTTTTCGCCGCCGGAATTATGCTGAATAAAAAATCTAATCTGCCGAAGGTTTTGGAATTGACGAAGGCGGCGGTCGGCGGTGTCGAAAACGGTTTGAACGTGGCAAATCCGGCGGCGGCGGTTTTGGCGGATGAGCTTTACGACAGCCGTCAACTGGCGAACGCACGCGGCGAAATCATTCTCGTCCCCGAAGTATCAAAGCAAACTTTATCGAACGTCGTGCGCGGCAGAATCGAAGACCTTGCGGGTTGGGCTTTGTTTCAATCGGGCAAACCCGCCGATGCCGCGATTCGTTTGAAACGCGCGGTCAGCATTCTGCCCGCGAAAAGTTCCTGGTGGCGCGATTCGCAGTGGCGTTTGGGAACGGTTCTCGAATCGGATGATAAATTAAAAGACGCGCTCGACGCATACATTAAAAGTTATGTAAATGGCGAACCGAGCCTGGTCAAATACAGCGTCGTGCAGTCAATTTATCAGCGCGTCAACGGTAATACGGACGGCTTGGAAACGAAAATCGGTGCGAAACCGGCTTCGCCGACGGCTGAAATCACCGTCCAAACCGAAACGCCGACCGAGCAAACGACTGAACAAACGACCGAACCGACAACCGCGCCGGAAACGAAAATCGTCGAGCCGAAATCCGATCCTGAACCAAAGGCGGAAACTCAAAAAGTCAACGACAGTTTTTCAATCGTTACGCAGCAGTTTCCGCCTTCGCCGACCGTCGTAACCAAACCGCCGACGGAAGTCGCACCGACCGAAACGACACCAACGAAAACTGAAACAGTTTCAGCCGAAACGACACCGGCGAAGATCGAATCCACACCGACCCTCGAAATGAAAATCGAAGAGTCGAGACCGGAAGAAATAAAAACCGAAACGCCAAAAGTTGAAACGCCGAAAACGGAAGAGCCGAAAATTGAAGAACCACAGCCGACCGAAATAAAAAAGGAAGAGCCTGCCGCGCTGCCGATGGAAACAACGCCTTCGGAAACAAAACCCGCTGAACCCGCGCCGGTTGAAACCAAAGTTGAATCAACCAAAACGGAAGAAACGAAAACCGAACCGGCTGAACCTAAATCAGAACCGGCTGAAACAAAACCTGAGCCGACGGAAATCAAGCCCGAACCGAAAACGGATGAGCCGAAAGAAACGCCTGCAACATCCAATCCCGAAACCGCTCAAAAATCCATTTTCGAGACCATCATCATCACCGTTCCGAAAGCCGAAATCAAGCCGGTGAAAAAGCCTTCGGAAAATGGCGGTGAAAGCCGCCCGCGCGTCGTGGTCGCCGCCGTCGAACCCGAACCGATTGCGCCGTGCAAAATTCTCGTCAATCAGGAAACTGCTTCGATCATCGGCGACGGCGGCATTCTGGCGTTGATTGCCGAACTCGTCGGCGAGGGCGTGGTTACAGACATCAAAGCCGTTTCGAGCAGTCCGGCGGATGTCGAAACGGCTTTCGATTCGGAAATCGGCGGGCAAACGAAACGCGCCCTGTTCACCGTCAAATCAATCAGCCAAAAGCGCGGCGTTTTCACAGTAATCTTTGAAATGCCGTGCGGCAAAAAGGAAGTTTCGGTCAGCGTTCGATGAGAATGATTCTATTAATTGCCGCCAGCTTCAGCTAGTGGTTAGGTGTATTGAAGGTGTTCAGAGTTACGCCTTCAGGCGTGAGCGGCGCGGAACAATCACGCCTGAAGGCGTAACTCTGAACGCGCCAACTTAATTTGTCAATTTACCAGGCATTATTTTTAATTCACTACCAGAAACTTATATGAAAAGGATAATTTTTTTCATCACATTATTAAATTTTCTCAGCGCATTTTGTTTGGCTCAAAAACCGAACGCGCCCGTTAAAACCGTCAAATCTCCAACGCCGACTGCCGCCGTTATTTCCGACGCAGAATGGAAAGTTTTAACCGATAATTTACAGGCGGAAGATTGGACGAAAGCCGCCGGAGTCGCCGCGCTTTATCTGGGTAAATTAAAAACCGACAACGATAAAAAACAGCTCGCCCAACTGCGTTACCTGCGTCTCTACGCGCTCGCCGGAAAAATTCTGGCGGTGCAGAGCGCGAATGTTCCGGCGGACAATGACGCGCTCTGGAGAGAATTGGACGACGCGGCAAGCGAATTTAACGGCAAAGAGTTGGTTCTGCCGCCGCGCCAATTTGTAAATGATTGTCAGAAGCGCGTCAATTACATCTGCCGCGTCGCCGACAACGACCGCGCCCTGCGCGTAACCGCAACCAACCAGGAAGGCACGGCGATTCACTCGTTCGATTACGTCGTTTTCGACGACCAAAAACCATTGAACAATCTGCCCGAAAGCGAGTTATTTTTGGGCGGCGTTTTAAAAAGAATCGAATACAATCAGGATGCCTCGAAACCCTGGGTGATGCGCCTGATGTTTGAAAAAGGTTTCGTCAGTTCAGTCGGCAAATAAAAACCGCCGATCTTTCGAGACCAGCGGTTTTCCATTGATAACTTCAAGTAAAATTATCTGACAAAAGCGTTGGGAATCGGTTTATCGGTTGAAGTCCCGAACAGAATGCCCGTAAAACCCTGCGTCGAGCGATTCAGATACCAATTACCGTTTCTGACCACCGCGACATCGGCTTTCCCGTCGCCGTCGTAATCTGCCGCGACCGGAATATCCGTTCCCAATCCGAACGCTATACCTGTGAACCCAGCCTGACTTTGCAATAAATACCACGTTCCATTCGACGGTCGGAAAACCGCGATGTCAGCTTTCCCGTCGCCGTCGTAATCAGCCGGAACGGTTTTGTCATTTGAATCACCGAACAAAACGCCGGTAAATCCTAATTGGCTGCGTTGAATATACCAGTTGCCATTGCGATTAACGGCAATATCAGCCTTCCCGTCGCCATCGTAATCGGCTGCTACGGGTTTGTCCCCGTTCTGACCGAACGGTGTCGCGGTAAATTGATTAGTCGTCAGATTCAGCAGATACCAGTAACCGTTTGACGGTCGGAACACCGCTAACTCGGCTTTTCCGTCGCCGTCGTAATCCGCCGGAACGGGAACGTCATTGCCGTCGCCGAATTGAATGCCGGTGAATCCGAGAGTGCTTCGCTGCAAATACCAGATGCCGTTACGCACGACCGCAATGTCGGTTTTACCGTCGCCGTCGTAATCGGCGGGCGCGAGTTTGTCCGTTCCCAAACCGAATGCCAAGCCGGTAAAACCCGCCTGCGATTGCAGTAAATACCACGTGCCGTTATCCGGGCGAAACACCGAAATATCAGCCTTGCCGTCGCCGTCGAAATCGAAGGCGGATTTTGCCTGATTGACGGTTAATAGTCGCAAATCGGTTTGACCGTTTTGAGGGACATTCGGGATTTGATAAGTTTGCCCGTTAATCGTTACGGTTTGAGTGACTCGCAAAATTTGGGTGGCGAGATATGCCAAATGCAAATTTCCCCGGATATCGTAATAGCCGTTGACATCCTTCGACTGCCATTCGTCCTGATTCAAGCGGCGGTCAGCACTCCAAGTGCCGGAAGCCGGATCATAAAACTTCGCAAAGATATTTGCCGGATTATTATCAACGACTTCCTGCCAGATCAAAGTCAAATTATCTCGCGTGTTATTTAGCAAACGAATATTGTAGAAAGCAGCGGATTCGCTTCCTTGGCGAACGATTTGTGGAGTCGGGTTGGTTAAGTTTGCCTGAACTAAATTTCCGCCTTTTAACCAGATTATTTGTCTTTTACCGGTCGTGTCATAAACAGCATTCGGCAAACTATTATCAACATTGTCTCCGGCAAAGACGATTCCTTGATTCCAGGAACTTCCGTTCCAATTATAAACGAGCAGTTTGCTATCGTTGCTGATGTTTATATCCGGGTCATAAGGCAAAACGATAAAAGCATTATTGCCTTTCAAGGCAACGGCGTGTTCGCTGACGTTTGAGAGATTAGCTGCAACTACGGCGGGCGCGTTCCAATTAGAACCATTCCAAAAACTGTATTTCAAAGTCGCCGGATTCGCGCTGTCGGCGGTGAATTCGCCGTTCGGATTCGACTGCCACGTCAACAGTAGATTGCCGTTGTTATCTTTTGCCAATCGCAAACTCGTGTCCAACGCTGTATCGTTTGTCAACGAAGTTTCAGAACTCCAAGTGCGCGTTGTCGGGTCGAAAACCGCGCTGACGACTTCGACTTGTTTGTAATAAAGCGGCAAATCATCAAGCGTCGGAACGGGAATGTTAAATGCCGGAGTTTTGATTTTCAGCCACGCCGCGACAATCTTCCCATTCGCGTCAACACCGGCAACAGGCGAGAATTCGGCGCGGGTATCGGTCGTGATTATCGCCGGTGCGCTCCAATTTGTTCCGTCATAATAAGACCAGGCGATTTCGGTTGATTGTAGAACAGGTAAATTCGGATTCTGCCGCACCCACAATAATAATTTGCCGTTGTTTCCGACGGGCAGAACAGTTGGTTCTGCACCCGCGAAAACATTACTGACGATTGTTCCATCAACCGAAGGAATCAGCGACGTTGAAACATCTTTTTGCTCATCATCGGTTTTGTGAGTAATTCTAAAAGATTCATAATTGCTAAATCGTTCGTAATGCGGTCGAATCAATTTTAATTTTGGGCTAAACCTATTATCCACTCCAAAAGAATTAGCCAGAGAGTTTGAAGAACAATTCGCTTCACCTGTTCCCGGTGCGTAAGAACATTGATAGTCAATCGTTCCGCGAAGTTCCGTTCCCCCGAACAGGTAATCTATGTTGAGTTGTGCGCCGGCTTCAAGGTTTAGATTAAGATTACGCACAAACGGTGAAGGTGTTCCGACGGTAATGTCGCCGCCGCCTGATACCCAGCCTTGAAACCTGATACGGTCATTTATTCTGCTGTTCAGAACTGCCCGCATTGCCAGTCCGACGGTTCCCGTGCCTTCGTTGAAGACGAGATCACGAGTTGCCGGGTCTTGCTTCCAAGTCGCCGAAAAGTTGACCGACGGTTTCAATTCGCCGCGCAATCTGGTTGTGTCGGTAAATCGTCTAACTGCCGGAAAACGTCTGAAAGGAGCCAATGCTGGGATGGCGGTTATTAAACTGACCTCTTTGCTGACAGTGCCTTCCAAACCCAAGTTAAAAGTGGCACTAGATACAGAAAGACCGTTTTGATTCAAAAGAAAATTGCCGCTGCCGCTGGTGGATCCGCTGAGTTCTTGTCCCAAACCCTTAAATTTAGTTTCTCCAGCGAGCGTTAAATTTCCGGTTCCCAAGCTGGACGCGAATCCGTTAAATCTTCCCTGCGCTCTACTAATACCCAGGTCGCCGCCAATAAACGGAACAGACTCAGGGAAACGAGCTAATGCCCTAAATTCGGGATTTGGAAAAATAACATTAAAATTCGCCCGCACTTCTCCTGGCTGAGTAGTAAAAGTTATTGCGGAAGGATTTATTTGAACGGCGGTTTGCAGCCACGTCGGATAATCAAACACATAAATTTCTTCCGTTTTGGTGATGCCGGTTATTCCTTCGCCGTTGATCGGAGTGATTTTTATCATCGAAGGCGAATCTCTGAACGGAAAATCTTCATTCATTTTGAAAGGATGAATCACTCCCGCTACATCACCCGCAATCTCAAATGGCGGATTATCGTTAATCTGAAAGCGCACTTGTCCGGGAGAGCCTTTCCAATCAATCCGCACGTCAAAACTATTATTTTGATTAAACCCTTTGAGAAAAACGCCAGAATAAGTTCTCTGAACGCTTGTAACTTGTGGACCAGCCGTTAACTTGAACCCAAAATCATCATAATCTCCCACAATATCACCTACATCGTTTATTCCACTGGCAGAGCCACAATCAGGAACATTAATGGTTGTAAATATGCCGTTGTTTAGCTTGAAGCATTTACCTAAAGTGTCGAAGTAACCTCCTACAATGTCGCCTGCGCTGTTTATCCCACGGGCATAAGTATAAAAAGAACCGGGGAAGTTGATAACCGTAAAAACGCCATTGCTTAACTTAAATCCGCGCTCTATGGTAGGGATACCATTCATTAAATAAGTCCCTACAATGTCGCCTGCGTTGTTTATTCCATTTACGGAAGTAGAGTTAGAACCAGGAAAGTCAATAATTGTAAAAATACCGTTCTTCAACTTAAATCCGTGATCTTTGCTGCCATCACTATAAGTCCCTACAATTTCGCCTGAGTCGTTTATCCCCTCAACGAGAGTATTAACAGCACTTGGCGCACTAAAAACCGTAAAAACACCATTACTTAACTTATAACCGCGAGTTGTGTTGCCATCAGAATAGTCTCCAGCAATATCACCTGCACTATTTATTCCTGTTGCGTAAGTATCAGAAGCACCAGGGAAGTTAATAGCCGTAAAAATGCCGTTGTTTAATCTGAATCCGTGAGCTGTACTGGAGTCAGAGTAATAAATTCCGACAACATCACCTGCGTTGTTTACTCCCATTGCAATGGTCTCAACAGAACCGGGAAAGTTAATGGTTGTAAAGTCACTCGTTTGAGCAAGTATTTTCTCATTTACTCCAAACAAAAGAATAAATGCAAATAGGTAAATTTTAGTCTGTCGAATCAGAACGATTGATTGAAAGAACTTCTTGTAATTGATGTTTGATTTCATTTTCGGACTCCTATTTTTGCGTTAGCAGACGAATTGAGATTTGAATTTTAGAGAATAATAAAACATTTCGTCAGATTTATACAGAAAACAATAAAAAATTTAACAAAAGGTTTCGTTGTCTAAATCTAACTAAAGAAAAAGGCTTCGCTCAAAACTGAACGAAGCCATAAATCATTGTCTTACGACAACACCTTTAATAATTCAAAACTGCCGTCTAAGTCGTTGGAGGTTTCTTCGGTGTCGGCGGCGTGTGGCTTTCGACTTTGGCAGCGTGGTTCCATTCAGGTAGTTTGGCGGGTATAAACGACGATTTTGCTAGTTTTCACATCGTTTCAATGATCAAAATATAAATAATGCCCGAACAATGAATTCGATTGATGGATAAATGTAAAGTTTTTTTTTCGCCGTTCAGTGAAGTTGATGTATAGTTATGACTAAAAATTACAGGTAACTTTTCAGCTAACACGAGAAATGTTTTTCTGCGCTTTGTCTTATCAGGATGAAACCGGAAGAAACGTCTAAAAATCATAGGAGAAAAATTAATTATGAAAATTGCGGGTATTGTAATCGGGATTTTGCTGATGCTTTTGGGGATTATCGTGGGAATCGTCTGTATGCTTCTGCCTTCGATGACGAATAATCGGGTTAGTTTCGACGAAGCCGCGCTCGGATTGATTCCGGCGGTTTTGTTGTTCTTGCTCGGATTTCTGATCGCGGTTGTGGCAGGGATTTTCTTTATCAAAGGCAGGAAAAAGGTCGCGCCGTAAAGTAATTGGCGGCGGCAAATAGAAATACGCGCCGAAATTTTGCAGAATTGTTAATATCGAAAAACAGCAATACTGTTGTAAATTATTGCCGGCGATGTTTTAAAATAAAACCGAGGATATTTAACAATTTGAACGCAGAAGAAAAACGCCTTGACGAAACACGGCGGCAGGAAAAGGATTGGAAAAAATGGGGCTGTTACGTTTCCGAACGCGCCTGGGGAACGGTGCGCGAGGATTATTCGGCGGATGGTTCGGCGTGGGATTATTTTCCGTTTGAACAGGCGCATCAAAAAGCGTTTCGCTGGAACGAAGACGGCATCGCCGGGATTTGCGATAAGAAACAGCGCGTCTGTTTTGCGGTTTCGCTGTGGAACGGCAAAGATTCGGTTTTGAAAGAACGGTTGTTCGGACTCGGCGGCAACACGGGCAGTCACGGCGAAGACGTTAAGGAATATTATTTTTATCTCGACAACACGCCGACGCATTCTTACCAGAAATATCTCTACAAATACCCGCAAGCCGCGTTTCCTTATCAAAAGATTTACGAGGAAAATGCCAAGCGCGACAAATCGCAGCCCGAATACGAATTGATGGACACGGGCGTTTTCGATGAAGACGAATACTTCGACGTTTTCATCGAATACGCCAAAGCCGACGCGGACGACATCTGCATAAAAATCACGGCGCACAATCGCGGAAACGAAGCCGCGCCGCTGCACATTTTGCCGACCGTCTGGTTTCGCAATCGCTGGTCGTGGTATGACAAAGCCGAAAAGCCGACGATGCGCGAAGTGAAAAGCGCGGCGGAGAATTTGGCGGCGATTCATCTGTCGGAAGAAAAAACGGGCGATTATATTCTCACCTGCGAAGGTTCTTCAAACCTTTTATTCACGGAAAACGAGACGAATTATCAAAAACTTTTCGGCGGCGCAAACGATTCCAAATACGCCAAAGACGGCATCAACGATTATGTTATAAAAGGCGACGAACACGCCATCAATCCGCAGCAGACCGGAACGAAAGCCGCCGCGCATCACGTTTTTAATATCGCGCCGCAATCTTCGGAAACGATTTATCTGCGGTTCAGCCGCGAGCAGACTGCTAAATCTTTTGAACATCACGATGAATTTATCAGCGACTGCGAAAGCGTTTTTCAGGAAAGAATCAAAGAAGCGAACGAATTCTACGCGGAAATCATTCCAAATAATTCAAGTCCTGACGAGACGAATGTGATGCGGCAGGCATTGGCGGGAATGCTCTGGTCGAAACAGTATTATCATTACGTCGTCAAATCGTGGCTCGACGGCGACGATAAATTTCCGCCGCCGCCCGTGCAGAGAAAGGACGGCAGAAATAAAAATTGGAAACATCTGTATAACGACGATGTGATCTCGATGCCGGATAAATGGGAATACCCTTGGTATGCGGCGTGGGATTTGGCTTTTCACTGCGTCGCGCTGGCGGTCGTTGATTCGGAGTTTGCCAAACGTCAACTGCTTTTATTTTTGCGCGAATGGTATATGCACCCGAACGGGCAGATTCCGGCTTACGAATGGGCGTTGGGCGATGTCAATCCGCCGGTTCACGCTTGGGCGGCTCTCCGGGTTTATAAAATCGAAGCCAAGCGGCGCGGTACGGCTGACCGCGATTTTTTAGAGAAAATTTTTCATAAATTGCTGCTTAATTTCACCTGGTGGGTCAATCGCAAAGACGCGGAAGGCAACAATGTTTTTGAAGGCGGATTTCTCGGCTTAGACAACATCGGCGTTTTCGACCGCAACACCGAACTGCCCGACGGCGGTTTTATCGAACAGTCGGACGGCACTTCGTGGATGGCGATGTATTGTTTGAATATGCTGGCAATCGCGCTCGAACTCTCGAAGGAAGACCGGGTTTATGAAGACGTGGCGAGCAAATTTTTCGAGCATTTCGTTTATATCTCAGACGCGATGAACAATCTCGGCGAGGAGAAAACCGAACTCTGGAACGAGCGCGACGGTTTTTATTACGACGTTCTGCATCTGCCGAGCGAGCGAAACATCCCGATTCGGCTACGTTCGATGGTCGGTTTGATCCCGCTGTTTGCGGTCGAGACGTTGGAAAAAGGCTGGCTCGACGAATTGCCGGAATTTAAAAAGCGCACCGAATGGTTTTTTGAAAATCGTCCCGACCTGACCGAAGACATCGCGCAGATGGGCGAACTCGGCAGGGACGACCGATACATCCTGGCGATTGTCAACAAAGACCGTCTGCGCCGAATTTTGCGAACGATGCTGTCGGAAACCGAATTTTTATCCGATTACGGCATTCGCGCTCTTTCGCGTCATTACAAAGCCAACCCGTATCAAATCCAGATCGGCGGCGAAAATTTTGCGGTCAGTTACGAACCCGCCGAATCGCACACGGGAATGTTCGGCGGCAACTCGAACTGGCGCGGTCCGATCTGGTTTCCAATGAATTTTCTGCTGATCGAATCACTGCAAAAATTCGATTTTTATTACGGCGACGAATTCAAAATCGAATTCCCGACCGGCTCGGAAAAAATGCTGTCGCTGTGGGAAGTTTCGCAGGAACTTTCCCGACGGCTTTCCAACATCTTCCTGAAAGATGCCGAAGGCAGACGCGCCGTTTTCGGCTCGACCGAAAAATTTCAGACGGACGAACACTGGCGCGATTACGTTTTATTTTACGAGTATTTTCACGGCGACAAAGGCTGCGGTTTAGGCGCAAGTCATCAAACCGGCTGGACGGGATTGATCGGCAAACTTTTACAGCAAATCGGAAACTATGAAAACGAACCGAGCGGCGGGCATATCGAGACGGATTGAAAGAATTTTTAACCACATAGGAACATAGGACACATAGATTTTAAATTTTCTATGTGTCCTATGTTCCTATGTGGTTAAAAATTTTCCTACAAACGGTAACGAACTTTTTTCCGCTTCAATTCCGCGTCCTCGTTTTCGAGGTTTTGCAGGCGCATCGAAACGTCCGCCGTCATTCGCAGATTCGATTTTTCGCCGCGCTGAAGATGAAAATATCCGGCGGCGGCGATCATCGCGGCGTTGTCGGTCGAAAGATGTTTCGACGGGAAATAGACGGGAATTTCTAATCGCTTGCCAACCGTTTCCGCCGCTTCGCGCAGAGCGTTATTGCAAGCTACGCCACCCGCGACGATAAAAGTTTTCGGCTGGTATTCGGCGGCAAGTTTTTCGACGTTTCGCATCAAAGATTTAACAACCGTCGCCTGAAAGCTCGCCGCGATGTCCTTGATTTCCTGCGAAACGATTTTATCCGCGCCGACTTTTTCGATTTCATTTTCCCGAACATAACGCGAAACCGCCGTTTTCAACCCGCTGAAACTGAAATCCGGTCTCCCGTCGGAGATTTTGGCAATCGGAAATTTTATTTTGTTCGCGTCGCCTTCTTTAGCGAGTTTTTCGATGACGGGTCCGCCCGGATATTCGAGTCCGAGCATTTTGGCGATTTTATCGAACGCTTCGCCCGCCGCGTCGTCGCGTGTGCGGGCGATGACTTTGTATTGTCCGGCTTCGGGAATGTAGAAAAGATTAGTGTGTCCGCCGGAAACGATCAGCGCGAACGCCGGAAACCGAATCGGCGGATTTTCAAACGCGACCGAGAAAACATGACCTTCGATATGATTGACACCGATAAAAGGAATGTCCAGACCGAACGCCAGAGCCTTCGCATAACATACGCCGACCAGCAAAGAGCCGATTAATCCGGGACCTTGCGTAACCGCGACGGCATCAATATCTTTCAAAGTTACATTTGCCTTCGCTAACGCTTCGTCCACAATCGGGTCAATTTTTTCCAGATGTTCCCGCGCCGCGAGTTCCGGCACGACACCGCCGAACGGTTTGTGCAGTTCGATTTGCGACGAAATGACGGATGATAAAATCACATTGCCGTCTTTAACGACTGCCGCCGCCGTCTCATCACACGAACTTTCGATTCCTAAAACCAACATAAATCTTTAATTGAAAATGGATAGTGGATAATGAAAAACGAATTCTTCATTATCCACTATCCATTTTTCATTACCAGTTTTTTACTGTCCCGGCTGTCTCTGCTCTTCGATCTTCTTCGGGCTTTCCAAAGTCGTATTGAACATCGAAGTTCCGAAAAAGGCGAAGAATAAAATCAGTGCCGTTATCAAAACCATTCCGACCACGCCTAAAATCCATATCGTCCCGCGATAGGCTTTCGCCGTGTCTTCCCTGACCACTCTTTCTTCGCCGCCGACATTTATCACATCTTTTGACATAATGTTTTCCCCCAAATCTTTTAACTATAATCTATAATCTGCCAGCCATAAAAGCAATTCTGATTGCCGAGCGGACGCGAATCAGCAAGTTTTCCCCGAAAGGCGTTCGTTTATTTAGATGTCGAATCTCGCGCCGTCCCGCGCTTCAAAAACTTCACAGGGCGGCGAAAACTTTTTCACTTCCGCGTCGAAATTAACCGCGTCCCATTCGGGATAAAGATGCGTCAAAATCGCTCGTTTCGGCTTGGCGGAACGAATTATGAACATCGCATCTTTCAATTCGAGATGCGTTTCGACCGGCTTGTTTTGGAAAAACGAGCATTCCAGAATTAACAAATCCGCATTCTCAGCGAACGCCGCGACTGTTTTCGTAAAACCCGTGTCAGCCGAATAAACGATTTTTTTATCGCCGATTTTCAAATGGATCGCCAAACTTTCCGCCGTGTGCGGCGTGTCCATTGCAACAGCTTCGATTGTGTCTAAAATCTGAAATTTTTCGAGCGGTTCAACTTCGATTATTTCTAACGGAAACGGCTGTTTTAATAAATCATAATCGTTCGCCGCGTCGAATTTTTCGACTAAATTTCGCAAACCTTTCGCGCCGAAAATCCGTACAGGCTTCGTTCGATTTTGCGTTTCCGGCGCATATTTCATTCCGAACAAAAACGGCAGCAGTCCGCCGACGTGATCGAGATGAAAATGCGAAATCCAAATCGCGTCGAGGTTTGCCCAATCGAGATTTTCCTGCGCCATCCGGTGAACCGCCGAAGCCGAACAATCGAGCAAAATCGCGCCTTTATTAGTTTCCAGCCAAAATCCCGCCGAACTTCTTTGCGGATGCGGCACGGAAGTTCCCGAACCTAAAATCGTTAATTTCATAACTTGATACTAACAAATGCCGATTAAAAACTTCAGGTAAATGAAGGATCAAATCTATCAGTTTTCAGCTTTCACCTATCAGCTATTCCGAAGGTAGTTTTTTGTCAGCATAAGTTTTGACACGCCGCCGAAACCTGATTGAAAGTTTCCCGATACCTGTTTGAATTTCAGTATGCTAAATTATTTTCTATGAATGAAATTGACGTGCTTGCAGTATTCGCGCACCCGGACGACGTTGAATTAACCGTCGGCGGAACGCTTCTGAAAATGAAATCGCTCGGCTATAAAACCGGCGCGCTGGACGTAACGAAAGGCGAAATGGGAACACGCGGCACGGTCGAAGGTCGCGCCGAAGAAGCTGCCGAAGCCGCCGAAATTATGAAGCTCGACGTGCGCGAAAACCTCGAACTGCCCGACGGTCACGTTTGGGTAAATGACGAAACGCGCACGAAACTGGTCAGAGTTTTAAGAAGATTAAAGCCGAAAATTCTTCTGACGCATCAGGCTGACGATCCGCATCCCGATCATAATCACATCGTCCAATTAGTTCGAGAAGCGGCGCGTTTGTGTTCGATGCAGAAGTATGACGGCGATTTCGGACAGGAACGAATTACTGCGCCGATTGTCGCGCACAACATTTTTTCCCAGCGCGTTACGCCATCTTTCATCGTGGATATTTCTGAATTCGTTGAAGCTAAAACCGAAGCGATTCGCGCTCATAAATCGCAGTTCTACAATCCGAATGCGGGCGCGGACGAACTCGAAACGCGCTTGACGGGAAAAAATTTCATCGCCGAATTAGAAAATCGTTCGCGCTATTTCGGCTCGTTGATCGGAGTCGCGGCGGGCGAGCCGTTTTTCGTGCGCGAGGCTTTGAATGTTGACGATCCGATTGAATTGCTGACGCGCCCGATGAATTTATATTCCTAAAAAGCCGTTTAGAGTTCCGTCTTCAGACGGAACTCTAAACGCTTGAAAATTTCCTCGCAAAAACTTCTTGTCATAAAACCCGAACTCGCGGTGTCTTACCTTTGAAAACGCAATACGCGAAAACTTAATAAAAACAATTCGGGAGACATTCAGGCGATGATAAATTCAAATAAATTACGTTTCGGCTTTTTACTTCTGGCGATTTTCTGCGCGGCTGTTTCGGCGGCGACGGCACAGGAAAAGGATAAATCTAAAAAATACAACCGCGAATTTTGTTCAAATAACTGGTCGAACGGCGATAAAATTTCGACGAGCGATTTGCGTGAAACGACCGTCGCGGCGGGCGATGTCAATGTTGACGGCAAGCGCAACGGCGGCATTTCGATCAAGGGCGAAAATCGTTCGGACGTGCTGATTCGCGCCTGCGTTCAGGCTTGGGCGAACTCGGAAGCCGAAGCGAATTCGATTGCGAAAAGCGTCCGCGTCGAAACCGGCGGCACGATTCAGGCGACGGGCGCGGGCGAAGAGAGAAATTATTCGGTCTCGTATGAGATTTTAGTTCCGCGCAATACCAACTTGAATTTAACGACGCAGAACGGCGGCATTTCAATCGCCAACGTCGAAGGCGAAATCAATTTTGAAGCGCAGAACGGCGGCGTTCATTTAAATAATCTGGCGGGCGCGGTCAAAGGCAGAACGGCGAACGGCGGTTTGCACGTCGAATTAAACGGCGCGGGCTGGAAAGGCGCGGGTTTGGACATCGAAACGACGAACGGCGGCGTTCACGTTTCAATGCCGGAAAATTACGCGGCGCGGTTTGAAACCAAAACCGTCAACGGCGGCTTCAAAACCGACATCGCCGCGCTGAAAGTTGTGCGCGATGAAAAAGATTGGAAACCCGGCGTAAATTTGAGCCGCGACATCAACGGCGGCGGCGCGACCGTCCGCATCGTAACCACGAACGGCGGCGTTCATATTGATTCTTCAAATTAAACGAATTTCGATTAGAAACGCAGAAAAAAGGTTGGCACGGAACACGGCGATTCGTATCGTTCCCTGCCAACCTTTTTACGCTCTGACAGCTTTTTCACGGCTCTGACGATAAATTCACGGCTCTGTCAGCAAATTCACAGCTCGGTGAGCGTTTTCACAGCTCGGTAAGTAAATTCACGGCTCGGTGAGCAAATTCCTGCTTCGATGAGTAAATTCATCGCTCGATACAACTTTTCACGGCTCGATGAGTAAATTCACGCCTCGATGCGGTTTTTCACGACGTAAATGAAAAAAATTCTTTAAGTTGTGAAATTTTGCGATAAAAATCATCGCGTATTCACTTTTTCTCATAAATAATCTGCCCGTTAAAAATCGTATAAACCGGCGCGGTCGTCAGTATTTCTTTCGGTTCAATGGTCGTCAAATCCTTTGAATGCACGACTAAATCGGCGAGCATTCCGACTTTTATTTCGCCTTTTTCCTTCTCGGCAAATTCCGCGTAAGCCGATTCGTAGGTGTGACAGCGAATCGCGTCCTGAATCGAAAGGCGTTCCTGCGGCTGCCAACCGCCAGTCGGAATTCCTTCGGCATCCTGCCTTGAAACGGCGGCGTAAAGCGTCGCGTAAGGATTGATCGCCTCGACCGGAAAATCCGTGCCGAACGGAATATGGACGTTGTAAGATTTCATCAAATGCCACGCATACGCGCCCAAAACGCGATATTCGCCGAGCCTCGATTCCGCCCAACGCTTATCCGAAACCGCGTGAGTCGGCTGCATCGAAGCGATAATTCCCAATTCTTCAAAGCGTTTGAAATCAGCCGGATTGACGACTTGCGCGTGTTCGATGCGATGTCGCTTCAAGTTATTTTTATCAGGATCGTAATTACTCCAAGCCGCGCTGAATTTAAATTCTCCTTGTCTCAAAGTTTGTCCGTCGTAAACTGTAAGCGCGGTATAAACTCCGCTTGTTTTCGCTTCCTCTTTTCCCTCACTTTTAACTGATTTATATCGCGCTTTTTCTTCACGATATTTCTTTGCCGCAAAGAATCCATCCAAAGCCATCCGATTCGCCTTGTCGCCAATCGCGTGAAGCGCAATCTGAAATCCAGCCGCGTCGCGTTCGACGATCATTCTGGTCAATTCTTCCGGCGGATGGCGCATAATGCCGACGTTTTTATCGTCGTCGGTGAACGGCGCGAGCATCGAAGCGGTTTTTGAACCGAGCGTGCCGTCAACGTAACCTTTCAGCGCGGTTAATTTCAAACGATTCGCATCGTCTTTGAACGCGGCAAATTCATCGCGCTGACGTTTGATTTCGACGACCGAATCTTCAAAATCCTGCCATTCGGCGACGCGGACGGTTAATTTATTTTGTCGTAGAAATTCGCGGTAAAGTTTCGTCGTCTCGTAACCGGAATTATCCTGAACGCTCGTGATGCCGTATTCACGCGCCATTTTCAGCGCGAGTTCCATTCCTTTGATTTGCTGTTCCGTCGTCGGCTGCGGAATCAAATCGCCGATCAAACCCTGCGCCGTTTCCTTCAAAATTCCCGTCGCTTCGCCGTTCGCGTCGCGCTCGACTTCGCCGCCTTCCGGGTTCTTCGTCCGGTTATCAATCTTCGCCAGCCTGAGCGCGGCGGAATTGACCCAGCCGATATGCCCGTCCACGCGCACCAGAAAAACCGGATTATTCGGCGCGACCGCATCCAAATCGTTTTTATTCGGAAACTTCCCGCCCCAAAGCGTATGATCCCAGCCGCGCCCGATAATCCATTCGCCCGCTTTGGTTTCTTTAACCTTCGCCGCAACGCGCTGTTTCGCCTCGTCAACCGTTTTCGCGTCCAACAAATTCACCGTCAAAAGCGACAACGCACCGCGAAAAAAATGGACGTGCGCGTCATTAAATCCGGGCGTAACGAGTTTGCCTTTTAAATCAATCTCTTTGGCGGCTTGATACTTCGTTTTCAATTCGGCGGAAGTTCCAACCGCGACAATTTTTTCGCCGTCAACAGCGACGGCTTCGGCGATTGTGAACTGCGCGTCCGCCGTGAAAACTTTGCCGTTGAAAAGCAGCAGAGAAATTTTCTGTTTCGCCTGCGCGAAGACAACATTCGGCGCGATCATAGATAAAACGAGCGCGATTTTTATTAGATTTTTTAACATTTTATTTTTCTTTCGGGACGACAAAACCGGCGCGAATCGTCGGCTGGCGTTTTTCGCCCTTCGCGCCGTCGGCGATTTGGACGGTTAATTTTCTTTCGCTGCCATCGCGTTTTTGATTGGTCGAAGTATAGCCAATGACGTATTGCGAATTCAGTTCGGTCAAAATTCCTTTTAGTGCTGCAACGAGTTCTTCTTTTTTACCGTTCACGAAAAACGCCGCGCCGCCGGTTTCGAGCGCGAGTTGATTGATGAAATTTTTTGCCGACGCTTTTGATTTTGCGTCAGAAAATTGTCCGTCCAAACCGATTGTAAAAATCTGCGTATCGCTTCCGCTTACCAATTCAAACAGTTGTTTCTGATTGTAAAAACTGTCGCGGTCTTCGCCGTCGCTGATTAAAATCAATGCGTTGCGCGATGACTTGTCGGCGGCACTTTTGGAAATTTCACTAACGGAAAGATAAAGTGCGTCAACAATCGCCGACGCGCCGCCCTGCACATATAAATTTGACACCGCGCCGTTCAAACGTCTTTTGTCCGCCGTCAATTCCTGCACGACCTCGATATTATCTCTGCCGACAAACCGCACGACAAAAACCTGATCCTGCGTTCTGATGTTGGAAACAAAAGTCGCGCTCGCCGAAACGACCGAATCAAGCAATGAGCGCATCGAGCCGGTATTATCCACGACTAAACCGGCGTTGAAAGCGTTCTGCTTTTTGACGAAATAGGTAATTTTCTGTTCCACGCCGTCTTCGTAGATTTTTACGTCTTCCAATTTTACGTCGTCGGCAAATTTCCCGTCCGCCCCCAAAACCAAAAGATTCGCTTTAACTTCGATTGCTTTCGCCGCCGCTTTTGTATCCTTCGATTTATCTTTTTTTGAATTGTCCTGAGCGAAAGTAAAACCGATTCCGGCGGCGCAGGTTAAAAACGCCGCTGTCAATATCCGTGAAATTTTCATTTGAAGTGCCTCTCGATTTTGTTCGATTGATTATAAACTTTTTAAGGTCTTTTGCGCGAATTTTTATTTCGACGGATTTTATTTGAATAACTTGGCTTTCAACGCCGAACTCGCTAAAATTTTTGGTGCAAACCCGATTCAAAAATTATACAATCAATGAAAAAATTTCTAACCGCCTGTTTCGCCGTTCTCTGTTTTTCGCTTTCGCTTTTCGCCCAAATTCCGACTGCCGTTTTAGTCAGCGTCGTCAAAGCCGAAGACGAACGCCGTTTCGATAAAACTCTGGAAGATTTACTGAAAAACACGGATGCGAAAATTCGCACCCGCGCCGCGCTTGCCGCCGGACGCATCGGCGAGAGTCGCGCCGTTCCGATGCTGGTTAATCTACTGGAAACGGATTCGTCCGGCGAAGTTCAAACGATGGCGGCGTTCGCGCTCGGCGAAATCGAATCAATCAAAGCGGCGGACGCTCTTTTGAAAGTTTTGTCTGACACGAAAACAGATGGCGGACTTCGCGCCCGCGCCATCGAAGCCGCCGGAAAACTCGCGGCGGCGAACGCCAAAGACGAAAAATCTAAATTATTAGGCGAAGCGATTTTGGACGCGCTCGAATATGAAGAAGCCAGACGTTCCAAACCGAACGCCGACGCGATTCGTTTCGGTTTGACCGCCGTTCTGCGCGTCCGACCGGAAGAAGGCGAATTCGTCGCGGCGAAATTTTTAACTTATCTCGACCCGAAGATTCGCGCCGATGCCGCCAACACTTTGTCCAGACTTCGCGCCAAAACCGCGAACGAACCGCTTCGCGCAATGTTGCTTTCTGACGACGACGCGGCGGCTCGCGCCAACGCCGCCCGCGCTCTGGGCGCGGCGGAAGACGCGGGCGCGTTCGATTCATTGCTCGAAGCCGCGCTGACCGACGAAGATTCTCGCGTCCGCGTCTCGGCGATTCGCTCGCTCGGCAGTTTGAAGAATGCAAAAGCCGCCGGTAAATTATTGGAGCGCGGCAACGCGCTTTTAGCTGATTACAAAAAATCGAAGTCGGCGAATCCGTCGGAGAAAAGCGAATTGTTGGAGATTGCGACGACTTTGGGCAGAATTTTGCCGAATACAAATGACGAAAAGGCGATTAAGTTTTTGAAAGAGTTTCGTATTTTAGACCAAATGCAATCGCCGGAAACTGAAATTGCTTTCGTGCAAATCGCGCCGGAAATTTATTTACAAACGGAGCCAATTGTCGGCACGTCTGCACAGATTAAAAAGATTTTTCCCAAAAATTCCTGGCAATCGTCGAGTAGTTTTGTGCAAGGTTTGGCAGAATTTGCCAAACTGCCTGACGAGAAAAAAGATTTACGGAGTTTTGCATTGCCCAATTTTGGCATCGCTGTCGGAAGTCAGGAATCACACCCTCCAGAATTTGTTCCGGCAGTCGCCGATTTTTTAAGAGCTTATGCAGCTTTCAAAAAAGACATCAATTCATCAGATTTTTTTCCTTCACCTGCAAATTCCAACCGCGATTTGCTGTCTGAAACATTGCGCGGATACGTTACTTATAAAGAGAAAACGCCACCCGAACCATTTCGGATTGTTACGAAAGATAATAGAATTCTTGGTTACAACGATATTTTCGTTCGCGCCACTGCCGCCGAACTTTTGGGCGAACAAACGGCAACGAAAGAAAATGTCGAAGCATTAAAAACCGCATTCGCGCAGGCTTTAGAAAAAGATAAAAATGCTGACGACGCGCAACTGGCGATTCTTTCCGCGCTCGTGAAATTGGACAAACTGCAAGCCGCTTCTTCGCTGAAACTCGCGCTCGCCGCGCCGGATTATCTCGTGCGTCGCCACGCCGCCGATTTAATTAAACAAAATGATTTGGCAAAAGATTTCCCGAACGCCGAAGCGCAGGTCGGCACGGTGAAAATTTATAATCCGCAGACGAAAACAAAACTCGGACAAGTTTTGAATACGAACGCCGACTACGTTCGCGCCGTTTCGCGCAAAGCGGCGCGGGCGATTCTGACGACCGAAAAAGGAACTTTTACGATTGAATTCGCGCCCGAAGCCGCGCCTTTGACGGTTGATAATTTTATCAATTTAGCGAAAAAGAATTATTTCAACGGCTTGGCGATTCACCGCGTCGTGCCGAATTTCGTGATGCAGGACGGCGACCCGCGCGGCGACGGCAACGGCGGTCCGGGTTGGTCAATTCGCTGTGAAATAAATATGCTCGCCTTTGAACGCGGCGCGGTCGGAATGGCTTTGTCGGGCAAAGACACGGGCGGTTCGCAATGGTTCGCAACGCATTCGGCGCAGCCGCATCTCGACGGCGGCTACACGGTTTTCGGCAAGGTTAGCGAAGCGGATATGAAGGTCGTGGACAATCTCGTGCGCGGCGATAAAATTTTGATGGTGAAAATTATCGAAGGCGTTCAATCGCCGAAGAAAATCAACAAAAGTCGTAAAAATTAATCAAAATTTGAAAAAAGTAGAACAGGCTGTCATCCTGTTTGTCGGTTTTCCTGCGGCGCACAAACAATAAACCAGTCGCCAAAGCGATTAAAATCAATCCGCCGCAACCGATATAACTTGTCATTTGTAAAATTTGCTTTCCTAATCAATTTCCGCGATTAAATCCGTCGTCGGACAAATTTGCACCGAGTAAAAAGTGTTGATTCGGTATTGGCGGATTATTTGTCGAGCGCGTAAATCTTACTCAAATCGCTCGTAAAAACCTTGTTCGTACCGACGATCAAAGACGCGACGAAACCGTTGCGGTCGAGTTCAGTTTCGGTGCCGCCGGTTTTCGGAACTTTGAAAAGCGCGTACATATTAGTTCCGAATTTGCTGTCATAACCGAGTCCGCGCCGGAAAACGATTTCATCGCCGCCGATTCGGAAATCCATAAATACGTCCGCCGCAACCTGTTTCGCTTCGCCGCCCGCTTTCGGCAAACGCATCAGAGATTTTTTCGATGTGCCTTGCAGAAAATAGAAATTTTCCGCGTCCATCTGCAAATCGGAAGAAACTTCGCCGTTCGGAGTCGAATAAATTTTCTCGATGCTGCCGCCCGTTTTCGACATTTTGAAAACGCCGTCCGCGTCCGTCCAATATAAAAATTTATCGTCCGCGCACAAGCCGTTCCGGTTGATCGGTTCGGTCAGGGCTTTGGGTTCGCCGCCTTTTTTCGGCAGCGAATAAATCGGTTTCACCGGCGAGCCTTCGCCGGTAAACGGCAGGAAATAAATATTTTCGTTATCCACGATAATTTCCCACGCGCTGACCGATTTCGACAAAACTTCCGCACTGCCGCCCGCCTTCGGAACGCGACGCAAGCCGCCCGCCTCGAAATAAACGTAATTTTCATCAAGTGCAATGGAACTACTTTCGGGAATCGCTTCGCCGCCTTTAAAAAGAATTGTCGGTTCGCCGCCGCCGATTGGCATTTTCATCACGTTGTTCGTGCCTTCCTGTTGGCTCGCCACCGTTCCGCCCGTCACAAAATAAATGAATTTGTCGTCAGCCGCCAACGCCTGCGGATGGTCGAGATTCGCCGCGCCGCTGATCGGTTTGGCTTTCTGCCATTCGGATTGCGGCTTTTCGGCGTTACTGCCGCCGCAGCCTAAAATAAATGTTAGTAATCCCATAATCGGTAAAAGCAAGTTCAATATTTTCATAAGCGTTAATAATCATTATTTCTCTCAAGCGGTAAGCACGACACATCAGCCGACTTCGCCGCAAAAAGCGTAAATCAAACTTTCAGTAAATGTCTAGTTTGCCGTCAAAATTTGATTAAAGGCAAAATTAGTTTCAAAAAAATCTGGAGTAAATTAAAGCCGCAATATGATACCTGATAAATAAATTCGCGCTAGAATCTGTTGTCTCCGGCTATCCCGAATATCTACTCCGACGACGTAATTTTACTTAAACAGGACTTACGCAGTTGGAATGAGCGAATAACGCGGATTCAACAAATATGTTCTGACGGCATCTCGAATAATTCCGGCTTTGGCTTCGATCCAACTCATTTTCTTTTGATAACAATAACTTTCCAAGGCGCACAAAAGCTCGAATACACAACCCGATATGATTGAGAACCGGGCGCAGACGACGGCATTGAGCGCGTTCGATCAGGCACTGCTGCTTCAATCGGGCATTCGATTAATTTTTTCGTGCCGCTCAAAAGAATCGTCGGAATGATAACAAACAGCGTCAGAAAACGCATTCCGGTTTTTTCGGTAAAAGACGCGACGATATTGCATTGAGAGCAGCGAATCGGCGTTGTCGTCTGTGCGCTGCCCCAGGTGAAGTATTTTGTTCCGATAATAAAAAACATAAAATTAAACTGTCGGTTTCGAGTATTTTAATCCGCCGATAAATTTGAAATCGTCTATGTTGTAGGTTACGACCGTCAAATCATTTTCGAGCGCGGTCGCCGCAATCAGCGCATCGGCAAGCAATAATCCGTGTGAATTTGAATAAGCGTCAATCAATTCGATTGCCAACTCAGAAATTCTTGGAGTAATTGGCAAAAGCGGAAAATTATCCAGATACTTCTTGATTAACTGTTTTTCCTGATTCGATTTCGAGCCTTGCAGACATTCGATATAAATTGTCGTATCAATAACCGCATTCAGATTTTCGACGTAAGTTTTGACTGCCGGATTATTCGTGAAAACTTTTGAAAAAACATTCGTGTCAACGATTTCATTCATTTGATTTTCCCGTTGTTTCGGTCGCGGATCGTCCGCGCTATTTCTTCCGCCGATTCTTCGCGGTCTGCCCAGATTCCTAAAGCCGCTTCGCCGTCTTCCTTCAAACTGTTGCGGCGCGGCGGAATCATTGCCGAAAGTCTTTCGGTTTTCACGTTTTGCTCGAATTCTTCCAAATTCTGCAAAAGCCGTGCGCCGAATTCCGAATCGTTAATGTGAAAAGTGCGGTTGACGTTCTGCGGTATTTCAATTGTAACTTGTCCCATAAAAAATCTCCTTGCGCCGCTATTTTAACACATTATTTTGCGAACAATTATCAAGAAAACGCGCGACTTCGCGTTTCGATTTCAAACGAATTATCGTTTTTTCGCTTTCGTATTCCTTCAAAATCCTTTCGATTTTCGGTTTCGAGCGGTTTTCAAAATCCCGAATCCATTTGAGAAATTCCCAATCGAATTGTTCGCGGCAGCCGTCCGCCATATCGGGACGAGTTTTGTTATAGGAAAGCGCGACTCGTTTGAGGACGCGGTAGATACAAACGGCAGGCGGCATTTCGAGAAAAATTACCGTGTCGCAAACCGGAACGCGAACGTCGAGTGTGCCGCTGAAATTGCCGTCCATAATCCACGCCTCGTTTTCCCGCATCACTTTTTCGAGCGTAGATTTCCATTCGTCTTTTTCCGGCTCAGTCCAGTTCGGCTGCCAGTAAATTTTATCGAGATGAATCACCTTCAGCCCGGTTTTTTCGCCCAGTTTTTTCGAAAAAGTTGATTTCCCCGCGCCGCTCGAACCGATAACCAGAACTTTTTTCATAGATTTACACTACGGAAAAGTTTGGAATAGAGTTTATAATTTCGCCAGTTTAGCTCCGACGGCATTGAGATTTTTCGTTTGATTCGTATAAAGTCTGCCCGCCGTTTGCAGATCGCGCCACGTTTCGACCGCTTTCTGATACCGGCTTTTTGCTTTTTCCTTGTCGCCTAAATCGTAATAAGCGTCGCCGAGCGCGACGAGATTGTTTGTATAAAGATTTTGCACTTCGCCGGTTGTTTTTTCGATTTGAAAATTTAGATTTTCGGCTTTTTGCGTGTAATTTTCGGCTAAATCTCGTTTGCCGAGTTTAGCGGCGGCGCGGGCGGATTTACTGTAAAACGAAAAGAATTCAGCGATGAAATAGTCTGGATTATTTCCGGCTTTTTCGAGCGGCGCGATAAATTCCAGAGCTTTTTGGCGATGCGCGAAGGCTTCTTGAAGTCGGTTGTTTTTTTCCAGAAAATCGGCGTAAATGTCCTGCCCAGAAGCGACATCGTATTTTGCTTCGAGATTTTCAGCATCGTCCGCCGCGACTTTTTCCATTATTTTAATGCCTTCGAGCGCGTTCGATTCGGCTAAAAGGTTGCTGCCGACTGCCGAAGCGTAAGTCGTGATTCCGCCGCACGCTTTACCGACTCCGCCAAACGCATAGCTGTCATTCGGGTCAGCCGCCGCGATTTTTTGCCCGATTTCTTTGGAAATTAAATTGTATTCGAGGGCTTTTGCGCCTTCTTCGTGCTGAAATAAAGCGATGGCGTAACTGCCGTAAGCGATAGTGGAAAATCGTTTTAGTCTGATTTCATCGTTAAATTCGCTGAGTGCGGCGAGCGTATCTTTTAAGTTTTGCTCGTAAAGCGGCAGAGATTTTTCGAGTTCGCCCGATTCGCGCAAAACTTCGGCGTAACCGTTTCGCGCCACCAGTATGCGGCGGCGCACGTCCACATCTGTCGGATTTTCCGCCGCCAATTTACGATAAATTTCCGCCGCGCGATTTTCCAAGAAAAGCGTTTCGGTCAAATCGCTGCCGCCGCGCTGAAATTCGGCGAAGCGATAACAAATCAACGCCAAATCACGGCGAAATTCATAATTGTTCGGATCATTGGCAACTGATTTTTCGGCGAGTTCGAGGGCTTTGCGGTAATTCGACGCGGCTTTGTCGGTTTCGAGCAGACTCGCTTCCATAATTTGCCCCTGCACGTCGCCGATTTTCGTGTAAGCCATCGCCAATTCGTGCTGCAATCCGGCATCGTTTCCGGCATCTTGTTCCAATTTACCCAAATATTCGAGAGCTTTTTCAACCAGTAATTTTCGCGCCTTGGTCGAACCGGGCAGATTTTGAATTTCGTCGTGCAAATCGAAAATTACCGAATTTGCCAAACCGCGCACGTCGTTGAAACGCTGTTGAGCAATTTTCTGTTCGCCTTGAGCGCGTCGAAACTGCCAGAAAGTCGCCGCAATGCCGCCGAGCAAAGTCAGCAAAACCAAACTTGCCGCAAATACCCCGACACGATGCCGCAGAACAAATTTTTGGGCGCGATACGAAACGCTGTCGGCTTGCGCGAGAATCGGCAAACCTGTTTCGTAGCGGCGCAAATCTTCGGAAAATTGCTCGACTGAAGCGTAACGTCTGGCGGCGGTTTCGTGCGCGGCTTTGTTGATGATGGTCTTGAGTTCGGCGTTCAAGTCGGCACCATCGGCGGTAGCGGACGGTTTTCTCCCGGCAGTCGAATTTTGCGCGTTCAATTCGCCCGTTGCGGATGGATTTTTCCTGGCATTCGGGTTGATCGAGTTTAACGCGCCCGCTGACGCAGGCGGTTCTGACAGGATTTCTTTGAGCAGAACGCCAAGCGAATAAACGTCCGATTGCGTGTCAACGATTTCGCCGCGAATCTGTTCGGGCGAAGCGTATTTCGGCGTTAAAAGCCGAAACTCGGTCGTCGTTTTTTCGGTTTCGTTTTCCGGGTCGAGAACTTTGGCGATACCGAAATCGAGCAGTTTCGGCGTTCCGTCTTCGCAGATAATAATGTTCGACGGTTTCAAATCTCGATGCACGACCAGGTTTCGATGCGCGTATTGGACGGCTTCACAAATTTGGCGAAAAAGTTTGAGCTTCGCGTCGGTCGAAAGATTGCGGCAATAATCCCTCAAATTTTCGCCGCTCACATATTCCATCACGAAATACGGCAAGCCTTCTTGCGTTGTGCCGCCGTCCAAAAGTTTGGCGATAAACGGATGATTGAGCCGCGATAAAATTCGTCGTTCGGTCTGGAATCTTTGGACGATAAAATCCGTATCCATTCCGCGTTTGATAAGTTTCAAAGCGGCTTTCTGCGTAAAATCCGCGCCCGTTCTTTCAGCCAGATAAACCGCGCCCATTCCGCCGCGCCCGATTTCTTTGACGATTTTGAAATGCCCGATTTCTTTGCCGATGAGTTTTTCAGGTTCGTCGTCAAGCAAAGTTTTCGCGCTCAATTCGACGGCGTTTTTGTTTAAGAATTTGTTGGAAGATTCGTGCGCGGCAAGCAGAGATTCGAGTTCGTTTTTAATTTCGGTATTCTCAATCGAAGCAACAAAAGCCGCACGTTCAGTTGGCGCGACTTCTAATGACTCGGCGAACAGTTCATTCAATTTTTGCCAGTGTTCCGTATTCAATTTTTATTTTTTACCCACGAAACACACGAAAAATACGAAATAAGAATTCAAAAACTTTCGTATTTTTCGTGTGTTTCGTGGGCAAATATCCCTAACTCAATTCCCGATACAGCCAAGCCTTCGCAAATGCCCATTCGCGCTCGACCGTCGCGTGTGATTTCCCTGTAACCTGCGCCGTTTCTTCAATCGTCAAGCCGCCGAAAAAGCGCATTTCGACGATTTTGCTTTTCTGCGCGTCGAATTCTTCCAATTTTTTTAATGCTTTGTCGAGGGCGAGTAAATCAAGATTTTCTTCAAACGAAACGTCAACCGTTTCGTCTAATTGCAGTTTTTGTCCCGAACCGCGTTTTTCGGCTTTGTAGCTTTCGGCGTGATTAACCAAGATGCGCCGCATCATCTGCGCGGCGAGTCCGAAAAACTGCGAACGGTTTTTCCAATCAACTTTTCGCTGGTCAATCAAACGCAGATACGCTTCGTGAACGAGCGCAGTCGCCTGCAAAGTGTGATCGCCGCGTTCGCGGTTCAGATAATTCTGCGCGATTTTTCGCAATTCGTCGTAAACGAGCGGCAGTATTTCATCGAGCGAATTTTTATCGCCGCTGCTTGCGTCAATCAAAAGCTGCGTCAGATTTTCCGTCGGTTCAGGCATTTTCCGAATGATTATAAACGATTTGTAAAAAATCGAAAGTTTTTGAGGGAGTTTTTCAAAAAATTCTGCGTTAGTGAATGAAGAAAATTTTCAGAGAAAAGGATGAGGTTATTACTGACGTAAATTTTACTGCCGACGAATAAAAAGGAATTAAAAAATATGAAAAACAAATTAGTAATGTTAGTTTTAATCGGATTAATTTCCACGCTGACGGCTTGCGGTCAAAAGAAAAAATCGCCTGCCGCGAATTCGACAAAACCGACGGTTGAAACGAGAACAACCGATACTCCGAAACCGGGTGTTGATTCGAAACTTTTCGGCGCGAATTTAATCAAAAACGGCGGCGCGGAGTCGGGTAACAGCGCGGGCTGGACAAACGCCGACGATAATTTGAAAACATTTCGTTACGACGGCGGTTGGGGCGATGCGTGGCAGGTTACGCCGCCGAATTACGGCGACAGTTTTTTTTACACCGGCGTTTCATTAGAATCACCGACAAAGGCGTTTTCGCAGGATTTGGATGTTTCGGAAATCGCCAAAGATATTGATATTGGCAAAGTCGGCTATAATTCCGGCGCGTGGTTCGGCGTGCGCGGCGCGGCGGCGGGCAGATTAAAAATCGAGTTTTACGACGCGAATAAATCCTTGATTAAACGTCCCAACGAAGATGCGGACACGACCGAAAAAATAACTTCGGCAAATCGCCCGGACGATGTTACGATGATCGAAAAAACTCGCACGGGCGACGTGCCGACGGGAACGCGCCGCATCAAAATCACGCTCGAATTCAGCCTTTTTGAAGACGTGAGCAAGGACAATAACGGCGAATCGCCGCTTGCCGATAATCTGTCGTTCGTGTTGACGAACAAGGAAAGGAAATAAAAACGGGAGAAAAATTTGATTATGAAGAAACTTTTTTTACTGCTCGTGTTGCTGACGGCAATTTGTTCGGCGGTTTTTCCGCAAAAGAAAACAATCAAAAAACCTGCGCCAAAAACGCCTGTTAAAATTTCAAATCAAACCATTTCGACAAATGACATAGACGCGATTACGAACACCAAATTTTCGATGACGATTGAAAACGGCAACCAGAAAAAGCAGTTTTCCAACACCTTTTACGAGGAGAGCGACAGCAGTACGATTGCGGCGGGCGATAATAAATTATTGCTTTTTTCCGCCGGTTCAAACAAAACGGACGACGACCGATATTCGTTTAACGCCACGATTCCGAAGTTTGCGAAAGGCGTTTATACGATTACGGATGTTGACCTGAATCCGTATTTCAGCATCACGAGTTCCGCATTTCCGAACGCGGGCGCGTTGAAAGCAAGCAGCGGCACGATTGAAATAACTTCGTATCCTTCGGGCGCGGGTTTTGTCGAAGGAAAGTTTTCCGGCGTGTGCGTTTCAACCAACGACGACGGCACGTTTGGGAATTTCAAAATCAGCGGTTCATTTCGATTGAGAAAAAGATTGGAGTAAAACTATGAAAAAAGCAGCGATATTATTTTTGTTGACGGTGTTTCTGGCGCAAATCGTTTCCGCTCAAAAAAATCGTCAACAGGCGATTGATGAAATCATCGCTCAGAAGGGCGCGAATTTGTTTATCAACATAGACAAAAACTTACTTGAGCCGCAGGAAAATGTGCGTTTGAGCATCGGAATCTTGGTTTATAACGACACCACGATTCCGGGCGATGAAACGCCGGATTTGCAGTTTCCCGACGAAGAAATTCTGCCGCCGGAAAACAATCTTTACAAAGCGGTGAATTGGAAAATTTTGCAGGGAGGCGGAAATCTGGTCGGCATTGACGCGACGACGCAGACTTATTCCGCGCCCGCGAAACTTCCGGCTGATAAAATCGCGGTCATTTCGGTTGATTTACAGCCTTTGCTGCCGAATCTGCCGAAAGTAATTTTGCTGCAAACAATTTATTTCGCCGAAAACGAGACGGCTTTCGTGCTGAATATGCCCGCCGCCGGAATCGTCAATCAGAAATACGTTTCCAAGCTCGATGGCGGCGCGAAACTTCCCGTCGTCAGCCCGCAAGCCGCCAAAAATCTGCCGCCGAACATCCGGCAGCAACTCGAAGAAGCGCAAAAAAAGATGGAACAGCAGAGTATGGATATGAATCTGACGGCGATGACGAGCAACGCTTTCGCTTATTTCGATAAAGAAAAGGGCTTTACGGCGATCAGATTTTCCGAACTCGGCTTGCAGAGAACGAACGGCAAAACCAGCCAAGCCGTCGGCAAAGACGCAACTTTGACTTTTAATTTTAAAGGCAAGGGCGCGGGTAGTTACGACCTCGGCGAAGACCAAACCGGCTTGGGATTTTTTCGGGTCAACGCGCAAAAAGGTTACGGCTGCGGCGATACGCAGTCGGAAACGGAAAAATATCCGTGCAAGGGAAAAATCGTCATCACCGAAGTTGACGCGAAATTCGTCAAAGGAACAGTTCGCGCAACGGTTTTTACATCAGTCGGCAAAAAGATTTTCAGCGGCAGTATTTACGGCAAATTTAAGGTCAATCGGGCAAATTAGAAAAAACTTGGCAACTGATGAAACCCGAAACTGCTTTTGTGCAAAAACTGCGCGACGCGGAAAGTTTTGATGTCAGCGATTTCACAACGTAGATTCAGTCCGAACCACCAAAAATTTCGAGCGAGCTTCAGCCGCCGCCCGCGCAAATTCCCGACGCATATTTTTTTAGTCCGGTTTAATGATATTTTGAAATTTTAAGTCAATGCGCGGTGCAGCCAAGCCTTCGCAAATGTCCATTCGCGTTCGACGGTGGCGATTGAACGATTGATGAGTTTCGCGGTTTCTTCGTTAGTTAAGCCGCCGAAAAATTTCAGTTCGACGATGCAGCTTTTCTGTTCGTCAATTTCGGCTAAACGCTTCATTGCTTCGTCGAGCGCGAGTAAATCCAGATTTTGCCGCTCGAAAAAAACCGTTATCACATCGTCGAGCGATTGTTTCGCGCCGCCGCGTTTGAGCGCGTTTTTGGCTTCGGCGTGATTGACCAGAATTCTTCTCATCATCTGCGCCGCGATGCCCAAAAACTGCTCGCGGTTCTGCCAGTCAACATTGTGCTGATTTCGCAGGCGCAAATACGCTTCGTGAACGAGCGCGGTCGGCTGCAAAGTATGATCGCCGCGCTCGCGCCGCAGATAAACTTCCGCCAGCCGCCGCAGTTCGGCGTAGATGACGGGAAACATTTCGTCCAATGAATTTTCAGTCGCGGCAGGCGGCGTTTTTTCCATCTTTCGAGTTATTAAGCAGTCGTGCAAAATAAAATTACAGATTTCAGCAACTGTTCTGAGTCCCGCCTTCAGGCGGCTTTTCGTCCGCGAAGCGCGGCGAAATCAGGAAGCCGCCTGAAGGCGGGACTCAGAACATCAAATCTATTTTGCACGACTACTTAAGCAGTCACACAAAATAAATTTGATATTTCAGCGTGAACCGTTAAAATTC
>CAXTKJ010000016.1:0-4564 GCA_964244835.1 uncultured Pyrinomonadaceae bacterium
AAACCCGCAAGACTTTGGCTCGAACCTACAGCCGCTTTCGTATTACACCAAATAAGTTTCTGGTTTCTGGTTTCTGGTTTCTAGTTTTGAACCAGAAACCAGAAACCAGAAACCAGAAACTTATGCCTTCCATCTGGCTCAACTACACCGACGAATACGGCGAGCGCAAGCGAGCGGCGGTCAGCGATGAGATTTTCACCATCGGACGGCAGCCGCAAAACGATTTGTGTATTCCCGACAATCGCCTTTCGCGCGAACACATTCGCTTTGAACTTTACGCCGGTAAATTTTACGTTTCCGATTCGGGTTCGAGCAACGGCACGACGCTGAACGGTTCGCCGCTCAACGGTTCGGTCGCCGTCAACGACGGCGACCGCTTGAATCTCGGCGGCGCGGTTGAAATAAAAATCGAAACCGAATCGGCAAACGATTATTCTTATCAATCTCCTGTAATTGAAACTCGATCTTCACCAATCGTCGAAGAATCAAATTCACCGAGCATCGCCGTGCCACCCGTTTCCGCCGCTTCTTCGTCGAGCGCGTCAAATTCCGGTTCAGGCGGCATTCCAAAAATATTTTTCATAATGCTGCCGATTTTCGGCTTGGCGATTTTAATCGTCATCGGCGCGATGGTCTTGCTTTTAGGCAATAAAAATAAAAAGGAAGTCGCAAGCGGCGGCGACGACGACATTCCGATTTACACGCCGAAAGAGCGAACGCCGAAAAACGAAGATACGGATGATAAAACGCCGACACCGAAAAAGTCCGACTCGCCGACCGGCACAAAAGACACGAATTCGTCGCCCGTTTCAAACGATTCCGCGCCGACTGCGCCGCCGGTTTCCGGTGATGCCGCGAAGATCGAACAAAACGCGGGAGCATTTCTACGCCACATCGCGCAGAACGATCCGCGCCCGTTTTTAACGACCAAACAGGTCGAAGCCGTCAATTCAAAAATCAGTCAATTCAAAGGATCAAGTGCGCTCGCCGAAAACCTGAAAGCGGTGAAAAAAAACGCCGCGCAGTTTGAATCAATGGCGAGTTCGAAAAATTTAAAGGCACAGTTTTTAGCCGCCGTCGCGCTCGCCAAAATCGGCAATAATCGCGGCGATCCGTTAGCCGTCGCCACGACGATGCTGCCTTATTTAAACGATTTGAAAATCACGCTCGACAATAAACTGGCGGACGATAATTTGATGATCGTCGCGGCTTATGAACGCGGCGCAGCGGGCAAATCGCGTTCTCTGCAAAGCACTTTGGAAGCTCTTTCCAAAAATACGCAGAATGTCAGCCCGCGTGAAATTCGCACCATTTGGTTTCTGAAAAACGCCGGAAAAATTACCGATGCCGAATTTAATTTCGCTCTGCAATTTCTCGCCATCGGGACGATTATGCAAAGCCCGAAGGATTTCAATGTCAGTACCGATGCGGTAACTTTTGAATGATTATGGAAAACGAAGATTGGGTAACGGGAAACGTGCGCGTCAACATCGGCGGTCAGCCGCTCGATTTGCAGATGACCGTGCCGGCAAAGCCGGTCAAGCCGCAGCGAATGCTGCCGATTTTCGAGCAGATGGCGAGTTCGTTCGTCGGAATGAGCGAGCAGGCGGTCGAAAACGCGGGCGGAAAAATTTCGTGTCAGAAAGGCTGCGGCGCGTGCTGCCGGCAAGCCGTGCCGCTGGCGGAAATCGAGACTTACAAAATCGCCGAAATGGTCGAAGCGATGCCGGAACCGCGCCGTTCGGAAATCAAAAAACGCTTTGAAGACGGCTGGCGGCATTTCGCCGAAATCGGCTGGTTCGACCGCCTCGAAGAATGCTTCAAACTCTCTACCGAAGAACGCAACAAAGTCATAATGGAGTATTTCTACGAAGGCGTTTCGTGTCCGTTTCTGGAAGATGAAATGTGTTCAATTCACCTGACGCGCCCGGTCGTCTGCCGCGAATATATGGTTACATCGCCCGCCGAAAATTGTTCCAACCCATTACCGGAAACGATCAGAATGGTCGAAATGCCCGTCAAGCCTTCAGGCGTGGTGCGAAAAATCACGAACAGCGAAAAATTCCAAAACCGAGCCGTCAATTTCGTCCCGCTGATTCTCGCGCTCGAATGGGTCAAACGCCACGACGATAATTTCCCCGAAAAAACCGGCGAACAATGGATGGCTGATTTTTTCAGAAACCTAACGAACAGTGAAATCCCGAAATAGAAAATTCTTAAATTCGCTGAAAGCGATAAATTTAATAGCGTCGGGTAGAATGAAGCGAAGCGAAATGACACCCGACGTAAGTTTCCAAAAAACGCCCGCTCGCTGAAAGTGATCTACATTCTTCAGCGTTGAGAAAATTGTCGTTTTCCTGTGTCGGGTTATCGCTCGTCAAACGACCAAATTTTTTTAACAACTTATTCACTTTTGTTATGAATAGCAAAGAAGCCGCTTCACTTTTAGTTTCGGGGTTAGCCATTTCAGGCGGAGTTTTAGCCGCCTATTTTACGGCTGGCGCAACGACCGCCGCGCCGATAATTCTCGGTGAAGGAATAAAAGCCTTCGGCGGTTTGGGCGGAAATCTGGTCGCTAATTGTTTGCAGGCGAATTTAATTGACAAACATCCGCAGGAAGACGTTCTCAAAAACGGGGATTTAACGAGAGCCATCGGAAACGCGATTTTCAAGATTTGCGGTGAACTTGCCGCTGAAATTTACGACCAACAAGATAAAGCATCGCTTCTGACGCTTTCTAAAACCGACCTTGAAATCTGGGAAAACCTGATTATCGGCAGCGAGTATCAGGAAGGCTACGGTTTAGTTTTAAACGACATAAATTTGGACGAAGTTTCCGCCGAAAAGTCGGTTCAATACGTTCACGCGCAAGCGGACAAACTCGATGAAATCAAAACCTTAACTCCGCAAAGCTGGCAAAATATCATCGGAACGCTTTGCAATAAAATCGAAACTTTTAATCCTAAAACCAAATGTTCATTAAGCAAATCCGTCAAAATTGAACTTGCCGACAAGTTACATAAAGAATTTGCCAGAGCCTTACGAAAAGTTTTAATTGCCGATTTCGCGGCGGACGGAAAGGCGTATGCCAGTATGCAGTTTCGGATTTTGGGCGAGGTTCTTAACTACCTGAACGAAATACTGATTTATTCAAAACAAAATTATGAGCAGAGCGAAGCAATCCTCGCGCTGGTTATCAGTTCGAGTAAAAAAGTCGAAGATTTAAGTAAAGAAGTCGCTAAAATAAATCAAAATTCGCCGACTCATTATTCGCCGGAAAACGAAAAGCAATGGCAGAAAATCTTTGCCGATTTTGATTCTTTTCGGGAAACGCTCGACAAAACTTTTCAGAACACGGAAACAATCGTTGAGATTGTTACAAAAATTCTCGAATACCAAACAACGCAATCGAAATCTGCAAAACCGAAACCAAAGGGTTTGATAAATCTGCCGCGCGAGAAGAATGATTATTTCGTCGAGCAGTCGAACGTCTTTGCGCGAATTGATGCGGAACTGACAGCGCATCATCTGGCTTATCTGCACGGGACGCACGGGCTTGGGAAGACGACGACGCTGAATGAATATGCGCGGGCGCGCATCGAAAATTACGATTTCGTTTTTTATGTGCTGGCGACGGACGGCGCAATCGAAACGGAGATGGCGCGGCTGGCGGATGAATTTCTGGAAACGGTTGCTGCCGAAGATACGCCCGCGCAGAAAGCCTTGAAGCTGAAAGCGTATCTCGAAGAAAACGAGCGTTGGGCGAAGGCGAATAAAAACTGGCTGATAATTTTCGACAATCTCGAATCAGCCGCCAAAATTTCGCAGTATTTTCCCCGAACCGCCAAAGGCGATTGTTTGTATGCCTGCAATGAAAAACTGTTCGTCGGCAACGACCGCGAAGTGAATTTCGAGCAGTTTTCGCCGGAAGAAGCCGAATTGTTTGTTTTTCAAAAGTTGAATGATACTTCGGAAGCAAAACACGATGACATATCTGCCGAACGTCTGACGGAGATAAGAAAACTCACCACCCGACTCGGAAGATTGCCGCTTTCTTTGAACATTGCGGCGGTTTATTTAATTGAAACCGAAATTTCGATTGACGATTACATCGGATTGCTCAGGGCAAACGTCGGCAAATTTCTCAAATACACGGACGCGCACCGGGAACATCAAAACGACACGGCTTTTGAAGCGTTTTTGATTACGCTCGACAAAATTTCAAATTACAAAGGCGCGGACGCGGACGGCGAAATCGTCGGAAAACTCGCCGAAACTTTTCTCAACCTGCTGATTTTCTGCGCGACCGAAGACATTCCCGAAGAACTCGTCAAAGATACTTTGTTTCAATCGGTTGACACTTCCGGCATATCAACTCCGCCCAACATTTTGTTTCGTGAAACCGTCGCTACGCTGAAAAGATACGGACTCGTCAAGGAAAAAAAGAAACCTTTCAAATATAAAGAAAAGTATGCCGAACCGAAAACTCTGACAGACGGAACAACGGCGCATTGGGAAGCAACAGCCAAAGATGCTTCAGCTCATCTTCTTAAAAGATACCAAC
>CAXTKJ010000016.1:4574-64405 GCA_964244835.1 uncultured Pyrinomonadaceae bacterium
ACGGTCATCAACGTCTTTGACACTTATCGCACATTACAGGATGTTTTGTCCGTCAAACTCGAAAACGAAGCCAAAAAAATTCTGCTTAAACAACTGTTGATTATTTTCAACGGCTTATTGCCAGCATCCGAACTAACCACGTGGGAAATCTATGGAAAATATTCTGTTCACGCTTTTCCGGTAGCCGAATATGCAGAGAAACTGATAGTCTCCAATGATGAAAGTTGGCGAATTTGCAATCAAATCGGATTTTATTTCGAGGATATTGCTAAGTATCGTGAATCCGAATATTTTTATCTGCGCGGCAAAACAATTGCCGAAGATTTTTACGGCAAAGACCACGAAAACACGGCAACAAGCTATAATAATTTAGCATTATCTTGTGAAAGACAAGGTAGATATGATGAAGCCGAAACTTTATATGAACAAGCGTTAGCCATTTATGAAAAAGTATTAGGTGAAAATCATCCTTGGACGGCAACAAGCTACGACAATTTAGCATCGCTGTATGATTCACAAGGCAGATATGACGAAGCCGAGCCTTTATATGAACAAGCGTTAGGCATTCGTGAAAAAGTATTAGATGAGAATCATCCCTCAATGGCAATAAGCTATAACAATTTAGCAGGGCTTTATCAAACTCAAAGGAGATATAAAGAAGCCGAACCTTTGTTCAAGCAAGCCTTATTCATCTTGGAAAAAGTATCAGGCGAAATTCATCCCGATACAGCAACAAGTTACAACAACTTAGCAGGGCTTTATCAAACACAGGGCAGATATGATGAAGCCGAACCTTTATTCAAACAAGCCTTAGATATTCGTGAAAAAGCATTAGGCGAAAATCATCCCGACACGGCAGCAAGCTACAACAATTTAGCAGAAATTTATCGAGAAAGAGGCAGGTATGACGAAGCCGAACCTTTATCCAAACAAGCCTTAGTCATTCGTGAAAAAGCATTAGGCGAAAATCATCCCGATACGGCAGGAAGCTACATGAATCTTGGAGTATTTTATTATCAAAAAGATCAATCTGAAGCTGGATTGAAATTGTGCAAAAAGGCATTAAGAATTTTCCAAATTACTCTACCTGACGGTCATCCTACCATTCAACTCTGTGAGAGTTGGGTTGAGCATATTAAAAACTCAATGAATAAATAATGGAAAACGGAAGATAAAAGCTAAAAGGCAGATTTTCTATTTTAATCATCGAGTTTCATTCGCTATTTGTCGAACGATTAGTTTTTCAGCTTTTACCTCAGTTTAATTTTTATGCGCCGTTTTTTCGCTGCTATCGAACAAATTGATTTGGAAACAATCACGCTGAATCTTGAGGAAACAAGACATCTGCGCGACGTTGTGCGTTTGAAAGAGACGGCGCGGGTGCAGGTTTTCGACGGCGGCGGCAGGGAATTTTTATGCGCGGTGCAGGCAATCGGGAAAAAGGAAACCGTCCTGAAAATTCTCGAACAAATCGCGCCGACCGCGCCGGAATCGAATTTGGATTTAACTTTGGCAATCGCGCTTTTGAAAGGCGAAAAATTTGATCTGGTCGTGCAAAAGGCGGTCGAATTGGGCGTAACGACGCTCGTACCGCTCAACACAATTCGCGCCGATGTGCGATTAAAAGATGCGGAAAAAAAGGCGGAACGCTGGCGCAAAATCGCGCTCGAAGCCTGCAAACAATCGGGACGCGCCCGGTTGATGCGGATCGAAAATCCGATTAATTTTGACCGATTTATCGAAACGGCAAGCGGCACAAAAATTCTTTTCGCCGAACGCGGCGGCGCGAGTTTTTCGACGATTGAAAAAACAAAAACGCTGACGGCAATCGTCGGTGCGGAAGGCGGCTGGGAGACTTCGGAAATCGAAGCGGCGCGGGAGAAAGGATTTCAAATTATTACATTCGGCGGCAGAATCTTACGGGCGGAAACCGCCGCGATTGCCGTCGCCGCGATTCTGCAAAATCAATTCGGCGATTTGAAATAAAGAAAGTTCTGAGTCCCGCCTTTAGGCGGCTTTCGCTTGCGAAGTAAAGCCGCCTAAAGGCGGGACTCAGAACTTTCTTTATTTCATACCGAACGTGATCGCGCCCCAGAAACTTTCCCAGACGGCTTCGCCGCAATCACTTTGACATCTTTGCATATTGACGAGACGCACGAGCCATAAACCGCTGCGGTCAATTTTGACGGTGATTTTGCCGTTTTTGTCGGTCTTCATTCGCTGCGTTTGGCTGTCGCGGTTGTCGGCGAAAACGGTGCGGTCGGCGAGCGGTTTGCCGTCGAAGAAAATTTGAAATTTTATTTTGTCGCCGACTTTTTTTGCGTATGGATTCTCCAACGGCATAATTTCCAGCTTCATTCCTAAACTCTTTTTATAAACATTGGTGCGCTTGTCGCCGACCTGCAAAAGTGATTTCAGATAGCGGCTGTAACGCTCGCTGCCTTCGTTTTTTGACTCGCCGCGTTTGGCGCGTTCGGCAATGATGTATTCGATTCCGTCTTCGCGCAAATAATCTTCAAATTTCTGCGCTTCGAGCTTCATATAAGACCAATTTCTTTCCATTGCCAATAAATAATTTCCTGCGCCGTCGGCGGAAAAATTGTAAATCGGCAGCGCGTTTTCGGTCAGCGAAGATTTCAAATCAAGCGTTTTTTGCATCGAGAATAATTGAAAGCGCGGCGTTTTCTCCGATTGAAACGGTCGCTCCTCGCGGTCTTTCACAATGCCGTCGCCGACGTATAAATGTACGACGGTTTTCGCACCGACAGCGGGGAAAAACGTCTCCGGCTCGAACCAGTATTCGTGCGCGAAAGCGTTCATCGAAAAGAAAATTGTAAAAACAGCGGCGAGTAAGATTTTAAGTTTCATAAGTTTTTATTTTGATAAGTTAAGTGGACAGAATAATTTAATCAATGGAGCGCGGACGGCTCGTCCGCCGGTAAAAATGTTCGGCTGACCGGCGGACGAGCCGTCCGCGCTCCGATTTTTAAACATTCTTCGTTTTATTTTGTCCGCTTACTTAAATTCTTCGAGTTAAAAGAAACCGAAGCGCGTCTGTTTTGGGATAATTATCGCGCTCCGGTTTTTCAAGAAGACGAATCTGAAGCGAATTCATCTTCAAAACACAAATTTGGCGGCGAACTGAAATGAGCGCGGTCCGCCGATTTGATAAATTGAACCGAGTCCGCCGAGACTGCGGTTCAAAGTCTGCGTCGCCGCGCCGAAATTTCCGGTAGAATTGATTATGCCGGTCGCGGCATTGACGCTCAGAACGCCGCTCGGATTGGCGAAATTAGCCAGATTGAAAAGATTGAAAGCGTCAACGCGAAACTGAACTTTGATTGTTTCGGTGATTCCGAAGTTGCGCCGCAATGCTAAATCAAACTGCGATACGCCGAAGCCGCGCAACGCATTTCTGCCCAAACTTCCTTGCCTTTGGGTTTGATTTGTCGTGCCGACAAATCCGGCATCGAAGGCGGCGCGGTTAATTATTCTGCCGCCGGGAGCGTTCGCGTCCTCTATGTAAAGCGGTTGTCCGGCAACGAGGTCGGGACGGACGACGGTGGTAAAACCCAAACCGAGCGGGTCGCGTCCGGTCGTTACGTTAATCGGTGTGGCGGTGCGGGCGCGATAAATCGCGTCAACGCCGAATCCGCCGAAAAGTTTTTTGGCGAAACCGTTTTCAAAAAACGCGGGAATTTCGTAACTGACGGCGGCGTTAAAAGCGTGACGCACATCGAAACTCGAAAATCCGCGATCATTGTTCGGATTGAGCCGCGCTGACGGTGCCTGAAAATTGTTCTGCGATTCATCGGAAACATTGTCCAGCGATTTGGCGAAAGTGTAAGACGCGATTGCCTGAAAGCCGCGCGTCAGGCGGCGTTGATACTGTGCCTGCAAAGCGTTGTAATCGGATTCGCCGTCGTTGGTCACGAAGTCGAGACGGGCAAACGAAGGATTCTGGGCGAGTGTAAAACGATAGCTGGTAACGCGCCCCAATCTTTCGGCTCGCGCTCCGACATACGAAGCGGAAACGCTGTCGCTGCTGCCGAAAAAATGCTCGACCGCCGCGTTGTATTGCAAAGTGTAGGGAAGTTTGAAATCCGGCGCGTAACCGAAAAGTCGCGGAACTTGCGTCGTCGGAGAATTCGCCGGTGATTGCGACGACGCGAGAGGTGAATTATAAGTTACGGCGTTCCTCAACAATAAATTCCTCGCATATGGGAAAAGTCCGGTGCTGAAAGCCGTGCCGGTAAATCCGTAACCTAAATCATAAAACACGCCGAAACCGCCGCGCACGACGGTTTTTCCATCGGCGAAAGGCTGAAACGCGACTCCGATGCGCGGCGCGAAATTATTGTAAGTCGTTTCATAAAATCTCGTTCCGCGCGGCGCGAACTGGGCGGTTGCCGCATTCGTGAACGGCAAAACCGTCAGCGGATCATTGCCGTTCGCCTCCGACGGCGCGGGATTTATTTCATAGCGCAAGCCGTAGGTAAAGGTCAGTCGCGGATTAGCGCGCCAGGTATCTTGTCCGAAAACGGAGTAATTATCATAGACGGGTTCGAGAATAACGTCGGGCGAAACGACGGTGAAAAGGTCTGCCGTTTGATTCGTCGCCAATCTCGTAACGCCCGTTTGGTTTCCCGACACGCTCGAATAAGTGAACGAGCGTTTGTAACTGCCGCCGTTTGAAACCGGCGACAAACGGCGATAATCCGCGCCGAATTTCAGCGCGTGTCCGCCGATTGTGTAAGACAGCGAATCAACGACGTTAAATTGCCGCTGGTTATTGTCGGAAAAAAGCCCGTCGCTCAAAGTGTTGTCGCCATCCGCGTCAACCTGCAAATAAAAATAACCCTGCTCGCCGGTCGTGAACGAAGGGTAAATACTCGACGCGGGCGGAACGATTGCGCCGCCGAAATTGTCGAGAAAATACGATTGATTAACCCGCGAGCGCGAAAAATTGACGCGCAGATCGTTGACGATTTTCGATGTAAAAACATTCGTCGCGCCGACAGTCAAAGTCTGCGTTTTGTAATCGAGCCGCGCCACGCAGCTTGCCGCGCAGAAACGGGCGCGTTGATTGTCCTGCGACGGCGCGTAATTGTAGCGTCCGAAAACGGAAAATTTGTCGCTGATGCGGTGGTCAATTCGCACGCTCGTCGCGTCGAGTTTTGAAGGGTTGGAAAACGTGGCGATATACGGTGCTTCGTTCGGCGCGTCGCTGAACGTCGTGCCGGTCGGCAAAGGAAATGCGTTCAAAACATCGCGCAAAATTCCCATTGCATTATTTCGCGCCGCGATTGACGGAACGCGCAAAGGCACGGTCGTGAACGGTTGCCGCGCTTTGATGCCTTCGTAGGAAGCGAAGAAAAAAGTTTTGTTTTTACCGGAATTCGTAACCGCGCCGCCTTCGCCGAAGTTCAAAAAGGGAAGCGGTCCGCCGAGTGTAAAACCGTAATCGTATTGCTGAATCGCCGGACGCTCCAAACTGTTGCGGTTATTGAAAAAATTATTCGCTTCAAAGATTTTGTCGCGGTAATACAGAAAAACATTACCGCGATAATCGTTCGTCCCCGACCGCGTAACCAGCGAAATCTGCGCTCCCGGCTGGCGACCGAATTCGGGCGCGTAAGTCGAAGTCTGAATCGAAAATTCCTGCACCGCGTCAACCGATGCCAAACTCGTCGTGCTGCCCAACGCCGAATAAGCCGGAACGCCGCCGCCCGCCGTTTCATAAAGCGTTACCGAAGCGGTCGAACCGAAATTGCCGCTCACGCCGTCAACCGTTAAATAATTCGAGCCGGCGCGCTGTCCGTTCACCGAAAATTGTCCGGCAACCGTCAAACTCGAAGGCGTAATCACCACTCCGGGCGAAAGCTCGACGAGCGTCTGAAAACTTCTGCCGTTGAGCGGCTGATTTTCGACGAACTGCTGGTTGATGACGGTTGAAACTTCGGGCGAATCGGGAATGATCGGCGCGTCAATCGTAACAAACGCATCGGCGTTGGCGACTTTTAATTGAATCTGAATCGCGCTCTGATCGTTGACGTTCAAAGTTACGTTCGGCAACTGCGTTTCGGCGAAACCGCTCTGCGAAACTTTGAGCGTGTAACGGCTCGGCGCAATTTGCGCGAAGGTGAACGAGCCGTCGCCGTCAGTCGTCGTCGTGCGCTCGAACGCTTTCGCGGTATCGGTAATCGTAACCGTCGCGCCGGAAACGACCGCGTTCTGCTCGTCAAAGACCGTCCCTCTTAAAGTCGCCGTCGCCGATTGCGCGAAGACTGCAGATGAAAATAGAACGGCGCAAAAAATTATCAACAAGAGATTTTTCATTTTTGAAATCAATTCCGTTTTAAAGTTTAGTGTTATGAATTAACATTTCGTAACACAGCTTGGGATGGATTCATTATAAATGAAAAAATCTATTTGTCATTAAGCGAAAGACGAATTCGTTAATGTTTGTGCGGATGCTTATGCGAAGCGGTTTTTTTGTTGACGATTTCCTGTCCGGGCAAAGTGATGAAAAGTTTGCCGTGCTTGACACCTTTCAAGCTCAAAAGCGAGTCGGCGAGCGAACGGATTTGCTGAACTTCGCCGCGCAAAACGATGACTTCCATACAATCGTCGTGACTGATGTGAACGTGCAGAACCGAGACGATAAAGTGAAAAAAATCGTGCTGTAACGAATTCATCTTGTCGCTCAAATCGCTGGCGTGATGGTCATAAACTAAAGTCAGACTGCCCAAAACTTCGCCGGTCGCCTGCGGTTCATCTTCGAGTCGCGCTTTAACGAGCGCGTCACGCATCAGATCGCGCAATGCTTCCGAGCGATTGGCGTAACCCTGATTGGCAATCAAACGGTCGAAGTTTTTCAGCAGTTCTTCTTCGGCACTCACGCCGAATCTGGAAAGGTCGCTCATAATAAATTCAGATTATCACACTTCGATTTTAAAAAGTCGCGGACGACTCGGACTCGCGTCCGCCGCAAACGGCGCGATTTGCAGATTCAAGAGATAAATTCCGTCAGCGATTTCATCCGCGACGTAAATCAATTCGGTAATCGTATTTTCAATCAAACTCTTTTCATTGACGGCAAAGGCACTTGCTTCGACGTTCCAAAAAGCGCGATGATTCGACAATTTTCCCTCATCGAAAATCCGGTCAATCGAAGGTAAATCCGCGAGCAGATGTTTCACGTTCATCTCGCTGATAAACTGCATCGCTTCGGTCGAAAAAAACGGCGGAACGTCTTCGAGATAAGTTTTCGATAATTTGCTTTCGTCGTTCGGCAGCGTGCGAACGATTAAGCCCGCCGGAAAAAATTCGCCGTTTTTGTTCGATTTGGAATCTGGAATCTGGAATCTGAAATCTGCCAAAGCGTTTTCAATTTGCGCCCGTGTAATCAACAAATCCTCGCCGTTTAATTCGACGGCGTAAGTTTCATTCGTCTGGGACGCTTTTTCAGGCGTAACCGAAATTAACCGTGCCAAAACGAACGAATCGCGCAGACAATCATTGACAAAAATTCTCTCGTTCGTCAGATGCCCGACGCATTCGGTGTGCGTGCCGTTGCAGTGCGGAATAAATTTCACCTGCTCGAAATTACAGCTTCCGCCGCGCCGGGTGTCGCCGACGAGTTCGCCCGCTTCACAGGCTTCTGCCGTCGCGCATTCCACGCCGTAAGCGTTCGGCTGTGCGCCGTCAAAATCGAGCGGAATTGAAATGTCGAGTGGGTTTTCCACATCAATTTCGTAAGTGCGATTGTTAATTTGAATCGAAAAAACCATTTAAGTAAATAACCGCGAAAGGTTTTCTTCACGGGAGAACTTTCCCGTCAACGAAAAACCATTTGCCTAAATACTTCACAAAATTTGAAAGCTCGTGATGAATTTGCGGCTCGTTTTCAGCGTCGAGAAAATAGGCTTTAAATTCGACCGTGCCTTTTTTATCCTTCGCCGCGCCCGCTGATTTTGAATTGATTTCGAGCTTTTGCCACACATTCGACTTTGCCCATTTTTCGATTGCTCCGGCATCGTGAAATTTTCTGGTCGAAGGATGCGTCGAGCGCACGATATATTCAACCGCGCCCGTTGCATAAGCCGAATAACGCGAGCGCATCAACGCTTCCGCCGTCGCTGGTTTCGCTGCACCGACGATAAACATCTGACAGCAATCTTCAAATTTTTTACCCGAACAGCAGTAGCAATTCATTTTTCCAGACCATCGAATACATTAGTCTGCCGGAGATTGAAAAGAAAAAATAATCCAAATAATAAATCGAGCAGACTTCCGGCAGCGGCAATGACCGGAACGTCGCCGGAAATCCAATAGATAATTATCAAAACCGAGAATGAAATCTTTCCGGCGGCAGCGATGACGAGAAAAAGCGGTTCGTGTCTTTCGGTGATTCCGAGCCACAGATAACACAGACCGAAAAAGAAAATCCAACTGGCGATAATCCATAAATACAAAGGATGCACGGCGGACGGCAAGCCATAGAATTCACGAAAAAAAGGAACAAACGGCACAAACAGAATTGCGCCGAACATATTCATTGCCGCTGTTACGAGCAAAACCCATTTCATTGATTTGTCCATAACAATTTTATAGAACCTTTCATCACATTTTACCGAATTTAATTGTTCTTCGATTGATTACTCAAACTCTTTTCCAAACCGGCAAATTTTTCGAGCATTTGTTCGTGGATGTGATCAATCTTCTCGTGCAGATGGGCGATTTCGAGTTCGGCTTTGATGTTGACATCGTATTCGATGTCTGAGCGAATGTGGTCTTTTTCCGATTGGCGGTTCTGCGAGATCAGTACAAAGCAGGAAAGAAATATCGCTTCGAGCGAGACGATCATCGTCAGCAAACCGAAGGGGAACGGGTCGAATTGTTCAATCCCCATCGGCAGAGTGTTTATTGCAATCCAGACGATAAACCAAACGGCGTTGAGAAGGAGAAAATACATACTGCCACTGAACCACGCAATCCAATCGGCGATGCGCTGCAGGGCTGAAAGTTTTTCCTCCATTTCCTCGTTGACGTTACGCGAAACGCGCGTCCGCAGAAGAGTGTCGGCTTCGCGCAGCATTTCGCTCATCGCCGCCAGCATATTTAATCCGACATCCGGCTTTTTCTGAAATAAAAGCAGCAAATCGTCGCGGTCGAGCGCGAAAAGTTCGGTCGGTTCGAGCGCGGTTGCGGTCGCGGTGCGCGGGCGATTGTCGAGCATCGAAATTTCGCCGAAAAGATCGCCTTCCGTCGCTACCTTCAAAACGATTTTCTGCCCTGTGTTGTCTTTGATAAAAAGCTCGACCTCGCCGGAACGAATAATATAGAGCGATTCGCCGAAATCTCCGGTGTGAAACAAAGTTTCTCCGGTATCGAGCATTTCCGCGTCAATAACGGCGGCAAGTTCGCCGAGTTCATCTTCGTCGAGCAGTTCAAAAAGTTTGATTTTAGCGAGTTCCTGCGGATCACACGGCATTTGTTTTTCCTCTATTCCAAATTCAGTGAATCTAAAGAGTTTTAACTTTTTCTATAATGACGTTTAATTTAAGATGAATAACATTATCAATTTCCGCGCAGATTTTCATCGGCGGTTCATCTTGTGTACTACTTATTTCCCCTTAAGTTCTAATACGGTTTGAATCACTGCATCGAAAGCGGATTTCGACTTTCCCTGACGGTCGAACAGCAGAGGATAATTGGTTCTGCCGCGAACCGGAAAGTCGTTGAGCCACGAATCGCCGTCGGTTACGTTCCAAAACGTGATGCGGGCGATGGCGGCGCGATGTTTGAGAAACACGCCGAAGAGCGCGGCGTAACGGTCGGCTAACTGCTTTTGCACGTCGGCGGGCAGACCGTTTTTATACGGGTTCAATTCCTCGCTCAATTTGAAATTTTGGGTAACTTCCGCGCCGCTGAAATTCTCCGGGTCGGGCAGCACGCTGACATCGAGTTCGGTGATGTTCACCTTCAATCCCAGATCGGCAAACTGGGCAATGGTCTCGTTTTCCTGATCAAGCGTCGGAAATTTTAAACTGTCGTGATTTTGCAGTCCGACGGCTTTGACGGGAATTTTTTCGGCGAGCAGTTTTTTCAGCAGCGTGATTGCGCCGCGCCGTTTGGCTTCGATTTCGAGCGAGTAATCGTTGTAGTAAAGCTCGGCTTTCGGGTCGGCTTCGTGCGCGTACCGGAAGGCTTTGGCGATGTAATCTTCGCCGATGATTTTCAGCCACATCGTCGGTCGCAAACTGCCGTCTTCGTCTATCGCCTCGTTGACGACATCCCAGCCTTGAATGCGCCCTTTGTAGCGTCCGACGACCGCGAAAATATGTTCGCGCAGACGCTTGAGCAGTTCGTCGCGGCTGACGAGTTTTCCCTGTTTGTCTTTGAAAACCCATTCGGGCGTTTGGTTGTGCCAGACGAGCGTGTGTCCGACGACGAACATTTTATTTTTTTCGCCGAAAGCGACGTAGCGGTCAGCCGCTTCAAAATCATAAACGAGCGGTTCGGGATGCACCGCCGCCCATTTCAAGATATTTTCCGGCGAAATCGTGTTGAATTGTTTTTTGACGATTGCCGCGCCGACTTTATCTTCTTCGTAAATCTGTGCGCGATTGACCGCCGCGCCGATCAGGAAATGATTTTCATACGCATCTTTCAAAACAGTTTGTCCGGCTGCATCGAGAACGAAAAATACCGACAGACAAACGAATGAAACTGTTGATAACAGGGCGGCTTTGTTCATAAATCCTCCACCTTTTTTATCACTTCGCGGACATCAATTTCGCTGATATTTTCGACCGCTCCGCAGATTTCCATCAGCAGTTTATCCTGCGCGTTTCCCTTTTCTTTGGCTGTCAGATAAGGCAAATCTTCGCGGAAAGTAACCATTGAATACTTGGAAAAATAATCGGGAAAGGTTTGTTCGAGTTTGGTTTCGAGTTCACGCTTTCGCTGAAAAACCGGATCGGCAACCGCGTCGCGCATTTCGTAAAAATTTTCTTCCGCCATTTCCGCAATCGCGTCGGCGTTCGGTTTGCGCGACATTGTAAATTCGTCGAAAACCGTTTTCCAATTCGTGTCGTGAGTTTCGATTAACTCGTTCAAAATGCGGCAATCTTCAAACGAGGCGTTCATTCCCTGACCGTAAAAAGGGACGACGGCGTGCGCCGAATCGCCGAGCAGCAAACTTTTTCCGCCGATGTTCCACGGGAAACATTTGATCGTGCCGAGATTGCCGACCGGATTGGTGAAAAAATCTTCCGTCAACGTCGGCATCAACGGAATCGCGTCGGCAAAGTTTTTACGGAAAAAATCGAGCAGGGAATTTTCGTCTTTCAACTGTTCAAAACTATTCTCGCCCATATGTGCCAGAAACAAAGTGCAGGTGAAACTGCCATCGAAATTCGGCAGGGCAATCATCATAAACGCGCCGCGCGCCCAGATGTGCAAAGCATTTTTCTCCATCTGAAAACCGTCGTGATCGTTCGGCGGAATATGCAGTTCCTTGTAGCCGTGTTCGAGCCAGGTTTGCGAAAAATCAAAACGCGGAACGCCGCCGTGCAGCATTTCATCACGAATTACCGAACCCGCGCCGTCGGTCGCAATCAGCGTGTCGCCTTTCGCGGTTTTTCCGCTATCAAAAATCGCTTCACCCGAACCGGCATCAAAATCAACGCACTTTTCATTGAAATAAAGTTTTACGCCGTCATATTTATCGGCTTCATTTATCAAAGCGATGTTCAAACCGCCGCGTGAAACCGAGTTAATATACTCGCCTTGTCTGCCGGAATATGGAAGCAGTTTCGTTTGCCCGTCAACGGCGTGAATCATTCGCCCGAACATCGGGACGGCTTCGGCGAGCATATATTCGTCGAGTCCGACTTCCTTTAACGCCGCGATGCCGCGATTGGAAAGCGCGAGGTTAATCGAACGCCCCGCCGCTGTTTCCGCTTTTCGCATATCGCCGCGAGCTTCGTAAATTTCGACTTCGATGTCTTTTTTCGCCAGATAAATTGCCAGCAACGAACCCGATAAACCCGCGCCGATGATGATGACTTTTTGTTTCGACATAATGTGAAAACATTTTCTCAGAACATCGAAGGACAAGCAAAAATTAACAGCCGCACGAAACATTTTAAGTTTCCGTGCGGCTGTTGTCGCGTGTGAGGTTCGAGTTAAATTTTTGTAAGTTCGAGGGGGCAATTCGATTAAGGGACAAAAGCGTTTGGAACCGGCTTGTCGTCCGACGCGCCGAAACCGATGCCCGTGAAACCGCTCGTCGAACGCTGTAAATACCACGTTCCGCTGCGGAAAACGGCGATGTCGGCTTTGCCGTCACCGTCGTAATCTGCTGCCGTCGGTAAGTCCGTCGAAATGCCGAACGCCAATCCCGTGAATCCGTTAGTTGATTGGAGCAAATACCAAGTTCCATTTGATGGACGGAAAACAGCGATGTCGGCTTTGCCGTCGCCATCGTAATCCGCCGGAACGGGTTTGTCGTTGCCGTCGCCGAATTGAATGCCGGTGAATCCGAGTTGACTGCGGTTCAGATACCAGATGCCGTTTCGCACGACCGCGATGTCGGCTTTGCCGTCGCCGTCATAATCTGCCGCAACCGGCTTATCGCCGTTTTGTCCGAATGCCAATCCGGTAAATCCGAGTTGGCTTCTGAGCAAATACCACGTTCCATTTGACGGACGGAAAACGGCAATGTCGGCTTTGCCGTCGCCATCGTAATCGGCAGGCACGGGAACGTCATTGCCGTCGCCGAACTGGATGCCGGTAAAACCCTGCGAACTTCTGAGCAGATACCAGATACCATTGCGAACGACCGCCGCATCGGTTTTACCGTCGCCGTCGTAATCGGCGGGCGCGAGTTTGTCCGTGCCTAGTCCGAAAGCAAAGCCGGTGAAACCTGCCTGCGATTGCAACAGATACCAACTGCCGTTTGACGGTCGAAAAACCGAAACGTCGGCTTTCCCGTCGCCGTCGAAATCGAACGGCGTTCGCGCGTTAGCCAAACCTTCGCCCAAAAAGCGCAGCACCATCACGTCCTTCTGACCGGCTCGAAAAGTGTAATCGCCCGCGACGACGATTTTGCCGTCCGGTTGTAAAGCGACGGCTTTCGGCAGATTGAAAACATCGAGAAGCTGAAAATCGTCAGCGGTCGTCTTTTTCCCGTTGGTGCCGAATGTCGCATCGAGCGAGCCGTTCGAGTTAAAACGCACGATTCCGGTGTGCGTCGGTGACGAACCGACGAATTGATTGCTTTGAACGTAGCCGACGGCGATGATTTTTCCGTTCGGCTGCAAGGCGATGTCATACAAAACATCGGTCGTAAAGGATTCGTTGAAAGCCGGAAAACCGAAATTTGCCTGCGTTATGCCGTCCGCATCAAATGTCGTATCGAGACTGCCGTTCGCGTTTAATCTGGCGACGGCGAAATCAATTCTGCCGCCGAGATCGCCGGAATTGAGACCGATGATAATTTTGCCGTCGGGCGCAATCGCAATCGCGTTGCCGCCGCTAAACTCGATGACTGCTCTGCCGTCGCCGTCAAACGTCGTGTCGGCGGTTCCGTTAATGTTAAAGCGCAAAACAACCGTTCGCTGTGATAGATTGCGTCCGACGACGACGATTTTGCCGTCCGTTTGCACCGCCGCATCGGTCGCTCCGAAAGCCGCATCCGCCACCGTTAATTTTCCGTCGCCGTCAAACGCCGTGTCGAGCGTGCCGTTGGTATTGTAGCGGGCGATTCCGAAAGTATCATTGAAACTCGTCCCGGAGATGATGATCTTACCGTCGGGCGCAAGAGCGATTGCCGACGCGCCTTCGATATTTGAGCCGAAATCCGTAATGACGATTCCGCCCGTGCCGAAAGTCGTGTCGAGCGAGCCGTTCGCGTTGTATCTGACGACGGCAAAATCCGCATTAACGCCGGTGGACGCGCTTCCAGCCGCGAGGATTTTGCCGTCCGGTTGAATGACGACATCGAAAAATGAACTGCTGTTGCCAATCGCGGTGCCGCTAACCGCCGTCGTCACAATGCCGTCGCCGTCAAATGTCGCATCGAGCGATCCGTCCGTGTTGTAGCGTAAAACCTGCGCCGCGTTCGGACTGGTCTGACTGCCGACGCTGCCGAAAGAGCCGCCGACGACTACGATTTTGCCGTCCGTTTGAACCGCTGCGCCGTTCGTTTCATTGGTATTCAGAACTTTGGTCGTCATCAAACCGGCGTTGCCGAAAGTCTGGTCAAAATCGCCTTGCTGCGAACCCGAACCGCCCGCCTGACTGATCGTGAAAACCTGCCGCCCGTTGATCGTAATTTCGGCGCGGCGCGATTTTCCGGCGTTTGCCGCGACGGTGAAATTCACCGTGCCGCTGCCCGTTCCCGCGTCCGTCGTCGTTACCCACGAAATATTATCCTGCACGGTCGCCTGCCATTGACATCCCGCCTGAGTCGTCACTGTGAAACTGCCCGCGCCGCCCGCCGCCGGAAGCAAACCGCCGTTAGTCGGGCTTAAGGCAAACGTGCAGTTTGACGGATTCGGAACGAAAACGTAAGCCGAACCCAGTGAGCGAAGCGAGCCGATGTTATCGCCGTCTGAACTGATAACAGCGTTTGAATTACTTAAATCAACGCTCCAACCAAAATGGTCGCCTGCGTGTAAATCCGACGAAAAAATCTTTTGCGTTTCCGCCCAGGTCGTACCGCTGCGCTGATAAACAAACGCCGAACCCGCGCCGCTTCCGGCGGTCGTTATATCCGCCCACGCGCCGATGACCACCGTATTGCCGTCAACCGCCATACTGCTACCGAAATTGGCGGATTGTCCTATATTGGACGTAGTGAGAAGTTGCTGCGGCGACCAAACGCTACCATTGCGAACAAAAACATACGCCGCATTATTGCCGGAAATTTGGGATGTGGAGGTAATCAGAGTATCACCACTGATTGCCACCACTCCTCCCACAATTAGATTGCCGACGTTTGTTATTCTCTGTTGCTCTGACCAGGTTGTCCCGCTGCGAACGTAAACCTGTGCCGAAGGGCTGCCGGAACTGCTCCCCAACTCGCCGAGTACCGCTGTATTGCCGTCAATGGCTACATTGTTGCCGAGAAAACCGCTGGTTCCTGCAAATCCGATGAGCCGCGCCTGCTGCGTCCAAACACTGCTGCTTCTGGCAAAAATATATGCCGCACCTGCGCCACCCGTCGGACTGCCCACTTCGTTGGGTGAACCGATAATTACCGAATCGCCGCTGATCGCGCATTGCCGGGCGAAACCGCTGTCAACCCCGCCTTTAACAATTCGTGCTTGTTGCGTCCAAGTCGCGCCGCTTCTCACGAAAATATACGCCGCTTCGTTGCCCGGCGCGCCGACAATCGCCGTATCGCCGCTGATGCCGACGCAGTTGCCGAATTTATAACTCGGCGCGAGAGTATTGGGAATTAACTGCTGCTGCAACGTCCACGCGCCGTTCGACTGGCGAGCGTAAACAAACGCGCCGCCTTCGTTGCTGTTGTCCGCCGATACGCTGTAATTCGGCGCACCGGCAATCATCGTGTTGCCGTCAACGCTGACGGATGAGCCGAAATAAGCACCCGAGCGCACGTTTTTGAGATTGACTTTCGTCAATTCGGAAAATGACGTTTGCGCCGCCGCGCCGTTCGCAAAAATTAAAAATGCCAACGTGCAAAACATTGATACAAAAATCTGAAATCGGGAAGTTAAATTTATCTGTCGCATAATATTTCTCCTTTTGTAAATTTGATCGGCGGACTTTCAAAAAACCGCGTAATTTTCCTTGTCGCCTGTTAATGCGACGAAATTTGAAAAACCGGCTCAAAAAAATTTAGTGCGAGTGAAATAGTCAGAGTGATTTGAAACAAACATTAAAGAATCAATCGCAGGCAAACACTGATAAAATCGGCGTTTGCCTGCGACATTTATTGCTTTTCTTAACTTTTTATTTATTCGGCGAATAAACTCGTTCGGTGAATTTCGTCGCGTCTGAAATTACGGCGGCGGCGGCGCGACATTTCTATGCATATTCTCCTTTTCTATGCCGCGTGTGGCGAAAACGCTTTGGCGCAGCAGGTAGTTTTTCGTAACCGTTTCTTAATCAAGTTTTCTGGTAATGGCAATTCTTGTAACTCGTTTTATTTCCCTTTCGTTCGGCGCAAAGCTGTAAATCCTCGTCGGTTCGCCGATTTCGGGCGTGACGACGTTTCCGTTAAAAGATGTTTCACTGATTTTTACTCCGTCGGTGTCGTAAGCGGTCAGATTCCATCGAAAAATATTGGTCTGCTTCTTGGCTTTGACGACAAAAGTGACTCTGCCGTCAACAGGATTGAATTCATATTTGACGATTTCAAAATATTTCTCCATTTCAGAAAAATCCGGTTTAACGAAACCGTCTTCGTCTCTCTCGGCGGCATCCGGCTCGTCTTTCGTTCCGGTATTTTGCTGCGTGTTTTTCGGATTGACGGGTTGTTTTGGATTCGTATCGGCGGGTTTATCATTTGTCGCCGTTTTGTCTCCCTCATTGTTGTTTGCGCCTTTCGGCGGCGGGACATCATGGTGGATATTCGCGTCGTTGTTGGCGGCTGAGTCACTCATATAACAACGCCAATCGCCAAACGTCGTTTTGTAACAGTAACCCGTCGCTTTGGGATTGTTGTAAGTGCTGCAGTTTGCGTCGGGCAAGCGGGCGGCGGTCAAACGGTTCTGGCATTGATAACGAAGCAGACTGCCGCGAATCGGATAAACCTGATGTTTCACGTCTATCTCGGACAAAGACCGCTGTCCCATAATTGCGGCGTAAGGAATACCGCCGCCGACTTCGACTTTGAGGTTTTCGACCAGATATAAATCCCCGCCGGAGACATATTCCATTTGGCAATTAAGATATTTCAGGGCGAGAGCCGCCGTGATTGCGCCGCGGGCTGGGGCTTTCGTGTCTTCGCAAGTTCGCGGGTCGCGCGAGCCGTATCTTGCGCTGATTGATTTTTCCTCTTGTGCAGCGACTGCGCCGAACGCGCCGAACGTCAGAACGATTACGATTGTTGCCAGCAGTAACGACTGCCAGCGTTGATTGATTTGCTTGGTCATTTTAGTTTTCTCCTGCTTTGTGTTGATTGCTTGTTTTTAGTTTCCTGAAATTGTCTTCATTTGGTAATGCGCCGAAATTCAGAAAAATGGCTCAAAATTTTTTGACTGTCTTCCGATTCGCAGCATTCGATATTTGATAAAGCATCTGACCGATTGAAATGTTTTTGTCGCGTGTGAGTTTGGCAAGCGGAAAAACAAATCTCCGAAGCAGATTCTTAATCAAGTATTCTGGTGACAACAATCTTTTTGACTTCATCGCGCATTTGCTTTTCGGTCGGGGTGCCGGCATACATCTTCACGACTTGTCCGATTTGCGGATCAGGACCGGAAGAAGAATGCAGCACGGTGTTGCCCCATTTCAGCCTCGCGCCGTCCGCGTCGAAAAATTCGACCAGCCATTTGTTCGGATTGTTCGCTTTTTTCATTTTGCCGACGATATACAAATCTCTTGAGGTAAAGACGTATTCGTATCTGATGATGTCAAAGTATTTCTCCATTTCGGAAAAATCCGGTTTCACAAAACCGTTCTCGTCTTTTTCGGCAACAGTCTCGCCTTTTGTCTCGTCAGTTTGTTTCGTAGTTTTCGTCTCGGCGGGATTTTCCTTCGTCTCTGGTTTGTTTGTCGCCGTCTTGCCGCCCGGCGGTTTGACATCGGGAAAGTAATTCTCGTTTTTGCTGTCCAAATCCAACATATAACAAGACCAATCGCCGAAAGTCGTTTTATAACAATAGCCTTTGGCGTTCGGCTCTTCGGTGCGATTGCAGTTTCTGCCCTCGATATTAATGTAATCGGTTTGAGGGTCTTTGCATTGATATTTGCTGACACTTCCGCGAATCGGATAGACCGGATGATTTACGTCTATCTCAGGAAAAGTTCTATTCTTGATTGCGGCGTAAGGAATCCCGCCGCCGACCTCGACTTTGACGTTTTCGACCAGATACAGATACTGACCGCTGATGCCTTCGGCTTTGCAAATAAAATACTTCGCCGCGAGAGCCGCCGTGATTGCGCCTTTTGCCGGAGCTTTTTGATCGACGCAAGTCTGCGGTTCGCGCGAGCCGTATCTTTCACCGGGTGATTTTTTCTCTTGAGCGACGGCTGCGCCGAACGCGAAAAAGATTGCGATTGTTGCCAGTAATAACGACTGCCAATATTTGTTGATTTGTTTGATCATTTTGTTTCTCCTTCATTCAAAGTCTGATTATGGAAGTCGCGGAATGTCTTTTGATTGCGGGCTTTTGACCGGCAATTCCGAACCGCTCTGCCATTCGCCGAATGAATTGACGTAAAAGTTGATGATGCGAACCCAATTTTCTTCGACCGCCGTTCGATAGCGATAAAAAGTTTTCACCGTGTAAGTTACTTTCACCGGATAAACCGTCGAATTGATTTTTCCGTCGCCGCTGTCCTCAAGCGGATTCCAGCGGCGCGGCGCACCGATTTCTATTTTTGTAACGTCCACCGTCATCGCGCCGTCATAACCTTTTTGGGCGGGCTTTTCACCTTTGTCGCAGCGCACGATTTTCTTGAGTAGTTCAGTATTCGGACTCGTTCCGTTTTTGACTTTGGTTTGCTCGACCGGACAATCCAGAATCGGGCGGTCAGCCGAAAGCGTGTTGTCTCCGTCCACAGTTACCGCGCCGACTGAATTATCCACCGGCGGCGGAGTTGCCGCCGCGCCGGTCAAAAGCCGCGTTCGGTCGGTGAAACACATTCCGCCCGCCGGACGGGTCGAGGCTTCTCTGTCCAGCCGCACGCGGTGAATGTAGAAGAATTTGCCCGTTTTATCTTTGTCCAAACCGGGATTGTCTTTTTCTTCAAATGGCAGAACCGTTCCTTTAAGCCAGTCGCCGATGCCCGCCGCGTCGCATTCCACACGGTCGCCGGTTTTGAATTTCGCGCCCGTTTGATTTTCAGCATCGGCTTTTATTTTTGGCTGATCTTCAGCAACTTTCGGCGGCGTGTTTTGCGCTCTGCCGATTAAACGCATTCTGTCCGGTTTAAAGACGGCATTGTTGCCGTCCTGCTCATAAACGATCAGATACGCGCCGCCGTCCTTGATTTCCTTCACGACGGCTTTATACCATTTCTCATCGCCCGCCCAACGAACTTCAACTTTGTCGCCGACCTGATACGTCTGATTCGCGTCCTGCGCGATTCCCGGCGAATTGGCGGCGAAGATAAACGCTGCGATGGCGATGGCGGCGAACAATAATTGTTTCTGCCAATTTGATTTCGTCTTAATTTTCATTTTAATTTTCCTCTCAAAAACGATTCTACTGACTAATGCGACAAAAAAAGAAAAACCGGCTCAAAATAATTTGTGCCGCCGCGATTTCTCTTGCGCTCCGGCGAAAATGAATTTATTATTCGGTTGATTCAAAAATCCCGATTAAAAATGGACGACAGCGGCGATTGGCAATTTACCAATCCGAAATCCGAAATCTAAAATCCAAAATCGAAATGTCTCCCGACTACTGGCAAAAAATAAAACTGATTCTCGACGAAGCCCTCGCCCAACCTTTGGCGGCGCGTGAGGCGTATCTGGTCGAACACTGCGGCGTGAATCAAACTTTGCGCCGCGATGTTGAATCTTTGCTCGCCTTTGAAAACGCCGACGATGACGCGCTCGAAGCGTCGGCGTTTGCGTCGGTCGAAGATTTAAAACCCCCGGAAAATAATTTTGCCGGCAAAACTTTCGGCGTTTATAAAATCCTCGAAAAGATCGGCGAAGGCGGAATGGGCGCAGTTTTTTTGGCGGAACGCAGCGACGGTGAATTTCAACAGAAAGTCGCCGTCAAGATAATTCACGGCGGCATCGGTTCGGAAACGGTTTTGCGGCGTTTTTTGAACGAGCGGCAAATTCTCGCCGGACTCGAACACCCGAACATCGCCCGCCTGATTGACGGCGGCACAACGCCGGACGGCATTCCGTTTCTGGTGATGGAATACGTCGAAGGTTTGGCGATTGACGAATACGCAGAACGAAATAATTTGTCAGTTTCCGAACGGCTCGATTTGTTTCGGCGCATCTGCGCGGCGGTCGGCTATGCTCATAAAAATCTGGTTATTCACCGCGATTTAAAACCGTCGAATATTCTGGTGGCGGAAAACGGCGAACCGAAACTGCTCGATTTCGGCATCGCTAAATTATTGAAAACCGGCGGCAATGAAACGCAAACGCGCCAGTTCGCTTTTACTCCAAACTACGCTTCGCCCGAACAGGCGCGGGGCGAAAAACTGACGACCGCGACCGACGTTTATTCGCTCGGCATCATTCTTTACGAATTACTGACGGGCAATCGTCCATACCAAACCGACAGCCGCAATTTCAGCGAAATGATGCAGTTGATTTGCGAAACCGATCCAATCGCGCCGAGCCGCGTTTGGATCGCTGAACGCGGAACGCGGAACGATGAATTTAAAACCGCTTCGCCACCAGTCAACATCAAGACGACCCGCAGCAAAGGTAAAACCAAACAGCGTTCAGCGCTCAGCGTTCAGCGTTACCTGAAAGGCGATTTAGACACCATCATTCTAAAATCCCTGCGAAAAGAACCCGAACGACGTTATTCGTCGGTCGAGCAGTTTGCCGAAGATGTTCGCCGCCATCAGGCGGGCTTGCCGGTCGTGGCGCGAAACAATACCTGGAATTATCGCGCTGGAAAATTCATCTCGCGCAACCGGGCGGCGATGATTTTCGCGGCGTTAATCGTGCTGGCTTTAATCGGCGGCATCGTCGGAACGACGTGGCAGGCAATTCGCGCCGAGCGTGAACGGGAACGTGCCGAACGCCGTTTTGAAAATCTGCGTAAAATTTCCAATTCTTTAGTGAGCGAAATCGAACGCTCGATTCGTGATTTGCCGGGATCGCTTCCGGCGCGGCAATTACTGCTGACCCGCGCTCTCGAACAACTCGACGCGCTCGCCGCCGAGTCGGACGGCAGCACGGATTTGCAATTAGAGTTGGTTTGGGCGTATCAAAACCTCGGCGCGATGCCCGACGGCAAATTGAGCGTGAGAAAGGAAATTTACGAAAAAGCCGTCGCGCTGACCGAAAACATTCTCGCCGCCGAACCGAACAACACGAAAGCCCGCGACCGTCTGGCGATGCTTTATCTGGATTTGATCGTCGTCTCGCGTCTGCGCGGCGATGTCGAATATACCGTCGAATACAATCGCCGCGCCGTTGAAATTGTCAGCGATATTTTTCGCAACTTTCCCGACGTAGCGGAATACCGCGACAGTTTTTGGACGGCGAATTATCATTACGCGCTAACTTTGCAGCAGCTCGGCAAAGCGTCGGAAGCAACCGAAACGGCGCGGAACATTTTGCCGACGGCGGAAAAAATGTATGAACTGAGCGGCGAAACGGATGGTTATGATTTTATGAAACCGCACCTGACGCATCTGCAAATCGGTTACGGTTTGAGCTACGCGGGCGATTATCAAGCCGCCGTCAAAGAATTTGAAACGGCTTTAGCCGAATGCCAAAAGGAAGCCGTCAAACGACCGAACACCGACATTCTGCGCCGCAACGAAGCGAATATTCGTCTTCAACTTGCCGCCGCCCTTGAAAATTCCGGCAAACCCGGCGCGGCACTCGAAAACGTCCGTGCCGCGCTAATCGTCCGCGAACAGATGGCGGCGAATAATCCGAAAGATTTGGATTTTCAAATCGCGGTCGCCGATGCCGAGTTGTTTTTAGGACAAATGCTTTTGCGGCAAAATCAGCCGCAGACCGTCGTGCCGCGCCTTCGCCGCGCTCTTGAAATTTATGAAAAAATCGCGGCGATTGATGAAGATCGAGTGCAAGCGAAAATTCTCATCGCCCGAACGCAGGCAAGTTTGGGCAACGCGCTCGCTTCAAACGGCGACGCTGCCGAGGGCTTGCGAAATTTGCGCGAAGCCGTCAAATTTTACGAATCGGTGAACGCAGCCGCAACGATTGACGCGCATCTCAAACGCCAATTCGCCGAAACCTGCGCTTATCTGGCGGCAGCTTTGGCAAAAAACAAAACGCCGGAAAATCTCGCCGAAGCCCGCGCCTATTATCGTAAAAGTTTGGAATTGTGGCGCGATTTGGAGAACGGAGGCAAGCTAAAACATTCGGATAATTCACAACCCGGCGAAATTTCCAAGCGATTGATGGAATTAGAATCAGCGAAGATAAATTAACGCGAACCCAGGTAACAAATCCGGCGACCTGTTCAGAGTCCAAACTTCAGTTTGCTTTCCGCCGCGTTTCGCGGGCGGACGTTCTCGCGCACCTTCAACGATTGCGCCCGACGCATTCGCCCTGCTTCGCGCGGGCGAAGCAAACTGAAGTTTGAACTCTGAACACCAAGCAATCTCAAAGGAAAACGCCATAATCAAAATATATGGTATCTTTTAGATGCAAAAACCGACTTTATCCGCATTGCCGACAGCGATGACTGAAAAACCGATCACGCAAATCTTGATTGAATTAAAAAACGGCGAAACGGATGCGCTCGCCGAACTGCTGCCGCTCGTTTATAACGAACTGCGGCGGCTGGCGGGCAGTCATCTGCGCCGCGAACGCGACAATCACACTTTACAGCCGACCGCTCTGGTTCACGAAGCCTATTTGCGTCTCTTGGGACAGAAGGAAATCGAATGGCAAAACCGCGCCCATTTTTTCGGCATCGCGGCGCGTCTGATGCGGGAAATTCTGATCGAATACGCTCGGATGAAAAACCGGCAAAAGCGCGGCGGTGAATACAAAACCGTCATCGCGCTCGATGACGCGGTGAGTTTCGTGAGTCAAAAACAACTCGACATCACGGCGGTTGACGACGCGCTCAACAAACTCGAAAAACTCGACGAACGTCAGGCACGAATCGTCGAAATGAAATTCTTCGGCGGCTTAACCATCGAAGAAATCGCCGAAGTTTTAAGCGTTTCACCCGCGACCGTCAAGCGCGAATGGTCGAGCGCGAAACTGCTTCTTTATAAAATGTTGAGCGAATAAGTACCGAACTTAAAATCTATCAGCAAAACTCCAAATCCCTTTTTCCAGTTCTTCAAGCGAAAAATCAACCGCTTCCGGCTTCAAACGCTTCGCGTATCTTCGCAAATCCGCCGTTTCGTAAAGCATCGTCAGCATCATCAAACGCCTTCGCATCCGCTCGTCCAAATCTTTTTCTGCATAGCCGTATCCTTTGAAAAATTCGCGCTGTAACGCGCCCTGCCCCTGAATGATTAAAAGTCCGATGGCGAGAAAATCGTATTCGTGAAAACCTCTGCGCGAATCGGCGAAATCGAAAAGTCCCGCAATCTGCCATTCGCCGTTCGTTTTTGACACGCGCAAATTTCCGAAATGAACGTCGCTGTGCATAAAAACGGTTGCCGAATCGGTCGGGATAAGTTTTAAATTTTCTTCGATAAAGACGGGCAAAACTTCGATGATTTTCTGATTCACGCCGTGCGCGATTTGTCTTTCAACGAAAGTTTTCGCGCGGTCTTCGACAAATTCAGCCCAGTTGTTTTCAAACGAATCAGCGGCAAGCGAATGAATTCGTTTCAATCCTCTCGCTAGTTTTTCGACAAACGGAAATTGCTCGCTTTCCGACAACTTTAGCCAATCATGGCGCGTTACCGCAATGCCCGAAATTTGCGTTATGAAAGCATACTGAAAATTTTCAAACTCGCCCGTTTTCACAATTTCAGGCGTTTTAAAATCAATCTTCCCGGCGACAAATTCGAGTGCTTTTATCTCGCGCTCGAAACAATTTCGGAACGGGCGATAAATCTTTAGAATGAATTTGTCGTCAATCGAAAAAACAACGTGATCGCTGCTGTCGAGCCGCTCGACTTCATCGAAAGAAATCCGTTCGCGGCGGCAGATTTCTACCGCGACATCAAACCAGACTGCATCTTGAAAATGCTTCTCGAAATCTTCTTTTGTTTTGATGTTAGGAAGTTTGAGCATTACTTTTGAGCCAGACAATTCTTCAAAATCCGGGCAAATTTCCAACAATCCGTAAACGAATTATAAAGCGGCACAGGCGCGACGCGAATCACGTCCGGCTCGCGCCAATCGGCGATCACGCCTTTTTCGGTGATCGCTTTGAACAGACTTTTGTCCGCATTTTTGACGCGAATCGAAAGCTGGCAGCCGCGCTCCGTTTCGTTTCCCGGCGTGATGATTTCAATGCGGTCGTCGTGAATTTCGTTTAATAAAAATTCCAAATAATTCGTCAGTTTGACGCTCTTTTCGCGCAGATTTTTCATTCCGGCTTCCTCGAAAATTTCGAGCGAAGCGCGTAAAGAGGCAAGTTGGAAAATCGGCGGATTAGATAACTGCCAGCCTTCCGCGCCTTTGATTGGCAAAAATTCATCGCCCATCAAAAAGCGCGTTTGCTTATCGTGTCCCCACCAACCGGCAAAACGCGGCAAGTCGAAATTTTCAGAATATCTTTCGTGTACGAAAACCCCGCCGATACCGCCCGGACCGGAATTCAGATATTTATACGAACACCACGCCGCGAAATCTACATTCCAATCGTGCAGTTCAAGCGCGAGATTGCCCGCCGCGTGTGCCAAATCGAACCCGACGATTGCGCCGATTTCGTGTCCGATTTCAGCAATCCGTTTCATATCGAAAGCCTGCCCGGTGTAATAATTCACGCCGCCGAGCAGCACGAGCGCAATTTCGTCGCCGTTTTCGCGCAGAGTTTTTTCGATGTCTTCGATTCGTAAAACGCTTTCGCCTTCACGCGGCGCGAGTTCGATCAGCGCGTTTTGAGTCCCGCCTTTAGGAGTCTTATCGCTTGCGGCTTCGTTTAATTGAACTTCAGCATTCTGCCGCCTAAAGGCGGGACTCAAAACTTTATGAAATTCGATTTGCGATTTGACCGCGTATTGATCCGATGGGAACGCGCCTTTTTCGATGACGATTTTACTGCGTTTTCCATTTGGACGATAGAAGGACACCATCAGCAAATGCAGGTTGACCGAAAGCGAATTCATCACGACCGTTTCAACCGGTTTCGCGCCGACGACGTTCGCCATTTGTTCCGCCAGTAGTTCGTGATACGGCATCCAGGGATTTTTCGCGTGAAAATGTCCTTCAACACCGAAAGTTTCCCAATCTTTTAATTCCTGTTCGATATAACTGCGGGTCGTTTTCGGCTGAAGTCCGAGCGAATTGCCGGTCAAATAAATTACGTTCGCGCCGTTCGGCTGTTTCGGAATATAAAACTTTTCACGAAACGCTTTGAGCGTGTCCTGCGCGTCTGAGTTTATTGCGAAAGATTCGTTTTGTTCAAAATTATTTTGCGCCATATTGAAAAATTATTTTACGATATTTTAGAAAAAACCACTTTCTTCCGGCGATAAAATAACGATTGTCGTTTGGTTTTTTCAGTTACTCGGAATATCATTTCAACACTTCCCGGAATAAAAATCTTATGCTGCAAAAATTTGTCTGGAACTTTTTATTAGCGGTAATTTTGTGCGCGCCCGCTTTAATCGTCCACGCGCAGGCGACTTGGATGACCGATAACGCCGCCGTTTTGAGCAAAAAACAGTTGAACGAGATTGCGCTGCCCGGAGCGCACGACGCGGGAACTTTTGCCATCGAAACGACGAAAAATTCCGGCATCAACATCGGCGGCGGCGTTCGTCTCTTTCAGAGCAAGTACGTCAGCTTCTTCGCCCGACAACAAGCCGCTCAAGCAAATTTTGTCGTTCGGTTCGGTGTTTTCCGATTGGGCGAAAACGCAGGAGCGCACGACGGCTGAGATGCTCGACGACGGCATCAGATATTTCGACATTCGCGTCTGTGTTGACGGCAAGGGCGTTTTGATGACCTGTCACGGACTTTACGGAGCTTCGATAAATTCAATTCTCGACGACGTTAAAAAGTTCACCGACGCGCACCCGCACGAACTCGTTCTGCTCGGTTTCAATCATTTTTGGGATCGCGCCTATCAAATCGAACGCGGCAAAAAGCAGGGCGAAATCGAAGGTTTGACGAAGGAGAATTGGACGGAACTGGTTAGTTTAATCAAAACAAAACTCGCCGGCAAATTGGTGAACGGCAGAGAATTCAGCCCGCAAAGTAAGTTCGGTGAATTGCAAAAACTGAAAAAAGACAATCAAATCATCGCGCTTTTCGACACTGACGACGCGCCCGACGACGATTCGATTTGGAGACGGGCGGAGGAAAACACTTGGGTCGAAGGCTGGGATATTGACGATTTCAAGCGCGGCACTCTGAAAATTTTGCAGAACGCGCAGGACAAAAAATACGCCGATAAATTCTACGCCGTCCGCTCGTCCGTAACGCCCGACGACGGCGGCAAACTGATCGGAATGAGCTTTCTATCGGACGTTTACCCGACTTCGGCGGGCGAATTGGCGGATATGACCAACCCGGTCGCGCTCGGCTGGATCAAAAACGAATGGGCGGGAAAATACACCATAAATTTAATCTGGGCGGATTTTTACAACCGCGCCGATCTGGTGAAATTAGCCAAGCAACTCAACGGAATCAAAGTTGATTTCAAAAAATCGAAAATCGGTGCGGAGACGAATTGGACTCGCTGGAAAAAATCGAAAGATTCTAAAAATTAATTTGTCCACGCCGAGACTGACGCAGTTAAACGTAAAACAGGCTGTCAGCCTGTTCCTTGACTTCGATGATCGGCGGGTATTGAAGCAAGCAAAGAGGCTGACAGCCTGTTTTACGTTTCAAAAATCTGTGTTTATCCGTGTCCATCTGTGGACAAATTTCCCTGTGAAATTAAATCCCGACTTCCGCTTTTGCCTCAGCAAATTTTTCGACCGCAAACTGCAAATCTTCCCGTGAATGAGCCGCCGAAACTTGTGTGCGGATTCGCGCCTTTCCTTTCTGGACGACGGGAAATGAAAAGGGAATTACATAAACGCCTTTCCGCAAAAGTGATTCAGCCATTTTCGATGCCAGAACCGCGTCGCCGAACATTACGGGAACAATCGGGTGTTCGCCGGGTAAGATTGTCAGTCCGATTTTTGATAATTCTTCGCGGAAAAAGCGTGTGTTTTCCTGTAATTTATCGCGCAGTTCGGTTGAACTTTGGAGCATCTCAATCGCCGCGATTGACGCGCCGACGATTGCCGGCGCGACCGAGTTTGAAAAAAGATACGGGCGCGAACGCTGGCGCAGGAGTTCGATAATTTCCTTTTTGCCGCTCGTGTAACCGCCCGACGCGCCGCCGAGAGCTTTGCCGAGCGTTCCCGTTATCACGTCAACTTTGTCCATCACGTTGTGAAATTCGTGCGTTCCGCGTCCCGTTTTTCCGACGAATCCGACGGCGTGCGAATCGTCAACCATCACCATCGCGTCGTATTTTTCCGCCAGATCGCAAATCTCGTCGAGCTTGGCGATATAGCCGTCCATCGAAAAAACGCCGTCCGTCGCAATCATTCGCGTCCGCACCGTTGACGCTTCCTTTAGCTTCGCTTCGAGGTCGTTCATATCGCCGTTTTTATAGCGAAAACGCTGCGCTTTCGACAGGCGAACGCCGTCAATGATGCTCGCGTGATTGAGTTCGTCGGAAATAATCGCGTCTTCTTCCGACAAAATCGTCTCAAAAAGCCCGCCGTTCGCGTCGAAACAAGACGTATAAAGAATCGTGTCTTCCATTCCTAAAAACTCGCTGATCTTCGCTTCGAGTTCCTTATGAATCGCCTGCGTCCCGCAAATAAACCGCACACTCGAAAGCCCGTAACCCCAATCATCAAGAGCTTTATGCGCCGCCGCGACAATCGCCGGATGATCGCTCAACCCAAGATAATTATTCGCGCACATATTCAAAACTTCGCCGCTCCCGACCTTAATATGCGCTTCCTGCGGACTTTCAATCACTCGCTCGTTTTTATAAAGCCCCGCTTCTCTGATTTCGTTGATTGTATTTTCTAATTGATTTTGAATTTTGCTATACATGATTTTGAATTGATTATTTTATCAGACAGTCATTTCCCAACATTCTAAAATTTGATTTGTATCGTAAAGCCTTAATTCGACAAACAAATTCTAATAACTTTTTAGAATACTTGTCACTTGATTCGGCTAAATTTGGACTAAAGTTTGTAAGTTTTATTGTTTGAGTTTTTGAGTTTCTAAAAATCGAAATCTCAAATGTGATAACGTGGTCAATTGTTGGTGAATCTGCTTCGTAACTTCCTTTTTCTTTTGTTATTTCAGAATTCCCTAAGAAACTTTTAATATCGCTGAGTTGAGTTTCGGAAAGTTGGTATTTATAAAGAGTAAGATTTCGCTGACCATTTTTGATAATAAAATCTTCGTATTCTACTAATCCATTATCCAAAACGCGCAAAAACAAATACTTGCCACTCATCGTAACCATTTCAAATCTTGATTCGTGGACTTCAAGTATAATTTTTGGAGAAGTTGTTTGTGCTTTTCCAATTGCAAAACAGATAAATATTAATGCAAAAATAGATAAGTATTTTTTCATAAAACTAAATCCCACTTCAAAATCGCTTTCGAGGACAAGTCAGAACCATCTGCGGTAGCGGATGGTTTAAGGTTAGCATCTTGAGACTTAACTAAACGTCTCGAATCGCCGCGTTCAACCGCCCGCTACCGCAGGCGGTTCTGACTTGTGCGACCGCGCACACAACACATTTCTAATCAAAATCGGGCAAGTCGTCGCCTTGACCGTTGATGACATAATCAATTGCAGCCGCGACGCTTTTTTCGTTCCACAAAAATCTTTTACTGCCTTTGTCAGCCCACGGGCTTTTTTCGTTTCGCCAACAACCGCTTTGACGCATTTCTCTGGTTGCGTTCGCTTTAAATCCGTTAAGCGCGATTTCAGGTTTCTTTGTGCCAATGGAAACAACTGCGTGAACGTGATTCGTTCGCACATTTACCGCTTGCAGATGCCATTGGCGAATATCGCAAGTTTCATGGATGGCTTTTTCAACCGCGTTTCTTTGTTCGGCATTAAGCGTAACAATTTCACCTTTCAATCTTTGTTGATTCGTTTCAATCCAATTTGCGTCCGACGGCAGACGATGCGTTTTATACTGATTCCGAAAACGGTTGATCGAACCGCGCTCGTCGCCGTGCAGCCACGTTCCATAACATCGAAACGTAATCAAATATGCAAGCGGTATATCAGTATCATTCCACATAAAAAGTTGAACAAGTCAGAACCATCTGCGGTAGCGGGTTTTTTAAGTCAGCCAACACGAATCATTTTATCAAGCATTCAAGTTTCTAACGTAGTCATTATTCAATAAACGTCTCAATTGTCCAGCTTAAACCACCCGCTACCGCAGGCGGTTCTGACACGCTAATATCAAGACGCAAAAATTCCTTTTACCGCCGAAAGTCTTTGTGCTTTGCGCCACGAAGACAGCACGCCGCAATGATGTCCTTCGTGGAAGACGAGTATTTGCAGGTGATGTCTGATGGTCGGCTGCGTTCTTACAAGCGTTTCGTCCCGTGTCGGCTGGTCAAGGTTTTTCAGATTCCGAACCGCGCCCGTTCTGAGCGAGCCTGTCTCGGTTAATCTTTCGACGAGAAAATGTTTCGAGTCGTAATCCGCAAGTGTCGAAACCGGATTTGAATTCGGTCCGTATTTACTCAAAAGTTTGGCAAAATCCGCCGAAAGTTCCCGAACTTTTAGCATTGATAAAAGATAAACATCGCCCAACAACAGATGTCCGAGAATCCAAGCCGGATGATTTTCGCTCACCGAAGTTTGCAGACACATCTGTTCCTCGCGCAAATCTTCGACAAGGCTCAACGTCTGCCGCCGCGCATTTTCAAGTGACCAAATCAATAAATCGCTCATTGGTTTAAGAAAATTAGTCTAATCCTAAATTACTTAAAAGCCTTTTATGATAAACCTAACCAATCGCGCAATGATTTTTCGAGCTGTTCTGCATCAACATCAGAAAGTTTTCCGACGCGCTTTTTTACCAGTGTTTGTTTGATCGTGAAAATGCCGCATTTGACTGCTGTTTCGACATTCAGACCTGCGAGTTTCCAGTCGGCTAAAACGAATTCGCCCGCCAGCAATCCGCTCTTTTTGCTGGTTAGCGCGACGACGAACAAATCTTGCGAAGTGTGCGGAGCATTGACGACAACCGCCGGACGAACTTTTGAACTCGTCAAATCCGAAAACGGATAACGGACAAGCACAACTTCAGGCTTCGAGAAGTTCGGCATAAACATCGTCCTCCTCGTTGTCCCAAATCTCGTCCAACGAAGCGGAACTCGCCGCCTGCCAGAAGTCGTTTTCGTCTTCGACCAGCAGCGTGACCAAAGCTCGTGTTCCTTCCGGCGCGTCAACTTCGCCGATTGTTTCGATTTTTCCATCGTGAACGACTGCCCAAACTGTTTCTAACATAAATTTATTTCCTCACAGTAAAATTTTAAGCCAAAATACTGCGAAACAATATCAAATCTCGCTCCAATCCAAAATCACTTTCCCTGAATTTCCTTCCTTCATCACTTCAAAACCTTGCTTAAAATCTTTGTAGGAATAGCGATGCGTGATGACGGGCGCGATGTCCAAACCGCCTTCGGTGAGGACGTTCATTTGATACCATGTTTCATACATTTCGCGCCCGTAGATGCCTTTGACGGTGAGCATATTGAATATGACGGTTTTCCAGTTGATCGCAAATTCGTCGGGCGGAATGCCTAAGAATGCGATGTTTCCGCCGTGCGTCATATTGGCGAGCATATCGCGGAAAGCGGACGCATTGCCGGACATTTCCATTCCGACATCGAAACCTTCCTTCATTCCGAGCTGCTTTTGATAATCGGCGATGGAAATTTCCGTGACGTTGATGGCGTGTTCGATGCCCATTTTGCGGGCTAAATCCAATCGTTTCGGGTTAACGTCGGTGATGACGATGTGCCTTGCGCCCGCGTGTTTGGCGACCGCCGCCGCCATAATTCCGATTGGTCCCGCGCCGGTAATAAGCACGTCTTCACCGAAAACTTCAAACGCGAGAGCCGTGTGAACCGCGTTGCCGAACGGATCGAAAATCGCCGCAACTTCGAGGTTGACATCAGGGTTATGCTTCCAGATATTCGTCATCGGAACCGCCATATATTCGGCAAAACCGCCGTCCGTATTGACCCCGACACCGAGCGTGTTCGCGCATTTAAACCTACGTCCGGCGAGACAATTCCGACACCGCCCGCAAACCAGATGACCTTCGACCGAAACAATATCGCCCGCAAAAAAATCGCTGACATTCGAGCCGACTTCGACGATCTCGCCGACCAGTTCGTGTCCCAAAATCGTCGGCACTTTAATCGTCTGCTGCGCCCAAACGTCCCAATTCCAAATGTGAACGTCAGTTCCGCAAATTCCGGTTTTCAAAACGCGAATCAAAACATCGTTAATCCCGATAGTCGGTTCGGGAACGTCTTCGAGCCACAAACCGACTTCCGCTTTGCTTTTTACAATTGCTTTCATAATTTTTATCTAATTTCAACGCTCACGAAATGGTACAGGATTATCGCCTTCGCCAAGCCAAGGTCTTTCATCGAAATTATTGGTTAATTTTGGATGTTGTTTTAACCAAGTTACTGCCAATTTTGAGGCGTTTCTAATTATAATTTTACTTGGTTTTAATAGCTGGATAAAATCAGCAGGAGCGCATTTTAATCCATCTAAGGAATTTGAAACGAATGACCACTTCAAAGCTAACAAAGGATTTTTGGCAATTCCCCAACCTCTTGCATAATGTAAAGCTAAATTGCATGAACCATAAACGTGACCTTGTTCAGCACTTTTCTTAAACCATTTCACGGCTTCTTTATTATTTGAGTTTGTGCCGATTCCTTCTGAAATTCTAATTCCAATTTTATCTTGAGCGGTTGCGCTACCTGCTTCAGCGGCTTTCAAATACCAAACATTTGCTTCTTTTTGATTTTCAGAACCGCCTAAATATTCAGACAATACGTTGCCAGCCCCAATCGCTCCCCAAACTTGACCTAAACTATAGCTTTTTTTATACAATTCTAAAGATTTTTGATAATCTCGCTCGACACATCTTTTACTTAAATAAAACCACGCTTTATACGAAAAAGCTGCTGCATATTCAGAAGCCATTGCTTTATCTATCCAATTTAAAACCTTCACACAGTCTAACGAAACGCCGTTTTGTTCTTCATAAGCCTCAGCTAAAAAATACTGTGCCGGAGCATAATTTTGCTCATCCGCTTTCATAAACCACGAAAGACCTTCTCTCAACTTATTGCCATAATTTTTATAATCTTTTTTTTCGTTAAAAGGCACAGCTTCGCGCTGTTTTACTAAACCAACAATAACTTGCGCTTTGGGATTACCTTCTTCAGCGAGTAATTGGAAGTCCTTAATTTGAACGGCAGTTAAATTTTCAGCCATTTCCCGAAACTCATCAGGACTCGGTTCTTGAGCCAATAGAGATAGTGCGGCGAAAACTATAATTATCAATGAGAAAAACAAATTTTTCATAACGCTAAAACTCCAAAATTCATTCAAAAATTCCTTTATCCAAATCCAACCATTTCAGAGCCGCGCCGTAAAGCATTTGAGCTTTGGTAACCTCATCAAAATTTGCTGATTCGATCAGTTTACCCGGTTCTAATTCGCCGAGCGGAAACGGATAATCAGTGCCGAGCGCGATTTTGTCCGCGCCGAATAATCTGACCAAAATCCGCAGCATCAATTCATCGTGAACGAGCGAATCGAGCCAGAATTTGCCGAGATATTCACGTGGATTTATCGGGTTATCAGGAAATAAATCGGGACGAACTTCAAAACCGTGTTCGATTCTGCCCAAAGTGTAAGGAAACGAACCGCCGCCGTGCGCGAAGCAGATTCGCAACTTTTTTAACTTTTCCAACACGCCCGAAAATATCAAACTGCAAATCGCCCGCGAAGTTTCCGCCGGCATTCCGACGAGCCACGGCAACCAGTATTTCGCCATATCTTTTTCGCCCATCATTTCCCACGGATGAACGAAAACCGCCATTCCCGAATTTTCACACGCCGCAAAAAAATCGAAAAACTGCGGCTCGCCCAAATTCAGTTGATTGACGTTCGAGCCAATCTGCACACCGACTAAACCAATTTTTTTGCATCGCTCTAATTCTTGAATTGCCAAACTCGTATCTTGCAGCGGAACAGTTCCGAGTCCGATGAATCTTTTCGGAAATTTTCCGGCGATTTCCGCGATGCCGTCGTTCAAAAATCTTGAAGTTTCCGCGCAATCCTGCGGATTTGCCCAATACGAAAACATCACGGGAACGGTTGAAAGAACTTGCACATTCACACCGAACGAATTGCATTCTTCGATGCGTTTTTCCGCCGACCAGCAGTTGTCTTCGACTTCGCGGAAAAAATGCCCGTCGTCTTTTATCATTCGGGCGCAGCACGGTTTGTGATGGTCGAGTTTGATAAATCCGCCGTAGCCGAATTTGTCTTTCCAGTTCGGAATTTCCTTCGGCAGAATATGCGTATGAACGTCAATTTTCAGCATTCTATGAATTGTTTTCGATTTCCCAAAAATCGCCGTAGCACGTTGCCAAACCAATTTTGTTCGTCTCGATTTCCGCCCGAAACGCCCCGCCCGCGCTTTCATAAACGTATCTGTTTTCGCCGGTTCGCTCGTAAGTTTGTTCGAGCGTTTCGAGCTTAAACGACGGAAATTTCAGCCACGCCGCCCGAACCGTTGCTTTTTCGCCGATTTGCAGATTCAAACGGCGAATCGGCAAAGTGTTTGTGATCGGACTAAAATTCAAATCAATGTCCGTGCAATTTGCCGTTTCAGTATTTTCTACACCGTTAATCGTCCAACGCTTTTTCGCATCAACCGCGATTTCGATTTCTATTTTCTCGCCGCCGACAAACCCTGAAACTCGCGCCGAAGTCGTTTGCCAATCCGCATCGCATTCGATTCGATAATCGAGTTTGCAAAACTGTTTTTCGTAAACAAAAATCGCCGCACCTTCCAAAAATAGCTGCGAGTTTTCCGCAATCACGCGCGCGTATTCGTGTCCCGCGCCAATCGCGTTTGCTCTGCGCCAGATGATTGATTTTTCCTCGCTCACAAACGATTATTTTCTTTCGCCTTTTCTTCCTTTTTCTTTTTCTCGTCCGATTCCTTTTTCGCCTTCATCAGCGACAGCGACAGCTCGCGCAGTTGGTCAACCCGCCGCAAACGCCTCGTAATCGCTTCGCTCGACATATCAATTTTCTTCATTTTCGATCCTGTCAATATCAATCAAATCTTTCGCTCTGCCTGCCAGTTCCTTCATTTTAATTAACCCGGTGCGCGACACAATCCACAATTCCTGATCTTGCCAAATCAATTTTTCTTTCGTCTTCCAAACGTCTTCAACCTGCGGCGTGACCAAAAGCAAATCGAGCGATAAAATCTCGCCGTCATCATCAATTTTGGAAACACGCCGAATCTCGACGGCTCTTTCCTTAAACGACATATCAAGCCCGCGAATGTCATAACCGTATTTCGCCGCGATTTTATAACCGTCTTCGAGCGATTCGGGACGAATCAAAATATCAATATCAAACGTCGCTCGCGGAAATCCGTGAATCGTCAGCGCAAGCCCGCCGCACACCGCGTATTCGATTTTATTTTCACCGAGCGCGGAAATCAGTTGTGATAATTCTTCTAAAAGCGTCGCCATTACTTATTTATATTGGAAACGAAACATCTGTGGGCAATTTATAAACGGCTACATATTCAAAATAATCATCGCCAATTACTCGAAAACTATATTTACTCTCTGGAAATTCAAAATAATCTTCTGTTTGCATTTTGATTATTTCTTCATCAATTTTTATTTCACAAATTCCTTTTAATACATAATAATCTGAAGCAATATAACTTTCACCGGTAAAATTCACACCGGATTCATATCTGTTCCATCGAACGCAGTATTTTTTATCTTCATTTTCCACGTTCATTGATCGGAGAAGCGGAGGCTTTTCAACTAAAGTCAGATTTTTATTTGCCGAATATATTCGGCAAATATTTTCAAAAGTCATTTCGCCAAATACTTCGTTATTCCATTTCTTGACCTCGTATTTCATCAACTTACAACCGGCGGCAGTTGCATTACATTTCCGCAATTTTTGCAGGTTCGCAAATTTTCGTCGCCGTAAAACTTTTTGAACACGCCCTGAAACTGCGTCGTGATGTCTTCGAGATCGAAGTATTCTTCGTAGAGTTTTTCGTTACAGTTTTCGCAAAACCATAAAAGTCCATCTCGTTCGCCCATCCGTCGTTTGCGTTCGATGACCATTCCGACGGTGTTTGCGCCGCGCACGGGATTGTGCGGAACTCGCGGCGGCAGAAGAAAAATCTCGCCTTCGCGGACGGGAACGTCAACCGCTTTGCCGTCTTCCTGAATTTTGACGAGAATATCGCCTTCGAGTTGATAGAAAAATTCCTCGCCTTCGTCGTAGTGATAATCCTTGCGCGAATTCGGTCCGCCGACGACCATCACGATAAATTCCGCGTCTTCGTAAACGCATTTATTTCCGACCGGCGGTTTCAGCAGATGACGATTTTCGTCAATCCATTTTTTGAAATTAAAAGGTTTTTGAATTGCCATAATTTTTCATTGTAAATCTAAAATCTTATTAACCGTTCGTTAATTTCGCATCGCTGCCAAAACTTTTCGTTTCGCTAAATCACGATTAAACCCAAACTGATTTTGATAGACGAGTCAACTTTTCTGAGCGTCGAATCTTCGATTTTTCCAAGTCGTTTGACCAATCTCTGACCGTCAATCGAACGGATTTGATTGAGCAGAACGACCGAATTTTGTTTCAAACCGCCTTCGCCAGTCGGGATTTCCACTTCGGTCGGGTAAAGATCGTCGTCGAATTTTGAAGTGATCGCCGCGACAATCGTGATCGGGCTGTGTTCGTTGGCGATGTCGTTTTGAATGATTAGTGCGGGACGGGTTTTCCTGATTTCCGAGCCGAGCGTCGGATCAAAATTGACCAGATAAACTTCGCCGCGCAGGGGAAAAGTTATTTTTGCCATAACTCTTCCTCGATGTCGAACCATTCTTCGGTCAAAGACACATCGCGCCGGCTTCTGGCAATCGCGCCGTTTTTCAAATTTTCACGCAGGGCTTCCTGTTCGGTTTGTTTGATATAGCTTTTGATCGCCGTGTCAATAAAAGTACTTCGCGCACCTTTGTCGGCGACGGTCTCAAGCAAGGCGACCGTTGATTCGGGCAGCGTAATGTTCAATCGTTTGTGCGTATTTCTTTTCATAATTTGATTATACACACTTTAGATAAGTATTTTCAGTAAGGATCAATCAGAGCTTTTTTGGAAGTTCAAAAACGATAATAATTTTGCATTCTGCATTCTAAATTCTTCATTTTATTTCAAAAAAATACGTTTGTTTTATCGAATGTAAATGTAAAATGCAGAATTTAGAATGTGAAATTTACTTGCTTCGATGATAGCGACTCGTATCTCCAAACGCGCTTTTATAAGTCTAAGATTTTATTCACCGTCCGCCAATTTCTGGCGGTGGCGGAAACTTTCAACTTTTTGCCGATATAATCTTTACCCATCAGACTGTCTAGAACCGAGACGCGCAGATGGCAAAAGATTTCGCGGTTCTGCACGGCGTAGCGTTCGTTTTCGCTGTTGTTGGCGAGCAGCAGGGCGGATTTTTCTTCGGGCATTTTTTCGTCGAGAAAGAAAACGTGAACGTCTTTGTCGTTTTCAAATTCTCCGGCGAACGGATTGTTTTCGACGATGCTTTTGATTTCGTCAATCGTCCGCACGATAGTTTTAATTTTCAAGTTAAATTCTTTTTCAATCGCCGCTTCGATTTGCGCGGCGAGTATTTTATCGGTAGTTTCGGCGGTTTCAAGAATGACGTTGCCGCTGTTGATGTAGGTTTTGACACTGGAAAAACCGAGCGCAGTGAACACTTCGCGCAGCGTTTCCATCTTGATTTTATTTTTTCCGCCGACATTGATGCCGCGCAGAAAGGCGACGTATTTCATTACATTTTACCGACAAATATGGAAAACGATTTTTGCCCGCGAAATACCCGAAATAACGAAAATCAAAAGTTATTTCAAAGATAATTTCTGGCGTTCCAATCGTTCTGAGTCCCGCCTTCAGGCGGCTTCCCGCCGCGCTTCGCGGGCGCAATCGCCGCCTGAAGGCGGGACTCAGAACAGCAAATTAGATTTTTGAGATAGCCTCGAAGTTTTTTTCGTGGACAAAAATCTTTAGCGATTACACTTGATCGAGCGATTTCAGATCAATGACAAAACGATAACGCACGTCGCCTTTGATCGTGCGTTCGTAGGCGGTTTCGATGTCTTTGATGTCAATCATTTCGATGTCGGACGTGATGCCTTTTTCGGCACAATAGTCGAGCATTTCCTGCGTTTCCCTAATGCCGCCGATGCCCGAACCGGCAAGCGTACGGTTGTTCGGAATCAGCGCGAAAGCGTGAACCGGCAAAGGTTTTTCCGGTGCGCCGACCAGAACCATCGCGCCTTCGTATTTCAGCAGATTGAGATACATTCCGAGATCGTGTTCGGCGGAAACGCAGTCGAGAATAAAATCGAATTTACCTCGCAGCGGCTTCATATTTTCCGCGTCTTTCGTTACGACGAAATGATGTGCGCCCAATTTTTTCGCGTCTGCTTCTTTCGACGGCGAAGTTGAAAATACCGTGACTTCCGCGCCCATCGAAACGGCGAATTTTACGCCCATATGTCCGAGACCGCCCAAGCCGACGATGCCGACCTGCTGACCCGCGCCGACGTTAAAGCGTTTGAGCGGCGAATAAGTCGTGATGCCCGCGCACAAAAGCGGCGCAATTCCGGCGAGATTTTTTTCGTCGGAAATTTTCAGCGCGTATTCTTCTTTAACGACGATTTGATTTGAGTAGCCGCCGTAAGTCGGCGTTTTTTTGTCCATTTCCGTCGAGTTGTATGTCTGCGAACAATGCACCTGGCAAAACTGCTCGACATCATTTTCGCAGTTTTCGCAGGTTCCGCACGAATCCACAAAACAGCCGACTCCGGCGTAATCGCCTTCCGCAAATTTTGAAACGTCCGCGCCGATCTTCGCCACGCGCCCGACTATTTCGTGTCCCGGAACCATCGGGAAAATCGAATTTCCCCATTCATTTTTTGCCTGGTGAATGTCCGAATGACACACGCCGCAAAATTGAATCTCGATCAAAATATCGTCCGCGCCCAAATCTCGCCGCTCAAAATCGAACGTCGCAAATTCCGATTCCGCTGACTGCACCGCATAACCTTTTGTCTGTAACATAATAATTGCTCCAATTTTTCAAACTGATATTTTATCTGAACCATCTTCAAAATAATTAAAGTTCAACTATTTTGAGTCTGTTAATTAATTACACGGACACCATTAAATTAAAAATGTGCGACTCAGAACAATCGCAAAAATTATTTTATCCGCTTGATTATTATATACGATTTTGAGTTTTGTCTGACTAAAGAGGTTATTGAGTTATAAGTTTTCTGCTGCAAAGTGTCGGCAGTAGTCTTTAATTAACTCTCTGACTTCACGGAATTGTCGGGAGATTTGCTCTTCCGTTCCGGCAGCTTTGGCGGGATCGGGGAAGTTCTGGTGAAATTTTTGAGCGTCGGTTGGAAAATAAGGACAATTTTCTTTAGCGTGGTCGCAGACGGTAATGACAAAATCAAAATTGATGTTTCGATATTCGTCCAGATTGTTTGAAGTGTGATTTGAAATATCAATGCCGTCTTCTTTCATCGCGGCGACGGCTCGCGGATTGACACCGTGCGTTTCGATTCCCGCGCTGTAAATTTCGGCTTTGTCGCCCGCAAAATGACGCAGATAACCTTCGGCGATTTGACTGCGGCAACTGTTGCCCGTGCAAAGCACTAATACTTTTTTCATCGTCTTATTTTTCAAACGAGAAGCCAGATGATATTGATAATGCAAAATTTCGCGTCGAAGCCGAAAATTAGCTGCAGCACGATGACCGAAGCCGTGATGATAATCGGCTTTCTGTATTTTTTATAAAAGTTTTTCATTGGCAGAAATCAAACTCCGACCACTTTACTGCGGCGTTCCATAATAATGTTGTCTTTCCAAACGCCGTCTTTTTGCCCGATTTTTTCGCGGCAGCCGATACGCCGGAAACCGCATTTTTCGTGCAGTTTGATGCTGCCGACGTTTTCCGCAAAAATCCCCGACTGCAAAGTCCAGAGTCCGGCTTTTTCGCTTTCTTCGATTAAATTATTCAATAAAAATTCGCCGACTCCGCGCCCGCGAAAATCTGCCGCGACATAAACGCGACTTCGCCGACACCGGCGTAAACACAGCGGCTCGAAACGGGTGTCAGTGCCGCCCAGCCCGCCATTTTACCCGCCTCAAACGCAGCGATCCGGCAATTCGGCAGATGGCTTTTGTCCCAACTTTCCCAATCGGGAATGTCGTTTTGAAAAGTGGCAAAACCCGTCTCAATTCCTTCTTTGTAAATTTCGGCGACCTGACCGAAATTTGCCTGTTCGATACGTTTGATTTCCACAGATAATTTTTCAACAGCAGCCGCTGTCCGGCGCACAGTAAGCCGTTTGAACTTTCAGTTCACTCAGGCGAACTTTCGGTTTCGCCGCCGGAGCGCAGCAAACTTCCCGCGCCAGACACGCCGTTTGTTTCGGCAGAAGTTCAAAGTCTTTCCCGTCGAAACCCAAATCGTATTTGCCGATGGTGTCGGTTTGATATTCGACTTCGATTTCCAAATCTTCATCGCCTAAAATTCTTTCGGAAACGGCGATTATTTTCAGCAGTTTTTGCGGCTTCAAACGATGCTCGGAATCGTCGGCGTTCCAGAGTTGAAAGTTCGCAACTTTTTCAAGCCGTTCGGTGTTTCCGCAATCAACGAAATGTTTCGTGACCAAACCGACTTCCGTAACGTGAAAATGTTCGGGAACGAATTCACCCGTCGAAAGTCTGAAATTGACCGTTTCGGCGACGGCAAGATGATTTTTAATTTCTGATAATTTCATATTTTTTTAGCAGCAGTTTGAATTTTTGATTTTCAGTTTGGCGGCAATCTCGGCGAAATAACCTTGTAATTTTTGCAACGCCTGCTCGTCAACGCAGTAGCAGATCGCATTGCCTTCGATATTTCCTTTAATCAGTCCGGCGGTTTTTAATTCCTTCAGATGCTGAGAAACGGTCGGTTGTGCCAAAGGCAGTTCGTTCACGATGTCGCCGCAAATGCAGGTTTCGACGCTCAAAAGATATTCGATAATCGCAATCCGCGCCGGATGTCCCAACGCCTTGGAGAGCGTTGCCATATCGTTTTGCCGGTCGGTAAAATGGTCTGTTTTCGTTGCGCCCATAAGATAAATTGTATATTGCAATATTACGATATTATTTGTCAAGGTAAGGTTGTTTTTGAAAAGGTTTTTTTAGATTAATCGGATAAAGTTCTTTTTAGCAAGCTATTTGAAAACTCTTATTTGGTCGCTGAAAGGGATGAATTTAATAGCGTCGGGAGACTCCCGACGTAAACAATAGAAAGTTTTTCCGTCCCTGAAAGAGACGAATTAAACGATTGTCAATTCGTCCCTTTCAGGGACGGCTGCTTGATCTATGCGAGTCGCCTCGGATGCTCCCGACGCTATTAGAGCAAATTTGAGGTTAATGAATGTTTATAATTCAAGGGCAGAAACCCGTGCGTGAGCAAGGGTGCCGATGACGCACAATTTGCACCCTTGCTCACGCGCGGGTTTCTGCCAATTTATTCCATACACCAATTCTAAATCTGCTCTAAATTTGTCCGCTTCACAGACTTTTTCGGGTTTTCAAACAGCTTCCAAGAGTTTTGAATTCCACCTTTAGACGGCTTTTCTACTTCCCGTCTTGTTGGAGAATGCCGCCAAAAGTCGGCACTCATAACTATTGCCATAATTTTAATATCTTAATCAATCGTTGCAATCACTTTTAATTCAATCGCAATCGGGGTTGGCAGGCAGTTGATTTCAATCGTCGTGCGGCACGGCTGATTATCGGCAAAATACTCGGCGTAGATTAGATTGTAAATTTGAAAATCGTCTTTCATATTCGTCAAAAAAACCGTTACGTCAATGATTTTGTCCCAACTCGAACCGGCATCTTCCAAAATATAGCGCACATTCTGAAATACCGAGCGGCATTGCGTTTCGATGTCATAAGACAAAATATTTCCGTCTTCGCCGAGTTCAACGCCCGGAATTTTCTTTGTGCCTTTTTCACGCGGACCGACACCCGATAAAAAAAGTAAATTTCCAACCTTGCGAGCGTGCGGATAAAGTCCGACCGGTTCGGGTGCTTTGGAAGAATTAATAATATTTTTGCTCATATAATTTCAATTTATCGGAATTTTAGAATTCATCTCATTTTTTACCGTAGTCTAAAATTGGATATTTGCGCCAAATCTCAGCGGCTTTTTCTTTGCCTGTTTGTTCGAGATAAGTAACGGGACAGAATTATTTTATCAATGGAGCGCGGACGGCTCGTCCGCCGCTAATCAGAAAATCATTCGACTGGCGGATGAGCCGTCCGCGCTCCGACTTTCAAACATTCTTCGTTTTATTTTGTCCGGGTATTTATTGTTTGGCGTTTGACCATTGCCAATCCTGCCAGCGTTTGCAGTAGCCGTGATGGACGGGATTATGCAGAACGTAATTGAGCGACGCGAAAAAATGCCGTTCCGATTTCATTGCGCGTTCAAAGCAGTTGTGCCAGATTTGTCTGCCGCGAGCAGCGTCTTCGCCGTTCCATTTGAAGGAAGCGCGTCCGTGAAATAATCCGATTTCTTTTCGCAAGGCTTTGATTTGTTCGGTTTTCAGCAGGACGTGATAATGATTCGGCAAAATGCACCAAGCGTAAATCGCCGTGCTGAACTTTTCGCAAGTTTCTAAAATGTTTGATTCGCAATCGGTCATTCGTGTCGAAGATTTTCCGACGATGTACAGATGTTCGTAGCAAGCGGCGGTGATGAGATATTGGCGTTCGCCCTCAAGATCGAAATGCGGCGGCGAATGTTTCGGAAAACGCTGAGTGCGGCGATAACTCATCGCGTCTTCTCGCTGCTTTTCGTCCATTTTCCGCCAAAGATACATAAATGTTTTGAGTCCCGTCTTTAGACGGCTTTCTTTTAGTTTTGAGTCCCTGCTTTAGCAGGCTTTCCCGTTGAATATACTTGAATTGTAATCGAAGTAAGAGCCGCCTAAAGGCGGGACTCAGAACTTTTATTTACCCGCCGCGATTAAATTCATCTTCGCTTTCGTTTTGAGTCTTAGTTTTGAGTCCCGCCTTTAGGCGGCTCTACTTTAACAACTCGCACGTTCGATTTATAAATTCAAGTTGATTATCGGCTAAGAAAAAGCCGTCTAAAGACGGGACTCAGAACGATTGCTTACTCGCCGCGATTAGGTTCGCCGCTAATCAATGGTTTCAGAATGAATATTTTTACAACTGTCTAATATCAACTTTAACAACTACATTGTTTTGAGTAGAACGCACTTTTAATGTGCTGGAATCTTTAAATACATATTCAAATTTATTACGAGTTGAACGAGGAACTAAATCGTATTCATAATATACGTTGTCTGGTTGTGGCTCACTAAAACTTCCCGAAACGCTTCCAATTTGAATCTGCACGTTTCCTTTAGTTCCTTTTGAAAATCCCATTTGTAGCTGATTATTTGGATATATTCTTATTTTCGTATCATGCCATTGATTATCGGATGGAATTGAAATTTCGTATGTGCCTAGCGATTTCAAAGTTGATGGAAAATGTTCGCCTGTATTGTTGATAGCAAACGCGAAAGAAGAAACTGAAGAATTATCATTAGTTTTTGTTTTTAGGGAAGTATTCAAATTCGACGATATTGATGAGGTCGTAGTTACTTTAGGTGTCGAAGAATTAGATGTTGAAACTTCTTTCGTTTTTGAACTAGACATCCAAATCAAACCGCCAACAATAATCACCACTGCCAATAATCCGGCAATCGCATAAATAAAATGCGGCGTGTTGTTTTTCTCTGCGGGCAGCGAATGAAAATCTTGCGGCGGTAAAGTGTTTTTCGGAGATTGAACGGTGTAAACGGATTTGTCCGGCTGAAAATTCGGGTCTGTTTCGTGCGGGTTTCGTAACGCTTTTCGCATTTCAGCCGCCGATTTGTAGCGGATGGTTGTGTCTTTGGCGAGTGCGCGGGCGATGACGTTTTGCAGAAGTTTCGGAACGCTTGAAGGCAAAGGTTCGGGATTGCGCGTCAGAATTGCGCCGAGCAGTAATGTGATGTCGGCTTGTTCAAACGGCAAACGCCCCGCTAATAGTTGATAAAAAATCACGCCGACCGACCAAATATCCGTCTGCTCGTTGCGCTTGCCGTCAAACGCTTCGGGCGACATATACGACGGCGTTCCCATTATATTGCTCGACTGGCTGGTTGATTTCAAAACACGCGAGATGCCGAAATCGGCAAGGCGCGGCGTGTCGCCCTGAAAGAGAATATTCGCCGGCTTCAAATCGCGGTGAATGATATTGCGTGAATGCAGATGTTCGAGTCCCGCCAGAATTCCCGCCACGATTTCAACCGCCGATTCGATTGACGGAGCTTTGCCGGGTTTTTTCAAGTAAGCGTCCAAAGAACCGTCGGGCGCGTATTCACTGGCGATGATGATTTGGTCGTCGTAAATATTCGCTTCGATAATCGGTAAAACATTCGGATGACCGCTCGCCCGAACCCACAAATCAGCTTCGTTTTTAATACTTTCAATGCTGATGTCTTCGTCAAGCGGAATCTTAATCGCGGCAGTCGTAGTCGTGATTTGCGTCCGCCGTTCGGCAAGCCAAACCACGCCGAACGCGCCTTTACCGAGTTTGCTGATAAGCGTATAAGGTCCGATCTCGTCGCCTGAACGAAGCATAAATGATTCTCCTGAATTAAAGGTCTTTTTGAGCTAAAACATTCTCGACGCTGAAAAATTATTTGTCAACACGGAAACCGCAAACAGTTGTTCTGAGTCCCGCCTTTAGGCGGCGATTGCGCCAGCGAAGCGCGGCGGGAAAGCCGCCTAAAGGCGGGACTCAGAACGGGAAGCAAACCTTTGCATAACGGTAATTATTTGACTCTGATGCAAATATTCTTTTCTTCAGTAAAAAATTTCAACGCTTCAAAACCGCCTTCGCGCCCGACACCAGAATTTTTCATTCCGCCGAACGGCGTTCGTAAATCGCGGAGAAGCCAGCAGTTGATCCAGACGATTCCGCTTTCTATTCTTTCCGCCATTCGATGTGCGCGGGAAAGATTTTCCGTCCAGATGGTTGACGACAAGCCGTATTCGACCGAGTTGGCGTAATTCAAAACTTCTTCTTCGGTGTCGAAAGGCTGAATCGAAACGACTGCGCCGAAGATTTCTTCCTGATTCGTGCGGCAATCGAAGGCGAGATTTTCGATAATCGTCGGTTCGATAAACCAACCCGTTAAATGCGGATTTTGGATTGCGGATTGCGGATTGTTTAGTTTGTAAGGTTCGTTTGATAAATCAACGCGGTTTCCGCCGAGCAGGATTATACCGCCTTCTTGTTTGGCGAGTTCGATGTAGGAGAGGACTTTTTCGAGATGCTGGGCGGAGACGACTGCGCCGATGTTGGTCGAATCATCGAGCGGATCGCCGATTTTTAATCGTGAAACTCGTTCGACAAAATCCGTTTTGAATCGTTCATAAATCGGGCGTTCGACGAAAATGCGTGAACCGCATAAACAGATTTGACCTTGATTCGAGAATGACGAAAGCACGGTCGTCTTTAACATTTCGTTATAATCGCAGTCGGCGAAAATAATGTTCGGATTTTTGCCGCCTAATTCTAAAGACAATTTCTTGAATTTTGGCGCGGCTTCTCTCGCAATCCATTCGCCGGTTTTTGTGCCGCCGGTGAAGGAAATGGCTTTGACGTTTTTATGCGTGACGATTGCGCTTCCGGCTTTTGTTCCCAAACCGTGAACGATGTTTAGAACTCCGGCGGGCAATCCGGCTTCGATGCATATCTTTGATAAAAGATACGCGGTCATCGGCGTGATTTCCGACGGCTTGGCGACGACTGTGCAGCCTGCCGCCAATGCGGGCGCAATTTTCCACGAAAATAAATAAAGCGGCAAATTCCACGGCGAGATGCAGCCGACCACGCCGAGCGGTTGGCGCAGAGTATAATTTATCGCCTGCCCGACGGTTTCGTGCGCTTCGGTCGCGGTGTGCATCGCGGCGGTCGCGTAGAATTTGAAATTGGAAACGGCGCGTGGAATATCAACGGCTTTCGCCAGACTTTTCGGCTTGCCGTTGTCAATGCTTTCGGCTTCCGCCAACAAATCCAAATCGCGTTCGATCAAAGCAGACACGCGCATTAAAACGTCGTGTCTTTCTTCCGCGCTCATTTGCTTCCAAATCGGAAACGCTTTCGCTGCCGCTTCGACGGCTTTTTCGACATCGCGTTCGTCCGAATCGGGAATCAAAGAATAGACTTCGCCGGTTGCCGAGTTAAAATTGTCGAGATATTCATTTGAAACGGGCGCGAACAATTCGCCGTTAATATAATTTTCGATTTTCAGCATATTTTTTCGGAGGCTTAGATTTTACAATCTTTCGCGGGCGAGTGAAACCTGCAAAAGAAATGCGGCGTTGATTCAATCGGCGCGAGTTGTTAATTTAATACTTGAAAAGTTTTTTTTGTCATCGTAATAAAATGAAAAAATATTTAGCCATTAGTTTAGCGTCTTTAATTTCAATCGGGTGCGGCGCGGCATCAAACCAGACCGCGACGAGTAATAACAACGTCGCGGTCGTTCAATCGTCGAACGCCGCGACTGTTCGCCCGCCTAATGATTCGCCAATCGTTTCGAGCCATTCGACCGACGCGAAGGAAAAACCGCCTGCGCCGTCAGCCGATAAACCGGCTTCGACTTCGACCGAATCGCCGATGGCGCGTCCGATTGATGTCGCGCAAATGAACGCGGACATCGAAAAAGCGGAAGCGGAATACAAGAAAAATCCGAAGGCGAAAGAAGCGTTGGCGAAGGCGTATTTCATTCGGGCGACGGCATTGACCGACGCGGCGCAGTACCGTTCGGCGTTGGGCGATTATCGCAAAGGCTTAAAACTTGACCCGAATGATGAAGACGCGAAAAAAATGCACGACCAAATTATCAGCATTTTCCAGCAAATCGGGCGCGAGCCGCCGAAGGAAGGCGATGAGCCGAAACCGTTGGGGAACTAAGGATGAGGGATGAAGGATGAGGGATGAATTTAAAAAGTATTTACAGGTTTTAATCGTTTTAGGTTTTATATGTTTAGGTGCGACGGTGGTTTCGGCGCAGACGACGCGCCTTAGTTTCGATAAAAATTCGACTGCTGTAACCGTTTCGAGCAACGGTTTGAAAGGCTACAAAGACCGGAAAATCTATGTCGTTAAAGTCCGCAAAGGACAAAAACTGGAAACCGAGCAAATTAATATCGCATCGGCTCCGCTTCATTACATTACGGTTTCGATCAAAAATCCGTCGGGCAAAACGGTCGGCGACGCGGACGCTTCGTGCAACAACCGCAAGGAAATCGAGCCGACCGAAGCAGGCGATTATACGATTACGATTACGCAGTGCCAAAAGGCTGATGCGTGGCGCGGACGATTCCGGTTGAAGATCAGCGTTAAATAAAAGCCCGCTAGACATTTCAAGGCGCGAAACAATAAACTAAAGACTTTGCAGAACAGACGGGAAAATCTCTTTTTCCGTCTTTATCATTTTTAATAACGGAGAAAATTAAAATAATTTTATGGCACTTTCAGCTAATGATATTAGAAAAGGAATGGTGATTTTAATGGAAGGCACACCGTGTCGGGTGATGGAATTTCGCCACCACACGCCGGGAAATCTGCGCGCGATGGTGCAGTCTCGTCTGCGAAATCTTTTGACGGGAAACTCGTTTGAACATCGCTTTCGCTCGAACGACACGCTCGACCGCATCACTCTGGAACAGAACGATATGGAATATCTATATTCCGACGGCTCGCACCATCATTTTATGAACACGGAAAATTACGAGCAGGTTTCCTTAACCGAAGACGAACTCGGCGACGCGGCGCAGTGGCTGATGCCCGGATTAAAAATTCAGGTCGAATTCTACGACGGAACGCCCATCGGCGTACAGCTTCCGGCTTCGATGGAATTGACGGTCGAATACACCGAACCCGGCTTGAAAGGCGCAACCGTTACGAACACCAGCAAGCCCGCCAAACTGGAAAACGGCGTATCCGTCCAAGTCCCGCCGTTCATCGAATCCGGCGAAAAAATCCGCGTCAACCCGGCGGAAGCCCGATATATGGAAAGAGTCAAATAAAGTGGTGAGTGGTGAGTGGTGAGTGGTGAGTGAAAAAAAACTTTCCGAAACTCACCACTCACCACTCACCACTCACCACTTCCAATGTTCCTCCTTTACAGTTTTCTCCTAACCGTCGGTTTCGTCGTGCTTTTGCCGCGTTTTCTTTTTCAGAAAAAATACGCGGCGGGTTTTCGGCAGCGATTTGGAAAACTGCCTGCTTTTGAATTGGACGAGCGTCCGGTTTTGTGGCTGCACTGCGTTTCGGTCGGCGAAACGAATGCGGCGCGACCGCTGGTTAAATCTCTAAAAGAAAATTTCCCTGAATATCGTTTGGTTGTTTCGACGACGACTTTGACCGGGCAGACGCTCGCCAAACAAGTTTTCGCCGATGACGCGGAACTCGTTTTTTATTTTCCGTTCGACTGGAAATTCACCGTTCACCGCGCACTAAAACATATTAAACCGAGCGTCGTCGTGCTGATGGAAACCGAACTGTGGTTTAACTTCATCCGCGAGGCGCACAAAGACGGCGCGAAAGTTTTTATCGTCAACGGGCGGCTTTCGGAGAGATCAGTACGGCGTTACAGTTTGATTCCGAAAACGATGCGGCGCGTTCTGCATCACGTTGATCTGGCTCTGATGCAGACGAACGCCGATATGAAACGTCTGCTCGGTCTTGGTTCGCGCGGAACGAAGGTGCGCGTTACCGGGAATATGAAATTCGATCAGGATTTCGACGAAACGGAAAGTGATTTGACGTTAAATTTGCGCGTCCGGTTTGATTATTCAAAAGACGCGCCGCTGATAATCGCCGCCAGCACTCACGCGCCGGAAGAAAAATGGATTTTAGAGGCGTTCAAAGACGTTCGGAAAAGCGCGAAGGCAAATCCGCCGCGCCTTCTAATTGTGCCGCGCCATCCTGAAAGATTCGCGGAAGTTGAAAAATTGATTAAAGAAAGCGGTTTCACTTGGGCAAAGCGTTCCGCCGCGATTTCAGAAACGGATAAAACCGCCGACATCGTGCTGCTTGATTCAATCGGCGAACTGCGCGATGTCTATCCGCTCGCCGAAATCGTCTTTGTCGGCGGCAGTTTGATCCCGCACGGCGGGCAGAGCATTCTCGAACCGGCAATCGCCGGACGTGCGATTATCACCGGATTTCATACGGCGAATTTCAAGGAAATCGTCAAAGAATTTCTCGCCCAAAACGCGCTCGTCCAACTTCCGAAAACATCTGAAAAGGAAATGGTTCCCGAACTCGCCGCCGCATTCACGGATTTGTTGAAAGACAAAGAAAAGCGCGAAAAATTAGCCAGAAATGCCTTTGTCGTGATGAAAAAAAATCGCGGCGCAACCGCCAAAACCGTCGAACAAATCAGGACGGTTTTGTACAGCGACGGAAAAAATTAAAATTCCAGATTCCAAATTCCAAATCGGCAAACCGGCTGATTCAATCTGGAATCTGGAATCTGGAATCTGGAATTCACAACGATGATCTACATCTTCTATTTTTTCGCCGCCGTCCTAGTTTTTCTCGGCTGGCAATCTTTGCGCGGCGGAGTTTTATACCTCGCATATTTTAGAAAATCACTCGCCGCACCGCTTCCAGATGACACGCCGTTCTGTTCGATCATCGCCCCGTGTCGCGGATTGGACGCAGGTTTGCGCGAAAATCTCGCCGCGCTTTTCCGGCAAAATTTCCCGCGTTACGAAATCGTTTTCGTCGTTGATGATGAATGCGACGAAGCGGTTTCGGTTATCAGAAATTTGATGTCAGAACCGCCTGCGTCAGCGGGCGGTTTAGCGTCGCACAACTCAAACCGCCCGCTGACGCAGGCGGTTCTGACAAAGCTGGTTATTGCCGGAAAAGCGGTTGGCGAAAGCCAGAAAATTCACAATTTGCGGCAGGCGGTTACAGAAGTTTCAAACGAATCAAAAATTTTCGTATTCGTTGATTCGGATGCGCGTCCCGGAGAAAATTGGCTGCGAAATTTAATCACGCCTTTGCACGATGAAAAAATCGGCTGCGCGACCGGCTATCGTTGGTTTGTTTCTAAAAATTTTAGTTTCGCGTCGGAACTGCGTTCGGTTTGGAACGCTTCGGTGGCTTCGGCTTTGGGCGCGAACGTGAGAAAGAATTTTTGTTGGGGCGGTTCGACGGCGATTCGGCGCGAGACGTTTGAGCGATTGGATGTGAGCGAAAGATGGCGCGGAACTTTGTCCGACGATTTTGCTTTGACGCGAATGATGAATGAAGAAAATTTGCCGATTTGTTTTGTGCCGCAATGCTTGACGGCGACTGTGGAAAATTGCAGTTTCGGCGAACTTCTGGAGTTTACGACGCGCCAGATGAAAATCACTCGCGTTTATGCCGAACATTTGTGGAAAGCCTCCTTGATTGGATCATTTGTTTTTGCGATTGTTTTTTGGACGGGCGTTCTGCTTTTATTTTCCCTTTCCGGCGTTCATTTTTGGCTGACGCTGTTTTTCGTTTTGATAATCTTCGCACTCGGCGCGGGCAAATCTTTTTTACGAATGAAAGCCGTCCGGCTGATTTTGAAAGATTACGAAAAGGAAACAAAGCGGCAGATTTTTACGCATTCGGTTTTGTGGACGCTCACGCCGCTGATTTATTTTTATAATTCGCTATGCGCTTTATTTTCGAGGAAAATTGTTTGGCGCGGCATCGAATACGAATTGAAATCGGCAACCGAAACCGTTATTTTAACAACTAACGAATCTTGAAGAGTGAGAAGTTTAGAGAAAAATTATAATTTGAACGAATAAAAATTCAGTATGAAATCTCTGATAAATTCAGCAAGTTTCCGGGTTTTTTCTTTTTTGATAATTTGCGCGGTTGCCGCCGTCATTCGACCTTTGAACGCGCAAACGCCGACACCTTCACCGCTGGCAACGCCTGCGCCCGCCGACGCGCCGAAGCCGAAGCAGCTCGGCAAACCGCCGGTGATTATTATTCCCGGTTTGATCGGTTCGGAACTCGTTAATAAAAACACCAGCGAAACCGTCTGGTTCGATCTGTCGCGGTCGAAGGACGACGATTTGCGTCTCCCGATTTCGCCGAATCTGGCGGCGAACAAAGATAATCTGGTCGCAGGCGATATTCTGCGAAACGTCAAATACCTGAAATTTCTGCCCGAAACCGAAATCTATCAAAGCATCGCCGATTCCTTAAAAATTCCCGGCGACTATGAAGAAGGGAATTGGGACACGCCGACCGAAAACGGTTTTCAGGATACATATTACGTTTATCCATACGATTGGCGGCGCGATAACGTCGAAAGTGCGCGGCTTTTGATTCAAAAGATCAACGCGCTCAAACTGAAACTCAATCGTCCCGATTTGAAATTTAACATCGTCGCGCATTCGATGGGCGGTTTGATTGCGCGTTACGCGGCGATGTACGGCGATGCGGATTTGCCCGCCGGAACGCGCCGACTTTCGCCGACGTGGGCGGGCGCGAAATCTATCGGCAAGATTTTTCTCGTCGGTACGCCGAACGAAGGTTCGGTGCCGTCGCTCAAAGGTTTAATTGACGGTTTCAGCATCACGCGCATTAATTTGCCGTTCATCCAAAGCATCACCAAATTCGATATGTTCACGATTCCTTCGATCTACCAGCTTCTGCCGGCGAACGGAACTTTGCGGGCGTTCGACGAAAATCTGAAACCTTTGCAGCTTGATATTTACAATCCGGCGACGTGGGAAAAATACGGCTGGGCGGCTTACACCGATCCGAAATTTGAAAAGGAATTCAGCGACGCGGAACAGCGCGACGCGAAAAGTTACTTTCGCGTCGTGTTAAATCGCGCTCGTCGTTTTCACGAAGCGATTGACGCGAATATCAGCGCGAAACCGCCGATTTCGATTTATCTCATCGGCGCGGACTGCAAGCCGACGCTCGACGGCGTGGTGATTATTCGCAACGAGAAAAAAGATAAATGGCGCACGATTTTAACCGCCGACGGATTTAAAACCGGCGACGGGACGAAGGTTTCCGAAAAGGAAATCCGCGATATTCTCTACACCGTCGGCGACGGCGTGGTTTCGCAGCGTTCGCTGCTTACTTCGAGTTTGCGCGGCGCGAAAATGCAGCCCGACGGTTTCACCGAAGCCCTGCGCGTCAACGGAACTTCGTTCATCTGCGACACGCATAACCGACTTTTGAGCAACGCGGGCATTCAGAAAAGATTGTTCGCCGATTTGGTCAGCAAATAAAACGATTGGCGGAAAATCGAAAATTGTTATAATAATTTCGCGGTGTAATTATTTAACGATTGGAGAAAACGGGCGATGATTAAAAATTTTCTTGACGCTGACGAAGACGATTCTTTGATCTTGAAAGAATCTTTCGATAAAAAACCGGAAGACGGAAAAGAGTTTGAAAAATTTGCCGCGCCATTTTCTCAAATCGAAGAACAAAAGGACGAATTGAAAGACGATTTTCTCAAAGATGCCGAACCAAACAACACGATAATTTCCGAGCCTGAAAACGAAACGGAAATCGAAAAACCTTTTGAATCGCTCCCGCCGGAAATCAGAAAATCGAACGAAGACGAGTTTTGGAAAGGGAAAATCGAAGCGTTACGAAATGATAATTATGATTATCCGGGCGATTCTCAATCCGACGACTTTCAAACTTTCGTCGAACTGCCAAATGAAACGGTAAATTTCACGCTGCCGTTCAGAGATGCACCGGTCATTTCCGAATCGCCAGGTGAAAACGAAACGGTAAATTTTCAGCCGCCCGTGGCGGAAAGCAGCGAAACAAACGCCGTAGCCTCAGACGAAACGAACGGCGAAAAAACAAAAAACGATTACACGATTTTTTCAGACAGCAAATATCAATCGGAAACTTCCGACGAAACGATTCGCCGAAGCGGTCTGGCTTATGCGGCGGCGATTATTCTTTTCGGTTCGATAGTTTTCACGCTGATTCTCGGCTGGTTCGCCGATTTACTGCTCGGAACTTCGCCGTGGGGCAAAGTCGGCGGCATCATTCTCGGCGCGATTATCGGGTTTATACAATTCTTCCGCACGACTTCCCAAATCCTCAAAAACAAAGATTAAGTCAGAACCGTCTGCGGTAGCGGACGGTTGATGTTTAGGATTTGCAGTTCTCCGTCGTCAATCTTAAACCGTCCGCTACCGCAGACGGTTCTGACAGTAATCAATTCCTACTGATTTGAGAAAATTTGCACAAAATCCGGCTTACACTTTGAATTTTCCGCCAATCCTTTGTAAAATCTTAGTTTCGCAATGAGCGAGCTTCCAGATAGTATCGAGACAGTTGAATCAACGCCGCCCGTGCTTTCGCACCGGCGAATTTTAACGATGATGGCGGCGGTGGCGATTTTCGGAAGCGCGGCGGGATTCCTATTCGTTTCCGCGTCGTTCGGTTGGGGCGTTATTCTCGGCGGGTTTTTATCTTTAATCAATTACTGGTGGTTAAAGGTTTCGCTGAAAAAACTTTTCGATGCGGCAATCGCTCACGGGACGCAGCCGAGATTTTTAGCGGTGCGCTATTTCGCCCGCTACGCGACGCTCGGATTGATTTTGACCATCGTTTTTTTAACGCACACGATTCCGGTCGTCGCCGTTATTTTAGGTTTGGCGAGCTTTGCGCTGGCGATTGTGGTCGAAGGTTTTGTCAGATTATTTTCATCATTTTTTAAGAAAAGGGAACTATAAAAATGCTTTTATTTGCAGAAGGCGGCGGACACCACGAGCCTTTAATCGTACAGTTTATTAACAGCATATTCGGCGAGCCGGTTCATCATTTTCAGGTAACTTATACGAAACCGCTCTGGGACAAACTGCTGGCTAATTTCGGCACGAATGCCGAAGCCGTCTTCGGCGAATACACGGCGGAAAACGCGATTCCGTGGTATACGATTATGTTCGTTATCGCGTGTCTTTTGACGATAATTGTCATCTGGATTTTCAAAGGAAAATTATCCGAAGATGATCCGAAACCCGGACAATTAACGCTCGAAGCCGGAGTTCTGGCTATCAGAGATTTGGTCGTCAGCGTCATCGGCGAACACGGATTTAAATATTTTCCGGTCGTGGCGACGTTTGCGGTACTAGTTTTGATTTCCAATTTGATGGGACTTTTCCCGCTGTTTATGTCGCCGACGGCGCACGTTTCCGTAACCTTCGCGCTCGGCATTGCGTCGTTTATTTACTACAACTACGTCGGCATCAGCGAAAATGGCATCGTCAACCATTTGAAACATTTCACCGGACCGCGACTGCCGTTGGTTCTGGCATTGATTATTACGCCGCTGATTTTCCTGATCGAACTATTTAGTAATTTGATTCGACCGATGACTTTGGGCATTCGACTGTTTGCGAATATGTTCGCGGACGAGCAGATCGCGGCGATTATTTCGGGGCTTTTCCCGCCCTTCACGCAGGTTCTCGTGCCGGTCGTTTTGTTGCCGCTCGCGCTGTTCGTCGCGCTCGTGCAGACGCTCGTGTTCACTTTGCTTTCGATGATTTATATCAGCGAAGTTTCACACGCGCCGCACGACCACGCGCACGACGACGAACATCACGCGAAAGAAGAAGGCAAAACGGCGCAGGTCGAATTTGCGTAAGATTTAATAGTGCAGAGTCCAAACTTCAGTTTGCAGCTTCCGCCGCGCTGCGCTGGCGGAAAACACGCTGAAGCGTGGACTCTAAACTAAAAAAAGTTTTTTGAAAATTTTAAGTTAATCGTTTTGAAGTTTTGCAATTTATATCGAAGATGCCCGCACGCGACAGGAGCCTCGACTCCAACGAGAGTAGAAATCGAGCGCATACCGGAAGTGAGGCGAAATTATAACGACCCGCAAAGCGGCAAAAAACATTAACCGAAAAATTTTCTCCAATTAAAAATTAAATTTCAGGAGACAATTAAAATGAATAAATTTAAACATATTTTCTTTTCGGTGCTGGCGTTAGCGATTTTGGCGATTCCGGCGATGGCACAGGGCGCGGCGGACAACGCTTCGACCGTTGATTCTTATAAAGCGATTGCCGCTGGTATCGGTTTCGGCATCGCCGCCGGTTTGGGCGGCATCGGTCAAGGCTTAATCGGTTCGCGCGCGGTCGAAGGCGCGGCTCGCAATCCGGGCGCGGCGGGAACCGTGCAGACGATGATGATTATCGGTTTGGCTCTGATCGAATCGCTGGTGCTGTTGGCATTGGTTATCGTTTTCGCCAAATTGTAATTTCAATCGGTTTAATAAAAAGCGTCCAGAGTTTCGACTTTGGACGCTTTTTTTATGAGCGGTAATTTTGGCTGAAAATTTTTAAGTTTTCGTCGTTGTGTTTTGAAACAATATCGGAAACAATACCGTAATAACTTGGCAAATATGACACAGGCATTTGCATTATCGAACATCAAAACTTTGACCGACGGCGAATTAATCGTGAACGCGATTCGCGGCGGCGAGGATAATTTTGAAGAACTCGTGCGCCGTTATCAGCGTCCGATTACCGGCTACGTTTATCGAATGCTGAATAATTACGACGCATCGCTCGACGTAACGCAGGAAGTTTTCATCAAGGTTTATAACTCGCTCGAACGATACAGCGCGGAATATAAATTTTCGACTTGGCTGTATCGCATCGCGCACAACGCGGCGATTGATTATATGCGCCGCAACTCGCACGTCAGCCGCCAGAGCCTCGAAGCGGAAAACGCCGACGGCACTTACCAACTGCAAATCGAAAGTCCGCAGCCGAATCCCGAACAGATGCGTGAGCGCAGCGAATGGCGCGCGGAAATCGAAGCAGTCGTCAAATGTCTGCCTCCGCTCTACCGCGAATTGATCGTTCTGCGGCACACGCAGGATTTGAGCTACGACGAAATCGCCGAAGTTACCAATCTGCCGCTCGGCACGGTGAAAAACCGTCTGTTCCGGGCGCGTGAAATGATGCGCGAAATGTTCGTCGAACGCGGATTTACCGGACTATAAATCGAAGGAGGAAAAGCGATGGAGTATAACCAAAATTACAATATGCAGTTTCAGCCGCCGATGGGTTTGCAAACGCCCGAACAAAAACAGACGGGAATGTTTCTGCACTTGTCGCAGTTGTTGAATATGATTTTGCCGCCTGCCGGATTGATCGTTCCGATTGTTCTCTGGCAGATGAAAAAAGAGGAAATGCCTGCGCTCGACGCGCACGGTAAAATGATTCTCAACTGGATAATTTCTTCGATTATTTATTTTGCCATTTCAGCCGTCTTGAGCATTATTCTCATCGGATTTTTGGGCATCATCGCCGTCGGGCTGATGGGTGTCATTTTCCCGATCATCGGCGCAATCAAAGCCAATAACGGCGAACTCTGGCAATATCCGCTGACGATTAAGTTTTTGAAATAAGTTTCAAGTTAAAGAAAATGACGACCGCCGCCATCGAAAAAATTTGTTCGCAGAGAAGCGACATCGCCGCTTACATTGACGGCGAATTGTCGCCCCGCGAGCAATTAAATCTCGAAGCGCATCTGGCGATTTGCGGCGAATGTCGTGTCGAACTCAACGAGCAGAAAAATCTTCTTCGCGCTCTCGATTTCGCGCTCGAAGATAAAAAGGCATTTGAACTTCCCGAAAATTTTACTAAAGTCGTCGTCGCCAACGCCGAAAGCAAAGTCAGCGGTCTGCGCCGCCCGCAGGAACGCTTCACGGCATTTTTCGTCTGCGCGGCATTGTTTCTGTTGGTAATTATAGGTTTAGGCAGCGAAACCGAAGCGGTCTTCAAACCCTTTGCCGATTTCGGCGAACAATTCTTAGCGGTTATCGGTTTCGTCTTCCGCTTTTTCTACGACATCGCGCTCGGCGCGGCGATTATCCTGCGCTCGATAGGCGCACAGTTATTTTTCGGCTCGCCAGTTTCGCTTCTTGCAGCAGTTGTTTTGTTCGGCGTTTCTTCGTTCGCGCTGCTGCGCTTCGTCGTTCGATCTTCGATATTAAAAATTCAGGCTCAGGAAAAGTGATTTACACCGCTGCTCAGACAAACATTTTCGCTGATTTAAAAATCTCCTTCGGAAAAATTTCGGCGGGCTTGCTATTCGTTTTAATCCTCGTTTCCACTTTCTACGCGCAAAATACAATCGCCACGCAGACGGATGAAAAAACCGTGGTCATCGGCGATGCAAAGGATAACGAAGTTTTCTCGTTCGGGAAAACCGTCATCGTTAGGGAACACGCCAAAGGAGTTTTGGTTTTCGGCGGCGACATCATCGTCGAAGGCAGAGTTGACGGCGACGTGGCGACCATCGGCGGTTCGATCATTCAAAAAGAAACGGCGTTTATCGGCGGCGATGTCATCGCGTTCGGCGGCGCGTATCGTCCCGAAAGTAAAAATCCGCTTCGCACCGAAGGCAAAGAAACGGTGATGTACGCCGGTTACGAAGAAGAACTTCGCAATCTGATGCAAAATCCTTCGCAGATTTTCGCGCCGACTTTAACGTGGAGTTTTTTCACCCAGCGCGTTTTGCTGATGCTTTTCTGGTTTATAATTTCGCTCGTCTTGACGACGATTGCGCCCGGAGCGGTCAGCCGCGCCGTCGCCCGTTTTCAGCTTTCGACGCTGAAAGTCGTCGCTTTCGGGATGCTCGGATTCATCGCACTGACCGTCGGCGTGATGCTGAGTCTGAGTTTTCTTCCCGGCTACGCATACGCGATCATCTTGATAATGGCGTTTCTGATGATGATCGTCAGCTTCGTTTTCGGGCGTGTCGCCTTGCAGGTCAGCATCGGCAAACGCCTGCAAAAACGCTTTCTGCCAAACACCAAACATTCGGAAACCTTTGCAATCTTTATCGGAACTTTCGTCTGGACAGTTTTGCTTTCACTGCCTTATTTTTGGATATTCGCCCTCGTTCTTTTAATCTCCGCCAGCCTCGGATTAGTTTTAACCGCCCGCTCGAATAACACTTGGCAGAAGGCATAAAAAACGGCGGACGATAAAAATCATCCGCCGAAAAATTCAAAATAAATTTTAATCTTTTACAGCTTAAAACCGTTGCGTGTGAGTAAGGATTCAAAGCCGGGTTTTTCTACCGCTTTCAAATAAGCGTCTTTCGGTTCAACGAGTCCTTTCTGCACCAATTCCATCAGCGCGTCGTTGAGCATTACCATTCCGTGCTGTTTGCCGGTCTGCATCGCCGACGGAATTTGGAAGGTTTTGCCTTCGCGGATAAGATTGGAAATCGCCGGAGTAACGATCAAAACTTCAATCGCGGCAACCCGACCGCCGCCTTTTTTCGGCAGCAAGGTCTGCGAAATCACGCCTTTCAAAGATTCCGAAAGCATCACGCGAATCTGCTGTTGGCGGTCGGCAGGGAATTGGTCAATAATTCTGTCAACCGTCGAAGCGGCGGTCGTCGTGTGCAAAGTTCCGAAAACCAGATGCCCGGTTTCAGCGGTTTCAATCGCAATCGCAATCGTCTCCAGGTCGCGCATTTCGCCGACCAGTAAAATATCCGGGTCTTCGCGTAATGCGGCACGAAGCGCGTCTTTAAAACTGTCGGTGTGATTGTGAACTTCACGCTGGTTGACGAGGCATTTGTTATTTTCGTGCGTGAATTCAATCGGGTCTTCGATAGTGATAATGTGGTCTTCGCGGGTGAAGTTGATGCTGTTGACCATCGCGCAGAGCGTCGTTGATTTACCGCTCCCCGTTGGACCCGTAACGACCACTAAACCTTTCGACAGATTGCATAAACCCATAATCGCCTTGGATAATCCGAGCTGTTCGGCGGTCGTGATTTTCGCCGGAATGATGCGGAAAACGCCGCCCATTCCTTTTCTGTCCATAAATATATTGGCGCGGAAACGTGCCAAGCCTTCGATTGAATAGGCAAAGTCGGTATCGTGTCGTTTGGCGAATTCTTCCTGATTTTTCGCGGGCATTATCGAAGTCAAAAGCTCTTTCATCGCCTCGGCGGTCAATGCTTCGTCCTCGCCTTCCAGCGGTTTCATCTTACCGTCTTTGCGAATCATCGGCGGCATACTCGTCGAAAGATGCAGATCGGATGCACCGATTTCCGCCATTTTATAAAACAAATTCTCCATTTTTTCCTGCGCTCTCGAATTTGTTTTTGCGGCAGTAAAAGTCGGCGATTTTTGCACCGGCGGCGCGTAGGCTTCGGCTAAACTTTCCGCCTGTCTCTGCAAAGGCGTTTCGAGTTTGATTGCCATCGGTGATTCATTATAAACATCGGCTTCGACTTGTGGAATCTCATTTATTTCATATTCCGTCCGCAAAGTCGGCGGTTTCGGCGTTTCAAACGGCGGCGGGGCTTTCGTCTCAAACGGTTTTGCCGCATTCAAAAAAGTATTGTCCGGTAATTTAAATTCCGGCGCGGGAATCTCCGGTACGGAAGCGGCGGGCGGCGGAGGCGGCGATGAAAACTCCATCATCGGCGGCGAGGATTTATACGCGGGCGCGGCATTAGCGGCGGGCGAAGATGACGCGGCGTTGCCGTCGTCAGAAAAAACGGGGCGCACGGTTACATCAAAACCAGCGGGCGTTTTCTTAACGAGGAAACTGAAATTTCCCGTGCCGTTGTTGTGAACGAACTGAATTTCGGGCTTGTTCGGGAGTTCCTGTTTGACTTCCGACGGAATCAGAGGAAAGACCAGCATACTGATCTGCGTTCCCAGAATCGGCGTTTTGGCGATCTCGTTCGAGCCGTTGGAACTGACCAGATACGGCATTTTGTTCGGTTCGAGCCGCAGTTCATAACTGCACGTCGAGAGCAGTTTTTGCAAGTAATCGTTTAATTTTTCCATTTTTTTCGGGGGGCGACAACGGAATGTGTCTCGGAAAATTTTGAAGTTTAGGAGAAAACCCAAAGAAAGATTAGCATATAAAAACAATGTTTGTCATTAAAAAAGTTTCTGGTTTTTGGTTTCTAGTTTCTGGTTTCTAATTTTGAAGTAAGGCAATTTCCCGTTTTCAACCAGAAACCAGAAACCTTCCCCGCTGTATTTTTTCGCCCAAAAACAGTAAATTATTACATTTGCGATTGAGATAAAAATGAATTCCGTACAAACCAAAACCGAAAACCTGCCGCAGACGGAGACCACTCCTGAACTTTCGCTGTTTTTGCCGGTGTTAAATGAAGAAGAAAATCTGCGCCCGATGCACGCCAAAATTCGGGAAGCGTTAAATGCGCTCGGCAAAACGGCGGAAGTGATTTACGTTGACGACGGTTCGACGGACAAAAGTCTTGAGGTATTAAAGGAGATA
>CAXTKJ010000016.1:64415-76130 GCA_964244835.1 uncultured Pyrinomonadaceae bacterium
ACGGACAAATCGCTCGAAATTCTGCGCGGCATCGCGGCGGAGGATTCCCGCGTTCGCGTAATTTCTTTGCGCCGCAATTACGGACAAACGGCGGCGATGTCGGCGGGTATTGACGCGGCGAAGGGCGAAATTTTGATTCCGATGGACGCAGATTTGCAGAACGATCCGAAAGACATTGCGCGTCTGCTCGAAAAATTAAACGAAGGCTACGATGTCGTTTCCGGCTGGCGCAAAAACCGCAAAGATAAACTGGTAATGCGAAAAATTCCATCGTGGATTGCGAACTCGGTGATTTCAAAAATCGGCGGCGTTCCGCTTCACGATTACGGTTGTTCGCTCAAAGCCTATCGCCGCGACGTGATTCAGGACGTAAAACTCTACGGCGAAATGCACCGCTTTATCCCGATTTACGCGAGTTGGGCGGGCGCGCGCGTCACGGAAATTCCCGTTGACCACCACGCCCGCACGATGGGCAAATCGAAATACGGAATTTCGCGCACGCTCAAAGTCGTCTTCGATTTGATGACGATAAAATTTATGGCTTCGTATCAAACGAAACCGATTTACGTTTTCGGCACTTTCGGAATGCTGGCGTTTTTTCTCTCGATTATTACCGGAATCTGGGCGTTTTTCCTGAAATTGGTCGAAGGAGTTTCGTTTATCTTAACGCCGCTCCCGATCATTGCGATTGTAATGCTGGCGATTTCCGTGCAGTTTATTTTGATGGGTTTATTAGCCGAAATGCTCGTCCGAACTTATCACGAATCGCAGGACAAAGCGATTTACGCGGTGCGCGAGAAAATTGGATTTGAGGAAAACAATTAGCTATGAAAAATAATTTTCGTGTTTTTATAGTATCTTTACTTCTTACTTTTTTAACAGTTTCTTTTCTCTCGAATTTGGATGGTGAGGTTGCAACTCTCGGACTTTTTCCCGGCTTCATATTTAATTGGTTCATTGAACAATTACTAATTGAGATTAGAGATGAATCTTATTTCGAGTTGGGTAACTATTCTGTTATTTTTAATTTCGGTTTTTACTTTATCGCTTCTTTTATCGGTTTAAAACTGTTGCTACTAACATTGAACTTTCGTAAAAAGAAAGATTATAGATAACAAAAAAATGTGCGGAATAGCAGGTTGGATAAATTTAGAAAATAATCGCGCTGAAAATCATAGCGAAGCCGTCCTTCATTCGATGTGCGAGCGGATGAAGCATCGCGGACCGGATTCGGAGGGTTTGTGGCTTGATGATAAAGTCGCGCTCGGAATGCGGCGGCTTTCGATTATTGATTTGGCGACGGGCGAGCAGCCGGTTTATAGCGAAGATAAATCAATCGTCGTCGTGATGAACGGCGAGCTTTATAATTTTCGGGAAGTTCGCGCCGATTTAGAACGGCGCGGGCATAAATTTGAAACGCACACCGACACGGAAATTCTGCCGCATCTTTACGAAGAATACGGCGAGGCGATGCTCGAACAGATTAACGGAATGTTCGCGTTCGCTTTGTGGGATATAAATAAAAAGAAATTGTTTGTGGCTCGTGATAAATTCGGCGAAAAGCCGCTTTATTACGGCGTGTTTGCAGGGAAGTTGATTTTCGCCTCGGAATTAAAAGTTCTGTTGGAGAATCCGGCGGTTGAAACGGAAATAAATGTTGACGCGCTGCGGCAATATCTTTCGTTCGATTACGTTCCCGCGCCGCATTCGATTTATAAAAACATTTACAAATTGCCCGCCGCGCATTTTCTCACGGTTGAAAAAGGCGAGGTGAAAACGCGCCGTTACTGGAATTTGACGTGGCATAAAAACGGGCATACGCCGTCAATCGAAAAAGCCGCCGCCGATTTGCGCGAACTGCTTTCCGATGCGGTGAAAATGCGGCTCGTAGCGGACGTGCCGTTGGGAATTTTATTATCCGGCGGCGTTGATTCTTCGACCGTGGCGGCGTTTGCGGCGCAGCACGCGAGCGAGAAGATTAAAACTTTTTCCATCGGTTTCGAAGAAGATTCGTTCGACGAATCGAAATATGCCAGACAGGTTGCCAAGCATCTCGACACCGAACATTACGAAGATAAACTGAGCGTCGAAAAGGCGGCAGATTTGATTTCGGAAATCGGTTTATGGCTCGACGAACCGCTGTCCGATGGCTCTTTACTGCCGACGTTTTTGCTGTCGCGGTTCGTTCGCCGGCACGTTACCGTCGCGCTCGGCGGCGACGGCGGCGACGAAATTTTTGCCGGTTATCCGATGTATTACGCGCACAAAGTGGCGAACATTTACAACGGCATTCCATCAATTTTCAGGAATAATCTAATCGAGCCGGTCGTCAATAATCTGCCCGTTTCCGGGAAAAATCTGTCGTTCGATTACAAAGCGAAACGCTTTGTCCGCGCCGCCCGTTACGACACGGTTACGCGCCATCATTCGTGGTTCGGTTCGTTTTCGATTGACGAGCAGCGCAGGCTTTTATCGCCCGATGTTTTGGCGCAAACCTCCGACGATATTTATGCGGACGCGAAAAATCTACTGAAAATCACCGACGCTGAAAATGAAATCGAGCGGATGCAGTTTCTCGACATCAACTTTTATATGGCGGAAGATATTTTGACGAAGGTTGACCGCGCTTCGATGGCGGTGTCTTTGGAAGTTCGCGCTCCTTTCCTCGATCCGCGCGTCGCACAGTTTGCCGCTTCGATTCCGCTCGAATATAAATTGAAGGGCAATAAAGGCAAGTATATTTTGAAAAAAGCGATGGAAAATTTGCTGCCGAAAAATATTCTCCACCGACCCAAAAAAGGCTTCGGAATCCCGATTGCCGGATGGCTGAAAGGCAGATTAAATCCGCTGATGCACGAAATGCTCGCGCCGGAAAGATTGAAAAATCAAGGACTGTTCGACGCGCAGTTTGTTCAGAAATTGATTAAGGAACACGAAACAAATGTTGCGAGTCATCACAAACAGCTTTGGACTTTGCTCGTTTTTCAGCTTTGGTTCGATAATTTTTCGTCTAAAAAGTAATCAGTTCAGAGTCAGTTTTGAGTTCACGCTTTAGCGTGCTTTGCCGCGACCGCGAAGCGCGGGGCGGCGGGCAAACTGAAGTTTGAACTCAGAACTGAAATCGTTTCCAACGCAGGCTTTTTTCCGTTCATCTATTCTGTGAATGACTTTACTTTCGGAAAATTTCGCGGCGAAAAAATACCTGCTCGCGCTGTTAAAACTGCTGCATTTCTGGTTTCCGGTCGCTCTCGGCTGGTCAGTCGCGCAGGTTGTTCATCGCGCCACCGGCATACCGCTTTATTCAAACGGTTTGATGCTGTTTCTGGCGGGAATCTGGGCGGCTTACAGTCTCGACCGCTTAACTGACGAGGCGGCGCGGCAGTCGCGGTTTTTAAAATTCGCGCTCGTTTCCGGGTTGATTGCGGCGATTATTTTATGCGCTTTCAGCGCGGCGCATCTTTCCTGGAAAACTCTTTCAGCGGTCGCCGTGTTTTCGTTTCTCGCGCTGCTTTACCGTCGTTTAAAGAAATATCCGCTGCTCAAAACTTTTATCGTGGCGATGGTTTGGGTGTGGGCGGGCGTGGCTTTGTCCGTTGATAATGACGAATGGTTCGGCGGCGACTGGTGGACGATGAGCGCGGCGATTCCACTTTTTTTACTGATCGCGGCGGGCTGTATTCTGTGCGATTTGAAGGATGTGGAAGCGGATAAAAAACAGAACGTGCGAAGTTTGCCGGTTTTGTTCGGCGTTCGTCAAACCGTTTTGATCGTAACGATTCTCGCGTCAGTTGCCGCCGTCATTGCTGCCTCGCAACATCGTCCCGGCTTGCTCATCAGCAGTCTGACGCTGGTTTTTTTTGCCCAATATCCTTCGATTCTCGCCGTCGAAGATTTCGGACCTTTGCTGGTTGATTTTATACTAACTCTGCCCGGAATTTTAATCGCCGCGAAAGTCGTTTAAATTAGAAATCTCAAAAATCTTTTTCAAGATTAAATTTCCAAGTAAAAAAGCCGACGCTTTTATTAAAAACGTCGGCTTAAAAATTAAATCAAACGAAAGTTTACTGCGTTACGGTAAATTTCGCCGCGCCTTCTTTCATCTGACCGGAAACGCGGTCTTTGATTTTGACTTTGATTTCGTAATCGCCGGTTTGCATTGCCGCTGTCGGAATCATTCTTGCTAAAGTCAGACGCTGACCGGAATCGCTCAAACCTTCCCAGGTTTCCGGCTGATTCAGGATTTCCTTGCCGCCTTTCAGCAAAACGTAATTCACGTCAACCGCCGGACGCAGAGTGGTCTGGTCAATTCCGGCGTTGTAAACCTGCATATAAATTCCGACATCCTGACCTCTTTTATAAATGCCGGAAAGATTCGGAATCACTTTCGCCGAGCCGATGATGAAACTGCCGCCGATGTCGCTTTCGGTCGTCGAACGCAGCGTCGAAGCGAGAATCAAAGTCGAAGTGTCGAGTTTGGCTTCGTCATATTTCGGCACGGTGAAACCGATGCTGCGAATGCCTTTGTTGCCGGAGACGACATCGCGGACGACGACATCAACTTTATAAGTTCCGGGCGTTAGGGCAATCGCTTTTTGATAAATTGATTTGCGTTCCTTGGCTTCGGATAATTCTTCGGTCGTCGCGCTGGTCGTTACCGAATCTTCAAAAATCCCCGAACGCTTGCCGGAAACCGCCATCACTTTGCCGAAGATATTCATTCGCGCCGTCGGCAGTCCGCCGCTGCGTTCCGCGCTGTCGAAAACGAGTTCCTTATTGCTCGCCTGCACGGTGAACGCCGTAATCACGCGGTCGTCGGATTGGCGGAAAAAGTCCACGCGCATATCGAAATCGAGCGGATTATTGTCAAACAAACCCGAATCGGATGCCGCGCTCTGCAAATCGCTGAATTTAACCTGCGGCGGGCGGCTGAGATTGCTGATAATTTCCAGACGGCGAAACGGCGAATCCTGTTCGCGCTGGTAATAATTTTGCCCGTTGCCGCTAAGACGGTCGCCTTTGTCCGACAGACCGAGTTGTTCGGCGGTGTTCAAGCCTGCGCCGGGAACGTTTCTCAGCGCGTCTTTTTCGTCGGCGTTGCGGGCGATGCGGTATTCGCCGGTGCCGGTCGGGTCAACGAATTCGATTTCGATGCCGTCGCCGACGTTATCGAGATGGCGGTAAAACCACGTTTCAAAAGGATAAGTCGTCGTCGAGCCGCCGCCTTCGTAGCTCGGTCGGTCGTATGAACCGCCGCTCGGATGGGATTCAACGCCGTCCGGCTTGCCGAAAGTGATGTAAATTCGTCCACGGTCGGTTTTCCAGCCGGGAATTCCCGAAGCGTAATGTTCGTTCGCGTAGGCGATGCGCTCGTAGTATTCTTCACGAAATTCGTTTTCTTCGGTGTCCGGGTCCGGGTCGCGTCTGCGCCAGAAATTTTCAATAAAATTTTCGCGCTCCTCGTCGGTTTTCAGCGCGTTGAACGCCTTTTTCTCCTGGGGCGTGATGACGTAGGGAACATCTTTGTTAATCCAGTCTTTATAAACTTTATTAACTTCGGTTTTTACTTTGCGCGTTTTAGTTGACGGGTCTTCGGTCGGCTTCGGCTCTTGGGCAAAAGCGGCGGACGCGCCCGCCGACAGAATCGAAACGGTCAGAAACGCATTGCGAATCAAATTCTTTTTAGACATAACAGATAAAACTCCTGATATTTACGGCAATCGAATTGAATTTTTATTTTGAATTCAGCTTTTAAGATTTTAGACGGTAAAACTTATTTCTACAAGATGCGCGAGACTCTTTCAAAGTTGCTTTTCAGCTATCAGTTGTACGGTTTACGATGTCCCAAAGACTTTCGTAAAATTTTCAATGATTTTATTCTCGACCGCTGCCAGTTCAATCTCACTTCCCAAAATCCTTTCCATCGAAGCGACGGGTTCGCCTTCGCAGGCGATGATATGGTCGAAATAGCTTAAATCCGTGTTGACGTTCAGCGCGAAGCCGTGCGTCGTAACCCAGCGTTTGATGTGAACGCCGATGGCGGCGACTTTGCCTTCTCTGGTGTGAACGCCGGTTAAATCTTTTAGCCGGAAAGCCTCGATGCCGAAATCGTTCATCGTGCGGATTAAAACCGTTTCCAAATCGCGGACGTAGCGGTGAACATCCTTGCGGTCGGGACTCAAACTGATAATCGGATAGCCGACCAGTTGCCCGATGCCGTGATAAGTAACTTTGCCGCCGCGATTCGTCTCGAAAACTTCCGCGCCGATTCTCTCCAATGTCCGTGCATCAGCCAGCACGCCGTTCGCCGCCGCCCGCCGACCGACGGTAAAGGTGTGCGGATGTTCGAGCAGCAAAAGATACTCCGTTTCGCGCCGTTCGATCACCGTTTGCTCCAATTCTTTTTGCAGCGCAAGCCCGTCGCCGTAAGCTATGCGACCGAGACGGCGAACCTCTAATTGTCTTTCCGGCATCTCTTTTATGATAAAATTATCCGTATCAAATTACGAACCGGGAAGAATTATGAGAAATTTTCTAATAAAATCAATGCTAGTTTGTTTGTGTTTAATGTGTCTGGTGTTTTCTGCCGCCGCCCAGCAAAAGAAACGGAAAACCGTTCGCAAAAGAACCGTGAAACCGGCGGCGACCGCCGTCGCCAGTAGTAGTTTCGAGATTAAAGGGAGCGCGGCAAAAGTTTCGACGCAAATCAAAAACGTCTCGAAATTTTTGTTCAACCTCGGCGGCGTGGCGCGGGTCATCGAAGATTTAGACCGCGACATTGCCGCCCGCAAAGCCTCGCGCAACGCCAGCTCGTTGAATACGAAAAACAAACAGGCAGTCGTCGCCAGCGTCAAAAATATCCGCGCCGGACTCGTCGCGCTCGAAGTCGAATTCCGCACGAAACCCGCGCTGAAAAATTATTTATTCCAAATTCAGGGCATCTCCGATATGGCGGGACTCGCCGAAGATCAGGCGGCTGACGGGCAAGTAACCGAATCCGGCAGAACGCTGTTGATGGTCGTCGAAAAACTTTCCGACACGCTCGCCGCTCTGCCTTAAACTCGGAGTCGCGCAAATTGAAAATCTAATCAATAAATATAAATTTAGGCAGTGTCCTGATTTTGTGAGACTACATTTTTAAGAGTTTCAAAACGAAATATTTTGAAACAACAACTTTCGTCGCCTATCGTCATTATTATAATTTGAAATTTATGAATTATTTGAAATACAAAAACTGGTTTCTTACCACAATTTTTATTTATTTAATCGGCACCACCGCCTGCATTTCGGTCAAACCCATTTATTATGAAGATGATAAAAAGATTGCAGAAAGTCAGGTTGAAAAATTTCATCAACTTTTCAATGATGAAAAATATGATGAAATTTACAATCTATACACTCCGAAAGTGCAAAATCAACAAAGCAAAGAGCAGTTTATAAGTGTTCTGCAAAACTTCAGGGCAAGTTTCGGACGAATTAAGAATAGCAAAATTGTAAAATCAGAGGTAAATCCTCAAGCGGCAACAAGACTGGTTCATATGTTTTATGAGACAGAATTTGAAAAAGGTAAAAAATTAGAAGAGTTTGATTGTTTAGTTGACGGTCAAAACGGAATTTTTGATTTCTACGGGCAACCTGACAAAATTCCCGGTAATAAGGAGTAATAAAATCTATATTTTTAGCACTACAACAAATAGTACGTTATCTAAATTTTCAAAGATTTTCGTTAAAAATAAACGGCGGCTCGCCCGTGATTTTCAAAATCATATTAAATCCGTTCGGATCGCTTTGAATGTTTGCGCCGTATTTAGACAGCAGATCGCGCCGTTCGCCGGTTTTGCTTTCAAAAGTAAGTTGCGCGTCGGCTTCGCGTTCGTAACCGCTGACGCTTATTTTTCCCGTCCGGCAAGCGTCGGCGACATCGAAAATTTCCTTTTTCCCATCCGGCGCGACGGCGACGGATAATTTGCCGGAAACATTTTCCGCGCACCGCAAACTAATCGTCAAAGCCGGACGACCGGCAAATTTCTGATAGCCGAGAACGGCGGCGAACAGTAAAAGAAACGCCGCGCCGATCAGGGCAATGCGCCGGTTCATTTAACGACCTCATTCACATAATTTACTTCGTCGGTGTGTCCCTGACGGTTTAGTTCGGCTTCGACGGGCGACCAGTTCACCGTATCGCCGGCGGCGGTCTGCGCGGCGGAAACCATCGCAAACATTCCGTGATAAACCGCGACCGCAAACCGCGCCGAATCGAGCGGCGCACGTCCGGCTTTCGTCGCCGCGTCAATTTTAATCGCCAAATATGCCGCGACCACGAAATCTTCAATCGGCGGATATGAAATCACCGTGCTGTACTGCGTCGGGACGATAGCCGCGTATTTTGTGTAATCAATATTCGAGGAAACATACGGCGCACCCGCCAGCTGTGCGGCGACAAAAACGTGCGTCGCGCAAATTTCCAACTCGTTTTTGAATTTAGTCTGAACGTCGGTGAAAGCCGGTTGTCCGAGCTGTCCTCTGCCGATGGTCGCGCCGTCCACGCCGAGCCATTCGCCCCACGACAGCCGTTTTTTCTCGGCGGCGTAAATGTTCGTGACCATCGCCGCCGTGACGAGCGTGGAATTTTTCGTTTTCGCCGCGCCCGTTACCAAACCGACACCGTAGGCGGGCGTACTCGTAACCGGCTGAAACTGCGTGTTGTCTTTGAGCCGTTTCATCGCGGCGGCATCGTTCGACGAATAGATGCGCGGCGGCAACATCGCCAACGCTTCGTAAAGCCGCAGTACGCCTTCGGCATCAACGCCCGCCAGATCGGAGACGCTCGCCCCGTTGATGATATTTTGTGCTTCGTTGTCTTTTTGCTGCGACGGCGCGGCAGCCAGTCGTTTGATAATCGTCGCGGTGTCTAAAGCCATAGTTTTTTTGTCTGGAAATTAAGAATTAAGAATTAAAAACTTTTCACTCGATTAACATTTTAATTCTTAATTGTTGAGACCGCGATTTCCACTGTTTTTGCCGAAACCTTTTTCATTTTCAATCTAAAGAGCTTTTGTGAGGGCGTGTATTTAGAAAATTTCTGCTGATCACGATGGCGTTTTAATTTGCCGGTTTTTCGCTTTTCAATTCGCGCCACACTTCGCCGATGGAGTTGGCATCGGGGATGGCGGCTTGCAGCAGTCCGCCGGCGACGGCGAAAAATATCGCGCAGAGAATCGCGGGCAATAGCGTTTGGCGGACGGCGGTTTGCAGCCAGTGTTTGCGTTCGATGTTTTTCACGCGCTTGTGCAGACCGCGCAAAAGCACTGCGTCAACCAGAATTTCGGCGAGCAGCGCGGGCGCGATATAGACGACGTAGAGCGTAGCGATCAATCCGGCGATGACGGCGACGACGGCGAGAATAATCAATCCGATTCCTTCGGAATCAACGTCGAGACTAACGCCGTCCAGCGCGGAACTTCCGCCGCCGCTTTTGCCTCCGCCGCTTGAACTCGAATATGAAACCGCCGAAACGGTCGAAACCGCCGGAACCGCCGGAGACGGCGAATCGCCCGCGTCCCAACTTCCGCCCGCGCCCGCGCCGCCGAAATCGCCGCCGCCGCCGAAACTGAAATCCGCGCTTCCCGAAGTTCCGCCGCCATTACTGCCGCCGGAAATATCGCCGATTGATAAATTTAAATCCGTATTTAAATTAAAATTATCCTGTGAACTGTGAATCGCCAGCCATAAACGAAGCAGCAGCAGAAACGCGACGTAAGCCGCCAGAATCGCCAGCGGGTAACGCATCCACATCTGCGAGATGCCGGAATGCAGCAGCACGAACGACGATAAAAATCCCGCGCAGCCGGTCAAAAGCAGAATTATCATCATCTGCACACGCGGCAGAAACATCTGCTGTTGCTGCTCCAAAATCAGCGCGACTCTCGTTTTCAAGTTCGATTTCATTTTCAAAAAGATTCGTTCACGGCTGGAAAAAACTTTCCGTTTCGCCCCTGAACAAACGATTTAACTGGCGGCGAATTTTTACTGACATCTCCCAAGCGGACTGGTTTCCGACAAAACGATTTTGATGTCTTTCAGATTTTCCGTTACCACGATTTTTTTCGACGGCGAGAGTTCCGCGTTTTTGCCGCGCGCTTCCAGCCAGTAAGTTTCGCCCGTGAATGCTTCGAGTTTAAATTTTCCATCTTTGTCGGTTTGCGTTTGGGTCGGACTGAATTCGACGGCGAAACCCGCCGGTCGGCTGCTTTGCGGGCAAAGCAGGAGAACTTCCACGTCGGCTGCCGGTTTGCCGTCTTTTCGCAGAACCTGTCCTTCGATAAATTTCACCTGAAACTCGTCCGGCAGCGTAAAATTCAACCCTTCCGCCTTGCCGCCCAAACCGATTTTGATGACGGCGGCGTTTTCGCTTTTGTATGTTCCTGGATAATAATAATTGCCGTTAAAATTTTTGTGCTGCATTTCGATATACAAAAGGTATTCGCCTGGTGGAACTCCTTTGACGCTGAAATCGCCGTTTTCGCCATCTGAATGTCCGTAAATTTCCCGCCGGTCTGCGTCATCGCCTACGGAAACCAGGTGAAGAAAAATCGAGTTATATCCGGTGCCGTTTTTGTCGGCGACGCGCCCCGCCGCTGCGCCGTTGAAATACGCTTCAAACCCGACGTTCGCCGTTCCACGGTCGGCGACTTCGACTTCTTCAAAGTCGTCCTCGACATAATAATTTTCCGGCAACTGCGGCTCGACGCGATATTTTCCGGCTTTTATTTTCTTTACTTCAAACGCGCCGTCCCTGTCGGTTTCGACGTTGATGACATCGCCGTTTTCGCCGCTGATTTTAACTTTTATTCCCGCCAGCGATTCCGCGCCGCCGCCCGTCAATTTTCTTGAATCAACCCAGATTCTGCCCTGCAAATTTCCGCCGGTTCCGGGCGCGGGCAAGTTTCTCAGAAATTTCAAATCTTCCTTGACGTATTCGCTGTTCACCGACGAGGTGCGCGTGCAGACTCCGCTGTATAATAATTTTTCCTCGTCATCGTCGCCCGCGTAAGCGTAAACCAGATAAATCTCGCCGCGCTTCAAGCCGTAATCGCCGCAGCTCGTCCCTTTCATACTGTCAATGCGGATGGCGATTTTCCCTGAAATATCGCCCTTAAAAGATTCTTCGACGGCGAAGCGCACGTTGCCGGCTTCGAGTTTTATCGCCGCGCTTTTTTCAACCGCTCTCGAAAATTTTTCCGTGCCGCCGAGCGTTCTGCCGGTAAAGACGACTCTGGCGCGATTGTATTCCGACGGCGGATCGCCCATCGCGCAGCTACAGGCGTGAATTATCGAAGGCATCGAGAAGAAACAAAACGCCGTTAATAAAAATAAGATTGTTTTCATAATCGTTCACCTGATTTTATTTTCGCTTTTGATTGAAAGATAAGCCGCGACTTTATTTCGTCACTTGCGTCCGCTTTATGATCCGCCAACAAAGCCATCGCTTGCTGATCGAAAATCTCCGCGAAACTTTGTCAGCATCCGCCTTCGTTTCGGCAACGCTTGAAAAGAAAAGTCCCCAGTATAATGGCTCCGACGGCAGCCGCGCCGCCGACATCCGATTGGACGGCGTTCGGGTGAGTGCTGACATGCTGCTCGGCGAGGAGGGACAGGCGCTGCCCGTGCTGGAGGCGGTCCGCGACGCGGCGATCGCCGCGCTTTGCGCCGAGGCGT
>CAXTKJ010000016.1:76140-85250 GCA_964244835.1 uncultured Pyrinomonadaceae bacterium
CGCCGCCGATAGCTATCAACGCAATCGTATCGCCCGACAACCTGCTTTTTACTTTGGCGACATCACCGTATGCAATAACGGAGTTTTGGTTGGTTTTTGAATCCGTCAGTGTGAACGAATCTTCACCGGCTTGGCTGATGTAACCTTTCCGCTTTGTTCCGTCGAGCATCGTTACCTGAACGCGCTTGTTTTCTCCGGTTCCGCGTTTGGCGATATTGGCTTTAATTTTAGCGGCGGACGAAACGGTGCTGTCCGTTTTGGTTTGCGCCGAAATTACCGGTGAATTGGCGGTTATCAGCAGCGAACAGATAAACGCGAAACACATAAATTTTTTAATCATAAATTTTCCTTTTATTCCGGCAAAGTTTGAATTTTTCGCCGACAAACAATAACTTCCAGAAAGATAATCGCCGTTCCGAAACTCATAAAAATGAGAGAAATGTTTCGGGCAAAAAGACTAACGCCTGCTTTAGAAACCTCGTAAAAAAATAACACTCGTCAGAAAAAAATTCTCTTTTTCAAGTTCCAAAATTTTTGAGTCGTGTGCAGAATTCAAAGCCTCATTTTCACCGAAAATTTCAACCTCGAAAAACGAGTCGGCAAATTTTTCATTTTTGGTGTCGAGTTCAGCTTTTCTCATAATTTTCACCCGTCATCGTATCAACATCATCGCAGTAAAAAAGAAGTCGTCGAACGACTGAGTTGAGCGAGGTGGGAAGTAACGCCGATTACGACAACTTCCCGCGATGAAAACAGCTAATTCTGCCTTTGCTCCAATGATTTGTTAGATTGCGCCATAACTAACTGAAACCTGCTTCTATCGGGCGGTGGCTGACTATCCTCAGATTGCTTCAAGTTATCAAGTAACTTTGTGTCTTGCTCCGCTTCATTCAAAGGCTGTGTCCTTGAACATCCATAAACTTGTAGTACATTCTCGAAAATATCAGCATAAACCAAATAATTCTTGCCAACCTTAAAAGACTCGTAAGAGCATCCATCTATGTAGGTCTCATTTTTTTCCTTGACGTAATACAAATAGGATAGGTTGATTTCCTTCGCAGCTACGCCTTTCCATATTTTATTGACCTTAAACCTGATCTTGCCTTTGCTCCATTCGACGATTTCACCAGAGAACACAGCAGAAGAATTATTAAATTCTTTAAGGACAGCAGCTTTTAACTTTTGGGGTGTATTTGTTTCTTCAGGGTCTTTTGTACACCAGCACGCCATTACATCATTGAAGCCGATAAATATGATAATTAGCGAAAGAAAAGCTAAAACTGTATTTTTCATATAACCTCCGAATTCACCACGATTAATCTAACTTTGTATCTAACCGAATTAAATTCCGCATAATAACTTTACACGAATTATAATTCGTTGTGAACGGCAATTTTAGCGAAATTGTGCCGGACAAAAGCCGGGTTTATTTCCGCCGCGCTCAAATTTTCAAACTCAAACGCCGCCGCTCGCCGGCGCGCCGTTTTCGATTGCCCGAAGCAGATTCAGTTCGGCGACGCGGAAGGTTTTGCAGCGGCGTTCGGTGTCGGCGCGTAAATTGTTCGGCGTTTCTGTTTGCGCGAGCCGCGCCGTTTTCAGAGATTTTATTTCGGCGGACAAATTCGTCCGGCGCAGCACGTCGGGTTTTCGCATTTTGTCGTTCTGCGGTGCTATAATTTTAAGATTTCACCAGCCATTTTTTGAGACGAAGTTCTTGAAGCTGCGTTTGAAAACGGAACTGAGTGGAAACTTTCGGCGGCAAATTAAAGTCTTTATTTTTATCAAAGAGAGGAAGAAAAATATGTTGAAACTGATGACCGTATTTCTGTTGATAACGGTGAGCGTTACCGGGACGTTTCACGCTCAAACATTGTCCGACCCGCCGCAAAAGAACCGAACGGATTTGCGGCAGGCGATCTGGAAAGAAACCGAAAAACTCAAAAACGAATCCGCCGCGCTCGATGTCAAAAAAATAGAAAAAATAGACCGGCAAACTCCGCAAAAACATTGGAGCAAGCGAGATAAATTACTGATCACGGGTGTTATCGCCGGTCTCGTGGTTCTCGCCGTCGTGCTTGCTTTGACCACCAAAAGATGCGTCAGACGCAGCCCGGAAGGTTGTAATTTCGCCGACGATATTAACTGCCAATGTCTCGAATACGCGGAATAAAATTGAGCGCGGTTGATTGCGCGGCGCGAAATAATCACGGAGCGGAAGATTTTAAACAGCAAATAATCATATTGAAAACGTCGTTCTTAGACGTGATTTTTTTCAGCGTGTCAGTAATCTCAGCGTAAATTTCGCCGGTCGCATTGACGGTTCTTTGCACGTATTTTCTGCTGAACTACTCAGGAAAAAACAAATCCGCGATATTTTACTGGTAAATGGCGAGTGCTTTTTCATATAATTGCGGATGGCTGAACAATCTGCGGGTAATATGCTGTTGGAGATGACAAAGCGCGGGGCGGGAAAAAAGTCTAAAATAACTCTCGAAATGGCGAAGGAAACGCTTGCCGAATTAAAGGCGGCAGCTATTATTTTCGGTGCCAAAAGTTATTCTTCGCTGGTGCATCAACAAATCGTTCTGAAAATCCGGGAAGCCGGACAGATGGTTTCCAAAGAGGATTTTGAAAAACTGCGCGATGAACAGATGAAGGATATTGAATCTCGCAGCCGTGTGAAAACGGCGGAGCGGCGAAAAATCAACGAGAAAACGCCGGACGGCGCGGGTTTTTTTGAAGATGTGCAAACGGTGAAAAATCCGAAAAATGAATTTGTCGGGAGCGATTCGCACCGCATCGAGACCAAAGGCGGCGAGAGTTTGCGGTTTGTGGAAGAAGGCGAAGGCTTCGACGAGGAAAAATAAAAAGCACCGGATATTTAACGTCCGATGCTTTTGTCAAGTTTTTTGAATTTATTTAATTCAAATAATAATCGAACGGGTTAAATTCGTTGATAAGGTTTTCGATATACGTCAGCATCGAATCGTCTGTCGCCGTTTGGTTGACGCTTCTGCCGTCATCGTAATAAAAACAGGTGTTCGGTCTGCTGTTTGCCGGGTCGCACGGCTGGCGCATCGAATCCGCCCATCCGGCGAAAGCGGCGATGTTGAAAAGACAGACGAACGTAGCGACTAAAAAGAATTTTTTCATGGTGTTTGCTCCTTTGTTTTTTTAATTTTCGGTTAATTTTTGGTTAAATCGTTTCCATTTGAAACGATACTGGAGATTTTAGCAAAAAAAGTTGCTAAGTTCATTTAATTTATGAAAACTGCCGCCTCTGAAAAATATCTGCGCGAATGCCTTAACCAGGCTAAATTCTACGAATTCTGCACCGAAGCCGACCGCGCTCTGACGGTTTTAAGCCCGATTTGGAAAAGTATAGACGAGCCGCCCGACATCGAAGGACTCGAACCGCGTCTGGCTTGCGAAATTCTCCTTGTCTGCGGCGGCGTAATTTCTTATTACGGGCAGATGCAGCAGAAAAAATCTTTTCAGGAAACGGCGAGCGATTTGCTGACGAGGGCGCAGGTTATCGCCGAAGAAATCGGCGAGCGCGACATTATCGCCGAATCCGAAAGACAAATCGGACTCGCATATTTTCGTCTCGGACAATACGAAAATGCCATCGCGTATTTCAACACTTTAATCAACCGCTTCAACGAAGCCGAGCAGCTTACCGAAACGATCTGCCTCGGCGTGCAGACGCATCTGCTGATGACGCACGTTAAAAACGAAGAGCCGGTCATCGCCTTTAATCTGCTGCAAAAAATTCAGCCGGAAATCGAAAATTCGGACGATTTATGGCTGAAAAATACTTTTTACAACCAGGCAGCCGGAGTTCATTTGAAGGCGGGCAATTTCAAAATCGCCGTACCGTTTTTGGAGAAAGCGGTCGAGTATTCGCAAATCACCCGCAACACGGCATTTCTGGGAAACGCGCTGAATAATCTGGCACTCGTTTATCTCACGCTGCGCGATTTAACGGCGGCGACCGCCTACGTCGAACGGGCGATTGAAACTTATTCAAAATTAAGTCAGCCGTTCACCCTGGGGATGGCACTCGACACCAAAGCGCAGATCGAACTTGAAAAAGGATCGCTCCAGAACGCCCTGCACACGATTGACGAGTCAGTCAGAATTTTGGAGAAGGGCGAAAATTACGCTTACCTGGCGGAATCGTTTTGGACGCGGACGAGAATTCTGGCGAAAAATAATGACAAATACGAAGCGGTGCGCCAGTTCACGATGCTGATGCAGATCGTCGAACGACACCTTAACTGGAAGGCGGTCGAGCTATATTCGAAGCGTTTTACCGAACTGATTTATATCCGTTCGGGCGAAAATTTTTACGAGCAGACGGAAAATTTCCGCTGTTTTTTGCTCGACAAGGCTCTGGCGGCGAGCGGCGGGGTCGTAATGCCGACCGCCGCGCAGCTCGGCATCAGCCATCAAAACACTTCCAAACTGCTGAAAAAATACCCGGAATTTTGCGAAAAACATCGCGTTAAACTGAAAATCCGCAGCACCGATTCCCTGAATAAAAACAAAGAAAGTAAAAAACCGATGCCGCCGGCGACGGTGATCAAATTGAAAACCGACCGGCTGAAACACGTCGGCTTATCGAAGGGAATGAGCGTTCGATTCGAGCGATGCCCGGTGAGCCGACTCGATTTATCCAAACCAATCGTTATTCAAGACGCGAAGCGCACCTACCATTGCGGTTTTCTGGTTGACGCTTTCGATATGTATGCGTTTGAAGACGGTCTGGGAAATATCGAAGCGACTTTCATCGAATCGGAAATTCTCGATGCCGGTCAGGTCGTCGCCGTCTTTGACGAAGATTCGCAGGAGTTTATTCCGCTCGAAGAATACGAATGATCTAAATTCTTTTCCAGTGTTGTCAGAACCGTTCGCGGCAGCGAATGGTTTAAGTTTTAAACGGATGGCAAACCGATCAGCGTTAACCATTCACTACCGTGAACGGTTCTGACAGTTGCTCGCCGATTTAATTTGTCAACACAATTACGAATTTAATAACTGCGAAATTTCGGTTTGATCCAGCAAAAAAGGGAAATCAGCAACTATACTGATTTCCCTTTTTTTAGATACGCTCCGCAGGTAAGACTCGAACTTACAACCCTTCGGTTACACTTTACCCCAAACTTTCGTTTGAGTGTGGACTATCTCATCAACTTTTTAAAAAACAAAAAGTTGTCGGACGCTATTTGAGATATTATCGGTTTGGTTTCCTCAATCTCTAGTCTCTGCACGTTCCTGCCTACTCTTAAACCATTCGACAGGCTTCGCTCAGGATTACCATTCTAAATTTCTTTAGCGAAGGCTTCCCTGAATTCATCCGATTTTTCAATCACAGTCGCCTGTGAAAGCTGCAACTAATTCACAGCCGAATGCTCTGCCATTGAGCTACTGCGGAAAATCGCCCGAAGGCGAATTTTTAGGTTAAGTATTTTGTTTTATCTTGTCAAGCGAAGTTCAAAAAAATTCTGATATTATAGACTATACAAGAACCTGAAAGTTAAACGATGCAACACGAACTTATTTTAATGCTTGATCTTGACGCAAACTAAACACGATTTATGTTTATCAAAAATTCCACGATTAAATTGACTTTTTTATGTTCGCTTTTGCTTTCCGTTTCAAATTGCGCTAATTCGTCAGATTCAGTTACCGGCTCGGCGAACATCTCTGAAACAAAAGTTGGAGTTGTTCAAATAACTCCAACTCCATTTGCGGGTAAAGCGGCAAAAATCAAAAGCGATTATTTGTCTGTCAAAACAGCGGGAAATTTGAAAGATTCTGTTGAACAGCAAGAACTCCCAAAGATTTGGCTGGAATTCGACAAGGAAAACGGTCAGATTTTGAGAGTTGATTTAGACGATAAATTTGATGAAGATTTGAAGGCTGCCGGAGAAGCTCTTTTTCGCTACCAATATGTAATAAAACACTCTGAAAATCCTGACGAAAGATACGATGCAAGCTACAAACAACTAACGACTTTTGATAAAACGCGCAACAAAATGAGTAAGTTGGAAATAGATTCGCCGAACGGAAAAAGAAATTTAACGGAAGGTGAAATCCTGGAAATACTTTACAAACAATCGGGTTTAATAAATGACAGGTATGAAGAACTGGACGATTATTTTTACCCGAAAACTTCATTTTATAAATTTAAAAAATCCGTTAACGAAAAACTTGGATACGCAATCTTTTAAGACTTTTCGACACAAGTTATAATTTTTCCTTTATCAATAGCAGAGAGGTTTCATTTTGCAACACGAACTTATCTTAATTTTAGATTTCGGTTCGCAATACACGCAGCTCATCGCCCGACGGGTGCGCGAGCAGGGCGTTTATTGCGAGATTGTGCCGTTTCATCTCGCGCTTGATAAAATTGCGGCGAAAAATGCGAAGGGCGTGATTTTGTCCGGCGGTCCGAATTCGGTTTATGAAGCCGATGCGCCACAGACCGCGACGGGATTTTATGATGAAATCAACGCGCCGATTTTGGGGATTTGTTACGGGATGCAGCTTCTCGCCAAGGATTTGCGCGGCGCGGTTTCGCCTTCGGAGAAACGCGAATACGGACACGCGAAGATGCAGATTTTGAGTGGCGAAACTGAATTGTTTCAAAGTTTGCCGTTCGAGATGGATGTCTGGATGAGTCACGGCGATCACGTTACGACGCTGCCCGCCGGCTTTCATCAAACGGCGACGACCGGCGATGTGGTCACGGCGATGGAAAATAAGGACAGAAAAATTTACGCCGTCCAGTTTCACCCGGAAGTCGCGCACACGCCGCTCGGCAAAGAAGTTCTGCGGAATTTTCTGTTTGAAATCTGCGGCTGCAAAGGCGACTGGACAGCCAAGCAGTTTATCGTTGAAGAAGTCGAAAAAATCCGTGCGGTTGTCGGTGAAACTGACCGCGTAGTTTGCGGTTTGAGCGGCGGCGTTGATTCGACAGTCGCGGCGGTGCTGGTGCAGGAAGCGATTGGCGAGCGGCAAACCTGTATCTTCGTCAACAACGGACTGCTTCGCGCCGATGAGTTTGAGGAAACTTTAAAAATTTACCGCGAAAATCTCCGTTTGAATGTGATTGGGGTTGATGCGTCGGCGGATTTCTACGCGGTTTTGAAAGATGTCTCTGACCCGGAATTAAAACGCAAGGCAATCGGCGCGAAATTCATAGACGTTTTCGATGCCGAAGCGACGAAAATCGGCGGCGTGAAATGGCTCGTGCAGGGAACTTTATATCCCGATGTCATCGAATCGGTTTCGCTGCGCGGCGCGTCGGTAACGATCAAATCGCATCACAACGTCGGCGGCTTGCCGGAGAAAATGAATCTCAAATTAATCGAACCGCTCCGCGAGCTTTTCAAAGACGAAGTGCGCTTAATCGGAAAAGATTTGGAAATCCCGGACGAAATTTTACAGCGACATCCGTTTCCCGGTCCCGGTTTGGGAGTAAGAATTTTGGGCGACATTACACCGGGAAAAGTTCAACTTTTGCAAAAAGCCGACAAAATTTTCATCGAAGAACTACACAATTTCAAACTTTACAAAGATGTCTGGCAGGCGTTCGCCGTGCTTTTGCCCGTGCAGTCCGTCGGCGTGCAGGGCGATTTCCGCACTTACGAAAAAACCGTCGCGCTTCGCGCCGTTACGTCAACCGATGGAATGACGGCTGACTGGGCGAGATTACCGCACGAATTCTTACAAGCGGTTTCCTCCAGAATCACGTCGGAAATTCGCGGCATCAACCGCGTCGTCTATGACATTTCATCGAAGCCGCCAAGCACGATTGAATGGGAGTAAAACAGAACATCATCGCTCGGCGCAAACAAAAGCCCGACTTTTGAAGTCGGGCTGAGTTATCGAAAAAAAATGGAGCCATCCATGGGATTCAAACCCACGACCTTTCGATTACGAATCGAATGCTCTATCAGCTGAGCTAGGATGGCAAATCTTTATAGCGGTTATTTTTCAATTTTCACGATAAAAATGTTTTTATCGCTCCGCTGAATTGGCGGTTTCCTCCGCAAATTCGGTAAAGAAAGTTTATATCAAATTAAAGTCGGCTTACGCAAATCAAAGCGGCGAATTATTATAAGAGAAGAGTAAAATATGACGGGTAAGCATTATCATTTAATCGGAATTTGCGGGACGGCGATGGCATCTTTAGCCGGAATGTTACAGGCAAAAGGCAATAAGGTTACGGGTTCGGATCAGAATGTTTATCCGCCGATGTCAACGCAGTTGGAGGAATTGGGAATCGAAATTCTGAGCGGGTATCAATCGGAAAACGCTGACATCGGCGCGGATTGTACGATTGTCGGGAATGCGATTTCGCGGGGGAATGCGGAACTCGAAGAGGTTTTGAATCGCAAACTTTTATATTGTTCGCAGGCGGAAATCGTCAAGGAAGAATTTATTCGCGGGCGGCGTTCGTTGGTGATTGCGGGGACGCACGGGAAGACGACGACGACGAGTATTGCGACTTGGGTGGCGGAAGTCGGCGGTTTGAACCCATCATTTTTGGTCGGCGGAATTGTACAGAATTTCGGCGCGTCGTTTCGCGTGGCGGAGAGCGAACATTTCATTATCGAAGGCGACGAATACGACACGGCTTATTTCGATAAAAAGCCGAAGTTTATGCACTATCTGCCGGAAATCGCCGTCGTCAACAACATCGAGTTCGACCACGCCGATATTTACCGCGACATCTGGGAAATAAAATATCAATTTTCGCGTCTGATGAATTTAGTTCCGTCGAACGGTCGTTTGATTTGCGGAATTGATTCGCCGATTGTGCGCGAGGTTTTGGACGAAATGCACGGCAAACTGCACACGAACATCGAAACTTTCGGCACGTCGGACGACGCGAAGTGGCAAGCCAGATATATTGATTTTTCGGGCGACACGACGCGCTTTACGGTTTTCAAAGACGGGCATTCGTGGAGCGAATTCGAGACGCCTCTGATCGGCGAATTTAACGTGAGAAATTGTCTCGCCGTCATCATCGCGGCTGACGCTTGGGGAATTTCAAAGGAGAAAATCAACAAAGCGTTTCGCACTTTCAAATCGGTTAA
>CAXTKJ010000017.1:0-69751 GCA_964244835.1 uncultured Pyrinomonadaceae bacterium
CGAAGATTCGGCGACCGCGATTATCTGTTGCGGCTTTGTTATGACAGTTCGGGAATGGTTACGACCGACTTGATTACCAACTTCTTCGTGTCAGGAAAGGCTTTTGATGCGCCGGAAAACGCTTCAATCAAAGAGCAGTCACGAAAAGCGTTTTATCGTTTAACCGGCAAACAATATCGCCAGATGCCGACTCCGCGCAGCCTCAAACATTGGGAAAGATTTGAAGTCCGCGACTCGATTGACGAAGCCGACGCGAGCCGCATCAATCAGGGTTTATCGCTCACGGGATCGCAAATGGACGGTTCGGTTGACGGCGATGCCGCGCTCGGTTATCTGGAATGGACGCTCGTTTTCAAAAACGAAAAAACGTGGCAGCAGGAAGCCGTTTCGCAGATTCAACTGCCGCCGAACGCCGTCGTTTCGCGCCTGACGCTTTGGATCAAAGGCGAAGAACGCGAAGCCGCTTTCGCCAAAACCGCGAAAGTCGTCGAAGCGTATAACGCCGTTACCGCCAAACGGCGCGACCCGGCGTTGCTGACGACGGCGGGCAAAGACCGCGTGCAGTTAAAATGTTTTCCCGTCGAGCCGAACAGCGAAATGAAGGTTCGCATCGGCATCACGATTCCGTTGGTTTTGGAAAACGAGGCGAGCAGTTTGATGCCGCTGCCGTATTTTCAAGACCGCAATTTCAGCGTTCCGACCGAACATTCCGTTTGGATCGAATCGAAAAAAGAACTCGAAATCGCCAATTCCGCTTTTATCCGTGAACGACGCGAAAATGTTTTCGGTGTGCGCGGCAAATTGAAAAACGAAGACCTGATAAAAATCGGCTCGCCGATTCGGGCAGGGAAATCGGCTGACGTAAAAACCGCGTGGACGAAAGTCGCCGACAATCCGAAAATGATCGTCAGACAGGAAATTAGGGAAACGACGAATCCGAAAACGGAGCGGTTGATTCTAGTCGTGGACACTTCGGCGCAGATGAAGGATTTTCAGACGGAAATCGTCGAAGCCGTCAAGATTCTCACGCCCGAAACCGAAACCGCCTTAATTTTTATCGGCGGCAACAGTTTAAACGAAGAATTTTCCGCGCCGAATTCTTTCGTCGGAAATCCATCGCAAACGGCGGAAAAAATCGCCGCCGCGACTTTCGACGGCGGCACGGACGGCGTTCCGGCAATCGAAAAGGCTTGGGAAATCGCCCAGGAAAAACCGAACAGCGCAATCGTTTGGATTCACGCGCCGCAGCCAATCGAAATTGCTCCGCCGCAAAATTTAAGCCAATTCTGGACGCGCCGACCGAACAGCGCGGCGATTTATTCCCTGCAAACGCGCACCGGCAAAGATGTCGTCGAAAAAGTTTTAAATGAAAGCAACGCCGTCAGTTCGGTCGTTCGTTTCGGCAGTCTGCAATCGGATTTGACGCGGATTTTGAGTGAAATCACCAGCCGGAAAACGATTTACGAAGCCGTGCGGACGCTCGAAAATACGCCGCAAAATTCATCTTCCGCCGATTTCAAAGAAACATCAAATCACCTCGTCAGACTCTGGGCGAGCGACGAAGTGAAACGTCTTTTGATAAACAACGAAAACGAAAAGGCGACTGAATTGGCGGTGAAAAATCAGTTGGTAACGCAGGTCAGCGGCGCGGTCGTGCTGGAAACACAACAGCAGTATGACCAATTCGGCTTGCGACCCGTCGAATCGAACACCGTTCCGACGATTCCAGAACCGGAAGAATATCTTTTATTCGGCATCGTTTTAGCCGTTTTTTTATGGTTCATCCGGCGATTTCGGCATCGAAGACTTCAGACGTTTTGAGTTCAAACTTCAGTTTGCTCCGCCCGCGAAGCACGGCGAAAGAAGCACGCTGAAAGCGTGAACTCAAAACGCGAACTGCCTTTATTTAACTGGAAAGATTACTTAATCGAGCATCTTTTGAAATGATTTCAGTCAAGACCTTAAATCAATTTTCGCTGTCCGCCGATTACGCAAAAAGTTTTGCGCCGGTCGCTTTCGGCTTGCAAATCCTGGCTTTGTGGAGCGTTTGGCGGTGGCTGTTCATCAGATTCGGAACATCAAGCGAAGAAGTTTGGGGCATTGCTGCGCTGGTCGCCGCCGTTTTTTTCGCTTTCTTCCGGCAGTCGAAGTCGAGTGAAGAAGTTAAACCGTTTGCTTATTTTGCAGCCGCCGTTTCTCTCGCGCTCTATGCGGTCAGTTTCGCATTCGCGCCGCCGCTCGTGCGCGGCATTTTGGCGGTCGTTTCCCTAACATTTCTTTTGAGCGGTTGGCGGTTCGGCAGAAAATTTCACGTCGGCATTTTCGTTTTGCTGCTGCTCGGTTTGCCGCTCGTCGCCTCGCTGAACTTTTACCTCGGATTTCCTTTGCGCGTTCTGGTCGGCGAAGCGGTCGAATTTTTATTAAAAATGCAGGGTTTGGACGTTTTCCGCGAAGGCGTTGGTCTGCATTTCGGCAAAAAAATGATTTGGATTGACGCGCCGTGCAGCGGGATAAAAATGCTCTGGTTCGGTGTTTTTCTGACGGCGGTTGCGGCGTGTTTTTATCAACTCAAAAACACCAAAACAATCGCCGCGCTGTCTTTGGCTTTCCTGACGATTCTGCTCGGAAACATTTTTCGCGCGTCGGCTTTGTTCTATACGGAATCTGAAATCGTCCTCGTGCCGCAGTGGTTTCACGAAACAATCGGCGTTTTGGCGTTCACACTAACGGCTTTGGGAATCGTCCTGATCGTCAAAAAAGTTGCAGAATTTCAATGGCAAAAATACTTTTCATTCTAGCTTGCGGCATCGCTTTCCTCGCGCCGTTTCTTTTGACGAATGAAAAATCGTCAAAATCTGAAACCGCGTCGTTCCAGGGTTTCCCGAATAAATTTGAAGGATTCAAGTTAAAAGAGTTGGGTTTGTCCGACCGCGAAAATTACTTTTCGCAGGACTTTCCCGGCAACATCGGACGCTTCACCGACGGCAGGCGCGAAATAATCATCCGCTTTGTGACGGAAGCGACACGCAAACTTCACCCGGCAAAAGATTGTTTTGAAGCCATCGGCTATCAAACGAAACCGCTGCCGCTGAAAATTGACGACGGCAAACGCTGGGCGTGTTTTTCGGCGAAAAAACAAACCGAATCGCTGCGCGTCTGCGAGCGAATCACCGACGATTCGGGCGGCGAATGGACGGACGTTTCGGCGTGGTATTGGTCGGCATTTTCCCAAACGGGCGGCAAATGGTGGGCTTACACCGTCGCCGAAAACGAATAAAAGCAATTTTTATAGGAAAAAATTAATCCAGTCCGACGATTTCTTTGAGCCGCCGATTGATGTTTTTCCAATGGCTTTTGAGATTAACCGTTTTGACGGAAATGCGATGACTTTCGAATCGAAAGTCCAAATCGTAATCTGTTTCAATCGTTGGATAAAGCAGAATTCCGGCGGCATTTTGAGTTCGCGTGTCTGTCGTTCGCTGATTGATTAAATAGCTGAAAAGCTGGTAAAGGTTGGCGGATTTTATTTTCTCGCGGGAGAAGTTTTCAGCGAAAGTTTCGCGGTAAAATTTCGCGTCAATGATGATTTTCCGTTCATTGTTGGTAAGCGAAACATCGGTTCTCATAACGGGCAAAAACTTTTCGCTTTCCTCTTCCAAACTCTGAAACTGCCAGCGAATCGTTTCGCTTTTCACCTCGAAATCGGTTTCGATGCGGTAAAAATGATAAATGAATTTCTCGAACAACTGATTCATTTTGCGTTCGTCGCGTGTAAAATCAACGAATTTCCAATCGCCGGACTTTTCGGATGGCAAAACATTTTCGGCGATAATGCGGCAAACTTCCAACACGAAACCGTAAAAGCGATTATTGCGGTTCAGGCGCACGGACGCGAAAACCGTCCGCGTGAGCGCGACGGTTTCGATTGCGCCGAACATCGGAAGAAGTTTTCTGATGTCGTGTTTCAAGCCCGAATTGAGATTCGTCGTTTTTATCAAGCGTTTTAAAGTAGAAACCAGAATGCGATTAATTAGAATATCGGCGGAAAATTCATCGTAACTGCAAACGGTTCTGAAACGCATCTGCAAATTGCTTTTCAAAGTTTCGGCAAGTTCGAGTTTTCCTTTGATGCCGGAAAATTCGGCAGTTTGGGTAACGTAATTTTTATCAATGCCGCGCTTCAAAAGTATGCGCGTCGAGTTAATCAGAATTTTGGCGAACAAATCAGCGAGTTCCGTCCGGTCGTCAATCGAAACCGCCACGCGGTCCTTTTCGTCGAGCCTGTTCCAAGCGTAGCCGAGCAGATAGTAAATGTTTTCGATGGGAATTTGCACGTTTTAAAACTCAAGTTTTTCGACGCTGCGATTGATTTGTTCGCGGTCGTCAAACCAAATCTCTTCGAGCAGCGGATGAATTTCATATTGCAGAATTTCCCGAAACCAATGGTTTTCATCGCCGCCGATTGCGCCGTCGCAAAAATAACTGTGTCCGATGCAAAAGCCCGCGCCGAGATTCGGGTCGGCGGCGATTCGGCGATTTACTTCTTCAACCGCGCCGCAAACGTGCGCGGTCAATTTTTCCGAAACGCCTTTCGATTGCAGAAAATCTCGAAAATCCTGACCGAACTGCGGCGTTAAATCGAAAAAGGCGAAGCGGCGGCGCAGCGCGTAATCCACAATCGCCAAACTGCGGTCAGCCGTGTTCATCGTCCCGATCAGATGCACGTTCGGCGGCACGAAAAACTTTTCGCCTTCCTCGTCGGCGTAAGTCAGCTTCAAAGCGTAATGCGCATCGCGTTTGTCGTGTTCGATGAGCATCATCAATTCGCCGAAAATCTTGCTCAAGTTGCCGCGATTGATTTCGTCAATAATAAAGAAAAAATCCTGCTCAGGATGGTTGACCGCAAGTTGGCAAAACCTATAAAAAATGCCGTTTTTAATTACCGTTCCGTCTTTGACGAGCCGCAAACCCTGCACGAAATCTTCATACGCGAACGATTGATGAAACTGCACCATTCCGATTTGCGAATCGGCTTTGCGCCCGATAATTTGATACGCCAATTTGCGGGCGATAAAAGTTTTTCCGACTCCCGGCGAACCTTGCAGAATAATGTTTTTCTTGCGTTTCAATAATTTGACGGCTTGCATAAAATCCGCTTCGGAAATAAACGGCTTGTCCGCGTCGCTCGTAAAATCGTAAGCGTCGGCTTCGACGATTTCGTCTCGAAATTCGATTTCGCCGATTTCGGTTTCCGCGTCAGGCTCAAGCTGCGTCGGCGCGTCGTAGATTAAATTTTCCGCGTCGAAAACTGCTTTTAATTCGGGGTAAAGCCGAACGTATTCGCTCAAAATAAATTGCCAAGGTTTGCTTGGTGAGAAAGTATCAGGACGAAACAGAGTTTTATACCAAGAGTATTTATGCGCTTCATACTGATAAATTTCGTCGCTTATCCAACGAACTTTCCGACGATGAGAATAATCATCATCGTCAGTTTCCAAAAACTCGTAGTCGCCTTCGATAATTCCAATTCCTAAACAAATATTTACGCCTTTATTGGCGAAAATAACATCTCCTAAGTTAGCGGTTCGGAAAAGCCAGAGATTGCCGGTTTGGTTAGAAAGGTTGCTAACGCCTGCTGATTTATTTAATTCTGCAAACGATTCAAATTCTCGTAGGTCGCCAATATTTAAGCTGCTAAAATTTAAAGCCGCAATTTTTTCCTCCTTAAATCTGTCCCATTGCGAAGCCTGTTCACCGGGCGCAAATTTGTAAAATCTTCGGTTCTCTAAAAGCTGTTTATTAACAGCGGTTATTTCGTCTTGAAAAGTTCTTAAAACTTGAAAAGCGTCTTCATAGTTTTCAATTAGGTGAGTTTCTTCTCTTTCATCTTCATCTATTAGACTACTCTCTGTAAATCTTCCGGCTCGCGGAGACGAGTCTAAAATTAAAGCAAATTGATAAGCGTTTTTATCCGAAGGGACGACCTTCGGATAAAAACCTATCCAACATAATTTATGACCGTCAATATTTGGGCAACTGCGAGAATAAAAACTCAGCGGGTCAGAAAAATCGAACCATTTCATTTCATAATTCGGCAACTGTAAATCCTCATACATTTGTTTGCCTATTTGGTTTATATAAAGTTGAACGGTTTCTTTTACTTTTTCACGATAGAAAAAAGAATGAAAGACACTCCACAAACTTTCCCAACCCATCATTTTGAATTTAGATAAGTTAAATATTACATAGCTTTCAGAAGTTTTATCTGGGTCACTATCTCGGATTTCGTCTTTTGTTTTCTCAACAACGGCATTGTCTATTAAAATATTTTCAAGCCGCAATCGCGCAATCTCGGCGCGCAGCAGATTAACGGGCTGGAAATTTCGCTCGCCCGCGCCGTATTCTGCGTAGATTGATTCGAGTGCGTCTCTGGAAAGTTCGTTGATCGCTTTGAATAATTCATCTGAGTTTTCGGCGTAAAGTTTATACTGTCGGGAAAGATCGGTGATAAATTCGATTTGCGTCTGCATAAGTTTTATATGTCAGGGGAAATGTAGAAACGAAAAGATTATTTTTTTCTGCCCAAATCAACCGCCCGTTGATAAGCGGCATAAATCGCTTTCGACAAAACTGTTCTGAGAGAACCTTTTTCCATTTGGTAAATCGCTTCGGCTGACGTGCCGCCGGGAGATGTAACCATATTTCTCAGTTCCGCTGGGTGTTTGTGTGATTCGATGGCGAAAAGGGTCGAGCCGAGCATTGTTTGCTGGACTAATTCTTTTGAGACTTCACGCGAAAATCCGAGGTGAACGCCCGCGTCGGTCATCGCTTCCATCATCATAAAAATATACGTCGGACCCGTTGCGCTTAACGCGGTCGCCATATCAATTTGGTGTTCGTTTTCGACGTAGAGTTCTTTTCCCAATGCGGTGAGAAGCATTTTGACCTGCGATTTTTGTTGGTCGGAAACTGATTCGGCGCACGTCCACGCGGTCATTCCCGCGCCGATTTGCGAAGGTGTGTTCGGCATCGTACGGACGATTAACTGGTTATTTAACGCTTCGGAAATCGTTTCGATGGTCGCACCGGCGATGATCGAAACGACGGTTTGCGTCGGTTTAACGACATCCTTTATTTCCTGCAAAACGCCGCTGATGCGCTGCGGTTTGACGCAGAGGAAAATTACCGCGTCAGTTTCCGGCAGTGATTCGACCGCTTCGTCGTTATGCTCAAATGTTTTGATTTGATATTTCGATTGCAGTTCATCGCGGCGGTTGGAGCGTGGATGCGAAGCCGCAATTTGTTCGGCGCGAACGAGCTTTTGCCGAAGGAGTCCGGCGACGATTGATTCAGCCATCACGCCGCAGCCGATGAACGACAGGCGCGTGTTTTCGAGCAGGTTTTCTGCATTCATAAATTTTTATTTTTCCGTCGCGTCGAAATCGAAATTCGGCGTTACGCCGTTTTTAATTTGTTCCTGCCACAATTTTAGAGCCTTGATTTCATCGTCGTAAAGTTTCGGGTAAAGTTTCAGGTGTCCGAGACTTTTGCATAATTTCAAATATTCAGCGACTGTCGTTTTTTCGCCTTTTTCGTATAGTTTTTTAGCGAGTTCGGTGTCAATCTCGGAAAGATAATTATTTTCATCACGCAGCGGCGCGCGAACGGCGATCAGAAGAAATTCTCCGGCTTTTTTTACGTCGTTTTTTTGCAGCGCGGCAAGACCTAAAACTATGTTGCCGATGTGCGTTGCTTCTTCATAACCCGATTTGCTTTCGTTTTGCCCGAAATCCAAAACGAGTTCGGTCGCCAACTGTTCGGCGCGGTCGAATTTCTCCAGGCGAAAAGCTGTTTTCGCCAGTTTTTTTAATAAATCGGCGCGTTTCTCATCACGCCCTTCGGAACGCTCTTGTTTTAATAAAATCAGAGCAGTTGCGCCGTTCTCAAAAGCCTTCCGCAGATTCGTTTTAACGATTTCCGGCTTTTCGGCATTGTCCGAATCGTCGGCTTTGCTTTGATAAATCTTGTTCAGCATCAAAAGCAAATCGTAATTTTCAGGATTGGTTTTCGCCGCGTCCGAAAGAATTTTTTCGGCGATTTCAGTTTGGGAGTATCTGAAAAATTCCGCCGCGTTCAAATTAATTGACGCGCTTTTCGGATTAGCTTCAACTTGTTTCAGCCAGACGGCTTTCAGCGGTTTATATTCGGGCTGATCCTTATAATTCCAAATTACCGTGTTCAAAATTTCATATTCGCTCATTTCGGGATGACTTTCCACGAACCACAAACGATGTTTTAAATAAGCATTTTTCGCGGCAGCGGAAGTTTTGACGCGGTAGTCGTTATAATGGCGCACCAGTTGTTTGCGCGTTTCAAGATCGTTCGGAGCCTGAATGATTTTCGTTTCCAACTGCGCGACCTGCCGTGCGGTCAGAGGCTTTTCTTCGGATTTTTGGTAAATCTCGGCAGCCACCATTTCTTCAAAACTTTTCGAGCGCGTCGGCGTTCGTTTTCTTCCGCTTTGGCGGCGGTTTTGCAGCACAACTTCGGCGGCGGCGCGATATTTTATTTCGTTGTTAAAGCTCTCGACCATTTTGCCGATCAGCTCGCGCAGCTGCGGATATTCAGCCGCCGAAAAAACGTCTTTCGAGATGACGAGTTCGCGGGCGATTTCGACGGAGCTGCCGTTTAGTTTAAATTCGCTGTGAAAATTTCCGAGCGCGGTTTCATATTCAACCGTCTTCGGCAGGCTTTTGACGGTGATGCCTTCGGGCAAATTCAGTTTGAATTTTTCCGAAATGCGCGTCGCGCCCATCGTCAAATTCGTCTGCCGCTTTTCCGATTTAACAAACGCTTCGAGTTCGAGCATATTGACCATATTAATGCCCGTCGGAACTCGCAAAGAACCGCTTTTGCTGAAGGAAGTGAAATTGCTTTGCTGAACTTCCATCTCGATTTCAAACGGCTCGCCGACCTTGAACGGATTGGCGATTTTTGAAATTCTGCCTGTTCCGTCAATGCCGTAATAACCGAGCAGCAGTTTGACGAAACTTTCGGAGTTCTTCTGCAAAAAAGAATCTGAAAACAACGGTCGAAAAACAATCTCGGCGCGACCCTGATAAATGTTTTTGGAAACGCCCTTCAAACTTCCGTCAGCCGCGAAATTTATCTCCGATTCGCTCGAAATCCGGTTGTCTTCGGGTTTGCCGGACGGAACTTTGATCACGCCGTTTTTCGCGCCTGCCAGAAACGCTTTTTTCCCGACGATTTGCTGCGGAATCAAACCGAGCCTCGTGTTCGGTGCGGTGGCATCGGCGAATAAATCAAGGCTCGGAATATACAAAATCGCGTGATTGAAAAAACTCGGCACGGCGACATCGGGAAACCATTCGGTCATATCGGCGCGAATAATCACCGGATAACTTTCAATGTTTTTCGCCTTCAAAAGCGCGTTCAGCAAAGTCGAGTAATCCTTGCAGTCGCCGTAGCGATTCGCCAAAATCTGCGTCGCGTCGTGCGGAATCCAGCCGCCGCGCTCCAGAACAATCGAAAGATAGCGGACGTTTTTGTTCGCCCATTCGTAAATCGCATAGGCTTGCGCCTGCGGTTCTTTGATGTCCTTGGTGATGTCGTCCGCCAGTTTTTGAATTTCCGGCGTAACAGCGGATTTATTCGCCGCTTCCGCCCAATATGCCGCGCCGAGTTCTTCGTAATTTTTAAAACTCGTAACGGCGATTTTCGGACTCGATTCGTAAAAATCGAACATCGCCGCTTCGATTTCGGCAGCGGGCAAATTCTGTTTCGTCCAACGCCAGTGCGCTCTGCCGTTTTCGTCCGCCAGCCTGCCGCCGTCAAGGTTGACCGCCTGCGTGTAAAGCGGAAAATCAGCCGGAGCGGAAAAATTGACTTCGATTGATTTCCATTCGTAAACGGTCGGAAAAACTTCGAGATCGTCGAAATGATTGACAAAATGCGGCTTGATCGTGTGTTTGCGAATTTTAACGAAAATCGCGTCGCCGACTTTTAAGTCGTCAAATTTTATCTCGATAATTTTCAGCGAAGAAAACGAAGGCGCGGCTTCGGCTTGCGCGGTCGGTTTAATCTGAATCGCCTCTTTAGAAACGGGAATTTTTTTGCCGTCGGCTTTCAAAATCTGTGCGTCGAGAACTTCGATTTTTTCTAAATCGCCGTTGAAAATTCGCTCGAATTTATTAAATTTTTCAAAAGTGAGTGCCGAGTTTACCCTTTGAATCAACTCGACTGTTTGCGTCGCCGAACCGTCGGCATTGACATCGGTCGTCGTCGCGTACCGCTCGTAAGATACGCCGAGCGTCAAAAGTTTCGACTGCGGTTTCGGCGCGGGCGGCGGCGGCGAATCTTCCGATTCGTCAATGCGTTGAATAATTTCCGTTTTTTTCGTCGAAGTCTGGCGCGAAGGACGTTTTTGCGCGTAAAGCGAGGAAACGAACGCAATGATAATCAAGACCGTTAAACTCAGGTTTTTCATAAAATTTAATTCAGTTATGTTTCTAGAAATTTGTTCGGTTTTGTCGGGAACGATTTAATTCGATAATTTTTCGTGAGAAAAAAGGAATCACGGGAATTCCGAAAAACGCCTATTCAGATTAGTGCATTCGCCGTTTGTTTTCAACAGACGGCGAATATTTTCTACTCATAGCTCAACGCTTCGACCGCATCGAGTCGAGCTGCTTTTAATGCCGGATAAAGTGCGCCGAGTGCGCCGCCGATTAAGCCGACGACGGTAACGATTGCCAGAATTGTCGGGTTGATCTCGACTTCGAGCGTCGTTACTTTCGTCAATATAAATCTGAGAACGACGGTTAAAATTATGCCGCCGACGATGCCGAGAAAGCTGATTAAAATCGCTTCCTGCGCGATGATCCAGCCGATTGCCGTGTTGCTCATTCCGAGCGATTTCATAATGCCGATTTGTCTGGTGCGTTCGGTAACGGTCGTGTACATCGTCAGTAAAATGACGAGCGCGGAGATCGCCGCCGCGACACCGATGAAGACGTTCAGGAAAACATTGAGCGCGGGAATGCTCGACATATAAAGTTCTTCCAAGTCTTTCGTCAGCAGGATTTGGTTGTCGGAAAATGTTTTGGAAAGCGTTTCGGCGACCGCTTCGGGTTTGAATCCTTCTTTGACTTTGATTAAAAACGCCGACGCTTTGCCGTCGCCGCCGAGTTGTTTCTGCATCGTCGAAAGCGGAATCTTGATGCGCGCTCCGGCGGCAGGTTCGTAAGTTCCGACGATGGTGAATTCGCGTTCGTATAATTCCAATTTGTCGCCGACTTTTAACTTTTTCTGTTTTTGCCAGCCGGTATCAATGATCGCTTCGTCCGCGTTGTCGTTAAATTGGCGACCTTCGATGATATTCAATCCGGCAATCAAAGCGTATTCGTCAAAATTTACGCCGTCAACCAGTCGGCTGCCGGTGTTGTTGTCTTTGGCGGACACGGAATTTTGACCAATCGGCGTGGCGACTTTTACGCCTTCGACTTTTTCCAAATCGGATTTCAGCGTAACGGGCAGGCGAAACGATTCCGCGCCGCTCAAACCCAATGTTCCCGAAGCGCGAAACATAATTTCCGCGCCGACGTTCGCTTCCCGATGCCCGCGCTCGCGCATCGAACCATTCGTCAGCCCGACGGTGAAAACGATCAGCAGAACACCGACCGCAATACCCAGAACGCTGACCAAAGTTCGCGCCGGACGATGCAACATATTTGAAAAAACGAGATTGTTCATAAATTCTGTATTTCAACAGGAACGGCGAGATTTATCAAATGAGCGTTAGAATATAACCACATAGGGACATAGGAAACATAGGAAGATTCCTTAAACTCTTTTCACGAATGACGTTTGAAAATTTATAAAACTCTTTGTATTTAAGATGAAAAACTATGTGTTCTATGTCCCTATGTGGTAGAAAATTTGTAATTTCAAATGCGACATTTTTGCAGGTCGGAAATCACTTCTTTGAAAATATCCTGATCCGGTTCGGTGAGTTCGCCCGCTTTGTCGAGTTCGCCGAAGATTTCCAGCGCATTTAAAAATTGCGCTTTAGCTAAGGCGAATTGCTTTTGCCGCAGTTTGATTACGCCGAGCTGTTGATAAACTTTCGCCAGATCGAGTTTCGGAGCGGAGTTTTCCGAATCGTTATCCAAAATTTCTTCGAGCAATTTCTGAGCTTTCAGTTGATTTTCCAGAGCCGCCGGAAAACGATTATTTTCCAGATGCAGTTTGCCGATTGCCGTGTAATCCAACGCCATATCGCGCTGGTATTCGCTTTTGTCATCGGCGGTCGCGGCTTTTTCGCTGACGATGGCGAGCGATTTTTCGTAATCGGCTTGCGCTTCGGCGAAATGTTTTTCGAGCATCGCCGTTTCGCCCAGATGATAAAAACCGATGGCGCGTGAATGCTGCGTCGTTTCGTTTTTCGGGTCGGTCAAAAAATCGGCTTCGGCAATTTCGGAAACTTTTCCGCAGCTTTGCCGCGCCCGCGCCGCGTCTTTCTTGCCGAGATAAATCTGGCATTGGCGAAAATAGGCGATCCACATTCCGTGTCGCTGTTTGATGTCGGCAGGGAAACGGGCGGTCAGCGGTTCGTAAATACTCAAAGCCTTTTCGGTTTCGACTAAAGCCGCGTCCGTCGCGCCCGCCGTGTTGTGAACGTCGCTCAAACGCGCGTAACACCGCGCCAATTCGCCTTGAACCGTCGTATTATCAGGCTTTTCCGCCGTCAGTTTTTCCAAAATTTCAAGTGCGGCGCGGTAATATCCGAGAGCCTTTTCGGTTTCCTTATCCCACGCCGGAATGTCGCCGAACTGCATCTGTAATTTGGCGAGCCGCAGCCGGAAGTCGGCGTTGGAAGGGTTTTCAGCGACGAGTTTTTCGCGCATCGTTAAGGATTTTTGATAAAGTTCGACGGCTTTTTTCGTCTCGCTCGACCACCAGAGCAGATAACCGATCTGCTCGTAATCGTTGGCGAGTTCGCTTTGTTTTTCAGGGTTTCCGCCGTCCGCCGACAAAACCGCTTCGCGCAGATTTCGCGCTTTGCCGTAACTTTCCAAAGCAGATTTCGTGTCGCCCAAACTCGGCTGACTCAAACGCCCCTGAATGTCGCCGACCTTTTCGTAAGCGGCGGCGAGTTCGCGCTGCAAATCGCGGTCGTCCGCCGATTCGCGTTCGAGATTGTCGAGATATTCCAACGCCCGCGTAACGAGAATTTCCCGCGCTTCCATCGCGCCCGCCAGATTTTCGATTTTCGGCGAGATTTCAAAAATAAAAGAACCGGCGATTTTCCGTACGTCGCCGAATCGTTTTTCAGCTTTTGCCCGCTGCGTTTCGGCGCGGTTCGCCTGCCAAATCGTCGTGATAATGCCGCCGATCAAAGTCAGCAAAATCAGCAAACCGGCAGCAACGCCCAAAGCGTTACGTTTGACAAATTTTTCGGCGCGATACGCCAACGTCTGCGGACGCGCTTTGACCGTCAAACCGTTCAAATGCCGTTCGATGTCGTCGCTCAATTCGCCGACCGATTGGTAGCGGCGCGTCGGCTCTTTTCGCAGCGACATCAGCACGATGTTGTCTAAATCACCTTTGAGCGATTTTGGATTTTGGATTTTAGATTGCGGATTACGCCCGCCTTCAAATTTGGAATCTGAAATTTGGAATTTGGAATTTCCCGCTGCCGACGGGCGAATCGGTTCGGTTGACGAAACCACCCGAATCATTTCCTCGAAACTGTTGGCTTTAAAATCGAACGGGCGCGAAGCGGTCAGCAGTTCGTATAAAACGATGCCCAAACTGTAAATGTCCGAAGCGGTCGTAACCACCTCGCCGCGCATCTGTTCGGGCGAAGCGTAAGCCGGTGTCATCGCGCGAAAAGCCGTCGCGGTTTGCGCGTATATGTCAGAACCGCCTGCGTTAGCGGGCGGGTTTGCCACGTCGTCTGACCCGCCCGCTAACGCAGGCGGTTCTGACAGTTTAGCCAAACCGAAATCGAGCAATTTCGGCTCGCCGTCCGCCGCGACTAAAATGTTGGCGGGTTTAATGTCGCGGTGAACGATTAAATTCTGATGCGCGAAGGCGACCGCCGCGCAAACTTTAAGAAATAATCGCAGTCGTTCGGCAATCGAAAGCGCATTGTTTTCGGCGAATTCCGTCAATGGCACGCCTTCGACGTATTCCATCACCAAAAACGGTTCGCCCGCGTCCGACACGCCGCCGTCGAGCAGTTTGGCGATATTCGGGTGATTTAAGGCGGCGAGAATTTGGCGTTCGCGGCGGAAACGATTTTCAGTTTCTTTATCAACAATCGTTTGCCGCACGATTTTCAAAGCGGCTTCCTGATCGAATTCGCCGTCGCTTCTTTCGGCGAGAAAAACCGCGCCCATTCCGCCGCGCCCGATTTCGCGGATGATTCTGTAATGACCGAACTGTTTTCCCGAAAGACTTTCTTCTTCGTCGGCGGGCAAAATTGCGGCGATGCGTGATGAAATCGGAGCCTCCAAAAAATTGTTAGATTCGTTTTCAAAGGCGAGCAGCGATTTGATTTCGGCTTTCAATTTCGCGTCTCCGGCGCAAAATTCAGTGAGCCATTCGCCGCGCCGTTCGATTGGGATTTCGGGCGCGAGCGCAACCGCTTCTTCAATTTTTTGCCAATATGAATCCATAAGTCGGAGCGCGGGCAGCCTGCCCGCGTGTGGAAGATTATCAGGACTTGCGGGCAGGCTGCCCGCGCTCCAATTCAAGTTGTTTGCGAAAGTTCACGAAACAGAAAAAGTTTAGCGAACTGCCAATCGCGGCGGACGGTTTTTTCCGTAACGCCTAAAACTTCGGCGATTTCAATTTCTTTCAATCCGCCGAAAAATCGCATATCCACGACGCTTGCCTTGCGTTCGTCAATCGCTTCGAGTTTTTGGAGTGCTTCGTCCAGTTCAAGAATGTCGGCGGCATTTTGTTCGGGCAGAATATCCAAATCTTCAATGGAAAATCTCTGCGCCGCGCCGCCGCGTTTTTCGGCATTGTGCGAGCGGGCGTGGTCAACCAGAATCTGTCGCATCACGCGGGAAGAAATACCGAAAAAGTGCATTCGATTTTCCGCCGACAAAATGGTTTGATCAACCATTTTCAGATACGCTTCGTGAACCAGAGCCGTCGGCTGTAAAGTGTGATCGCTGCGTTCGCGGTTCAAATATCGCCGCGCCTGCCGTTTGAGTTCGTCATAAACGAGCGGAAATAGCCGTTCCGCCGCGCTTTTATCGCCCGTGCGCCATTCCTGCAAAATCCCGGTTACGTCGTGAGCTTCCATAATTCGACTGAATCTTTTACAGCGATTTTACCTTAAATTTTCAAAATTAAAAGTTTGTCGGGTTGAAATGTCCGTTTTTCAAACGGCTTTCCGCAACTTGATTCAAAAGGCAAATTTTATTTTGGAAGGAGTAAGACAATGAAAAATAAATTAAACATAACTTTATCGCTTTTGATTTTATCGCTGTTAGTTTTCGGGCAAACGGCATTCGCCCAGCAAGGCGGCTTGGATTTGACATTCGGCGGCGGCACGGGAATTTATCAGGACGACAAACCGACTTTGCCGCTTCCATCCGGTCCGGGAGATGTCGGGCGCGGTTACGGCGTTAACGAAATTCTCGCCGACGGCAAAATTCTCGTTGCCGGTACCGCAACCCTCTCCTACATTAACATTAACGGAAATGGAGGTTATGTTAGTGATTTTCTCGTGCGGCGATTGAATGGCGACGGTTCGGTTGATACGACTTTCGGCGCGAATGGCGAAGCCCGCACGACTTTTTACCGTTGGGGCGCAAGATCAGAAGAAAGATCGAACAACCCGACCTACACGATGAAGGTGCAGCCTTCGGACGGTAAAATCATTCTCGCCTCGATGTGCAGTGTCGCGGGCGCACCTGATCCGAATACCCAGCTAAACCTGGGCAATGATTTATGTATGATTCGGTATAACGCGAACGGCACACTCGACACGAGTTTCGGCGGCAATACGGTGACGGTGCGAAGCGGTGCAACCGTTACCCAATATACGATGGAAGGAGGAAAGGTTTGGACTCAAACCGGCACTAATTTTATAAATGTTAATGACACTGTTCGTTCGGCGGGCGGAACTCCGGTCAAAATTCAGATTGCACCGGACGGCAGAATCTTTGTTTTCGGCAATAGCCGGGATGAAATTGTCGGCGGCACGAGCAACGGCGGCGGTCGGATAAAAGGTTTCGTCGCCGTTTATTCAACCAACGGAGCTTTGCAGAATATCGCATCGCTCGTTGACACCAGCGGCAATAATACTGCGGGCTGGGGCGAAGTCCAAATTTATGACGGCAGCCTGCTCTCGAACGGAGATTACATTGCCGTCGGTTCACAGCGAACACTGGTGTCTTCCAATCCGTCGGTTTTCTCGCAGCATAGATGGAAAATTTTCACGGGCAGTTCGGGCGGCGGTTTTCTCGAATCGGACGTTAATGCGGGCAGCAGAGCGGGCGCGATTACGATGCTTCGCAGCAACAAAATTCTGGTTGGCGGTCAAACCAACGGTGCGGGTTTCGGATCGCCGACACTGGTTCGCTATAACGGCGATCTGACGGTTGACACCACGTTCGGCACGAACGGCAGAATTCTTTACGACGGCAATGCTAATCTCAGTATAGACCTTCGTTACATCGCTTCGTTGAAAACTCAGCCGGACGGCAAAATCATCGGCACGACGCAGGGCGGCAACATCGTCCGTTTCAATCCTGACGGTTCGCTTGATAAATCTTTTGCCCGTGATCGTGAAGATGTTGCGGATGGGCTAAACCGGCGCGGTTTGTTGCCAGCCGCTAGATATTTCACGCCGTTTCCGGTTGTCGGAAGTTCGGAAAGGGGAATTTATTACGGCAACATCTCATTTCGACCGAACGGCAAACTCGTAACATCGGGCTGCACCGGCGGATGCGATGTTACGGGCAGAGCCGTCGTTACCCAATTAAAAACATCTTTCCGCAACGGCGGCACGTTTTCGGATTTTAACAACGACGGCAAATCTGAAATCGCGGTTTTTCGCGGCGGCTTCTGGTATCAACTCGACAGTTTCAGCGGTAATTTCAGCGGAGCGCAGTTCGGCGCGTCAACCGATAAACCCGTTCCCGCCGATTTCGACGGCGACGGGAAAACCGATTACGCCGTTTATCGCCCGTCAAACGGTTACTGGTATATTTTGCAGTCATCGAACAATCAATTTCGCGCAACCCCGTTTGGTGCAGCGGAAGATCTGCCGAGACCGGGTGATTTTAACGGCGACGGGCAAGCCGACATCGCGGTTTTCAGACCGTCGAACGGCACCTGGTATATTCTCTACTCGAATCCGATTCAACCGGGAAACATAACTTTTGCCGGAGTCGCGTTCGGACAATCGGGCGATGTTCCGCTTCTGGGTGATTTTGACGGCGACGGCAAATCGGACATTGCGGTTTATCGCGGCGGAAACTGGTATTATCTGCAATCTTCCGATGGACAGTTTCGCGCTGTGCCGTTTGGCTTGGCGAGCGATATAACGACAGTCGGCGATTACGACGGCGACGGCAAATCGGACATCGCGGTTTTCCGACCGTCGAACGGTTACTGGTATCGCCTGAACAGTTCGACGGGCGCGTTTGTCGCCAATTTGTTCGGGCAAAACGGCGACAAACCAGTTCCGGGCGATTTCGACAATGACGGCAAAACCGATCTCGGCGTTTTCAGAAGCGGCGCGTGGTACGGCTTGCGCTCAAATGATAATTCGGTGTTCGGATTGTCGTTCGGCGCGGCGACTGATGTCCCGGTTCAGGCGGCTTATTTGCCATAAGTTTTGAGTCCCGTCTTTAGACGGCTTCCCGCCGCGCTTCGCTGGCGTTAGCCGTCTAAAGACGGGACTCAAAACTTTTAACTATTGAGTTTTCGTCTGGGTCGTACTCGTATTCGCGCTCGCGGTTTGGTTTTGGCTGACGGCTTCATTTTTCAATTCTTCGGGCGATTTCCAACCGACTTTTTTCAGCAAATCAACGGCGAAACTGATCGGAATCGCCATATTCGCGGCGTTGCTTTCGGTGAACACGCCGAAATTAACGCCGATGACTTTGCCGGTCTGCCCGAATAACGGCGCGCCCGAACCGCCTTCCGCTGTTTTCGCGTCGTGGACGATGCGCCGCGCGTCGAGATCGGTAATCGCGCCCTGCGTCGTCAGCGGCACGATTTTTCTTGATTGCGCGAGAAAATTTATCAAACCCTGCCGCGAACCGCCGAAACGCGAATTGATTGATTTCGCTTCATTGTCGTCAACCATCGCCAGAAGTCTATCGGGTCCGTTCGGATAACCCATCGTAACGACGGTTTTGCCGACCGAAGCCGCCGCACTGTCGGTTTCGAGCGGCAGAACGGGAATGTCGGGCGACAACAAATCGGCTTCAATCGAAGCAACCGCCAAATCTTCGCGTTTGCCCAACTGCTGAACTTTTAGCGGAAACGGCTGCGGAAAATTCGGAAAATAAACGACCAGCCGTTTAACCCGCGCTCTGCCTTTCGCGTCGCTCAACATCTGTTTGACTAAATCATCTTCTTCCCAAGGCTGCACGACGTGGCGATTGGTTACGATATAGCCGCCGCCGACGTGAAAACCCGTGCCGATAAAATCGTATTCGACCGTGCTGCCGTTGCCCTCGGTCGTCAAAGTCATCTGCGCGGGCGGCGCGGTCGCCATATCTTCGGATGCCGATTCGGAAGGTTCATAGGGACTCGGCTGAAAAGCCTGCGGGTCTGGATAACGCAGCGGTTTGCCCGTCTTTTTATCAACCAAATCATACACGCCGACGATCAGACAAACGCCGTTGCCGTACTCGACGCGCAGATTCGGCGCGAGCGAAACGGTTTTGATAATGTCCTTATTGGTTTTATCGAGCTGTCCGAGCTGTTCGTTGTTTTGAACGAGTTGTTCCTGCAACTGTTTGACGACCTGTGCCTGTTGCTCGGCTAATTCGCGCGTTCTTTGCAGTTCGTTGTTATAGGAATTTCCGAGATAAAAAATGCCGCCCAGAGACGCAAGAACGATTGCCAGCACGATCAATTTTGTAACCCAGCTGATTTCCCGCGAAAGTTCGCGGACGAATTCGCGCAAAAACGCCTTCGCGTCATCGCGTTTCGGCGAAACGGCTGATTCGAGCGCGGCGTTTTCGATAAACGGCGCAACGTGCGTTTCGCGGTTCGTCGTAATCAGCGAAGATTTTGAAGCGAGCGAGAAAAAGGAAAAGGAAATATTCGTGTTCGGAATCGCAATCACATCGCCGTCTTTAACCGGCGCGTAACGATGAAGCGGTACGCCGTTGAGTGTCAAATCGAGCGACGGCTCAATGATCACGGCGCGGTAGGTTTCGGCGGAATATTCGAGTTTCAGCCACACGCCGTCAGCGAGAATCTGGCTCGTGCGGATTTCCAAGTCGCACGATTCGTCCGCGCCGATAAGGATATTTTCCTCTGAAAACATCTCCGTGCGCTTTTCCTCGCCGACCGAAACGTGAATGATAATACCGACTGCCATTCGTAAAAAATAACCGGGCAAAAGTATAAATTAACTGACCATTAGATGGTAGCACAGTTAAATTGCAAGCTAAATAATTTGAATTTACCCTGTAAAAAAAATACAATTTTGGGCAAGAGAAACGAAATAATAAATGTCGCGTTACCTGATTCAGGTCGCCGCAAAGGAATTGTAATGATGCGAGAACTTTACACCGCTTTGCTGATTTTTATAGCCTTCGGTATCGGATTGCCGGCTGCTTCGGCACAGGAGACGGGTCGCAGCGGCGCAGTCAGAATAAATTTTCCTGATCGAAAGCAAGGGGAAAATTTATATGAGAACAGCTATGCCTTAATTATCGGCGTTTCCGATTACACCGGCGACGGTTGGAACGACCTGCCGGGTGTGATGAAGGATTTGACGGCGGTTGAAGACGCGCTGAAAAAACACGGCTTTCAGGTTGCGAAAATTATCAATCCGAAAAAGAAGGATTTCGATGACGGCGTGGCACAATTTCTTGATGATTACGGTGTTCAGCCGGAGAATCGTCTATTAATTTATTTTGCCGGACACGGCTATACGCGCCGTCTGCCCGACGGACGCGATGCAGGTTATATTATTCCCGCCGATACGCCGCATCCCGACAAAGACCCCGACGGCTTTAGCCGAAAAGCCGTCTCAATGGACACGATTCAATATTTTGCCAAACGCGCTCTTTCAAAGCACGTTTTGTTTATGTTTGACAGTTGCTTTTCGGGAAAATTAATTTCGCGCGACGGAATGAAAATTTCCGAGTTCATCCGCGAATCGGTCGCTAACCCGGTTAGGCAGTTTATTACTTCCGGTGGTGCGAACCAGAGCGTTCCCGACGAAAGTTTGTTTCGGGAGTTTTTTGTGCGCGCACTTTCCGGCGAAGCCGACCGTAACCGCGACGGCTACATTCTGGGAAGCGAACTGGCGGATTATCTAAAGGAAAACGTAACTAATTACAGCATCGGACAGCAAACGCCACTTTACGGAAAAATCCGCGATGTTGATCTCGACCGAGGCGATTTCGTGTTCGTTTCCCCGAACAATTCCAAACCGGTAAAGGTTTTAACAACCATCATCGCCCGCCCAAAGGTTTCGTATGATTTCTGGGAGACGCAAAGGGGATTGGCTTTAGAATGGCGTTTGGAATACGAAGATGAAAACGAGCAAACCGATGACGGAGAAACCGAAACGAATACCAAACCGAACGGGTTAAATATTCCGAGTGAATTATCCGGCAGCATTGCCAAGCAGCTAATGAAGATTCAGGAAATGACTCTCAAACTGCCAAAGGATTACGCGGATTTGGCAGCGATGTATCAGCGCGGGGAACTATCCGATTTGCCGATTGCGACGGAAAATTATTACCTTGATGTCGGTTACGCGATCACCGGTAAATCGCTTACTTCCTGGGATTTTGAAAAGCGCAGCGTAAAACTTTCCGCTAACTCGGAAAAATATCAAATTCTGGAAACTTTGGCGGACAACTTTTCCGGCGAAAAATATGATTTGGAAAAAGAATGCGACCGCCGAGAAATGAAAATTCATCTTTTGCAGATGCTCAATCCGACCGCCAAAACCGTTTTGGAACAAATCGCTGCCGTCTATCAAAAAAAATTCAAGCGTCCCTTGCCTGTAACGGGAATGGTGCGTTCAATGGAATATCAATACGAGTTGACTAAACTAACCTCGAATGCTTATCGCGGTCAGTTTCCGCCGCACGTTACCGGATTCACCTTCGATTTAGCGCGAACACAGATGCCGGAGGAAGAGCAAAATTTCGTGATGGCGGAACTTGCCCGACTTGAACGCGCCGGTAAAATAGACGCATTATTTGAAGCCGGTATGACTCCTTGCTTCCATATCTTTGTTTATCCTGACGGCAAACCGCCCAAACCGAAAAGTTAATAAAATTTATGAGCGAGCCGAAATTTATTGAAGACCGCGAACAGATCGAAAAACTTGCGCCCGTTGCCGTCGCGCCGGTGAAACGGCAGGTTTTCGTCTGCAACGGAAAATCGTGTCTGGCAGTCGGCGCGGCGGAAGTCAAAGCCGAATTTGAACGACAACTCGAAGCGAAAAATCTGCGTTACGGCAAAGCCTCGAAAGGCAGAAACCCGAACGGCGCAATCGTCCTGACCGATTGCGGTTCGGTCGGATTTTGTTCAATCGGCACGGCGGTTTTAGTTTATCCCGAAGGCGTTTGGTACGCCCAGGTTCGCGCTTCGGATGTCGGCGCAATAATCGAGGAGCATCTGGAAAAGGGAATGATTGTGGAACGTCTGGCGGTGATCGAAGATTTTGGAGAAAAGGCGGAAGAATAAACTCTCTTTTACTTTTCCGCCTTCTCTTTTTGCGATTACAAAAACATAAAAACTAGAGTTTGATTTTCACGCCGCCGTTGAAAACTCTGCCTTCGGTGTGTGTATAAACCTCTTGAAAAAGCGGATTTTGATGCGGCGGTGAAATTGTATTTCCGAAACGGCTCTGGCGCGTGTCGGTGAAGTTTTCGGCGTTGGCGAAAAAGCTGAATTTGCCGAGCGTCTTTTCAAAAAACAATCCCAAATCCCAATACTGTTTCGTTTTAAAACCGTCGCTCAGAAATTGACTGCTTGAGTAATATGCCTCGAAACCCGTTTTGAAGTTGCGTTCCTTTTCAAACAAAAGCATCGAATTCAGGCGGCTTTTCGGTAACAGCACAAGCGTTTGATTGCCGGAAATATATTTTGCTTTCGCGTCGGTATAAGTGTAGCCGATGAAAAGTTTGGCGAAATCGTAGATAAATCTCGCGTTCGTTTCAAAACCGCGACTGATGATTGGCTGGTTGGCGTTCGAGTAAAAAAATCTTCCGGTTGAATCAGTTTGCAGAAAAAGCGGGTCGTCAATGTTCGTGTAGAAAAACATCTGATTGAAATTGTAGGAAAATTTTTCGCCGATAAAGTTTTTGTAATTGACATCGAAAGTCGCGCCCTGACTGCGTTCGGCTTTGAGATTTTTGTTGAGCGGCGCGGTATTCGGAAAGCCCAAAAACTCGGCGCGTTCGGTGAAAATCGTCGGCATTTTATAGCCGAAACCGAAACCGGCGCGGGTCGTTAATTTATCGCTGATTTTGTATAAAACCGAAAGTCGTGGCAGCGCGTGTGTGCCGTAATTTTTCGTTATGTCGAGCCGAAAGCCGCCTTCGAGTAGAACTTTCGGCGAAATGTCCCAGTTGTCCTGCGCGTAAAACCCGACGGCGGTTTGCGTTTCGTCGCGTTTCTCGATAGTCGCGGAAGTTTCCGAGAATTTGTCGTAAAAAACATTCGCGCCGAAGACGAGCGCGTGTTTTTCGAGCTGCTGAATGTATGTGAAATCGGTGTAATTGTTAAATTGTCTGCCGCTGAAAACTGATTCGTTCGTCGAAATTTCGCGGTTGAAAAACGAAAGACTTTGTTTGAAATTAATTCGTCCGCCGTTCGATAAATCGCGGTCGAATGTCAGCGTCGTAATGTTGCGAAGCGAATCGTTGCGCTCGAAATACTGATGAAAATTATCGGCTCGGTTTCTGATAACGAAAACGTCGCCGCCGAAACGGTTTTGATACGTCGTCGAATTGCCAATGACGAGCCGCGTTTTTTCGTCGGCGTAAAGAAACAATTTCGGGTTCAGGCTAAAAGATTTCGTCAAAGGCAATTCGCTGAAATCGTCGTCGTTGACATCATATTCTTTTTGATAATTTGCCGAACCGAGAAATGTATATCCGATGCGGTCGAATCGTTCGGTGGCAAATATAGAATAATCGGTTCCGAGCGCGGAAGTCTGATTGAATATCATCGAAATTTCGCGCTTGTCTTTTTCAGCAGGCGGCTCTTTGCTGATAAAATTAACGACTCCGGCAATCGCTCCGCCGCCGTACAGCGTCGAAGCCGAACCCTTGATAATGTCCACCTGCCGCAAATCGAGCGGCGGAATATCCAATAAACTCAAACTGCCGGAAAATCCGCCGAACGCTGCGAAACCGTCCTTCAAAATCTGCGTGTATTTGCCGTCGAGACCCTGTATGCGAACGCTCGAATTGCCCGTCGCGTATGAAGTTTGCTGAACCTGTATGCCCGTGCTTTCGTGCAGAATCATCGTCGCATTCGTCGGGCGCATATTCGTTTTTTCGTCAATTTCCTCTTCGGCAATCGCCTCAATGCGCGTCGGAATGTCTTCAATATCGCGGCTGATGCGCGTCGTCGAACTGATCGTAACTTCGCCGACTTCGTTGTTGACGGCGATGAAAATTTCCAGTTCTTTTTGATCCGCGAGCGGGAAATTTAACTTTAATTCTTTGGCTTCATAACCGACGGAAAAGACTTGAATCGTCTGTTCGCCGTCGGGAATGTTTTGTAATTCGGCTCTGCCGTTTTGGTCGGTCAGCGCGGAGATTTCCGAATCTTTGACGGAAATTTCCGCGTTCGCCACGGCTTGTTTGGTTTCTTCATTTTTAATCGAAATTTTCAGCGCATTCTGCGCGTAGGCAAAATTCGCCGTCAGCAAAAAGGCGGTAAATACAATAATTGCTTTCATTTGATTTGTTACCTCGTAAGTTTAATTCACCAATACCGACGCATTGCCGATTTCAACGAAATCAGCGATGCGTGTTTATCAATCGTCTTTCGGAAAAAAGACGCAGTTAGGCTTTATGAATTAAATTTCGGCGGCTGCCAGATGCTGTTTAAATGCTGTTGCGAGTAATTGTTTTGATAAGAAATTTTCGCTTCGTGAGCAGTCGAAACCGTGTAGATGTTTTTGACCGAAAAAGCAGGGAAGTTAGCGACGGTAAAAACGTGACAGCACGAGCAAATGCAAAAAGGCGAACAATCGTCTGATTCTTTGTCCTGAGTTTCGGTTTGATAAATTTGTTCCGATTGGTCGAGCGTCGAGAAAGAATCATCATTCACTGCCAAATCCTGACAAGGTTGCCACGACAAGAACAGTATGTAAGCGATGAATGTGAAAATGAAAAACTTCAATTTACTTGAGTATAGTACGACTTAAAATTTGGATCTCGACTGCTTTTCCGGTGATTGACTTTTTTCGATTTAAAAATTCAGCACCAGTATTTGCTTTTTGAATATTTCCAGGCAGTTCTTTACTACTGAAAATCTTTGCCGCGATGACGCTCGTCTTACCCGTGCCGACCAAGTAGTAATTTCTCGGATAATTAGCTGCCGAAACATTTCTGGATAATTTATCAAATTCGCTGACATTATCCTTGATTCCGAAATCATTAAAAATCGGTATGAACTGAACTTTGTAGATTGCCGAAAGACGCTCTGCGGGAACTTCTTTTTCGAGCAAAAAATTTATCGCCACGAGTTTTTCGTTGGAAAATGTGAGTTTGACCTTGCCCAAATCTTCAAATTGTTTGAAAGAAAGCACACGGGCTTTAGCCTTTTTGAATTTGTCGGCAATCCATCTGTCAACGTAAAGAACCTGTATTGATTCGGCTTTATCCGATTGCGGTTGACCGAGTATTTCGACGGCTTGTTCCGGCGTAGTTTGGTCGAGGATAAACGCTTTATCTTTAGATGAACGCGCCTGATTTTCCTGTGCGATAGCTATATTGCATAACAAGCAGAAGACTAAAATAGAAAATAAAAAACGCATAACTTTCTGATTTATCAAGCTGATTTTGCTGCCGCTTCCATATCCGGCTTCCAGCGCAAAACAGGTTTGCGTGCCGCCGTCGCTTCGTCGAGCCGTCCGATTCTGGTCGTGTGCGGCGCGTCGTGGAAGATTTCGGGATTTTCTTCCACCTCTTTGGCAATGTCTTTCATTGCTTCGATGAATGCGTCCAAGTCTTGGCGACCGACGGATTCGGTTGGTTCGATGAGCATCGCGCCTTCGACGACGAGCGGGAAATAAACCGTCATCGGGTGAAAGCCGTAATCAATAAGACGTTTTGCAATATCCAGAGTGTGAATGCCTTTTGACGATTGCTTTTTGTGCGAGAAAACTACTTCGTGCATCGGGTCGGAATCGAACGGTTTGTCATATTCTGCCGTCAGATGATGCGCGACGTAGCGGGCGTTTAAGACCGCCGCTTCGGTCGCTTCGCGCAAGCCGGTGTCGCCGTGCGTGTAGATGTATGAAAGCGCACGAATCATCATTCCGAAGTTGCCGTAGAACGCTTTGACGCGACCGATTGATGCAGGGCGATTGAAATTTAATGTGTAATTTTCACCGTCTTTTTCAACTCTTGGAGTCGGCAGAAACGGTTCGAGTTCCGAAGTGCAGCAACAAGGTCCGCAGCCCGGACCGCCGCCGCCGTGCGGTGTCGAAAATGTTTTGTGCAGATTCAAGTGAATCACGTCCACGCCCATATCGCCCGGACGCGCCACGCCGACGAGCGCGTTCATATTTGCGCCGTCCATATAAACCAAACCGCCTGCATCGTGAATGATCTGGCAGATTTCTTTGATATTTTTCTCGAAAATCCCGACCGTGTTCGGATTCGTCAACATCAAACCGGCGATGCCGCCCTGCCCGCACAATTCTTTTAAATGCTCCAAATCGGTCAAACCTTCGGCGGTCGAACGAATCGTTTTCACCGAAAATCCAGCCATCGCCGCCGATGCCGGATTCGTGCCGTGCGCCGAATCGGGAACGAGCATCACGCGCCGATCTTTCGACGCTTCGCCATCGCGTTTGTCCAGAAACGCCCGCATCAGCATCACGCCCGTCATCTCGCCCTGCGCTCCGGCGGCAGGCTGTAACGTAATGCCCGCCAAGCCCGTGATTTCCGCTAAATCTTCCTGCAATTTGTAAATCAATTCTAGCGCGCCCTGCGATTCCTGCTCCGGCGCGAGCGGATGAAGATTTGCCAAACCCGCGATCCGCGCCGTTTTTTCATTGAGCCGCGAATTATATTTCATCGTGCAGCTTCCGAGCGGATACATTCCCAAATCAATCGAATAATTCCACGTCGAAATTCTGGTGAAATGCCGAATGACATCAACTTCCGAAACTTCCGGTACGCCTTCCAGATCATCTTCGCGCCGCAATTCGGCTGGCAAAATTTCGTCGAGATTCGTTTCTTCGACATCGAGTTTCGGCAGTTTATAGCCGACTCGTCCGGTATGCGAACGCTCGAAAATCAATCCTTCGTTTTGACTTGGGTGTTGGGTAACTTTTTTAATACTCATTTTTTATACGGATGTCTGCCTAATAAAATTTCTTCTTCACGAATCGCCAAAATCAGACGGCGATTCAAATTTAATAGCTCAATCGTGGCTCTGCCTTTTGCCGTTTTCCCTTCTAAAATAATTTCATTCCATCTGAAATGCTCGTTCCATTGATCATTTCCAGGAAACACAGGCTAAAGCTAAATTCTCTGCTATCGTTTCGCCGTCTGCCGCGACCGGAATAATATAGTCAACGTGAAACGTCGCTTCCTGCCCTTTCTGCGATAACTGACAATATTCGCAACGATTTTCTGCACGGCGAACGACAAGTTTTCGCAGAAAAAGCGGAATATGACTCATAGTTCAGGAGCGACGCGAAACTCTTTCCGAACGTAACCTCAAAAGCGAAAGTATCTCGGCTAAATCCGCCAATCCTTCGGCTTCTTTTTTCTCCGCCGCCGTTAATTTTTCTCCGCGATCTTGTTTGTCCAACAAATTTTGCAGACGATTATCAACGCCCTTCGGCAGTTTTATCTGTCGGAGCGAAACGGGCATTTCGATTTTAATAACCGCGTTTTGAGCCATAAGTCATTCTCGTTAAAATTTATTTTTCTATATCTTTTCCCTGCGGCAGACGGCGTTCAAATTTCAGCATTTCGTTTTCTAACTGCAATGCCATTTTTTCACGTTCGGTCGTTTCTCTGTTGCTTACCTGCTCGATGTCAAAACTCAATTTTTGAACGAGTAAGACGAGATTGTTGAAATCGGCGCGAAGTCTCTCGATGTCGCGTTTGTTCTCTTTGATCTCCTGCTCGCACTCTTTTATGTCGGATTTGTTCTGCTGCGTTTCGCGTTGCAGAAAAATAAGGGTTTGTGCGTATTCAAGGATTTTAGCCCACATATTTTATGCCGCTTTAAGAATTCTTTTGCTCAGATCATCAAGAAGTATTTTAGTTTCGGCAGCGATTTTATCGGTGTTCTTTTTGATTTCACGCGACTCTTCACGCAAACGCTCGATTTCTGCTTGATCGCGCTTCATAACTTCGCGCGACTTAGCAACTTCTTCGTGAAATTCACTCAAGATCGCTTTTAATTGTTCGACTTCGCTTTCTGGAATTTCAAATGTTAAAATTTTCGCCATAAACATCTCCTCGAAAAACATTTTATCACCCGCTTGCTAAATCTTTTCCGCAAAAGCGGCAAACAATCGCTTCGGGTTGAATTAATTCTGCACAAAAGGGACATTTTTTAAGGTTTTTTGGTTTGCGCGTTGCTAGTTTTACTGCGACATAAACTAAACCACCCCAAAAAAGAACATTTGCAAGAAAAACAAACAAAATCAAAATTTCAGATTTTCCAAGTGAAATCATAAAATTTATGAAATTGATTTCAATCCTTCAACCAAATTATCAATCTGCTCTTTCGTATTGATTTCCGTCGCGCACATTAAAAAGTCGTTCGGGAAATCCGAATAATGCCACGTCAGCGGCAAACCGCCGATGATGTTTTTTTCGACGCGCAGTTTTTCTAGAATTTCGTTGGCGTTGCGCGGTGCGCGAACGGTGAATTCGTTAAAGGTCGGCGATGAAAAAGGAATCGAGAAGCCCGGAATTTCAGCGATTTTCTTTTTGGCGTAAGCGGCTTTCTGGGCGTTTTGCATTGCTACTTCCTGCAAGCCTTTTTTGCCCATCGTTTCCATATAAATCGTGGCGGCGAGCGCGATTAAGCCTTGATTGGTGCAAATGTTGGAGGTCGCTTTTTCGCGGCGAATGTGCTGTTCGCGGGTTGATAAAGTCAGCACGAAACCGCGTTTGCCGTTTTTGTCGTAGGCGATTCCGCAGAGTCTTCCAGGCATATTGCGGACATATTTTTCGCGGGTGGCGAAAAGTCCTAAATGCGGTCCGCCGAATGAAACGGGAATGCCGAACGATTGACCTTCGCCGACCACAATATCCGCGCCGCACGCGCCCGGAGATTTTAATAAGCCGAATGAAATCGCTTCCGTTACGACGACGATGAAAAGTGCGCCGACGGCGTGTGCCTTTTCCGCGAGTGCGGTCAAATCTTCGACACAGCCGAAAAAGTTTGGCGATTGGACGACGAACGCGGCGGTTTGGTCATCGAGTTTCGATAATTCATCGTCTAAAACTCGTCCCGTCGCTTCGTCGAAGTGAACCGTGTCAATCGTCAAATCGCCGTGCTGCGTGTAGGTTTTGGCGACTTCCAGATATTCCGGGTGGACGGTTTGCGCGATGACGACTTTATCTTTTTTAGTTACACGCTGCGCCATCAGAAACGCTTCCGCCATCGAAGTCGAGCCGTCATACATTGAAGCATTGGCGACTTCCATTCCGGTCAGTTGCGCGATCAGCGTTTGAAACTCGAAAATGTACTGCAAAGTGCCTTGCGAAATTTCCGGCTGATACGGCGTATAGCTCGTAAAAAATTCCGAACGCTGTAACAAATGGTCAACGACGGTCGGCGAATAATGCGAATAAACGCCCGCGCCGAGAAACGAAGGTTTCTGCGTCGCGGTATTTTTCGCCGCCATTCGTTCCATTTCACCGATAACTTCGAGTTCGGCGAGCGGTTCGGTGATTTTTAGTGCGCGGTTTAATTGAACGTCCGACGGAATCGAACGAAAAAGTTCGTCTGCCGAATTCAGACCGACGATTTTCAGCATCTCGTCGCGCTCTTCGGGCGAGTTTGGAATGTATCTCATTTGGATTTTGGATTTTGGATTTTGGATTTTGGATTTGTTTTGGAAGTGAGCCACCGGCAAATTTCGCCATCGTTTTTCAATCCAAAATCCAAAATCTAAAATCCAAAATTATTAAGCGTTAGCGTCCAGATATTCTTCGTATTCAGCGGCGGACAGCATTTTGTCGGCATCGCCTGGGTTTTTCATTTTGACTTTAATCATCCACGCCGCGCCGTAGGGGTCGGTGTTGACGGCTTCGGGCGTGTCGTTTAGGTCTTCGTTGACCTCGACGACTTCGCCGGCGATGGGCGTGAACACTTCCGAGACGGCTTTCACCGATTCGACCGAGCCGAACGCTTCGTGCGATTCCAAAGAGTCGCCGACTTTCGGCAGTTCGACATAGACGACATCGCCGAGCGCGTGTTGCGCGTAATCGGTAATGCCGACGGTCGCCACTTCGCCGTCAACCGAAACCCATTCGTGATCTTTGCTGTAATGTAAATTTTCCTGAATGTTTGCCATATTTGGATTTTGGATTTTGGATTTTGGATTTGTCGGACTGCTTTCAATCCAAAATCCAAAATCTAAAATAGAAACTATTTCTCCCTTTTATAAAATGGTGTCGGCACAACTACTGCCGCCAGCTGTCTGCCTCTGACATCAATTTTAATCTCTTGCCCGACGTTTGCAAATTCGGTCGGCAGATATGCCAGACCGATATTCTTTTTCAGAAACGGCGCGGGCGAACCGCTCGTTACAACGCCGACTTTTACATCGTCAATATAAACGTCGTGTTCGTCGCGGGCGATGCCTTTGTCAACCATTTCAAAGCCGACGAGTTTGCGCGTCAAACCGTCTTCTTTTAATTTGGCGAGCGCGTCGCGCCCGATGAATTCGGTGTTGAGTTTGCAAATCCAACCCAAATTGGCTTCGAGCGGCGTGATTTCGTCGGAGATTTCGTGTCCGTAAAGCGACATCGCCGATTCCAATCTCAAAGTATTTCTGGCTGCCAAACCGCACGGCAAAATTCCGCCGTCAGAACCGTATTTACCGACTTCGAGAAATTTATTCCAAAGCTGTTCGGCGTATTTTTTATCGGCGTAAACTTCAAAACCGTCTTCGCCGGTGTAGCCGGTCCGGGAAATAATCGAATCAACACCGTCAACTTTGCCGACCGTGAAATGGTAATACTTGATGTCGTCTAAATTTTCGTCGGTTAATTGTCGCAGAATTCCAATCGCGTCTTTGCCCTGCACGGCAATTTGACAATAATCCGCGCTGGCGTTGGTTAATGTGATAGCTTCGTCCGCGACGTGTGACGTGATCCAATCCCAATCTTTCTCGGTCGTTCCGGCGTTGACGACTAATAAAAGTTTTCCTTCGTCGAAACGATAAACAAGCAGATCGTCAACGACTGTACCGTCTTCGCGTGTCAGAGCCGAATAATGCGCCTGCCCGTCAACTAATTTCGTTACGTCGTTCGTCGTCAATTTATCAACAAACTTAATCGCGTCTTCGCCTTCAACGTAAATTTCGCCCATATGCGAAACGTCGAAAAGTCCCGAATGCTCGCGGGTCGCCAAATGTTCGGCGATCACGCCCGCCGTATATTGGACTGGCATATCCCAGCCGCCGAAATCAACCATTTTGCCGCCGAGCGCACGATGACTTTCGTTGAGCGGCGTTTTCTTTAAATTTGTATCGGACATATTTTAGAAGTGTAAAGGAAAAAAATTAACACCCGCAACCTGCGAGTGTCAAAATATGTTTGATAAGAATTATTTGCGCGGAAAAACTGAATTTCTAATTTGACGGCTGTGCCTTCTCGACTTCCTTCTGGATTTTCTTTCTTTCTTTTTCGGTTAGTTTCGGAACTTTGGCGGAGGCTTCGATAATCTGGTTGCAGAATTCGATTGAGTTGAGTATCGCGCCGCGTTCCTTTTGGTCTTCTGTTTTGTCAAGCTGCGTTTTAAATTCGGGAACGAGGCGGTTCGCGCCGTCGGCGAGGATGTTGACGGCGACGGGAATCAGTTTGTTTTTCGCGTCGTGCGCGGCAACGTCGTCAATTTTGCTGATTGATTCGTCCAAAATCTTTTCAATGTCACGGAGCAGATCGGCGCGGGTGCCTTTCGGCAATTCGCCCCATTTATCCATATCTTTCTCGACTTGCTTGGCGTTTGTCCGGTCGTTATTCAAAACCGACAAGCGACGGTCAATCGCTTTGATGTAAATCTCCATTCGTCCTTCGATGGATTGTTGATCGCGGATCAGTTCGATTTCCTCGTCGGTCAGATGATCGCGGCGTTGGGCGAAAATCGAAGCGGGCGCGAACATCTGAAGGCAGACGAACGCGAGCGATAAAACAAAAAAGATTTTAAGATTACTACTCATTTTCGTTGTCATTTAAAACGGTGTTGCCGAAAAGCGGTTCGACGGCGCGGCTGCGGGCTTCGCGGACATATTTGATTAATCTGCCGACGTATGGTTCGTATTCGGGCGGCAAGTCGCGGCGAATCAGTTCGAGCCGGTTGATGTTTTTTCGCAGACTGATTTCGATGCGTTTGAAATTATTCAAAACTTTCCCGCTGCCGGTGTTGTTGCGCTTTAAATAATCGAGAGTATTGTCCATCAGCGCGTGAAAGCCGCCGAGTTCGTCGAACATTTGGCGATATTCTTCTTTAGTTTTGAAGGCTTCCGCTTTGATCAGCCGCGTGTCCATCAATTCGAGCGTCAAAAGCGTGCGCTTTTTAAGGTCGGTCTGCGCTTCGAGCGCGGATTTTTCCTCTTTCGATAAAGCCTTAATCGGCGGCGGAACTTCCTTCAAATCGTCCTGCTGCGCGGCAGCGTTTGAAACGGACGAGACGAAGCAAATCAAAAACAATGTACAGAAAAAAACGGCGCGTGAATTAAACGTGAAATTCTTTCGAAATCGCCGGACGGTTTGATATTGAGAACTTATCAAATTCATTTCTGTTTTTTGTTTCCTTTTCCTTTTTTAATCAGATTCTGCAAACTTGGGAGACGAAGATTTACTTTCTCGATTTCGAGTTTGTTGTCGTTCAAATCAGCCGTTTTTAGAAACTGCTGATAGTTTGCCATCGCGTCAACATATTGTTCCAAATTGTCGTGCGAAATAGCAAGGAAATAATAACCGATGGCGAGTTTCGGCTGCTTTTCCGTCAGCCACTCGTATTCGCCGACGGCTTCCGCATATCTTTTCAGCTGAAAAAGCGCGGTCGCCAGATTCGCGTGCGCGGTGTAATTGTCCGACGCAATTTGGGTGATTTTTTTCAGAATCGCGGCGGCATTGTCATATTGCTTCGCCTGCACGAGTGCCGCGCCGAAACCGACGGCGTGATTGATGTTGTTAGGTTCGGCTTCGGAAGCGCGGCGGCAGTATTCTAAGGCTTTCGGCGGATTTTCGACTCTCAGTAAAACGCACAGCCGCCCCAAAATCGCCGCGTTTTTCGCGTCTTTCTCTAACTCTTTTTCGAGTTCGGCGGCGTTCGTCGAATCGCTTTTCGCCATCGCGCTTTTCAACGCGGCGACGTTCGGATTCGACGCATCGAGCGCGTCCAAAATTTTCACCGCTTCGGCTTTTTCACCGCTTTCGGCATAGACGCGGGCGAGCGTAACTTTTGAATTGATTGATTCGGGGGCGATTTGGACGAGCGATTTGGCATCGTTCAGAGCTTTAGCGTAATCGGCTTCGGCGAGCGAAATTTCGATGCGCGATTGTAATGCGAAAATGTTTTTCGGTTCGAGCGCGAGCGCGTTACTCGTACTTTTTTTTGCAGATGTTCTATCGCCCAAAGCCGTTTCAATCGCGCCCTGTGCCGCCCAGATCGAAGCGGTCGGATTGGCTTTTGAAGTCAGGGATTTTATTTTCGTCAAAAGTACTTTAAGGATTTCCGGCGCGGCTTTGGTTTTCAGGCGCAGTTCGGTCAGCGCGGCGTAAGCCGGAAAGTTATTCTGGTCGAGTTCGACGGCTTTCGTCAGGAATTTTTCGGCTTCCGGGAAATTATTTTGTTCAATCAGCAAGCCGCCTAAAATCGCCATCGGCAAAGTCCAGTCGTCGCGCAGTTCGATGGCGCGGCGAAACGCTTTTTCCGCGTCGTCCGGTTTTTTCAGAGACAAAAGCGCATTGCCGCGCTGGAATTGGGCTTCGGGGAATTCGGGCGCGATTTTGACCGCTTCGTCATAAAATTTGAGAGCCGTCGAGAAATCGCCTTTTTCGTGCGCGTCCTGTCCCTGATTGAATTTGGCGACGGCTTCCGCTTGCGCGTCCTCATCCGTTTCGTCTTCCTGAGCAAAGTTAATTTGAACTGACAAAAACAAAGTCAGGATGGTCGCTGAAATAACGAAAAGTTTTTTTAGAGCCGACAAACCGGATAGGTTTTTTGGAGAAAATGAAAACATAAAAATTCGATGTTTTAGTGAAATATAAATAATGTTTTATAGCAAATTCAGAATCGAAAAATCTATCGAAAGCAGTTGCGTCAGGCTGTAATACTGCGATAAGATTTGCAAATCAGGCATTTACTTTCCGGCATAACGGATTAAAAATAATGGCACAGCCGCAGCAATCCAATCGAATCGAAATAACACTCACCGCCGAAGAAAAAGAACTGAACTTGCGCCGTTTGATGCGCGAAATGAAAAAGGTGTTGGTCGCCTATTCGGGCGGCGTGGACAGTTCGTATCTGGCTTTAATTGCGACGCAGGAATTAAAGGAAAACGCCGTTTGCCTGACGGGAATTTCGCCGAGCGTTTCAAGCAAACAAAGAATCGAAGCCGCGCAGCTTGCCGAAGAATTTCAACTGAATTATCAAACCGTCGAAACCGACGAGATGGCGAATCCGCTGTATCAGGCAAACCCGAACAATCGCTGCTATTACTGCAAAACCGAACTTTACGGCAAACTGAATTTAATTGCCGCAGAAAACAAAATAGATTTTATTTTAGACGGCGCGAACACCGATGATGTCGGCGATTATCGTCCGGGCAGAACGGCAGCGGCGGAAAAATCGGTACGCAGTCCGTTGATCGAAGTCGGTCTGTCAAAAAACGAAATACGCGAATTAAGCAAAAAACAAAAACTGCCGACCTGGAATCAACCTTCGAGTCCGTGTCTTTCGTCGCGCATCGCCTACGGCGTACCGGTAACGATTGAAAGACTATCCAAAGTCGAGCGCGGCGAGGAATTTATTCGCAGTTTGGGTTTTAAAGAATTTCGTGTTCGCGTTCACGAGGAGATTGTGCGCCTCGAAATCGCGCCCGAAGAAATGAAACGCGCCCTGAATTTAGAGATTACTGAAAAAATCGCCGCAAAATTTCGCGCTTTGGGTTTTAAGTATGTAACGCTCGATTTGCACGGCTATCGAAGCGGCGCGATGAATGAAGTTTTAGAAAGTCAATCGTAAAAATATTGAACGGGAAAATCTGGAGAGTTTTTCTGCTTGATTTTTAGAGCGGTTGCGAATTAATAGAAGTACAGAAAATTACGAGAAAATTGGAGAAATTAAAAAATGGCAGCAAATCCGATGGCTGATGAAATGCGGCGTTTTAAGGCAAGCGACGAAAAAAATCCGTTCGAGGCGATGAGCGAACGCTTTGACCGCGCCGCGCAACTGCTCGGCTTAGACCCCGATTTATACGCCGTGATGCGCGTTCCGAGCCGGGAATTGAAAGTTTATATTCCGGTGCGAATGGATTCCGGGCATATCGAAGTTTTTGAAGGCTTTCGCGTTCAGCACAACTTCGCACGCGGTCCGGCGAAAGGCGGCATTCGTTACGCGCCCGACGTAACGCTCGACGAAGTGAAAGCACTTTCGGCGTGGATGACGTGGAAATGCGCGGTCGTCAACGTCCCGTTCGGCGGCGGTAAAGGCGGCATTATCTGCAATCCGATTCAAATGTCGCAGGGCGAATTAGAACGTCTGACGCGCCGCTACACGGCTGAATTGTTCGACTTCATCGGTCCCGACCGCGACGTTCCCGCGCCGGATATGAACACGAACGAGCAGACGATGGCGTGGATTATGGACACCTATTCGATGCACAAAGGCTATACCGTCAACGCCGTCGTTACCGGCAAGCCGGTCGCGCTCGGCGGTTCTTTGGGACGACGCGAGGCGACGGGACGCGGCGTTTTATTCTGCGTCAACGAAGCCATCAAAAAATTCAAATTAGTTCCCGCTCAAACATCCGTCGTCGTGCAGGGGTCGGGAAACGTCGGCGGTATCGGCGCACAGTTGATGTACGATTTGGGTTACAAAGTTACAGCGATTTCCGATGTCGGCGGCGGCATTCACAACGCAAACGGCTTAAACATTCCCGAAGTTCTAGCTTATTTGCAGGCAAATAAAACGCTCGAAGGTTACACCGAAGGCGACCACGTTTCCAACAGCGAACTGCTGGAAATCGAATGCGATGTCTTAGCTCCGTGCGCGACGGAAAATCAGATCACATCGGAAAATGCCGGACGCATCAAGTGTAAAATTATGGCAGAAGGCGCGAACGGTCCGACGACTCCGAAGGCTGACGTGATTCTGCACGAAAACGGAATCTTCGTTATCCCGGACATTTTAGCCAATGCCGGCGGCGTAACTGTTTCATATTTTGAATGGGTTCAGGATCGAATGGGTTACTTTTGGCGCGAAGACGAAGTTAATCAGAGATTAGAAGAAAAAATGGTAGCGAGCTTTAACGAACTCAGCGATCTGGCGGAATTGCACAAAGTGGATTCGCGTACCGCCGCTTATATGTTGGCGATTGACCGTGTTGCATACGATACGAAGATGCGCGGCATTTATGCCTAGATATTACTTAATTTGTGAAAACACTTGATTTTTCAATAAATATAAAGTAATGTTTTACGAAGTTGTAAGTGAATCTTTAGTGTCTCTAAAGTTCAGTTATCATTAAATTTACAACTGAGTGGCTTAAATTCTATTAGTTCACATAAAAAATTTTAACTATTGATGGTTGAAAGTTTTCGTGTGTATGTAATAATTGAGTAGCTTAATAACAAGATTGTATTTTTCATCTTTTTTAATTAAAGCTACAATTGAAATTCAAATTTAAAATTATTTTCGGCGGAGGAATGTGATGAAACTCGCTAAAAACGCGTTTATTATTGCGCTTACAATGCTGGCGTTAGTATTTACAACGACAGCACAAACTTTAAGACCAGAGAAAGACCCAAGGAACACCGCGCCGACCGTCGGCACAGGTGGTCCTCCGGGAGGTCCGACCGGTCTGTTTACAATTTATGACGGCTCAACGCTTCGAGCGGGTGAGTTCACTTTTAGTGCGGCGTGGAGCAACTATGACCGCGATCCCGGCAATGTTGACATCAGCGAAGTGCCGGTCAGCTTCCAGGTTGGTTTGAACGATTACATTGAATTGTTCTTCAACACGGATGCGTATCGCGCAATCAAAGTAAACTCGCCGCGTAATCTTTCCAGCTTTTATCTTCCCAATACGAGACTTAGAATCGGAACTACGAACGTCGTTCCGCCGGCTATCGTTTTGGGAACCGGGGCGCAGGCGGGACAGCCTGTTTTCCAAAATACCAGAGTCTTTGCTCCATTTCCCTATATCGGAACATTCAATGGCGGCAGCGGCTCGCAGGCGGCTAATTTTCCGGGTGTCGGTTCGGTTTATGGAAGTATTTTACCGGGTGTAGTTTTGCAGACGGCTTCGGTTACATCCGGCGGAAGCACGAATGTAATTCCGACCTCGTTTTCAACCGCGCCGTCCTATTTACCTGATGCGCCGTTTATCAATCGTCAATATGCCGAATCAGCATTCAGCACCTTCACGGTCGGCGGCAAAATCAGATTTACCGGTCCGAACAATCCGTACGGCATCGGTTTAATTCCGTTTTATCGCTTTTATGCTGATAACGCCAGTAGTTTGAGCGGATTTAATCAGTTGCAGCGCGGTGCGAGTCCAGGCGGCAATCGCGGTGACTTCGGGTTGGTTTTATTCGGAGATGCTAGACTTGCCAAATGGGTTAATGTATCGGCTAATCTTGGCTACATCTATAACAGCAGCATTAAATCTAAAATCAACGGAACTGAAGTAACGCTTCTGGATCGTCCTGATGAAGTTTTGGCAGGTATCGGGGTTGACTTTCCGGTCAATAAATTTTTCCAGCCGATTTTGGAATTCCGTTCGACTCAGTATGTTGGCGGACGCACACCGAATGCTTTTGAAAATAGTCCTTTAGACGGACTTGCCGGTGCGCGTGTTTATCCGACTCGCTGGCTCAGTTTAGGCGGTGCTTATCGTTACCATTTCAATCAGCAGGATAGAGATAGTTTTAGTGACAGCAGCTTTAGCAATACTGCGACGATTCCGGGTGGAACTACATCAACTTTTACTTCGACAGGTATTCCAGCGGGCTTCGTTACATCTACCGACCCACACGGCTTTATCTTCCAGCTTACAGCCGGACGACGTAATGGTCGTAAAGGTGAAGTTGTCAATCAGTTTGCTAACGTAACTAACTTGGCTTTAGGCGAAACGGTGGTCAGTCCTCCGTGTCCTCCGGGGCAAACTCCTAAGTCTGGACAGCCTTGCAGCGATGACCAAACAGTCAGCGTGGCAACAACGGCAGTTGATCCTGAAAATGACGTACTAACTTATAATTATACGGTTTCAGGCGGACGCATCGTTGGCACGGGCGCAAATGTTTCTTGGGATTTAAGCGGCGCACAACCGGGAACTTATACGATTACTGCCGGTGTGGACGATAGTTGCGGAGTTTGCGGTCAAACGCAAACCAAAACGATTACCGTTCAGGCTTGTGAGTGCGAAGTTAAGTGTCTTTGCCCGACGCTGGGTGTAACAGGTCCTGCTAGTGAAACTGCTCCGGGTGAAACAATGACCTTTACCGCAAATGTTAGCGGTGGAAGCGGAGAAACTGTTACATACAATTGGACTGTTTCAGCAGGAACCATTATCGAAGGACAAGGAACGCCCGTTATCAAAGTTGCAACAACACCTGAAATGGCTGGCAGTAACGTGACGGCTACTGTTGATATTGGCGGTGTTTGTGATGCGTGTCCTAAGAATGCTTCTGAAACGGGTATCATTACAGTTAATCCACAGCCACAGGAAATTGATGACTTCGGCAATGAGAAAGCTGACCAAATTCGCGGACGATTGGATAACTTCTTTACTGTATTGCAGAACAATCCTTCAGCACAGGGATATATCTTTAACTACGGTTCAAATAAAGATGTTGCAGCTCGTGAAAAACTTATCAGAAATCACATTGCGTTCCGTAATCAAGACGCAGGTAGATTTACATTTGTGAGAGGCGAAGGAACTGAAATCAGAACGAGATTGGTTCTTGTTCCGTCAGGTGCAACTCCTCCGACTCCGTAATCATTTAACTTTACATCCGAAAGGAATGTGAATTTTCATAAGCGAGTGAGATTTCCAGTAAGGAAGCCTCACTCGCTTATGTTTTTTAAAGTATAACTTTAAGTTATTTGCTTTATTTTTTATTATGTGTAGAATAAAAATGTTCCGGCTGAATCCCCAATGTCGGAGCGGCTGCAACAATCAAAAATCTCCTGAATAAGTACGTTTTGCGATACAACAAAATCGTCCGTCGGTTACATCTTAGAAACCGGCTGACAATTTGTTTCAAAGAAGTTCAGTCTTCTTTCCCCTTGTGAAATAAAAATATGAAAACCGAACTGAGATTCAAAATAAATTTAAAGGCAAACTGGCTTTTACTGGCAGCAGCGATATTTCTACTAAACGTCGGCGTGGTCTTTGCCGGAACGAATCCGTCCGAACCGGTAAAAATCGGTGAATGGGATATTGTCGGACCAAGCGGCGGCGACGTTCGGGCTGTTACGTTTGACCCGAAAGATAAAAATCACGTTTATATCAGTACGCTCGACGGACAGATTCATACCTCTACCGATGGCGGATCAACCTGGAAATTATTGGTTAATTTGAATAGTCCGCAGTTGGTTCTCGATCAATTAATGGTTGATCGCAACAATTCCAAAATAATTTATGCGTCAGGCTGGCGCGGCAATTCCGGCGGCGGTTTTTATAAATCAGATGACGGCGGCTTAAATTGGAAGGAAGCTAAAGAATTCAGAAAAGAGCCGATTCACGCGATGGTGCAGTCATCGCTCGACCCTAATGTTTTGATTGTCGGGACGATCAAGGGATTGTGGATTTCAAAAGACTCCGGCGACAAATGGGAAAAAATCGTTTCCGAAACCAGCCCGGTTGATGTCAATTCACTAGCGATTGACCCGCGCACTTTAGATACTATCTACGCCGGAACAAACTGGCGTGCTTACAAAACTACTGACGGCGGCAAAAACTGGCATCTGATCAAAGAAGGAATGATTGATGATTCGGACGTTTTCGCCATTACGATTGACAAGGAAAATCCTGATCACATTGTAGCTTCGGCGTGCAGCGGCATTTATGAATCGCAAAACGCGGGTGAAAAATGGGCGAAAATTCAGGGCATTCCTTCACAATCACGCAGAACACGCGATATTTTACAGCATCCGGGCAAACCGGGAACGATTTTCGCCGCGACAACCGAAGGTTTTTGGATGACTGCCGACGGCGGCAAAAAATGGGCGATGACGACGCAGCGAAGTCTGGAAATTAACTCCATCGCCGTCCACCCGGACAATCCCGACAAGGTTTTCATCGGCACGAATAATTACGGCGTGATGGTTTCCAACGACGGCGGCAAAACTTTTAATCAAACCAATAACGAATTTACCAGCCGGTTCACTTATTCGATTACCGCCGATATAGAAAACTCGAATCGCCTCTACGCGATGACGCAGAACACGGCGACCGGCGGCGGTTTCTTTTTCATCAGCGACGACGGCGGAACGAATTGGCAGCAGGCTAAAAATCTCGAAATCACGCGCATCGCGCCGTATTCTTTTTTGCAGGATCGCGTCAATCCGAACACGATGTATCTCGGAACGAACGTCGGAATGTTTCGTTCTATTGATCGGGGCGTAAACTGGACACAGCTTCTGCCGCCGAAACCGCCGCCGGTGAAAAAAGTCGCCAAAAAAACGACTACGCGCCGCACGGCGAAATCAAAAACGGTGGCGAAGAAGCCGGTTGTCAAGAAGCCGGTCGAAGCGGTTGCTCCGCCGTCTGAAACGCCGTTGCCGTCATTCATTCCGGCATTGGGTGAAAAAATAAAAGTCTTAGCGCACACCGAAGACGGTAAAAACGGAATCTTAGCCGGAACCGACAAAGCCATCTACCGCACTTATGATGTAGATAAAGGTTGGGAAAGAATTCCGTTCGGCGCAGGGCTTGACGAAAAAGTTTTCGTTATTACGACCACGCCTTTGCAGCCGAACACGATTTGGGTCGGCACGGGAATTTCGGGCGTGATCGTTTCACGCGACAACGGCGCGACGTGGCAGAAAGTTCCCGGCGTGCCGGAAAAAGTTCCGGTCAGTTCGATTGTTTTCGACACGAAAAGTCAGGACAATATCTACGTCGGCACGACGCAGACGCTTTATCTGAGCCGCGACGGTGGCAAAAGCTGGACGCGGCGCGGCGGCAATCTGCCGCTCGGCGATTACGGCAGTATTTTGATAAACCCGCGCAATTCCAAGGAAATTTTCGTTGCCAGCGCGCTCGAATCGGACGGCGGAATCTTTTTCTCCGACGATATGGGAATGAATTGGAAGCGCGTTGACTCGAAAGAAATGAAGCTGCCAAGCCGCCGCGTCTGGTCAATGATTTTCGATCCGACCGACCCGAACCGCATTTTTGCGGGAACGCATTCGTCGGGAGTGTACCGCATCGAGCGCAAGGTTAAATCGGAAACTGCCGAACAGCCAACCGCGCCGACCGACGGTATTACCCGTCCGCGCGTCGCCGTGTCGGGAAACTAGAAACCAATCAACAAAAAGAAAACAGCGGTTCTCCCAAAGAGCCGCTGTTTTTATTTGGAAGTTATACGACGGAAACTTATAATTGCAAAATGAATCAAGAAGCGGCGCGTGTTTCGACGAAAGAAGGTTTCCGGCACAAAACAATTCCTTTTGAACGTATTCCGCATCAATCGAAACTGTTTCTGGATTTTTTGAAAAACGCCGACACGGTAAATAAATTTTATCCCGAAAAAAACACGCCGCTCGACGAATTCGCCGAAAAGGTTCTGGAAAATTATCGAACCGACCGCAACGCCCTTTGCGACGCTTTAACAAGAATCAATCGAAACGTGGGCGCGAGCGAGAAAACTTTTGAAAACATCGAATTGCTGCGCGACGCGGATTGTCTGGCGATTGTTACGGGACAGCAAGCCGGACTTTTTTCCGGCGCGATTTACACCGTTTACAAAGCTCTTTCCGCCGTCAAACTCGCCGCTGATTTACAAAAACAGAACATCAAAGCCGTTCCCGTTTTCTGGATCGCGGAAGAAGACCACGACTTCGACGAGGTAAAAAAGACTTTCGTTTTGGACGAAAAAGGAAGATTATTTGAGTCGGAAAACACGCCGCAGAACCGCATCGAAAATGCGCCGGTCGGCACGATTGAGTTTGACGAAACACTAAAACTGACCCTTCAAAATTTATTCGGAGTCCTTTTCGGAAAACTGACAAGAAACGAACACATTTTTGAACTAAAAAATCTGCTGTCCGAATCTTATCAACCGGGAGAAACTTTCAGCACGGCTTTCGCCAAATTTGTCGCCAAACTTTTCGCCGATTACGGTTTGATAATTCTGACCCCGCTCGATGCGGATTTGAAAAAACTCTGTGCGCCGATTTTCGCGGAAGCCGTTGAAAAATCCGGCGAAATCGTCGCGGCTCTGCTTGAAAGAAACGACGAACTGGCAAAGGAAAATTACCAGCCGCAGGTTTTGGTTGAAAAAGATTCGTTTCCTTTTTTCTTTCAAAACGAAAGCGGTGAAAGACAGGCTTTGCGAAAGAATCTCGACGACGGCAAAGTGAAAGTTCAAAAATCGAAAGTTGAATTTGAAATTTCCGAACTGGCGGAAATCGCCCGCACATCGCCGCAGAGTTTGAGTCCGAACGCGCTGCTGCGTCCCGTCGTGCAGGATTTCCTTTTGCCGACGCTGACTTATTTCGGCGGCGCGGCGGAAATCGCGTATTTCGCGCAGAATTCGGCGATTTATAAAGTCTTAAATCGTCCCGTAACGCCGATTCGCCACCGGGCGAGTTTGACGATTATCGAACCGAAACACGAAAAGACATTTAACAAATACGATTTTGAATTCTTGAACTTGTTCGATGGTCAGGAAAAGATTAAGTCGAAAATCGTCGAAGGGTTTTTGAACGCTGAAACTGCCGAAACTTTTTCGGCAGTCGAAAAAAACATCGAAGCGCAGTTAAATCTTTTAGCGGGCAGCCTCAAATCGAACGAAATCACGCTGGCGGCAAACCTCGAAACCCGGCGGAAGAAGATTTTGTGGCACATCAACGCTTTGCGAAAGAAATATCATCGCGCCGAAATGTTAAAGAACGAAATCGTCGAACGCCGAATCGAAAATCTGTTCACCGCGCTTTTGCCGCACGACGCTTTGCAGGAGCGGACGTTGAATGTCATTTCGTTCTTAAATTTATACGGCGAAAATTTTATCGAATGGGTTTATGAGGCGATAGAACCGGGCGAACAGGAACATCAAATTTTGTATTTGTAAATTTTCGCCAACATTTTCCTGACTCATTTTTGAAACCCGATTGCTGTTCTGATATATTGTTGGCAGAATTTTATGACACCGCGTTCCGTTTCCAAACTTTGTCCGAACCGCACGCGCCCGAACCTTTTCGGCGGCGATTAACTTTGCTTTTCTTCAAAATAATCCTTTAGCGTCGGATGAAAAATTCCGGCAAGTTTTTATGTTTCAGCTAAACGGAAAATGTGAAAACATTTTCGCCTGTGGAGAAAAATTTATGACACCGACTACCGAATTACAAAAACCGATTATCAAAACCGAACTGCCCGGACCAAAATCACGCGAAATCATCGCCGAAGACGCGAAATATGTAACGCCTTCTTACCCGCGCCCGGATTACAAACTCGTCGCCGAAAAAGGTTACGGCGTGTGGATCGAAGACGCGGACGGCAACGTCTTTTTAGACTGCAACGCCGGAGTCGCTGTCTGTTCGACCGGGCATTGCCACCCGGAAATCGTCGCCGCGATCATTAAACAAACCGAAACTTTGATCCATATGTGCGGTACTGATTACTATTACCGGCAGATGCCCGCGCTCGGAAAGAAATTGGACGAAATCGTGCCGATCAAATCGCCGACCAAAACGCACTTCGCCAACAGCGGCGCGGAAGCCGTCGAGACGGCTTTAAAATTGGCGATGTATCACACGAAACGGCAGAAATTTATTTCGTTTTTCGGCTCGTTTCACGGGCGAACTTTGGGAGCGTTGTCGCTGACCTCATCGAAAAAAGCGCAGCGTTCCGGTTTCGGCAGACAGGCTTTGGATGTCGTTCACGTTCCGTTTCCGAATTGTTTGCGCTGCCCGTTTAATCTGGGCAAATGCGACGACGGCAGTTGTTGTCTGGGGACGATTGACTGGATCGAAAATCGTCTGTTCAACACGACGACACCGCCCGAAGAAGTCGCCGGCATCGTCGTCGAAGCCGTGCAAGGGGAAGGCGGCTACATTCCCGCACCGAAGGAATTTATGCAGGCTTTGCGAAGAATCTGCGACCAGCACGGCATTATGCTGATCGTTGACGAAGTGCAGTCGGGAATGGGACGCACCGGCAAGATGTTCGCCACCGATTATTACGACATCGAACCGGATATTATGTGCCTCGCCAAAGGCATCGGTTCAGGGCTGCCCATCGGCGCGTGTGTCGCCCGCGCCGACATAATGGACTGGCACAAGGGAGCGCACGCTTCGACGTTCGGCGGCAATCCGGTGTGCATCGCGTCGGCTTTGAAAACGATTGAATTGCTGGAAAACGGCTTGACGGAAAACGCGGCGACGGTCGGCGAATATCTGCAAAACGGCTTGCGTGAATTGATGAGAAAGCACGACTGCATCGGCGACGTGCGCGGTTTGGGTTTAATGATCGGCGTGGAATTCGTCGAATCGAAAGCCTCGATGAAAGCCGATCCCGAATTGCGCGACCGCATCGAAATGGCGTGTTTCGAGCGCGGCTTAATCATCCTGGGCTGCGGCGCGAACACGATTCGCTGGTCGCCGCCGCTGATTCTTTCCAGGGAAAACGTAGATGTCGCGCTGGAGATTTTCGACGCGGCAATCGGCGCATCAATTCGTTAGGTAATAAGCAAAAAGGCGGTTGAGAGTTGTTCTCATCCGCCTTTTAGTTTATATTTCTCAACACAAATTTATTAAAAAGGCGAGGAAATTTTCGATGAGTGAGAAAGAATATGAAATGGACGACGATTATAAACAGGCTTTGGCGTTTCTTCTTGAACGCATCGCCGAGCGCGACGAAATCGCCGAGCAGATGAAACTTTTGCCGCCTGCCGCGCGTCCCGAAGGCTTGCGCCTGCTCGCCGAACTCGACAAAGGCATCGAACGCAGTGAACAGGCGTTGGCGGACGAATACGATGCCGGTCAGAAGGTGCGCCGCTCCGAAGAGGAACGCGATCAGGCATTTGACGAACTGACCGAAGGTTTAGCCGGCGCATACGTCCACGCCAAATATCGAAATCCCGATATGCTTCCAAATCTCGATGCAGTGATTGAAGGAATGGACGACGAACACGGCACCCAGTTCCGCCAAGCCATCGCACGGCACGAATCCGGCGACCTGATCTCGATCATCGCCCGACAAGGCGAAACACGCGAGCAAACCGAAGAATTCCTGGAAAACTACCGCGCCGCCGAAAAAGCCGCGCCATCGAATTGGATTAAAAAGCATTAGTCGCGCCCGAAATTTTCGGCGCGGCGATTCTAAGGCGGAAACCCGCCCGAAGTAAAGGTATTCGATCATTGAACGTCCTTACTTCGGGCGGGTTTCCGCCTTTTCATTCGCGTTTCCTAACTATTCGGCGCGGGCGGCGTACGCGGTTTGGTCGGCACTTTCTCGACGTGCGAAGCCGACAGCCACGCGGCGAGCTTGCCGACATTGTTGCGATATTTATTCATCACCGCGCCGTTCATCGTGCGGACGGCGATCATTCCCTTGCGGATTTCCGCGCCGGTTTCGGCAGTCGCCGCAACGTGCGAATCGGTCGCCGTTCCGGTCTCGCTCATACTCGCCTCAAACTCGTCAATCAGCGTCTGCAAATCAATTAAAAAGTTTTTATCCATTTCGTAATCGTCAATGAAAGCGTTTTTGTAAGGCGCGGCTTCGGTCAGAAAGGCGCGGGCTTTGCCGAGCAGTTCGGCATCGCTTTGATTGCGCGGCATCCGAAACTTCAAATCAATGCCGGGAAACGCATAAACCATCGAATGCGCCGTTTCCGCGATGTGCGAAAGCATCTGCCGCAGATTTTCCCGCGCCGTGTCCTTATCGTTAAATTCAAACCGCGCGTTGCCGAGTCCGGCGGCTTGGTCGCCCAAAAGCGTCTGCAAACGCTCGATGATGCCGATCAAAACCGCCAACTGCGCCGCCACCACGCCCGCCGTAAAATCGGCGGCGTTGTCCTGTATAAACTGAACGACGCGAATAAACATCTCAAACCGAACCTTTTGTCCTCTGGTCATATAAAAATTCTCCTTATGCTGTGTTTAGTAAGATAAAACCGAAAATTTCCCGCAGTGATCGTTAAAAAATCCCGCTCAAAGCAATTTCGACGCGCTCAAAGCTATTTCTGCCCGCTCAAACCGATTTCCGCGTCGCTCAAAGTAATTGCGACGCGCTCAAACAGCTTTTTCGTCCGCTCAAACCGATTTTGTCGCGCTCAAATTGATTTCCGCTCGATTGGCGGCGGTTTCCACGCGCTCGAAGCGTTTGTTATCCGCCCTCGCCTTCTGCGCCCGCTTGGTAACTTCTTCCATCAATGGCAGATTGATTTTCACGCCGTTCTTGTCAATTAATGACAGCTTGCGCCGTCGCAGCAGGTTTCACCGCGCAATGCTTGAATACCTTCTCTGGTGATAATCGGAATCATCAAACACGCCGCGAGCGGGTCAGCCCACCACCAGCCGAAAAGCCAGTTGAGCGCGAGACCGGCGAGCAGAATGGCGGACAAATAAGCGCAAATATCGGTTTGCCGTGAGTCAGCCTGCATCGCGCCGCTGTTCAAGGTCGTCGCCACTTTTCTTTTCGCCCGCGCCAGCAGCGGCATCACGATCAAAGACAGCGCGGCAATGATTATCCCGATCAAACTCGCTTCGGGTGGTTCACGCAGCCATAAAGATTTCGCCGCGTCGAACGTAACGTAAACGGCAAGCGCGAGAAAACTGATGCCGACCAGTTTTAAGGCGAGACGTTCGCGGTGTGCGCCCGAAACCAAACGCCAGAGAACAATCGCGCCCGAAGAAACTTCAATCACCGAATCGAACCCGAACCCTACGAGCGCGACGCTGCCCGCCATTAAACCCGCAAAAATCGCGGCTACCGCTTCGAGCGAATTCCACCCGATAGTCAGATATTCAAGCCGCCGCCCGGAGCGCAAAGTCGCCGCGTGTAAATGTTTTTCGCTTAGTATGTCGGCGTTCATAATTTATGCAGTCAATTCTCAAACAAATTCGGATCCGCGTCAACTTTCGCCTTCTGCGCCCGTTTGGTAACTTCTTCCATCAGCGGCAGATTCATTCTCGCGCCATCCAATATCTCTTGAACGGTAACGATTTGCAAGCGGTCGAAAGGCGGGAAGTTTTCGGGTTTGAATTGTCCCTGCTGTTTGGCGAATTCGATCATCGGTTTGGTCGGGTCGAAGCGTGAAATGTAGATGCCGCAAGCCGCGCCTTCGCTTTGGACGACACCGAACAAATCGCGGACTTCCGCCACGCCGACGTTTTTGCCCGACTTGACCGACAGCATCACGGGCAAAACTTCGTCTTTCGATTTGCGCGTGTAGGCAACGCCGTCAATGCCTTTGTCCGCGCCCTTTTTCTCGTTAATCACGGCGCGATTGTCCGAATAAGTGAGAATCGCCCATTTTTCAAACTCTTTGCGAACGCGGTCGTCCTTTTTATGAATCAGCGCGTGAACAGGACAGGACTTTCATCTGAAAGATTTACCATTCAACTGTTTCCCAAGTAGGATTTGCGGTAATCTCGATTGGATTGCCCTTTCTTCGCAGCCAACCTTTAATATATCCGATGAATTCACTAACTGGCATATCGTAAATATCGTCATTACTAAACCCTTGTTCAGATCTTTCTTCGGCGAAATTTTGCATAAAGAGGTTGAATTTTTCCCAGACAACTGCCGGAGCATCTATTTGTTTGTCTTCAATAAAACCTTTCAACCAGTTTCTCGCTATCCGAATTATTTTGATCGGATCATCATCGTGATTTTTAATGTCCACGCCTGACAAATCGGAGAGTGCTTTAGCATAATCGTATCTACCTTTTTCAAGCACGAGAAATTTCTTGTCTCGATGGTGATTGGTTGCAAATTTTCGACAGCCGTAATCAACTCCCAATTCATAAGGCATATTCAGCCGATAAAATTCTTTCTTCTTTTTCGATTGAAGCCTTGAAAGGTCGTGAATACTATACTTTGATATTTCGATCAGTTCACAAATTTTATCTATTCTTTGTTCGCCCGAATCCGAACGCTCGGTAGCAATCCTCGGCTTGAAATCTAAATAAAGAATTGTAAATAGAAGAGGTTGGAGAAGCGGTATGTAATCATCATCGAAAGGACAATTAATAAATACGTTTTTTTCGAAATCCGTATCTGGTGAGATTGCCATATCAATAATTGTTAATTGCTCTCTCTGGATAGATTCGGGTCTTTCGCGTAAGACTCCTTACTTGATAATCTTCCGTCTCTATTATGAATAACAAGTTCCGTTGCGTGGCTTCTGCTCAAGGTTCGACCATATTTGATAGCGTCCTTCTGCGAAGCAAAACTTCTCGTTGCACGTTCAGCACCTGTTCTTTTTACATTCCACCCGCCGTTAACATTGGCAATGACGTGATATGATTTGCTTGACATAATTACCTCGATGAATCTTTGTTCAATTAGCTTAAATTATCCGACCAATTTGAGATGAAATTATCATAAAAGAAGATGTTTCACAACATTTCAATCAAACAATAATAAACTGGACGGTGTTTATCGAAACCAAATAGACGAACAACGCGCCTTTGCCGAGAACTTTCTCCAAACCATTGATGAGCGCGATTGACTGCTGAGTTTGCACGCCGTTTTTATTCGTCAGAATCTCGTCGAAACATTCGTTGGCGTGGTCGTCCCACGTCCAGGTATCAACAAAAGCCTGCGCCTGTGCGCGGTCTTCACCGCCGATGTTGTTGTAAATCTGATTGTAATTGCGCTTGGAATTAAACGGCGGATCAATATAACAAAGATCAACCGTTTCGTCGCGGACGAATTTGCGGAGAACGTCGAGGTTGTCGCCGTAGTAGAGTTTATTCATAGGTTTGAAATGCGGTGAAAAGTTTAATCTCTTATAAATTGCCACTAGCTTTAGCCGGTGGTCTGATTGAAAATCAGCAAATGCTTTAGCCGAATAATTAAAATAATTTTCCGAATGGCTTTAGCCCAAGTTTGGTTGGGCTGAAGCCATAAGGAAGATTTTTTAATAAACTCGTCCAAAGCCTCTTTTAAGGGACAAAGGAGTTCGGAAGCGGTTTATCGCCGTTCGCGCCGTAGCCGACGTAGGTTAAGCCTGCCTGCGAACGGTTCAGATACCACGCTCCGGTGTCGGGACGGAAGACGGCGATGTCGGTTTTGCCGTCGCCGTCGTAGTCTGCCGGGACGGGAAGATCGCTGCCTGTGCCGAATTGGATGCCGACTGAGCCAGCCTGACTTTGGTTCAGATACCAGACTCCGGTCGAAGGTCGGAAAACGGCGATGTCAACTTTGCCGTCGCCGTCGTAGTCGGCGGGAACTAACCTGTCGGATGATGAACCAAATTGAACTGCGCCGTAATTAGTCGCCGCATTGGTCGAAGTGTACCAGGTGCCGTTCGACGAACGGAAAACTGCCATATTCGCCTTGCCGTCGCCGTCGTAATCTGCCGGCACCGGAACGTCTCCGACCGATCCGAAAACCGTTGTCGTGCTTGTATTATCGGAGCTTCGCAAAACAACAAACCTTCCGGGTTCGGAAAGAAAATCGGTCGTGTACCAATAAGCCAAATCAGTTTTCCCATCACCGTCAAAATCCGCCGGGGTCGCCGTCTGAAGAATAATAAGCTGTTGTTCCTGATTGGTTGGTCCGAATCTCGTTCCGCGAAACGTATTGTCGGAACTTTGCAGAATATACCAGCTGCTGTCGGCAGATCGGCGATAAACGGCAATATCGGTTTTACCGTCGCCGTCATAATCTGCCGGAACGGGTCGGTCGGTCGAATTTCCAAATGGTGTTGCCGAAAATCCGGCAGTTGATCTATTTAAATACCAATAACCATCGCTCGGACGATAAACGGAAACATCGGCTCTGCCGTCGCCGTCGAAATCGAAAGGTGTTCGCCTTGCTATTACCAAAGTCGGCGAGAAGTTGGCGTAGGAGATGCCGTTAATGATTCCGGCAGTTCCCAGACTGTTCGCCGGAAGAACCGTTTGATTGGTTAAATTTCCGGTCGCCGTATCGAAATCGAATTTGGTGATATTGCGCGTCGTGCTGTTGGCGACGTACAGAAAATTTCCGCTGCGGTTGAACACGAGCGTCAAAGACAATGTGCCGCCCGACGCGAACGGTGAACCGCTGACCGCCGTTAAAGTCGTCGCCGCGCCGCTGCCGACGATTTGATAAACGCCGATTCGCGCGTTGCTGCGGTCGGCGAGAACGAAGAAATTTCCGTTCGGGTGGACTTCGCCTTCCGCCGTGATTCCCGTTAAAGCGTTCGGATTATTGCTCGCCGTCGTCGGAATGCCGTTGGCGGTCGTATAAACGCGAGTCGAAGCGAGCCGGCTGTTGACGACGAACAAGCGTCCTGTTGCATCGGTCGCCGTCGGATACGGCGTGGCGTTGCCCGTGTCGAACGGCGAACCGTCGAGCGCGGTTAAAACGCCGTTTGAAGCGTTGACGGTAAATCCGGCGAAGAAATTTCCGAGGTTGCCGCCCGTGTAATAATAATTTCCGTCGCGGCTTAAACTCGCGCCGCCCGGACTGACATTTGTTCCGGCGGCGTATGGGCTTCCGGCGGCGGGCGTTGCCGAAGTCGGCGTGATGATAAAGCTGGCGACGGCATCGCCGCCGACGATTAAGGGTGAGCCGCTCGGATGAACTTTCACCGTGCGCTCATTGGCGATTCCGGTAATCGGCGAAAACGGCAGCGGCGAAATCGCGCCGGTTGCCGCGTCAACCGCATACGCGCTGATGTTATTCGAGCCGCGATTGAGCGCGTAAAGTCTTTTATTCGTAACGTCAACCGTGATCATTTCCAGATTCGTCGAACCCGCGCCGTTGAAACCCGTGTTGACGGGAAATCCGGCAAGCGCGGTCAACGCGCCGTTCATCTCGTTGACGGAAAATCCGAAAATCTGATTGCCCGCCGCGTTGTCGTTGACGGCGTAAACAAAACTCTGTGCGCGGGCGTTCTGTCCGAACGCCGCTAAAGTCAAAATCGCCAGAATCAGAATGTTTTTCATATTTTATTGTTTATGTCTAACTGAATAATTTCATCACGGATATAACTTTTTGATCGCGTCGTTAATCGAAGCCCTGGCTTTGACGCAGCTTTTCATCGCGGTTTTGGTGCAGGCGACGCATTCGTTTAAATCATTGGTAATCGGCGCGAGAATGATGCTTTTTTCTTCGGGAAGTTTAGCGATGCGGTCGGTTAAACTTTGAATTTGTTTCTGCTCGTCCGCCATTATGATATTGCATTCGCGCAGACTGGCGGCGGCGGAAGAGTTTCGATAAGTTTCAAGTCCTCTTCCCTCGTTTTCGATTTTCTGCGCCGCCTGCGTGATTAAAGTTATTTCGTTGGCGACCGCCGTCTGTTTGTTCTTGGCGGTGATTCTTTCCTTGTTCGGGTCGGGTGCGCTTGCCTGTTGACTTTCTGAGCAGCCGGTAAAAAGTAACGCCGTGAAAATTAAAAAAACTGTTTTCATATTTTGATTGACCGTTTCAGGTGAAAATCCTCAACGGTTATTTGATCGTCCTGTCGAGTAAATTAAAAGAGAGTTTAGCAGAATCGAGCGTTCGGCGAAAAGCGGCGAGCGGTTGAAATGTTAATAAATGCTTAGTGTTCTCAGATAATTTTCGTAATTGGTTTTCATTTCGGAAAGGGAATCGCCGCCGAATTTTTCGCGCATCGAGTTGGCGAGAACGACGGCGAGCATCGCTTCGCCAATCACTCCGGCAGCCGGAACCGCCGTTACGTCCGAGCGTTCAAAGGCGGCTAAGTCTTCCTGTTTCGTGTCAATATCAACCGACCGCAGCGGCTTTTTAAGCGTCGCAATCGGTTTCAGATAACCGCGCACGCGCAGTTCTTCGCCGTTCGTGATGCCGCCTTCAAGTCCGCCCGCACGATTTGAAGTGCGTTTGAAATTATTGTTTTCGTAGCCGATTTCGTCGTGAACTTTCGAGCCGAAGCGTCCGGCGTTCGCCACGCCTTCACCGATTTCGACGGCTTTGACGGCTTGGATTGACATCAGAGCCTGCGCGATTCTGCCGTCGAGTTTTTCGTTCCACGAAACGTGCGAACCCAGACCGATTGGGACGTTGCGGGCGACGACTTCAAAAATTCCGCCCAGAGTGTCGCCGTCGGCTTTCGCTTTATCAATTAATTCGATGATCTGTTTTTCGATTTCAGCGTCGGCGCAGTTCAAAAGGGAAGTTTCGTCAATCGCGGCGATCTCTTCATAAGTTTTCGTCAAAGGCGTTTCCGGCAGTGCGCCGAGTTTGATGACGTGGCTTTTTATTTCGATGCCGAATGCTTCCAAAAGCTGTTTGGCGATTGCGCCGCAGGCGACCCGCGCCGCCGTTTCCCGCGCCGAGGCGCGTTCGAGTACGTCGCGTAAATCTCGCGTGCCGAATTTCTGCCCGCCCGCTAAGTCGGCGTGTCCGGGACGCGGGCGCGTTACGATGCGCGGATTTTTCGGCTGAACTTCAATCTTTTCACTCGCCATTATCTCCGTCCAATGCACGAAATCGCGGTTTTCGATCATCAGCGCGACGGGCGAACCGAGCGTTCTGCCGTGCCTGACACCCGACAGAAATTCAATCGTGTCCGTCTCGATTTTCATTCGTCCGCCGCGCCCGTAACCCTGCTGTCTGCGCCACAGTTCGCGGTTGATTTTGGCAATATCAATCTCTAAACCGGCGGGCAAACCCTCGACAATGGCGATCAACGCTTTGCCGTGCGATTCGCCGGCGGTTGTGAATCTGAAAAACATATTAGATGTCTCAAAAATATCTATTCATTTAATTTTACATTCTACATTCTACATTTTTCATTTTTTTTCGGATAAAAATTAAGAATGAAAAATGTAGAATGTAGAATGATTGATTTTTGAAACGACTTATAGTTGAAGAACGATTTCAATGCCAATGATTATTCGGCGGTCAGTGCGTTTTCTTCGATAACAACAGACGTTTTATCTTTCTTTTTGAAAACAATTAAACCGATGCTCGCTAGAATCAGAATGCCGCCGAAAATGGTTTGCGGCGGAAGTTTCTCGTTTAAGAAAATTCCGCCGACGATGACGGCGATCAGAGGCGTTACGAGCGAAATCATCATCGCTTTGGTTGACTCAACCTGGCTTAAAAGCCAGTAATAAAGCCAGAAAGCCGCGATTGTCCCAAAAATCGAAAGATAAAAAACCGCGCCGATTGCCTTCCACGTCCAGTTTAATTTGAGCGGATTGCCTTCGACGGTCAGAGCGTAAATGATAATCGGTAGAATGCCGCACAGCATTTGCCCGAAAACGAGCATCGCCGGATGCAGATTGCCGCCGAACGCTTTGACCAGAATCGAACCGTGCGCCGCCGCGTAAGCCCCGATGACGATTGCCGCGCAGCCCGCAAACGCCAGCACGCTGTTGATTTGTAATTGCTCGATAAAGATTACCGCGACACCGGCGATGCCGAGTAAAATAGCGGCGATTTTAATCAGCGAAATACGCTCGTTCGGCAGATGAATCCACGCCAGAACGAGTCCGAAAACCGTTATCATCGCCTGCAAAACCGCCGCCAATCCGCTCGAAATATACTGCTCGCTCCAAAAAACGAGGCTGTAATTAATCGAAAACTGCATTACGCCGGTCAGCGCGATCAATTTCCATTCACGCTTATTCGCCGGAAACGGGATTTTTTGCAGGTAAATTATAAATGACAAAACGATGAGCGCGAGGATAAACCGCGCCGCCGCAAAGGTGATCGGCGGCAAATCTTCCAAGCCGATTTTGATTAAAATCCAGGTCGTTCCCCAAATTAAACACAGTATGAGCCAGATGAATACTTTCATTTTCGATTGATGATTTGCAATTTGCGATTGGTCGGCGGCAAATCTTCATTCTATTGTAACGGAAGTTTCGCAAATCAGGCAGAAGCCCGCGCGTGAGCAAGGGCGCAGACGATTCGACGATTGCGCCCTTGCTCACGCGCGGGCTTCTGCCGTTGAATGCTATCGCCGCTCGTAAAAACTCAGATGCGTTTCGCCCTGTTTCAAAATCCTCCATCGCCGCAATTCGCCGACGGCATCGGGCAAAAGATTTTTCGCGTGATGTTCGGCGATTAAAATTCCTTCAGCGGTTAAAAGTTTTTCGAGGTTGGCGGCGAACTCCAATAAGAAATAACGATAATTATCCTGATACGGCGGATCGTAAAACGCGATGTCCCAAATTATTTTGTGTTCGCGGGCGACGAATTTTTCGGCGGAATCTTTAAAAACTTCCGTCTGCGATTCGGGAATTTTCAGCAGGTCGAGATTTTCTTCGATGAGAGCGCAGGCGCGAAGGGATTTGTCAACGAACGTCGCAAACGCCGCGCCGCGAGAGATCGCTTCGATGCCGATTGCGCCCGTTCCCGCGCATAAATCGAGAAAGCGCGTGTCAGAATCAATCCGGGGATTTAAGACGTTGAAAAGAGTTTCACGCAGCCGGTCGGAAGTCGGGCGCGTCCGATTATCGGCGGGACTTTTCAAAATCCGCCCGCGATATTCGCCGGAAATGATACGCATCGGGAAATTACGAATTACGAATTACGAATTACGAATTACGCTTGAAATTGCCTCAATTCGTAATTCGTAATTTGAAATTCGTAATTTAAAAAGTCAGGACTGTCTTTTTTCGTAGAAGGTGATCGTCGTGTCGCCCTGTTCGACGACGCGCCAACGCGACATTATGCCGAACTTTTCAGGAATCAGCATTTCCTTCGGGTGTTCGATAATCAAAAGTCCGCCGGGTCTTAAAGCCGCGCCGCGACTGAAATAATTCAAAACTTCGTCGTAATTCGAATCAGACGGCGGATCGAAATAAACGACATCCCAGAAGCGTCGGCGTTTTGCCATTTTCTTTAAGAACGGCACGACTTCGATGTGGTTAATCTCGCCGTGTCCTTCCTTGATGCCCATCGCTTCCATATTCTTTTTGATGATGCCGCACATCTGCCCGGAACGCTCGACGAACGTGCTGATCATCGCGCCGCGTGAAATCGCTTCGATGCCGACCGTTCCTGCTCCCGCGCATAAATCCAGGAATCTGCCGGCGCGAATACGGCGGTACAGAATACGAAACATCGCTTCACGAATGCGCCGCGCCGTCGGTTTTACTTTTTCCGCAGGAACGGCTAACAGATATTTGCCGCGATGTTTTCCGTCCGTTACCTGCATTTCCGATACGATCCGCGCCGGCGGTTTTTCCCACGGTTTAGGTCCTCTGCCGTTCGGCACAAAACGTCCGCGCGGCTGGAAACGGTCGTTTCGATCATTCCGGTCGTTGCGGTCGTTGCGGTCGTTAGTTCTCGGCTGAAATCTGCCGCTGCCGCCGCTGTTATTGCTGCGCGGTGGAAAACTGCGATTGTCGCGGCTTTGAAACCTGTTTTCGCCGCTCTGAAATCTGTTTTCACCGCCGCTGTTGCTTCGGTAACGGTCATCGCGGGGCGGCTGACTTCTTTCATCGCCGGAACGCTGCCGGTCGTCGCGGGGTTGAAAGCGGTCGTTGGTCGTTCTCGGTTGAAAACGGTCGTTTCGGGGTTGATATTGATTGTCGCGCGGCGGATAGCGGCGCGGCGCGTATTGTCGGTCGCCTTCCTTGTTATAGTTATTCGTCTGGGTTGAAGGTCTTGGAGCATTCTCAGATGTCGGTCGTCGGTTGTCCATATTTTTTCCTCATTAGTTAGATTTGATGCAAATACATTAACGGCGTTGGCAAATGCGCCGTGCTTTTGAAATATAGCTTTTAAGCAAATTGTCGGGCATCACAAACAATGTAGAAGTCTTTATCTTTAAGGAAGGTAAAGTTTGTTTGTTTTGGTAATTTGCAGAGTTTCACTCAAAAAGCTAAAGAGAGATTTGAAACTATAAAAGCCAATATAAACTAATCTTCTTGAAAATTTCAATAACAAAATACTTTTTTATGCCAACTAAAACGATTTAGTTAGCCGATTCCCGCCAATCTGAACCGCGCATCGGCTTTCGTAACTTCAATTAATCGGGACGTTTCCGCCGTTAAACGCTTCGTCGTCAGATAAAATTCGGCTTCCTGTCTGGCTTTATCAAGAATCTCCAAATCGCGGATTATATTCCCGATCTTGAAAGTTTGTGCGCCGGATTGCCGCGTACCGAGAATTTCCCCTTGCCCGCGAATCTCCAAATCTTTCTCGGCGATGCGGAAACCGTCGGTCGTTTCCTCCATAATTCCCAAGCGTTCGCGGGCGACGGCGGTGCGTTTATCGCCGGTCAATAGAACGCAGAAAGATTGTTCCGCGCCGCGCCCGACTCTTCCTCGAAGTTGGTGTAATTGCGATAATCCGAAGCGTTCGGCGTGTTCGATAATCATCAAGGATGCGTTCGGCACGTCAACGCCGACTTCGATAACGGTCGTCGAAATTAAAATATGAGTTTCGCCGCGCGAAAATTTGCCCATTATTTCTTCCTTTTCCGCGCCTTTCATTTTGCCGTGCAGCAAGCCGACGCGCAGATTCGGAAAGATATTATCGCGCAGTTCTTCGTGCATTTTCGTCGCGGCTTTCAAATCCATCTTTTCCGATTCATCAATTAGCGGATAAACGATATAGACTTGGCGACCAAGATTCGTTTCGCGTTCGATGCCTTTGTAAACGCCGCCGCGTTGGTCTTCGCCGACGACGACGGTTTTGACCGGCGTTCGTCCCGGCGGCAATTCGTCAATCACGGAAACGTCCAAATCGCCGTAAACCGTCATCGCCAAACTGCGCGGAATCGGAGTCGCCGTCATCACCAAAATATCGGGATTAAAACCGCGAGCGCGAAGTTCGGCGCGCTGCAAAACGCCGAAACGATGCTGTTCGTCCACGACCGCTAAACCTAAACGCTCAAATTCGACCGCATCTTGAATCACGGCGTGAGTTCCGACAATCGCCTGAATGTCGCCGCTGGCAATATCCTTCTGAACCTTCCGTTTTTCGGCGGCTTTCAAACTGCCGGTCAAAAGTTCGACGCGATACGGGGAATTGGCGAAAATCTTTTTGGCGTTGCGGGCGTGTTGTTCGGCGAGAATTTCCGTCGGAGCCATCAGCGCGGCTTGATAACCGTTTTCCATCGCGGCGAACATCGCCAAAAACGCGACGATGGTTTTGCCGCTGCCGACATCGCCCTGCACCAGCCGATTCATCGGCGCGTCCGACTGCATATCGTCGAAAATCCGTTTGACGACGCGCTCCTGTGCGCCGGTTAAAGTGAACGGCAAAAGTTGTCTGATGCGCTCGAAAATCACATCGTTGATTTCGATTAAAGTTCCTTTCGGTTCTTTGGCGCGGTCGCCGCGTTTGAGTTGCAGCGCGAATGAAACCCAGAAGAATTCTTCAAAAATCAGCCGCAGATGCGCTTTGCTTCGCGCCGATTCGTACTCGCTAATGTCCGAATCTTCCGGCGGAAAATGAATCTGTTCGACGGCTTCGGCTCGCGTAATCAAGTTTTGTCTTTGACACAAATCGGCGGGCAAAGTCTCTTTAATCGTGCTTTTATCGAGATTCTGCAAAACGCTGAACACGATTTCGCGCAGACGTTTAGTTTGAAACGGTCCCAATTTTCGATAAACCGGCACGCGCCGCCCGACGTGAATCGGCGCGAATTCGGGATCGTCGGAATCTTCGATTGTTTCCTCGAATTCCGTCTCATCGGTCAAGTTTTTTAGCAATCCGAATTCGTTGTAATCGCCGACGCTCGGCAGAATTTCGAGTTCGTCAGGCTTGTTGATTCTGAGCGCGTATGTATTTTTACGACCGTCCCATTCCCATTTTCCGTAAGCGACGAAGCGCGTGCCGCGCTCCAGCTTTTTCACCCAATAGTTGACGATGTTATACGCGCCCTTGCCGGAGATGAACCACCAGACGACGACCGGCTTCATCGTGCGTTCGGCATCGCCCGCCGTAATTTCAAAAATAAACAGCGGCGGTGCCTTCGGACCGCGATTTTTGCCGACCTGAAAACCGCCCGCAACGCGCACATATAAATCAACTGCGGCTTCCGAATCCGGCACGATTTGGTCAATTCGCATCAGGTTCGAGCGGTCTTCGTAGCGCATCGGAAAATAATTCAAAAGGTCTTCGACCGTTGCTTCCGACAAATCGTTTTTATACGAATGAACGGCAACCGCCATCGCCAATTTTTTCGCCATCGCGGGCGATAAACCGGCGATTTCTTGTTTATGAAAATCGAGAATCGGCGTGTTCAGTTTGAGCGTCATCGGTGAAATTCTAACACAACAAACGGCAGTTTCGGCATTGCCCGAAAAGGGATGTCGGTGAATAAAAAAATGCTTGTTTAATACAGTTGATGGTGTTAATATTACCGTAAAACTTTTCGATAAACTTACCGTTCTAGACAACGAAACCTGATAGGACAAAAATCTATGAATTACGCTCTGAAACATTTTTTAGTCGTCGCTGCTTTAGTATCAGTCGGATTGTCGTTTAGCCGTTCGGCTGCCGCGCAGGTTGATCTGACTTTCGGGACGAACGGAACCGCCGTTGCCGACGTTGCCGGCAATGAGCGTTGGTTTGAATCTTTCGTATTGCCGAACGACAAAATTTTGACGTTTGTTTCGAGCATATCGAACAGCCAGACGAAATACTATTTAGTTCGCAATAATGCAGACGGAACGCTCGATGCGGGTTACGGCACAAACGGTATCGTGCCGCTTTCGTTTCCAACGATTCCGACTGCCGTTTTTACCAAAGCGGCGCGTCAGACAAACGGCAAAATTATTTTAACCGGCAGTTACAACACGAACAGCCTGATCGTCAGCATTAACGAAGACGGAACGCTCAACACGGGATTTGCGGGCGGCGGTATTCAGATGCCGAATTTTGATCCGAACGGCAGCGACACGATTGACGCGGTAGGCGTTCAGACCGACGATAAAATCGTTGTTTCGTCAGACATCAGACCTAACAATTACATCGTATATATTGTCTATCTCGTTAGATATTTACCGGACGGAACGCTCGATTCGAGTTTCGGAAACGGCGGCATTGTCAGCCACCAGAACACTTCAGGTGGTTCTGCCGGTACTTATATCAACATTTATTTTCAATCGAACGGGAAAATTCTGACGCAAAGCGGCGAAGGCACTTTGAAAAGGTATAATGCCGACGGAACTATAGATAACGGTTTTCCGGCGATTTATTCCGGGTATGTGCGAATTCTTATTCAACCGGACGACAAAATACTGACTATTGACAGAGTAGATAAATCGGAAACTCTGGAACGCACCAACGGCGATATAAGAGTAGTTCGCTACACGGCTGACGGGGCTTTAGATACCGGATTCGGCAGCGGCGGAACGAGGGATATTGATATAACGAATTTTTCGGGGGATTCGCCCGCATCCGCCGCGCTCGAACCGAACGGGCAGATCGTCATCATCGGTCTCACGGGCGTTCCGCGCTACAAAAGCGCGGGTTACGGCGGCAGATTTTCATTGGCGCGCCTGTCGCCGAACGGGCAAATTCTCGGAAAGTTTTTATCCGTTCCCGCCGTTAGCGTGTCGGGACAAGTCAAAATTCTACCGAGCGGAAAAATTCTCGCTATTTATGGAAACATATCTAATACTACCTATCAGACCGAAAGCATCTTCCTGACGCGCTTCGTCGGTGTTCCGACGGAAACTTATTATTTCAAGGGCGTTAAGTATAACTTTCTTAATAACCAGCCTTCCGATTCGGCAGATGTCGCCGTTTTTCGACCGTCCGATTTGAGTTGGTATTACAATCCGAATCTCGGACAGGGAACTTATTTCGGCGCGGCGACCGACATTCGCGTACCTGCCGATTATATCGGAGACAGACAGACCGAAATCGCCGTTTTTCGTCCGAGCAACGGCACCTGGTATATTCCGCATATTTACGGAAGCGGATTACCGGCGCAGAACTTTCTCTCTGTGCCGTGGGGACAGGCAGGCGACATTCCCGTTCCCGAAGATTATGACGGCGATACCAAATCCGACATCGCGGTTTCTCGACCTTCAACCGGCGGCTGGTATATTCGCAACAGCTCCGACAATTCTTTGACCGCCTATCAGTTCGGCGCGAGCGAGGACAAACCCGTTCCGGGAGATTACGACGGCGACGGACGCGCCGACATCGCGGTTTTCCGTCCGTCGAACGGTTACTGGTATCTGCTGAAAAGCTCGCAGGGGTTTACCGCCATTCCGTTTGGTGTCAGCGAGGATATTCCGGTGCAGGACGATTACGACGGCGACGGCAAAACCGACATCGCGGTTCGCCGACCGTCAAGCGGTTACTGGTATCGAATCAACAGCGGCGACGCGAGTTTCTCGGCGGTTGCGTGGGGATTTACCACCGACAAACCCGTTCCGGCGGATTACGACGGCGACGGCAAAACCGATGTCGCTGTCTGGCGACCGTCAAACGGGCAATGGTTTATTTTGAAGAGTACGACCAATATGCTGTTCGCATATAATTGGGGAACTTCTACCGATCTGCCGATACAGGAAAGAAAATAACTCATAAATCAAAAAGGAAAAGCCCAGCCGGTTTAACCGACTGGGCTTTTCCTTTTTCGGCTGAAATATTTTTACTCAGACAGATATTTTCTTCTATATTCTTCCAGAACGCGGTCGGCGCGATCCATTTCGGCAATCGCCGTCGGCGTATTTTCTTTAAGCTGCGGCGATTCCTTTTTTCTCGTGAAGACTTTGTAACCGACCGCGCCGCCGAGGACGAGAACGCCGATGAAAAACAGATACCACAACGCCGTATAAACGATACTGAAAACCGAAAGCGCGATCATCGCCAAAATGATTAAGCCGACGACGGCGAGAATTATCTTGATATAGTTCATCTTTTTTATATTTCCTCTGTCTAAAAATAATAGCAATTTGTTGATGGAAATCAAAAAACGCGCCGGAGAATTTCGTTGACACAAAACGAAACAAAACGGTATGTTGGAAGTGTAACGACTGTTCTCGAATCACAAAAATAAGGAAACAAAATTTATGTCTGGTCTCAAAAAGAATCCGACTTTTTACTTCGGTCTGCTGTTCGTCGCCGTCTTCGCTTTCGGCGCGATTGTCTGGCAAAGCAGCCGCGCTCAGACGAGCGATAAATACGAAGAGGAATTTCATCAAACCATCAAAGATGCGCTCGCCGAAATAAAACTGCCGACGACGAATAACGTCGCCGAAATCAACGCCGTCGCGGAAAATCTCGCCGACTTCATCGAATATCGTTCCGGCGTTCGGCTGTCGCAGGCGAATAAGGATTTACTGCGTGAACTCGAAGGTAAATCTTGGAATCAATCGAAAAAAATCAATCAGGGAAATTTGACGCGCATATTGGCGGACGCGGCGATTGACAGAATCGAGAACGCAGCCGATGCCGATTTGGAATACGCCGCGAAAACGCTCGGCGGTTTTGACGCGCCGGATTTACCTAACAATAAACGCTATGGAAAACATTTGATTTTAAGAGCCAGCGGCGCGGGTTACATCGAAAAAGATGATTTCGTCGAACAATCGAAAGTTCTGCGCGACACGATCAAAACGAACAAAATCGCGCAGAGTTTTGTCATCGGCGCAATTAGCCGGGAAGTCGAACAGCGAATAGATTTATTAGTCAAAGCGAGTCCGAAAGAATTCGGCGATTCAAGAAGCGGTTTAACTCCGGCGCAGGCGATTTTAATAGCCTATTCCGTAACTGCCGACGACGTTCCGGCGCGCAATAAAAAAGATTTACAAATCACGATGGAAGCGATTCAAAAAGCCTTTTCGCGTAATGGTGAAAATTACCCGATTCCGAACGGTCATCACGCTTACGGCGACAACGGTTATATTTTCAGCACACCGGCGAGTTTGCTGCTCGACGACGCGACGCTGGGAAAAATTTTGAACGGCATCAGGGAAAAAGGCGGACTTCGTTAGGCAAACGGTTTTCAGTCGCAAAGTTCAATCCGTCAATGCTTATTTTGCATTGACGGATTTTTCTTTTATCGTATAGTTTATTGAAATTTCAGACACGCTTGAAGGACAAATTTTGAATACCGCCAATCTCCAAACAATCGCCGAACGACTAAACGCCGAATTTGACGGCAGTGCAAATGTAGAAATTTCCGACGTAACGCACGATTCGCGGCAAGCCGGAACGGGTTCGCTGTTCGTCGCCGTGCGCGGGCTGACTTTGGACGGGCATCGGTTCGTCGAAGACGTAATGCGGCGCGGTGCGGTCGGCGTTATTTCCGAGTTGAATAAGCCGTCGGATTTTGAAGGCGTTTGGTTGAAAGTTTCGGATGCACGAACAGCTTTAGCACAGGCTGCCGCCGCCATTTACGGCAATCCGTCACACGATTTGAAGCTCGTCGGCATTACGGGAACGAACGGCAAAACGACGACGACTTATTTAATTTTCGCGCTCGCTGAAGCGAACGGCGAAAAGAGCGCGATGCTGACGACGGTCGAATATCGCATCGGCGAAGAGAGTGAACCGGCGATCAGAACCACGCCCGAAGCGTCGGACACGAATAAATTTTTGCGCCGCGCCGTCGAAGCCGATTGTCAGACGGCGGTGATGGAAACTTCTTCGCAGGCGATTGATCTGCACCGCTGCGATGCTTTGCGTTTTCAAGTCGGCGTGTTCACCAATCTGACCCGCGACCATCTCGATTATCATCTGACGATGGAGAATTATTTCGCCGCGAAACGGAAACTTTTCGACGGCAGTTTGGGTGAAACTCCGAAGTCGAGCGTGATAAATGTTGACGACGAATACGGCGCGAAACTGGCTAATGAGTTGCGAAAAAACAATCAAAAAGTCGTTACGTTCGCGCAAAATTCGGCGGCTGATTTGACGGCGGAAAATATCGCGGTTTCGTTAATTAAAGGAACGACTTTTCTTTTGAAAACTCCAAACGGTGAAAGGGAAATCACTTCGCCGCTCGTCGGCAAACCGCACGTTTATAATATGCTGGCGGCGACCGCGACGGCTCTGGAACTCGGTTATGATTTGGATAAAATTGTCGAAGGTTTGAAAACCTGCGTCGGTGCGCCCGGACGTTTTGAAAGAGTCGAAACGAATAATGATTTCGCCGTCGTCGTTGATTACGCGCACTCGGACGACGCGCTTTTAAACACGCTCAAAACCGCCAAAGATTTAACCATCGGCAGAATTATCACGGTTTTCGGATGCGGCGGCGACCGCGACAAATCGAAACGCGCTCCGATGGGCGAAGTCGCCGGAAAATACAGCGATCTGGTCATCGTTACGTCGGACAATCCGCGCACGGAAAATCCTTTGCAGATTATTTCTGAAATAGAAGTCGGATTGAAAGAAACAAACTGTCCTTACCTGGTAATTTCCGACCGCCGCGACGCGATTCATCAAGCGATTCGCAAAGCCAAAAGCGGCGATGTCGTATTGATTGCCGGCAAAGGTCACGAAACTTACCAAATCGTCGGCAATGATAAATTTCACTTCGACGACCGCGAAATCGCCCGTGAAGCGTTGGAAAGTTTTGAGTCCCGTCTTTAGGCGGCTCACGTTCAAAACGAAAAACGCCGCCTGAAGGCGGGACTCAAAACTTAAAGCAACTGATAGTGTTCGATTATTTTCCGCGCCGTCGCTTCGCTCGACAGATTCGTATTGTTAATAATTAAACTTTCATAACCATTGACGGGCGAAAACAATTCGTATTTCTCAAAAAGTTCATTTAGCAATTCCAAATTATTTACCTTGCGGAATCTTCGGCGCGAATCTTCCAAAACGCGCTTTTCCAAAATTTCTTTTTCCGCCGTCAGCAAAACGAAACAAACTTCGCCGCCGTTCGACTTCACCGATTCGACGATTTTCTGAACGTGAACGTCGTCCAAATCCTTTGCGTAGCAGAACGTATAAATCAAATTAACATTTTGCAATGCGGACTCGGCGACGGTTTCGACGCGGATCAACTCGATTAACTTAAAGAATGAGGGCGAACCGAATTCAAATACGGGAACGATGCAGTCAATCGAAAGATGATTGTGAAACACCTTGAAATCAGTCTGTTTGGCAATCTCGTTGGCAACCGTCAATTTCCCGACGGCGGGCGAGCCGTAAATAAAAAGTAACTTCATAATCTTAAAAAATTATGACAACTGAAATAACCGAAATTTAGTATTGAAGACGCTTTAATTTGCTTGTGTATAAAAGTTGGTGTCTTTCTGATGCTTCCGCCCAAGACCTTGGCATTTGAAATTCTTCAAGCAAAATGTCGCTAATAGCGGCACGGACTTGGTGAGCGCAGGTGTTAAATCCGACTTTGCCGACACCCGTTCCCAAGCCTGGAAACGCAACTGTCTTAATATGTTCGGAAATCTTTTCTCCAACCAACGAACCCGATGAAAAAATTCCTTGTGAAATCAAAATTAAAACAGCACGAGCCGCGAGGTAGGGATTAACCGTATCAGTGAGAATCATCGGAACGCGCATTGTCGGTGCGGCAATGAGAAAGGGGATTTTTTCACTGCCTGTTTCAACGACATCAGCATTTCCCACAATCAATTCGCCATTATGAAAATCGAATATCTGACGACGAACTTTTTGTTGAAGTTCAAAACCGAAATAAGACAAATAAATCGCGTCAATTCCGCCGTCCATAAAGCCGAAACTGTTAGCCGGACTGACAATCGCATCGCATTCGACATCAAGAATTGAACCCTGATATATCTCTATGCAATCCAAATCACCGCAAAATTTTTGCCAAGCTGTTAAAAGTGAATTATCAACTGCCGTCAAAATTATCTTCATCGGTGAAATAAAATATTTGTCTGATTTCTGTTTGATTATGCCGCAATTTTTATCATTTCTACTTCATCCGCCAGATCGTCCATAAACAGATACTTCTTCCATTCGGGACGCGATTCGGCATAGTGGCAAAGCAGAACGTGGTCTAGCCCAAGGCGCAGAAGTCTCTGCGAAGTCAGCAGCGGCATTCTGGCTTGTTCGGGCGTGCGGTTGCCTTTGCGCTGGTTGCATTTGACACAAGCGGTCGTCAGGTTCTGCGGCGTTGATTCGCCGCCCTGCGCTCTGGGAAGAATGTGGTCGAGCGTCAAATCTTTGGCGTGTTTGTTGTCGCCGCAGTATTGGCAGCGGTAGCGGTCGCGGATGTATATACGAGCGCGTTTCATCGTCGTTTCCTGACGGCGGCGTTTGATGTGAACGTAAGTCCGCAGGCGCACGACCGACGGAACCGGAATCGTCGTCGAAGGCGAATGCAGAACATTGTCGCCGTCTTCTTCTTCGACCGTTAATTTACCTGAAAACCACATACAAATCGCCCGCGCCACGCCAATCGTGCCGAGCGGTTCGTAAGAAAAGTTTAAGAGCAGAACTCTACCCGTTATCAATGGAATCACCTCCGTAAATTATTGTTTTTTAGATGAAATCAAATCCAAACCGGATGCTAGCCGCAATATCTTGTGCAATCTGTGAATAACTGCCACTATATTAAACGATTTACGTCCGATTTGTATATGAAATTTTTGTAAATTGGCATTCAAAGGGAAAATTTAATCGCCGAAAACGCCGTTTATAATAGAAATTCACAGCGATTAACGAACCGCCGCGAGTATGGAAAATCGAGAGACATACGCGCCGACCTTCCGCGAAGCCTTTCGCTTCTGGCTAAAACTCGGCTTTATTTCCTTCGGCGGACCGGCGGGACAAATCGCCTTGATGCAAAAGGAATTAGTCGAAAAGCGCGAGTGGATCGAGCAGGGAAATTTCCTGCACGCTTTGAATTTTTGTATGCTTTTGCCCGGACCCGAAGCGCAGCAGCTGGCGACTTATATGGGCTGGCGGCTTCACGGCATTAAAGGCGGCATCGCGGCGGGTGCGTTGTTCGTCATTCCTTCAATTTTCTTTCTGCTAATTTTGTCGTATATCTACGCCGCTTACGGAGCAGTTCCGCAAATCAACGCGGTTCTCGACGGTTTCAAAGCCGTCGTCGTCGCCATCGTGGTCGAAGCCGTCATTAAGATTGCGAAAAAATCCTTCAAATCAATCGGGCATATTCTGATTGCGATTTCCGCTTTCGCCGCGATTTTTCTCTTCCGCATTCCGTTTCCTTTAATCGTCATCGGTGCGGCGATTGCCGGATTTTTGATTCCAGATTCCGAATTTCAGATTCCAGATTCAAATGAAGAAACAAAAACCAGAGATCAAAAACCGAAAACCAAACACTATTTCCTGAAAGTTTTAGCCGCCTGTGTTTCGCTGTGGCTTTTGCCGTTTCTGTTCGTCCTTTTCGCCTTCGGTCGGGAAAGCTACGCGGCGAAAACCTATTTGTTTTTTACGCAGTCGGCGTTTGTTACATTCGGCGGCGCATACTCTGTTCTGGCTTACGTCAACCAATCGGTCGTCGCAGCAAATTGGATCACGGCGGCGCAGTCGGTGGACGGTCTCGCGCTCGCCGAAACTACGCCCGGACCGCTGATTATGGTTTTGCAGTTCATCGGATTTATGACCGGATGGAACAATGCGGGCGAATACAATCAAATTTTCTACGCCGTGCTTTGCGGACTGCTGGCGACCTTTGCGACGTTCCTGCCGTCATTTCTGTTCATTTTCGCCGGCGCGCCGTATATCGAAAATCTGCGCCGTCATCGAAAACTTTCATCCGCTCTGTCCGGTGTAATGGCGGCGGTCGTCGGCGTAATTCTCAATCTCGCGCTGACGTTCGGCGCGACGGTGATTTTTCCGAATTATCAAACGGATTTCTTCGCGCTGACCCTCGCCGCTGCCGCCTTCGCCGCGATGTATTTCTTCAAAGTTGATGTCTTAATCATCGTCCTCATCGGCGGTTTATGCGGATTTTTGAAATACCTGCTTTTGTAAATTCTCAAAATTCATCCTGAAAAAACAGGAGCGAATCATTTGCATCAGACTCGCTCCTTCCGGCAGACGGCGCAGCTATGAGAGCAGCCAAGAACCGGGCTGGTCGTGTGTTTTCCGTCTGCGAGAAATTGTTCAGTTGTTTTCGTCCCGCTGTGTTAAAATCTCGCTTATGGAAACAATGACTTTAACAATTCGAGTGCCGCGAAACATCAGCGTAATTTCGGAAGAAACCGCGAAAAATAAAGGTCGGAATGTTGCCGAATACGTCGGCGATTTGATTGAAAAAGATATTGACCGGCGCAGAACCCTTGATGAAATTCTCGCGCCGCTCAGAAAAGATTTTGCCGACAGCAAAATGAGTGAGGAAGATTTAGACGCTTTAATCGAAAGCGAAAGGCAGGCGATGTGAGAAAAGAAAATACTCGTTACTCTTTTAGTTCCTTAACCTGCAAAAAGGCGACGGTCGTAATATAAAAATAGAAAATAATCCAATGCCCAGAAAATCCTCGCAATACCTGCGCCGAAGCAATATCGTATTCGTCTTTTGAAATCTCTCGAATAATATGACCGTGATTTTCAAGAACGTATTTGTCGCCTTTGATTGAAGGATTTCCTTCTGCGCCTAAACCAAAAATCAAGAAATTTAACATCGCGTAAAACCCGACTACAAAATAAGCCGCGATTAGCCATTTGGGTATTTTTGATTTTTCATCTGTATTTACCGCATCAGCCCGCGACTCGATAAGGCTGTTTTGGATGGAGATGATTTTTTTATCTGCTTGTATTTCTTCCAATTTCTCTAATAACGCGACAGAAATAATCAAAACGAAAAATCCTATATGCAGCAGAAAAACGTAGGGAAATCGGTCTTGCAGATTTATGTTCCAAAAAGTCATCAGGTGAACGCTTAAACTGATGATTAAAAGCGCGAGTGAAATCGAACCTAAGATTTGATAAAAGTTCGACTTTCGTTTTGGAGTAACTTCCATATTTCAATTTTAAGATGAGTTTGCCGAAATAGAAAACTAAATCGGCAAACTCATTTTACCCTTTGACGCAAACGACTTGCTTCAACTGCGCGACGACTTCGACGAGATCAGTTTGATTTTTCATCACCTCGTCAATGTTTTTATACGCGCCGGGAATTTCGTCAATTACGCCGGAGTCCTTTCTACATTCCACGCCTTTGGTTTGGCGTTCCAAATCCTCGCGCGTGAAGCGTTTTTTCGCCGCCGTGCGCGACATCTTGCGACCTGCGCCGTGCGAACACGAATGATAGCTTTCCGGTGCGCCGAGACCTTTGATGATAAAAGATTTCGCGCCCATCGAGCCGGGAATAATCCCGAAGCGACCGAGTTCGGCGTTGATCGCGCCCTTTCTGGTAACAAAAACTTTCTCGCCGAAATGCACTTCCGACGCGACGTAATTGTGATGGCAGTTGACCGCGATTTCGGGGCGAAACGCTTTGTCTTTATTGAACATTCGGTTGAATGATTTCAAAAGACGCTTCATCATCACTTCACGATTTTTCAGAGCGTAACTCTGCGCCCAACTCAAATCGTGCCAGTAATTTTTGAACTCGTCCGTTCCCTGAATAAAATAAGCCAGATTCGGGTCGGGCAATTCGTTCAATTTATGAAGCGATTTCGCCGTCGAAATATGACGTTCAGCCAACTCTTTTCCGATATTACGAGAACCGGAATGCAGCATCAGCCAGACGTTATCTTCGGTGTCGAGGCAAACTTCGATAAAATGATTTCCTCCGCCGAGTGTTCCGAGTTGTTTCATCGCTTTGACCTTGCGGTCTTGAACTCCCGCGTGTAGTTCGTCGAAAGTTTCCCAACCTTCCCAACGCGCCGCGTCGTTGTCGGTTTCCTTGTGCGCGTTGAATCCGACCGGAATCGCGCGTTCGATTTCGTGGCGCAAATCTTTTAATTTGCCTTCGAGAATTCCACTCTTGAAAGGTGTCTTGATCGCCGCCATTCCGCAGCCGATGTCCACGCCGACGCTTGCCGGAATCACTGCGTCTTTAGTAGCGACGACCGAACCGACCATCGAGCCGATTCCTAAATGTGCGTCGGGCATCAGCGCGACGTGCTTGAAAAGGCACGGCAAGCGCGAGACGTTTCGCAGCATATTTTGTTCGTCGAGCGACAGGTCGTGGTTGACCCAGGCGAAAATGTCCGCTTTTGCGCCCGAAATGTTTAGTTTGTTGTATGGCATATAGCCTCCTTTTTGTAATTGATGATGAAAAATTGCGGTTTGTCGCGCAATCGTTTTGCGCGGTGTCTTTTTTTAATACGAGTTATCTGCATAAAAATCAGTTCGCTGGAAAAATAAATCGCCGTCGCCTAATAAAAACGAAGGTTTCGCTAAACGGCACGGCGGTTGCGATTGACGAATCAAAAGTGAATTATTTTTGTTTGGAAAGATTACACAATCTTTCTCTGAAAAGGAGCAAGGAGGATTTTATGAAAAACAGAACAATTTTAGGAATGGGCGCACTTTTATTTTCGTTCGCGTGTATGTTCACGATGAGCGTTTCACAGCACGTTTCGGCTGATAATAAAAGCGATTTGAAACCTTTGGCGACGGTTACGCCGCCTGCCGTTCCGACGGCTGCGCCGACCGTTCAGCCGACGGGCAATCCAACGCCCGTTCCGAATCCGA
>CAXTKJ010000017.1:69761-81759 GCA_964244835.1 uncultured Pyrinomonadaceae bacterium
GCGCCGACACCGAATCAAACGCCGACACCCGATCCGTTCCCGGTGCCTGCGCCGACTAATCCGTCAGACCCGACACCGAATCCGACTCCGCGCAACCCGTCCGACCCTTTGCCAACGCCGACGGTTGTGCCGACTCCGAAATAAACCTGAAAATGATTGGCGGAATTATCTTGTAAAAAGACGGGCTTTTCAAAGCCCGTCTTTTTTTATCAAAACGGCGACAAGTTAAGAGAATGACGTTCGTTTTCTAACCAAAAGAAATGTAGTCATTCAAAGCATTCGCCGTCAATCTTTGATTGGAATCAGAGATTTTTCGCGTTTCCTCCACTTGAATACTCGTTTCCTGTGCGGGAACATTCATTTCCTCTTCAAAAACAGCCGTTTCCTGCCCGTGATTATGAATTTCCTTCTCGAAAACGGGCGTTTCCTGTGCAGGAATATAAAGTTCCTGTCCAAAAACAGCCATCTCCTCTTCAAGAATATAAATCCCCTGTGCAAAAACATTCATCTCCTGCCCAAGAACATTCATCCGCTGTGCAAGAATATCCGTCCGCTTTGCGAGTTGAGACATCCGCTGTGCAAGCATATTCAGCTGCTGTGCTAGTTTGCGAACCCGCTGCGCGAGTTGAGGCTGTCGCGGGGCTTGTTTGTGAATTTGCCTGCGATAATTTTTGCCGCCAAAGGAAAAGTCATTTAATATTACGCAAAAATCATTGATTATCGGCGAAAGTCTTTGTTATCATTGCCGGAATAGAGGAGAAATTATGAAATTTGAAATGATACCGATTAAAATAGTCGCCGCCCTGATATTGGGCATTGCCGCGTTCAGTTTCGCTCTGTCATATATTGACAGAGCCGCCAGCCGATGTTCTGAACTGCAAGCCGGTTCGCCCGATGCTTTGGTCAGTCGTCCGTGTTCAATGCGGGAAACGTCGCGCAACCTTTTGGAAATGAACCGCCCGAACTCAGAATTGATGGCGCGTCTGTTTCAACTGATGTTCATCCTGTTTTTCATCAGCCCGCCGGTTATCGCGTTGATGCTGTTTTTGATCTGGAAGGAATTGAAAAAGCGCAACGATTTGAAATAGAGAAATTTTTGATCGAAATAACAGCCGCGCCGTTCACGACGCGGTGAAAATTAACCAATAAACAAAGGGCGTTTCAACGTCCTTTTGTTTTTTTGACCAGGCTAAATTTCGTGAAATTTTTCGACAACCCGCCGTTTTTCAATTTCATCTTAAAGATGCAGCCAAAAAACAAGCGCAAATCGCCTCTGACAGGCGACGTTTGTCGGCAGGCTTTACAAGACCAGGGAGGTTTTATGAAACACACGAAAAAATTATTGACGTTATTTTTTGCGGCATTTTTACTCATCGGTTCAGCGGTAATTTCGACTCAGGCGCAGCGACGCGGCGGAACTCGCGTTTACCGGCGACCGGTTGTTGTCAGACCTTACTATTACAGTCCGTTCGGATACTCTAATTTCTGGGGAAGAGGTTATTACGGCAGTTCGTATTTTGGCGATCCATATTTCTACGACCCGTATCTGAACGCTCAACGGCAGAGATATTATTTGCGGGAAGAGTTGCGCGACAACAAACGAGAGCTGCAAAAACATCTCCAAAAATATAATGCCGACGGCGTAGTCACCGCCAAAGAACGCGAAGAGTTAAATGACGATTACAGCGATGTAGCGAAAGCGACGCGCAAATTGAGAGAATTTGAAGGCGATGAATAAACACATCAAATTTTGATTCTTAAGGACTAATTTAAGAAAAGCGAGGTTTCCGCCTCGCTTTTTCATTTTACTATAGCGATTTTTACTTGAGTGCGATTGTTTTGCGGCAGAAACCCGCGCGTGAGCAAGGGTTGCCAAGACGCGCACATCCGCCCCCTTACTCACACACGGGTTTCTGCCTTTAGCGGCATAATTTTGACAACCGTTATAAGTGATAAGTTTTCATCCTTTTGACTTCTATAGAAGTTACGCAGTTGAAAAGTAGAACAGGCTGACAGCCTGTTCAAACTGCTGCGGTGCGAGATGTTTCCCGCGCCGTGCGGAAACAGGCTGACAGCCTGTTTTACTTCACTTTTCGATAGTCTTTTATTGTCAACTGCGTAACTCCTATTCTAATCCAACTTAATAATTTAGCAAATTCGTTTTCAGCCCGCCCGACATTGCCGCTTGAACTTTCACGCTGCCGAAACTGCCGAATTTGCCCGCCGGAAGATTGGCGCGAAGCTCGTTTGAGTTAATAAATTCCGTATTAACTTCGCGCTCGTTAATTAAAACTTTCGTGTTCTGGTCAAAATTTCCGCCCTGCAAAACGAGTTTGTAATTTTTAGTCGTTCGCCCGACCGCCGGACGATTTACAAATTGTCCGAGCCGTAGGAATTTCAGCGTTACCAATCCGAACGGCGCGGGCGTGTTTGACAGCAGATATTGCCAGACGGGTTTGAAAACCGGCACACCGTTTTGGTCGCGCACCAAACGGACATCAACTGCCACACAGCCGTGAAAATTTTCGCACTCGATGTTGCTCGTCAAAGAGTGCGTTTCGTTATAGGGCGGCGAAGAAGTATCAACAGTCACGACCGCGCCGAATTGCGGCATTCCGTAAGCCGTCCAAATACGGTTCGATAAAAGCGTGAAATTTACCATCTCGTCGCGCCGATGCGAAAAGCCCCAAAATTTATCGGCGGTCGAAGCATTCGGTGTCGTGTTCGGCTGCGCGATCCAATTCGCGGGCAGTCCGGTCGCACCGTTAAAATCCATCGCGGCGAACATCACCGCCCGCAAAACCGGATGAAATCTGGCGATAATTCCGGCGTGTCCGCCGCCCTGCGAATGACCGGAAACGACAATGCGCGTCCAGTTAATCGTCGCGTCGTCAAGCAGAAATTGTCCCCAGTTATCGTTCGGTCGCTGCGTTCGCAAGTAGATCAGCAATTTAATAAGGCGGTTTTCAATCGAATTCGGACGATTAACATTAACCAAATTCGTGCGGTCAATGCCGTCTTTAATTTCCAAACGCGCTTTCGCGTAACAATCCAAATCCGTATTCGCGCCGCCGCACAAATCATTCACCGCTTCATCATTCGGGTAATTCAGCCCGACCGCGTGAAAACCCGCATCCGCCGCCGTGTTAGTAACTTCCTGATAAAAAAACGGCGTTCCACCCGTGCCGGGAAAAAACAAAAACAGTTTATTCTGTGCCGTTACGCCGCGATTTATCGCCACATAATGATTCTGCAAATTCCGGTCAATCTGCGGATCGGTCGTCTGCGGCGCGACAAAAAAACTTTCCCATTGCGCGGCGACGGATAAACTGCACAGCAAAACAAACAATAAAATTTTCAGGATTTTCTGCGATTTCATTTTCAACAATCCTCTGAGAATCTGTTTCTGATTTTAGCTGTTTGGACGTGAAAGTTTTCCGAAAAGTCGAATTAAATAAAATATTGGCGACAAAATTGCCGGGAATTCCGTTTCGATAAATTTATTGAAACGGGAAAGAGTCGAACTTTCTATACCAATGTATTCCCGACGGCATTCGCCAAAATTAGCTTGAAGTGAATTAGTATTATTTCTTTTTTGAAACAGTAGGATTTTTGAAGTCAAAGACTGCCGCATCTGGTTCACCAAAATTGAAAACTAGATATTCGTCGTCTTTCTCGTCTTTTGAATGCTCAATTTCAACGGAAGAAATCAATCTTCCTTCTCTTATCTTTGCTTCAAATGGATTACCTATAATCGGATGAAAATTATCATTTGAAAAATCTTCAATCGAGACCTTGCCTGATAGTATTTCAAGAACCGCTCTTGACGATATTTTTATTTTATTACTTTCCACACTACAACCTATCTTTGATCCTGTGTTTCTAAATTTTGACTTTAAAAGGTTAACCGCATTTCCAACGGTTCGTTCTGGTTTTGGAGCATTAGATACTAAATTATCATTTTTGAGGATTTCAAGAACTGTGTCATCTATTTGTCTTTCTTTAGGTCTGATGAAACACCTGCTTACAATATTGTGTGTTTCACCATAAGGATAAATACCAAAAAATAAGACAAAATCAATTTCCTGAAAATCAAGTTTTTTGAAGAAATGATTTATGACATCTTTTGCATCATAATGTTTGCTCGACCACTGAGTTGCTACACTATATATTGAGGAAAAGGGGGCATAATTACCATCACAAATTATAATTCCTTTTGGATAAGGTGCTTTTGAATTACTTAGCTGTTTGTGTTTTTCTGAAAGCCTATAAAACAACGTATTATTTTCTAAAAGGGTAATATCTTTGTGGCTATTTGCGATTTTAAAAGTAAATCTTTGATTTGGCACATAACTAAAAGCTATTAGAGTATGTATTGCAAACTCACTAACTAAGGATCGAAATTTTCTATTGCTTAACAACCGTTTGAATGTTTTAGTTTTATGAAAATTATTAAAATACCAAGAAAGAAATCTATTATAGATACTGGTTTTTCTTCTTTTTGGTATTTTGAATTCAACTTCATCAACTACCACTCTATGAGATGAACTATATTTTTCTTCAACTTCTTCAAGAAATACAGTGAATTTATTATTAAAGATTTTCTTATCAAATTCGTTTTGATTTGGTAGATATAAAACAACACCGCCTTTTTCACGCGAGATAATATGGCTGTTATCGCCTACCTGTATATTAAAAAAGTTAGGATTTAACCCCCTTTCAGAAATAAGTCTATAAAATCTTTTTTCAAGTTCTTCTATCGGAAACTTTTCATCAGTTCCATAATCTGAAATAGTGCAAATATCAGCTACGAAATTTAGTTTTGGATTTGCGGATGATTCAAAACAAATATCTAAAGCTTTTTTAGTAAACTTCTTTTCGTGAGTCACTTTACCTATACCGGCAAATGTTTTTGCGAAAGTATTCAAAACAACAATTTCCCATTCGCGTGCTAAGAATTCATTATTAAATGAATTTTCTTTTTTATTTAACAGCTTAATCTGTTCCTTTACGGGCATATTGAAATTAGTGAGATTTTCATTAATCAATCGTTGAATTGTTCTTCTTGAAAAAATAGCCATTTAGTTAATTATAAAATATGTGGGAACAAATTCACTACAAAGTTATTGATTCATTTGCAGTGAATTTGTAGTTTAAATTCCAAGCTTCTCAATCACACCAACCCAATGATCGGCATTCAAAGTTCCGTTGGCGAATTCGGCGATTAGATTAAACACCTGATCGGAAAATCCGCCGACGTTTAAGATGTCTGCGCGTTCAGAGGCTTGCGTGTGCGCGTTCGGCTGGATGTCAATGCAGACGAGTTTGGCAGTTTCGTTTCGAGATTTAAACTCGTTCCACGCCGCCATTGCTGCCGTTCCGCGATTGTGCGCCGGGCGCGAATCCATCCCGATTCGTTATCGGAAACGTAGATCAGAACATCGCCTTTGGCACGTTTCGCGTTCAGCGAGTAGATCGGCGCAGAGCAATTCGTTCCGCCTCCGCCAACAGCGGCGAGTTTCTGCGCGTTGGTCATCACCGAATCACGCGGATTCAGAGCGACTTTGACGATTGTTTGCTCGAACGGAATCACTTCCGCCGTCGGATTTTTACGCAGAATTGCAGCCGCCACCAAAGCCGCGACATCAATACAGCGCACGGTCGAAGTCGCGCCTTTGCGAAAACCTGTAACCGCCGAACTCATCGAACCCGAAACGTCGGGGAAAACGTAAACTTTCCCGTTGATTTCCGGCACGTTTTCGATGGCAATTTCCATCGCATCCTGCAACGCTTCGGCGATTTCACGCGGAATTTCCGCATTATTGGAAGCCGCCGAGTAAGCGGAAAGCAGTTGGTATGGAAAAACCCGCGCCTTACGAATCGCTTCGCGGTCGCGCAGGCGATTCGCAATCAATTCAACCATTTCCCGTTCAGCGAAAACTCCGTGACGCTGGAAAGTGTTGAGATTCATTCTGGTCATCTGCCACGCGGCGTTACGAGCAATCGCCGTCCATTTCTTCGTCGAAATCGGCAGAGCCGTCAACATTTGAAAGGGAACTCCAGCGGGAACTTCCAGAGCGTCGCCGTTTTTGAAACGCTCGAACGATCTCACGATTTCCGGCAATTTATCAGGGTTAATTTCGCGCCCGATAAAGTAACCGTAAAGTGCTTCGTGTTCGCCATCTTTCGGTTTCGGGTGAACCATTTTCAAAACGTCGGCGAACGAAGGCGATTGCCCGACAGATTGTTTGAAAATCTGTTCAGCCTTGCGAGTTTCAAACCATTCGCGCACCAGACGCTTCGGCAGCGAACCGAGCGATTTACGCCCGACCGCGCCCGAACGCATAATCTGCACAAAGTTGCGAAGCATTTTCCCGTTATCAATCACGCGCAGAAAAGTTTTCTCAAACAACGCTTTGTCTTTCGTCGAAAGAACCGCGACGAGCAGCGCGGGCATATCTTTCATAAAGCCTTTTTCACGCGCGTAAATCGCCGTCTTCGCCACGAATTCCGCGTCGAGTTCTTTGGTTAATTCGAGAACTTTACCAAGCTGTTCGCTCGCGTCGGCATAAAACGTCTGCGAAAAACAACCCGTCGCCGCGTATTGTGCGAGTGCCGCTTTCGGCGTTAATTTGTAAGCCGTTCCGCCCGCTTCGTTGACCGTATCAACTTTCGGCGTGAACATTCCTTTGACAGTTTGAAATAAATTTTTGTTAGCCATAATTTCCTCCTATTGGACAAGTTTTATTGGTATTCCTTTCGGAAAGTTTTTTGGTGAAATCGGATGACAAAATCGAAAAGACCGAGCGACGAGTTAGACTCGTTGGAAATCTCCCAATTTCCTGCTCTAAGGTGGAGAATGTAGTCTTTTCAGCATTCATCCGAAAGTTTTCGTGGGCGACAAGTGTGTAAATATGACGCGCATATTTTCAAAATGTAGTCATACTCGGCATTCGCCCGCGATTGAAAAATTAGCGGCAAGTTTTGCCGAAACATTACTGCTCAATCGTTTAAGCCGACTTTTCGCCGAAGCGAAACGACCGGAGTTGAACCAGTCCAAGTAGTTCCAACCGCATTCGCCAAAAAATTAAAATCGGCGACAAAATCGAAAAGACGTATTTTCGCGCTCTACCTCTGAGCTACGTTCAGCATAAAATTTTTGGGCTGAACGGTCGGACTCGAACCGACGACCGCGCACTTGACAGGTGATGTAGTCTTTTCAGCATTCGCCGAAAACATTTACCATTCAACATTTGTCAATTATCAGTTTTTGTTGAGTGATAAATGTTGATTGTTCAATGAAATTTGGTCGAACGGGTGGGAATCGAACCCACGATACACGGTTTAAAAGACCGTTGCCTTAACCGACTTGGCTACCGTCCGTTAAAAAGGAAAAAGTAAAAAGGTAAAAGGCAAAAACCAAATATCTTATTACTTTCGCTCTGAACTTGGCTCCGGGACAGAGACTCGAACTCTGAACTTCCTGTTTAACAGACAGGCACTCTTACCGATTGAGTTATCCCGGAATAAAATTTTTTCAATACAAACAACCGCAAATCGCAAATCTAAAATCGCAAATCACGAAGGTAGGCAAACGCGGGCGAAAAATTCGCTTCGAGCGGACGAAAGACAAGAAGTGTTCGTTGCGAACAAAAGAAATGACTATTCAGCATTCTTTCGTCCTCGCAAAATCTTCGTCCGCGTTTGTTTCAGGTAGGATTGTTTGATAATTTGCACCCTTGCTGACGCGCAGGGTTCTGCCTTAGAGATTCGGGGCAACAGGAATCGAACCTGTAATCTTGCGGTAATCTGCCGCTAATACCGTTTATAAAACGATTGTTTTGCCGTTAAACTATGCCCCGTTTTAAGATTGGTCGGAACAAGAGGATTTGAACCTCTACTCTTTCAGTTATCAGCCGAATGCTTTGCCGAATTAAGCTATGTTCCGTGAAAAATAAATCTGTATAATCGAAAACAATGAGGTCTGCCGAACGATACAGTTTGATCGAGCATTTACTTTTTCCGCCCGCCAGATTTGACGAACGGAAACTCGCCGAAGCGATTCGCGGGAAAACCGTTTTGCTGACCGGCGCGAGCTTCGGCATCGGCGAAAGCGTTGTTGAACTGCTTTCCAAAACCGCCGCGCATTTGATTCTGGTCGCCCGTACCGCCGAAAAACTCGAACAAATAAGGGCAAATATTGAAGGGAAAAATCCAAATTTAAGAGTAACGATTTACGCGGTTGATTTAACGAAAGACGAGGAAATCGAAACGCTGATAAACGATCTGCGCGAATTGCCGAACGGCGTTGACGTTTTCATCAACAACGCCGGAAAATCCATTCGCCGCCCGCTGTTTGAATCTTTGGAACGATTTCACGATTACACACGCACGATGTCGCTCAATTATTTCGCGCCGGTCAAATTGATGCTCGGACTAATTCCGGTTTTGCAAAATAATCGCGGTCAGGTCATTAACATTTCCGCCGTCAATGTTTTGCTGATTCCCGCGCCTTTTTGGACGGCATATCAATCATCAAAAACTGCGTTCGACCAATGGTTTCGCTGCGCCGCGCCGGAACTCGAAGCGGTTGATATTGCGACGACTTCCGTTTATCTGCCCTTGGTGCGAACGCGAATGATCGAGCCGACCGCCGAGTACAAAAACGCGCCCGCGATGTCGCCCGACCACGTTGCGAAAGTTGTTTGTCGTTCGATTTACACGCGCCGCAAAATCTTCAAACCGTGGTGGCTGATTTTCGGGCAAACCGCTTCGGTCGTTTTTCGCCGACTGGCGGAGTTTTTTGTGGATAGATGGGCGAGAAAAAAGCGCGAGAAAAATTTATCAGATCACGAAGTTTAGAGTTACCGCTTCAGCCGTGAAACCGCTGGCGAAGCGCGGCGATTTTTCACGCATAAATGCGTTACTCTGAGCATTTTCTGTCCACTCTACTTTAAAATGTTTCAGTTAATAAAAAAGCTAATCAAAATCGGGCTGCTAACGCCCGTCGGAATTGCGCGGCTGTCGTTTTCGCTGTTCGGCGAAGGCACGAATTTAATGGCACTTCTGAAATTTGCGGCGTATCAATATAAAAATCAAATCGCCGTTGTTGATGAACGCGAATCGGTCAGCTATGAAAATTTATATCTGCAATCAAAGACGTTGGCTGGCGCATTACAAAATGATTTTCAATTAAAAGCCGGCAGCAAAACGGCGTTTCTTTGCCGCAGTCACGCGGGATTTATTCGCGCTTTGTGCGCGTCAGCGCGAATCGGTTCACGATTATTTTTGCTCAACCCGGAAATGACCGCCGAACAATTTGCCGCGCTTGTCGAAAGACATCAATTCGATTTTTTGATTTACGACAGGGAAGTCGCGCAACTCGTCAATGATGAATGGACGAACAAATCGCTTGTTACATACAATGCTGAAAATCTTTCGGTCGAGAGTCTTTCAAAAACGAAAAATCAAACTCATAAAAAAATCAAACGCGCTTTTTCAGGCGAAATAATCGTGCTGACCGGCGGCACGACCGGCACGCCGAAAACCGCCAGACGCAAGCCTTCGGTGTTTAACTTTCTCAATCCGTTCTTCGCGCTTTTGACGCAGCTTCATCTCGATAAATATCAGACGGTTTACATCGCCACGCCCGCGTATCACGGTTTCGGCATCGCGGCGATTATTATAGGAATAATTCTGGGCGAAAAAATGTTTCTGCTGCCGCGTTTCGATGCCGCGAAAGCCTGTGCTTTGATCGAAAAAAATCGCATTGAAGTTATAACGGTCGTGCCGCTGATGGTGCAAAGAATGTTGAATCACGATGCTGATTCGCTCGCTTCAATCGAGTGTGTTATTTCCGGCGGCGCGGCACTCAATCCCGCGCTCGTCGCCGAGACTCAGGCGCGTCTCGGCGACAAACTTTTTAATCTTTACGGCACATCGGAAGCCGGTTTTTCGGTCATCGCCACGCCGGAAGATTTGCGCCGCAATCCTGAAACTATCGGCAGAAAAATCGGCGGCGTAAATCTCGCAATTCTCGACGGAGACGATAAGCCCGTGCCGAACGGAACAGTCGGAAAAATCTGCATCAAAAGTCTCTGGTCGGTCAAAACGGATAAAAACTTCGTCGAAACCGGCGATTTGGGTTTTCAGGACGAAAACGGCTATTTATTTCTGCGCGGCAGAACCGACGAAATGATCGTTTCCGGCGGCGAAAACGTCTATCCGATTGAACTCGAAAATATTCTCGTCAAACATCCGGGCATTCAACAGACTGCCGTCATCGGCATTCCCGATCAGGAATTCGGTCAGCGTCTAAAAGCCTTCATCGTTCCCGCGAATAATGCGAATCTCACCGAAACGGAAATTAAAGATTGGCTTGCATCGCGCGTCGCCAGATTTCAAATGCCCGCCGCCGTCGAATTTCTCACAGAACTTCCGACGACCGCTATCGGCAAAATCAACAAAAAAGCTCTGGCAAATTTATAATCAAAAATTGGTTGCAGGAGCAGGAATCTAACCTGCCGATTTACGGAATATGAACCCGTTGAGCCGACTTTGCTCCATTCCTGCTTTATGAAAATTGTTGGAGGCGAAGGCGAGATTTGAACTCGCATCGTTCTGTTTACAAGACAGACGCTCTCGTTCCGTTAAGCTACTTCGCCAAAGGAATTTTGGATTTTAGATTTTGGATTTTGGATTGGTTTTTCAATCTGCAATCCGCATTCTGAAATCCGCAATCGAAATGTTGCGGTGAAAGGATTTGAACCTTTAATCTTCGCTTTATGAGAGCGACGTTTTGATCCATTTAAACTACACCGCCAAAGTGGATTTTGGATTTTAGATTGCCGATTTTTGATTGAAACCAAGAAGTAATAATCCAAAATCCAAAATCCAAAATCTAAAATCTAAAATTGATATAGCCGATGTCGGACTCGAACCGACGACCTAAAGATTAGAAATCTTTCGCTCTGAATTCCGTCTGAGCTAATCGGCTAAACGGATTTGGGAATGCAGATTTCGGAATGCGGATTTGAAATCCGAAATCCAAAATCTAAAATCCCAAATCGAATTGGTGGACGTTTTTGGTATCGCGCCAAACTCTTCGGCTCTTCAGACCGACGCTGATCTGTCTCAGCTAAACGTCCGATAATATTTGGCGGGACTGACGGGACTCGAACCCGCACCTTCTTGTTAGACAGACAAGCGCACAGCCTTTGTGCTTCAATCCCGGAAAAAATCTCAAATTCCAGATTCCAAATTCCAAATTGGAAAAACTTTCTTCAATCTGGAATTTGGAATCTGAAATCTGGAATTTGAATTTGGGTGAATTGACGAGCTTTGAACTCGCATCTTTCGCATTCACAGCGCGACGCTTTGCCGGTTAAGCTACAATCCACAGAAATTTGAGACAACAAGGTTTTGCCGTGATACTTTTCCTCTCGTACTTGATGTAATCACGGCGGCATTTGTCTCGGAATATTGGGCGACAAGAAAGGGACGCGACGTTTTTACTGAGCTAAATCCGTTTTCACGAACTGCCGGGATTGAACCGGCGACCTTTTGAGTTTTAAGTCAAACGCTCTTTCCGATGTAGTCGTCTTCAGCATTCGCCCGAATGAGAAATGTTTAGGGCGACAAAAAACGAAATGATATTTTTCAATTAAAAGTTGATGTAATCATTTCAGCATTCGCCCGAATTTGTTGGCGGAAACGGCAGGATTTGAACCTGCACGAGTTTTAAAATCTCGACTGTTTAGCAAACAGTTATGGCTACCGTTTCATCACGTTTCCGCATTAAAAAAGTTTGGAGCGAGCAATCGGATTTGAACCGATGATGATTGGTTTTGCAGACCAACGCCTTTGTCCGCTTGGCAATGCTCGCCTGAGAATTTCAGATTCCAGATTTCAAATTCCAAATGTCAGATTAATTAAAAAACATTTCTTAAGCAGTCACACAAAATAAATTTGATATTTCAGCGTGAACCGTTAAAATTCG
>CAXTKJ010000018.1:0-8562 GCA_964244835.1 uncultured Pyrinomonadaceae bacterium
CTCTGTCCGTTCGTAGTATTGGATTATCCAATACTACGAACGGACAGAGTTCTGAAAGGTTTGTAGTAAGCATTCTTTAACAGTTCAATCCACAAACGCAGACGGCAAATCTTCACCGAATTCGGATTGATGTCCACGCCGAACAGACAGTTTTCAATCAGCAACTGCTTTTCGTGAAACAAGGCGCGTTGCAAATTCTGCATATCGTCGGTGAGCGGTTTGCCGTCGCGGATTTTGTAAGCGAAAGGTTTGTTTTCGCGGTCGGTAACGACGATTTCATCGTTGGCGACGGCGATTTTATAACTGCTGAACGGTTTGCCGCTCGTGTCGGCGAAAATACCGAGTTCGCTTTTGATCGCCAGCATTTCGTTAAGGGCGGACACGAGAAAATGACCGCTGCCGACCGCCGGATCGCACAATTTCAAATCGTTGATGTGTTTATTGAATTCGAGAATCTTTTCGGTTCGGTTGAATTTGGAAACGTAAACGAATAAATCATCAAAAGTTGCGATGTCCAAATCGTATTCGTCTTTGAATTTCTGCACGACGGCGAGCCGAATCGCCTGACGGCACATATACATCGTGATAAAGCCGGGTGTGTAAATCGAACCGTCTTTGTAGCCGTTGATTTTCTCGAACACTTTGCCGAGAACCGAAGCGTTAATCAGCGAACGGTTTTCTTTCTGCACGTCTTCCTTGCCTTCGGACGCGAAATCGTAAGCGTCGAGAAAGCGAAACAGATATTCGAGCGTCGGCAAATCTTCCTCGGTTTCGCCGATCTTTCGCAAGATACTCGAATTTGGCAAAGACAGATTGATATTGTTGTCCAGTTCGTTAATCGTCAGCGGCAGACGTTCGACTTCGGCGAAATCGAACAGCGAACTGTTCAGGTATGGAACATTGGCGTATTCGGTTTTGATCGCCGCCTTGCGCTTATCAATCGGCGTATTCAAAACGTCGTGAAACAGCACATACAATTCGCCGAAGTTGTTGATTTTGCCCGTATGTAAAAAACGATATTCGGGTGCGTTGTCGTGATAGGCGAGAAGCTGCGATTCGAGCAGTTTGAGAAATAAAATGCGATTCGTCCAAACAATGCACAGTTCTAGTGCGATATTATAAATACGTTCTTCACGAGTCGCGCCGAATTCGAGTATTTGCTTCTGGTCAAACAGTGAAAATTTACTCTCGATTTTGTCAATCGTCTTTTCGAGTAGCGAACCGCTGTCGGATTTAGCTTTGCGTTTAATCAGCGTTTTGTTTTTCTCTTTCGTTTCCTCAAGTCCGATGATGTGCAGAAGTTCGGTGTAGAAATTTCGGTCGAGTTGGTTACTGTCCTGCTCAAAAGGTTTTTTGAGCAGATGATACGGCGAAAAGATTTTATACAGTGTAATCAGTTCTTTATCGTTTGCCGACTCGTAGTTTTTTAGATTGAAATGCGTGCAGGAAAGCGTTTCGTGGAGATTTTCAATAAACGGTTTAGCAATTTCGTCGTAGAAAAGCGATGTGTTGTGGTTGATTAGCTTGCTGTTTTTCCAGTCTTCATATTGCCTGCGGAATTTGGCGTTTTGATAAAACAGACGTTCAAAATCGGCGGCGCGAAAGATAAACCATTCGTTGATGTTGGTAATGACGACGAATTTTAGATTGATGTTGTTTTCATCAATCCGTTCGCGCATAAAATAGAGAATCGCTTGATAAAGAGATTTGTTGTTCGGATTGTCGGACGAAATCATTTCCCGGCTTTTCGGTCGTTTGGTTTCGAGGATCACGGCAACCTTGTCCTGAGCCGTCGCGCCTTCGTGAATGACAATATCAATATCGCCCTTGCCATTGACTTCATTGTAATTTTTGTAAAAAGCATTAAGCAGAAAATCACGAATATGGTTTTCCTGATTTTTTTCGCGGTCGGCTTCGTCAATCTTTTGCAAAAGCTGATTAAGGGCGTTTTTAAACCGGCTGAAATCATTTTCTTTCGGTCGCAGACGAATAATTTCTGAATCTAAGGGCTTTTGCGGTGGCTGTGTTGTAAGTGTCAGCATAAGGTTAGAAAATAATAATAAAAAACGGCGGAAAAAAAAAGGGACGCGCAAGAAAGTTTAGTTTTCTTTCGCGTCCTTTTTGGCTGTGTGGTAAATCAATTACTGTTTCAGATATTTTTCAAACCATCCTAAAACTTCGCCATACCAGAATTCGGAGTTTTGCGGTTTCATAATCCAGTGTCCTTCGTCGGGGAAGACGATCAGTTTCGACGGCGTGTTGTTTAACTGCAACGCCGTGTAAAGCTGTAAATCCTGATCTACGGGGACGCGGTAATCAATTTCTCCGGCGGTGACGAGGGTCGGGGTTTTGAAGTTGGCGGCGGATTTGTGCGGCGACCATTTGTTGTAGAGCGTCGGGTTTTCCCACGGCATTCCTTTGAATTCGTATTTCACGAACCACAGTTCTTCGGTCGCCGCCGCCATACTTTCGAGATTGTAAACTCCGGCGTGGGAGACGAAGGCTTTGAATTTGAAGCGCGGGTCGGTGTTGTGTCCTAAAAGCCAGTCAACCATATAGCCGCCGTAACTCGCGCCCGCCGCGCCGATGCGGTTTTTGTCGAGATACGGGTTTTTCTTTAAGACTTCAGCGACACCGTTGGTGATGTCAACGACGGCTTTGCCGCCCCAATCGCCGGAGATTTCGTCAACGAATTTCTGCCCGTAGCCGGTCGAACCGCGCGGGTTCGGCATAAAGACGACGTAACCGGCGTTGGCGAAAATCTGCGGATTCCAGCGATAACCCCAATTATTATTCCACGCGCCCTGCGGTCCGCCGTGAATTAAAACGAGCAGCGGATATTTTTTCGACGCATCGAAGTTCATCGGTTTGACGATGTAGCCGTGAACTTTCGCGTTCGCCGCGCCCGTCCATTCGAGTTCTTCGGGTTTGGCTAAATTTAACGCAGCATTGGCTTGACTGAGATTGACGGGAACGCCGCCCGCCGAATCGCCCGAAGCATCGAGCGGTGCGCTGAATATCTCAGCCGGACTGGTCATTGAACTTACCAGACAAACGATTCGCTTGCCGTCGGGCGTGATATTCAAATTGCTGTAATAACCTTTGCCTGTAACCTGTTTGACGTGCGTCGCAATTTTTAATTTAAAATTCGGTTCGAGCGGAACCATAAAACCCGGCGCGTAGCCGCGTTCGCCAGCGGTGAAATAAACCGTCTTGCCGTCGGGCGAAACTGTCATTTCGTCAACCTGCTGATCGAAACCTGTTGTCAATTCGACCGTTTCGCCAGTCTGACGATTGAAGCGCATAATGCGCCAGCGGTCGGCTTCAAAGCCTTCGGTTTTCTGCGAGCGATACAAGATGTATTTGCCGTCCGAAGTGTAGGCGGGCGAGGCTTCGTAGCCTTTATTCGTGACGGTGATATTTTTCGCTTCGCCGCCATTTATCGGCACGATAAAAATATCGCTGTTGGTCGAAATCGCTTCGACTTTATCGGGGTTTTTCAGATATAAAATTTCTTTTGAATCGGGCGAAAAAGCGTAATCCGTTCCCGTCGAAGCACCATACGGCGGCGCGTCGAAATCTCCCGGCGTTACGTCGCGGGCGATGCCGCCGCTCGTCGGAATGATGAAAACGTGCGTCCGCAGGCGATTGCGCCAATCCGTCCAGTGGCGATATAAAAGTCGCTCGGTAACTTTCGCCTGCATTTTGCCGCTTTCGGCGTAAGCCTGTTTCTGCGCGTTGCAGTCGTCGCTCGCGCATTCGGGATAAATGTCCGAATTGAAAGCGATGTATTTGCCGTCGGGTGACCAGACCGGATTGCCCGCGCCGGTCGAAATTTTCGTTACCTGCTTGCGGTCGCCGCCGTCCGCGTCCATCGTCCAAATTTGCCCGCCCCAGGTGTAGGCGATGCGCTTCCCGTCGGGCGACCAGCGCGGGCTGCTGCTCGATTTCGCTTCTTTGGTAATTTGTTTCGGCGCGCCGCCGTCAACTGATACCAGATAAATCTGCGTCAGCGTGCGATTCGCTTCCTTATCAACCACGCCGACGCTGTAAGCGACGGTTCTGCCGTCGGGCGAAACCTGCGGATCGCCGACGCGCTTGATTTTTATTAAATCGTCAAAGGTAAATGTCGTCTGGGCAATCGCCGCCGTCGCCGTCAAAAGTAATAACAGCAAAGAAAAAATTGTGCGTTTCATAAAGTTAATTCCCGGAAATTTTAGTGGTAAAACTTGATTATTATCGCATAAGTCGGGCGAATAAAAAAAGAAGAAATGTCTGCCGGACATTTCCTCCAAATCGTTTGGCGGTACGCTTGATGGTCTTTGAAAAAGAACGCCGTCGGAGCGCGGACGGCTCGTCCGCATCGAGGCGAGAAAAGCCGCTCTGCCCATTAAGTCCCGTGTGAAGAACGGCATTCAACGTCGCTATCGCTCCGTTGGCGGACGAGCCGTCCGCGCTCCGACACGCAGCCGGTTCATTTTTATTAAAGTCGTAACTCTGAACGGTTTAGAAAACGAACGCGCTCGGCGCGGGTTTGTCTTCGCTGATGCCGAATAAGATTCCGGTAAAGCCGCTCGCGGTTCGATTCAGATACCAGTAGCCGTTTGACGGGCGGAAGACCGCTTGGTCGGCTTTGCCGTCGCCGTCGAAATCGCCCTGCGCCGGAATGTCGGTGGAAGCACCGAAGGCGATGCCCGAAAATCCGCCGGTCGAACTCAAAAGCCAATACCAACTGCCGTTCGACGGTCGCCAGACGGCGATGTCGGTTTTGCCGTCGCCGTCGAAATCGCCGGGAACGGGTTTGTCTTCGGCAGCCCCGAAAGGCGTGGCGGCGAATGCGCCATTCGTACTGTTCAGGCGATACCAATAGCCGTTCGACGGGCGATAAACGGCGATGTCGGCTTTGCCGTCGCCGTCGAAATCGCCGACCGTCGGTTTGTCGGTGGACACGCCGAATAAGACGGCGGTGAATTGGTTATTGACCAGATTCAGAATGTACCAGTAGCCGTTCGACGGTCGGAAAACGGCGAGTTCCGCTTTGCCGTCGCCGTCGTAATCGGCGGGAACGGGAATGTCGCTGCCGTCGCCGAACAGGATGCCGGTAAATCCAGCCGTGCTTCTTTGCAGATACCAGTTGCCGTTGCGAACGACGGCGATGTCGGTTTTGCCGTCGCCGTCGTAATCGGCGGGCGCGAGTTTATCTGTTCCCAAACCGAACGCCAAGCCCGTAAATCCGGCGGTTGACTGCAGCAGATACCAAGTTCCGTTCGACGGTCGGAACACGCTGATGTCGGTTTTGCCGTCGCCGTCGAAATCGAACCTTGAGGCTCGTGATTGGCTCAGAGTCAGCGAATACGTTCCCGTCTCGCCGACCGCGAATGAATTGGCGAGAATCGTGTAAGTTCCGGTCGCGGTCAGCGTCAAAAATCCGCTCGCCGGAATTCTGGCGTTCGTGCCGCCGCCGCCGTTGCTGTCCTGCGTGACTAAAGTTCCGCCCGGATAAGTTCCTTGATAAAGGAATAGATACGCATCGAACTGCGCCGAATTCATCGCCACGGCGATTTTTTGACCGGCGACACCGCTGAAAGTGTATGCGTCGTAAAAAGAGCCGTCGGTGAATAAACAATCGCCGGTTTGCAGAGTGCCGTTGATCGTCTGTCCGAAAGCAATGGGCGCGGGCGACGGGCAGCCGCTGCTTCCGGCAGCCTGATTGATCGTGTAAGTTTGTCCGGCGATGGTTAAAGTTCCGCTGCGCGTCGCGCCGGTGTTGGCGGCAATCGCAATCACGACTGTTCCGTTGCCGCTGCCGGACGCGCCGGACGTAACGGTCAGAAAACCGGAGTTGCTCGCCGCCGTCCACGCGCAGCCTGTCTGCGTCGTTACCGTAACCGTCAAATTACTCGCCGCCGCGCCGACCGATTGCGGCGACGCGGGCGATAAAGTGTAAGTGCAGGAGTCATCGTTGACGATTGTGCCGAGTCCTTGATTGTCGCTAATGGTCGCGTTTGTCGGATTGGACAAATTCACAAAAAAGGTTTCGTTCGGCTCAACGGTCGTGTCGCCGTTGACCAAAATCGTTACCGTTTTCGTCGTCTCGTTCGGATTGAAAGTCAGTGTGGACGCGCCGATTGAAATATAATCGCTGCCGCCCGTCGCCGTGCCGTCCGCCGTTTGATAACTCACGGTAACGGTTTGCGCGCTGGCGGCGGAAAGGCTGACGTTGAAGGTGAAGGCGGTTGTGCCGCTGTTGCCTTCGTTCATCGAAACGTCATTGATGGAAATCGTCGGTGCGATATTCACGGCGAACGAACCGATGCTGCCCGCCGCGACGAAATTGCCGGAAGTGTCGCCGACTTGATTCGGCTGCATTACGACGTTATATGTGCCGTTGTCGCCGATGTCCCAAGTGCCGCCGGGAGGCGTGAAGGTATAGGTGGCAGTGCGCGGTGTGCCGTTGGTATTGTTGTTCACGCTGACGAATGTGGGCGTGGCGGTAAAGCCTGCGGAATTGGTAACGGTAACGTCGCCCGTGCCGATGGTGCTGACGTTGATCTCCGTGTCGTCCGTATAGGTTACGGTGAAAGTATAGGAAGTGCCGCCCGCGCCGGTAACATTGGTCGTGGATGCGGCGGCGGTCGGCGCGGAATTGGGCGCGGTTTGCGCCTCGAACGCGCCGATGTCCGCGCCGTCCGAGACATTCGTGATGCCTGACAAATCAATCGGGCGCGTCAGACCGCGCTGGTCTGACGTGGTGCCGGAACTGTTGCCCGCGTCGAGTGCCGCGCTGCCGAATAATAAAGCGTGAGTCGGTGTGGTGCCGCCGTTATTGGCAAGCGCGGCGAGTCCCGCGAGGGCATTGATTTTGTCGGTTGACTGATTGAGAAAACCGCCGCCGTTGTCGTTTGCCAGATTGAAGCCCTGCGACATAAACGTCGCCGTGCCGCCAGTTAGTATTTCGGCGAGCAGATTGTTCGGCGTGTTATTAGCGATGATGGTGTTGCGAAGCGTAACCGCCGCGTTGCCGGAGTTGGCGACTAGCGTATCAATACCGCCGCCGCGTGTCGCGGAATTGTTGGCAATCGTACTGCCGCTAATATTTATTAGGCTAACGCTGCTGTTAATGCTGTTGGAGATGCCGCCGCCGATAACCGCAGTATTGCCGCTAACGGTGCTGCCGACCAAACGCAAAATATGTTCGGTGCCGCCGGAGTATTCAATCCCTCCGCCTTCTCCGTTACTACTTGTTGCAGTATTGCCGCTGAAGGTGCAGCCGGTGAAAATACCATCGGCGGAAAACAAGGAAATGCCGCCGCCGTTGTCTGCTTGATTGCCGCTGAGGTGAACATTGGTTAGCGTCAGATTGCTGCTGCTGTAAATGCCGCCGCCGTTGTTGTCGGTCGCCGCCCGTCCATTGCTGATGGTCATTCCGCTGATGGCGATGCCGCTGGTAATCCCGGACGCAATGCGAAAGATTCTAAAGTTCGCCGCCGCGTCGCTGCGCCGGACGGTCAAAAGATTCGCGCCCGTGCCGTTGATGGTCAAAGCGTCCGTGATGTCGGGCAGAACGGTTTGCAGATTGATCGTCTGCGCCGTGTTGAAGACGGCGTTGTCGAAAATGATGTCGTCAAGTCCCGGAGCGGCGTTGGCAGTGGCGATTGCCTGTCGTAGACTGCCCGCGCCCGCGTCGTTCGCGCTGCTGACGAGGATGGAACGCATCTCGACCGCGCCGATGTCCGCGCTCGCGCCGAACACGCGGGAAACGCCGCGTTGGTCGGTCGCCTGACCGGAAGCGTCGCCCGCGTTAATCGCCGGACTGCCGCCGAGCAAAGCGTGGGTCGGTGTCGTGCCGCCGTTGAGCGAAAGCGGCGCAAGGCGCGGCGTTGCCGTCGTGATGTCGGTGGCGGCGGGCGTGAACACGCCGTTGAAGTTGTCGCTCAGATTAAAGCCGTTGGATATTACTGTTGGCGAACCGCCGAACGGTACTGTTCCGGTTGCCAGATTGGTAGGGGAGTTGCCCGCGATGATGGAGTTGCGAATCGTTGTCGTGGCGATATCGCCCGAACTAAGCGCGAAAGTTTCGATGCCGCCGCCGTTTGCTGCGGTATTGTTGGCAATGGTGCTGCCGACGATTTCTAAACGGCTGCTGCCGCCCGAGCTTAAATTACGGATGCCGCCGCCGCCACGACTGGTACTGTTGCCGCTGACGGTGCTGCCCGTTACGCGCAATGTGTGTCCGAAGTTGCCCAGATAGAAAATTCCGCCGCCGTTGTCATTACCGACTGTTCGGTTGCCGCTGAAAGTGCAGTTGGTGAATACACCGTCAGAATATAGCAAGGCGACCCCGCCGCCGCTGCCCGCTTGATTGCCGGTAACGTGAACATTCGTCAGCGTCAGATTACTTTCGCTGTAAATGCCGCCGCCGGTGTCCGAAGTGCGCCCATTGCTAATGGTCATTCCGCTGATAGCGACTTGCGCCACGCCGGACGGAATGTTGAAAATGCGAAAGTCCGTCGCTGCATTGAACGCCCGCTGTATGGTGAGTAGATTCGCGCCCGTTCCTTG
>CAXTKJ010000018.1:8572-40828 GCA_964244835.1 uncultured Pyrinomonadaceae bacterium
AATCGTGATGCTGTGAGTGATGTCGGGCAGAGCGGTCAGCAGATTGATGGTTTGCGGCGTGGTAAAAAGCGCGGAGAAATTTATCAAATCGCCGTCGCCCGCCGCCGTGATCGCTTCGCGCAGAGTGCAGTTCGCCGCATCGCACACGCCGTCGGTCGTGTCGGCAGTCGAATTAACCGTAAAAACCGTCGGCACGGTCAGCCGCAAATTCCAGCCGCTGCCGACGAAGCCCGAATCGGTTCCGGCATCGTCCACGATGTAAAGACTCCACACGCCGTTCGGATTCGTTCCCGTGAAAACAGTCAAGTTAGCCGGTTCAAACGAACTCAGCACGCCGGGTCCCGGCGCGGGAAAATTATCGGTCGGCGTATCGTAGTTGACCGGAAGAAATATACCGGCGGTCAGCGCGGCTTCATCGGGAATCGTCGCCGTCGCCTGCGGATCGAACCGGACGTTGATATTCGATACGTCCGTGCCGCCGCCCGCGTCCGACATCAGCATCGCCCTTTGCCCCTGCGGTCCGACCAGAATTATATCCAAATCGTCCGGGTAACTATGCGTCAAGCCGGTCAGCGTTACCTGTACTCTGGTCGTCAATGCCGGATTAACGCCGCTGACCGTAATCTGCGAAGGATACGGCGCGGCGGGCGCGTTATCATTGATATTGATAAAAGTGCTGTTGGCAAAAGTTACGATATTCGATTCCGGGCTGGCGACCACCTCGCTTTCCGAAGTCTGAGCCGAAACTTTCGCCGTCTCCGTCTGCCGCATCGCAAAATTCCACAGCAATCCGCAAACAACCGCCGCACCCAAAATAGCGCGAACCGCGCCGCCGATCAATCTACTTGTTTTTCCGGTCTTTTTCATATTTTCTCCTCTGACTCGTTTCGCACTGCTACTGTTCAAGTTCGCTGATTAAAACCGCTTCAAGCTCGAACAAATTATCCTTCAAAATAAAACCGCTCGCGCCTGCCCGAAACGCTTCGTCGCGCAAATCTTCGCTGTCGAAAGCCGTCACCATACAAATCTGCGCGTCGGGAAATTCGCCGATAATACGGCGAACGGCGGTGATGCCGTCCGTTTCCGGCATTTCCCAATCCATCAACACCCAATCGGGCAGATGTTTTTCGTAAAGCGCGAACGCTTCGCCGCCGTCTTCGCATTCGTAAATCTCACTCGCCGAAGCGGGAAGATAATCGCGCACGAGTTCGCGGACTTTTTCGTTGTCGTCAACAATCAAAACTTTCATTCGCGTTGTAATAAAATGCGGGTTTGAAAACGATTCAAGCGTAAATCGAAATAAGCCGCGTGGGAATTCGCACTTCTACGTATTTTGACTACGTAGAACTACGAATCAATGGAGCGCGGACAGCTCGTCCGCAAATCCTGCCGACAGAGAGGCGGACGAGCCGTCCGCGCTCCGACCGGATTGATCAAAACAATTCCGATTTGTGCGAGAGAGCGAATTTCAGAAGCGAATGACTGCCTTGCAAGTGCAGTTTTTGACAGATGTTTTCACGATGTTTTTCGACAGTGCGAGGACTGATGAAAAGCTGTTCGGCAATTTCTTTACTCGTAAAATTTTCAGCGATTAATTTTAAAACGCGGCGTTCGGTGGTTGTTAAATCGTTAATCGTCGGCTGGCGTTCAGCTAATTTAATGGCGCGGCGACTGCGGTTGATAAGGAATTTTGTGAGCGCGTGGCTGGCGTAATGTTCATCCGCCGCAACGGTTTTAATACATTCGATAATGTCGGTCAACGCGCTGTCCTTCAAAACGAAACCTTTTGCGCCGAGGTCAATCGCCTCGTTGAATAAATCTTCGTCGCGGTGCATCGTCAGAAAAATTAGTTCGGTCGAAAGTCTTTTTGCCCTAATTTCACGCGCCGCTTCAAACCCATTCATCAACGGCATATCAACGTCGAGAATCGTAATCTGCGGACTGAATTTTTCAATCGCTTCGACGGCTTCGCGCCCGTTATTCGCTTCGGCGATGACGCGCAATCTTTTATCTTCTTCAATCGTTTCGCGCATTCCTTTCCGCACAATCGGATGATCGTCGGCGATGATAATGGTGATTTCGTTGGTCATTTTTTTTGTTGGAGCGCGGACGGCTCGTCCGCCTCTTTTCTGGCAGGATTTGCGGACGAGCCGTCCGCGCTCCAATAGCTGCTGAATTTCCAATCTTCCGGTTTTTCGCAAAGTCCGGCTTTTACCGGATTATTGGCGATGTAATTTATCGTTTTTTCGTAATGCTCGTAGTTGCGAATATAGCGGTCGAAATAATCTTCCTGCCAGAATTTTCCGGTTCTCTGCAAAATTCCGTTCGATTCGTGAGCCGTAAAAGATTTGAATCTTTGCATTATTAGTGACAGCGAAAAATCGTTAATCGGCTTGATTAAAAAATGCGTGTGGTTCGGCATTATAACCCATGCGATAAGTTTGTAGCGAATCGAATCGAATCGAAATGCAAAAGAGATTCTTTGACTTGTTCGGCAATTTCAGGTTTTTTCAAGTAACACGCGCCGTAGCCTTCGTCGAGATATTTCTCGGATCTGAAATAAAGTTGTTTGGCTTTTTCTTCGTCTTTTTCGTGTTCGAGTTCCAATTTCCATCTTTCCAAAATCTTTTGCGGCAAAGCGTCGCCGAGATGCAGCGTAATAAACTGCATAATCTCACCGCCGTCAAAATGCGGCAAATAACCGCGACTATGCCAACCTTTCATAAAACTCGCAGCGCGGACGGCTCGTCCGCAATTCTTAACCGGATAGCAGGCGGACGAGCCGTCCGCGCTCCAAATAAATCACATTTTCCCTTTAATCACAACCCGAATTTTCGTTCCTTCGCCGATCTTCGAATCAATAACCAAATCGCCTTTCAGCAGTTGCGCCCGTTCCTTTAGCCCGACAATTCCGAGATTGCCGCCGTCCGATTTTATACCGCCGACATCGAAACCTTTGCCGTTGTCTTCGATTAAAATAGAAACTTTGTCTTCATCACGCTTGATTGTAACAATCGCGTCCGAAGCATTGGAATGTTTGATGATGTTGTTGAGCGATTCCTGCACGATGCGGTAAATGCTGATTTCCTCGTTTTCGTCAAAGATATTGTCTATCGAATCAATCCGGCTTTCGATTTCAATGACACCCGAAACTTTTTTCAGCATCGCGTTGATCGCCTTCGTCAAACCGAGCCGGTCGAGCAGTTGCGGGCGCAGATTATTCGTAATCTCACGCACTTCTTCGAGTGCCTGCGTCGCCGATTCGGAAATGTTCGTTAATTCCTTTTTGACGCGCTCCGCATCGTCGCCCTTGTTGATTCCGAGCAGCGCACGGTTTTTGATGACGACCAGATTTTGCCCTAATCCGTCGTGCAGCTCCGAGGCGAGACGTTTTCTTTCGGCTTCCTGCGATTCGATTAACTGCCGGGAAAAAACGGTTTTCGCACGGGCGATTTCTTGCAAATGCGAAACGCGATTGTGATAAACCAGCCAGACAATCAGCGCGACCGCCAAAGCCGCCAAAACACGAAACCACCAGGTTTGATAATAATACGGGCGAACGATAATTTTTATTGCCGCGCCTTCCATGTTCCAAACGCCGTCGGCATTGGCGGCGATAGCGTGAAAAGTGTATTCGCCGTGCGGCAAATATGAATAATTCGCCGTCCGTTTCGTTCCTGCTTCAACCCAATTTTCTTCCAGACCTTCGAGCCTGTATTTGAATTTTATCTGCGCGGATTTAACCAAGCTCAAGCCGGTGTAATTTATTTCGACGTTCGATTGTCCCGGCTCCAGTTCGACGGCGGAATCCGGCTTGCCGGTGGCGGATTGAAGCAGATTCGCGTCAACGGATTTTCTGTCAACCGACACATTTTCAATGACGACCGGCGGCGGATTAGGATTAATTGTTTCGGCTTCGGGGTCAACGACGGCGACACCGCCCATCGTGGCGAACCAAAATTTTCCGTCTTTCGTTTTGATGGCGGATGGAATTCGACCGCCGTTGCATTCGGCGTTGAGCATTCCGTCTTTTTCGTCGTAGGAAACGGCATTGAGTTTCAGAGTTTTCCCATCGGCAAAATCGTTTAATTCCTGACGGTTCACGCGATGAATGCCGCGATTCGACGACATCCAAAGATTGCCGCGACTATCTTCCAGAATGGCAAACACGCCGTTGTTGAAAAGCCCGTCTTCGACGCGGTAATTGAAAAATTTGCCGTCTTTGTAACGCACCAAACCGTCGCCGTAAGTACCGAACCACAGCGTCCCGTCAGCGTCTTCGTAGATTGCCCGCACATAACCTTTCGGGCTGTCGGGGGCTTGTTTGAAATCGGCAAAACGGTCGCCTTTTAAGACGGCGATGCCGTCAAAAGTGCCAGCCCAAAGATTGCCGTGACGGTCTTGATGAGTTAAGACCGTGTTGATGCCGGGCAATCCGTCGGCGGTTGTATAATGTGCGATTTCACTGCCGTCTTTATATTTGTAGAGACCGCCGCCGGTTGAAACCCAGACGTTTCCCTCGCGGTCTGCGGTAAAATCGGTGGCGGAAATTTCAACATCTTTCAGTATTTTTAATTTCCCGTTTTCATATCGCCCGAATCCTCCGTCGTAGCCGATCCATAATTCGCTCCCGAAAACAGAAGCTAAACCGCTCGCCAAAATCGGAAATCTCACTCTTGTATAAACCAATCCCAAATCCGTAATTTTTCCGTTCTCATAGCGGTTTAATCCTTTTGACGAACCGATAAAAATATCGCCTTGCGGCATTTCAACAAGCGGATAAACTTCATTGCTGTTTAAACCGTCTTTGGCGGATAAATTAGTGATAAGCTGCCTTCGCAAACGCCGCAGTCCGCTCGTCGTTCCTAGCCAGAAATTGCCTTCACGGTCTATCAAACCGACTTGCGAACCGATGGCTTCCTTAAATTGATAAGTCGTAAATTGATTGTCTTTGAACCTGACAAACTGCGACGGTTTGGCAGGATAACCGACGCTGAAAAAGAACCCCAGAGTTCCGTCGGATTCCTCTTTGACAAGAGCCGGAGAAAGTCCGTTCCAACCGGGAATTTCTTTCGCGGTAAAAACTGTCATCGCGCCGTCCTGCAAACGAACCAGTTCGCGGACAAGATTTCTGGTAATCCACAATGCGCCCTGACTGTCTTCAAAAGGTCTGATTTCTAAACTGGAAAGCATTTCCGGCGGCGTTAGCGTAATTTGATAAACGGTCGTCTGACCATTTTTGATGCGCGAGATTTGATGCGGCTCGAAAATCCATTTCGTACCGGATTTGCCGAAAAATATTTGCTTGAGTCCTTTAACTTTTTGATTCGGAATCGGAACGAATTGCCCGCCGTCGAAATAATATTCCACCGTATCCGTTTCAATAATCGCGTTTCCGTCCGCGTCGCTTTTAAGATAGAGATAAGCAAAAGGCTCGTTCGAGTCGGCAAACTGCGAATAAGAAGTAAAAACACCGCCGCGATAAACCGTGATGAGATGATTGTCGGTCGTGGCATAAATCGTTCCCTGACGGTCAACGAAAATTGCTGAAAAGCGATTATTGACAATGCCTTTCGTATTGCCTTTATCAAAAATCGTAAAACGCACGCCGTCAAACCGCGCCAGTCCGTCAAACGTCGAAAGCCACAAATAACCGTCCGGCGTTTGCGCCACGCCCGTTACAGTATTTTGCGGCAGTCCGTTCGCCGTCGTCCAAACGTCGAACCCGTATTCCTGCGCCGAAACACCGGCGGCAAAATAAAAGGCGATAACGAGCGACAGAAAAATCCGCTTCATAAATTATTTGTAGATTAAAGTGAGAAAACAGGCGCATTATGCCACAGAATTTTGGAAGTTGGAATTCGGTCGGTTAATATAATTTTATGAAAACTTTTCTTTTGTGTTTGTTGTCTCTTTCCTTTGCAATTTCTGTTTTCGCGCAGCAGCCGTCGCCGACACCGACGCTTTACAGCGAAAAGACGCTCGACGATTTGAAACGAATTCAGCAAGCCGCATTGCAGAGCGATTACGCTTACAAACAAACGGCATATCTTTCCAATAATATCGGCGCACGTTTGACGGGTTCGCTCCAAGCGCAGCGCGCCGTCGAATACGTCGCCGACGAGATGAAGAAACTCGGTTTGACCGTGCGTTTGCAAAAACTGACCGTGCCGCATTGGGTGCGCGGTGAAGAGCGCGGCGAACTAATCGAGTTTGAAGGAATGGCGAAAGGCACGACGCAGAAAATCGTTTTAACCGCGCTCGGCGGTTCGATTGCGACCGACGCGAACGGTATGATCGGCGAAATCGTCGTCGCCAATAGCTTTGACGAACTCGAAAAGTTGGGACGCAAAAACATCGAAGGAAAAATCGTTTTGCTCAATAATATTTTCGACCGCGAGATGCAGGCTTCCGGTTTCGGCGGCGCGGCTTACGGGCAGGCGACGGCGTATCGCGGCGGCGGCGCGATTGCGGCGGGAAGATTGGGCGCAATCGCCGTTCTCGTGCGTTCGGCGGGTGCGTCGCAAAATCGTTTGGCGCACACCGGCGCGATGCGTTATGACGATAAAGTAACGAAAATTCCGGCGGCGGCAGTGACGTTTGAAGACGCGGAAACGATTGCTTATCTCGCCAAAATGGGAACGGTGAAAATCAAACTGCTGCTCACGCCGCAAACTCTGCCCGACACGACGAGTTATAACGTCATCGCCGATTTGAAGGGCAACGAAAAGCCTGATGAAATCGTGATTGTTTCCGGTCATCTTGATTCGTGGGATTTGGGAACGGGCGCGATTGACGACGGCTGCGGCGTGGCGGTTTCGATGCAGGTCGCGTATCTTTTGAAGCAGTTGAAAATCAAACCGAAACGCACGATTCGCGTTATCGCGTGGATGAACGAAGAAAACGGTCTGGCGGGCGGCAGAACTTACGGCACGGAAGAAGACGCTAACATCGCCAAACATTTCGCGGCGATTGAATCGGATTCGGGCGCGTCGCATTCGCTCGGAATTTTCTACACGGGCAAAACGGAAATGCAGCCGTTTATCGCGCCGATTTCAAAAATTTTAAGCTCGCAGGGCGCGGGGCTTTCCCAGCTTCAGGCAAACGGAGTCGGCGCGGACATCGGACCGCTGACGCAGAAAGGCGTGCCGTCGTTCGCGCCCTGGACGAACCAGCAAACGTATTTCAATTACCATCACACCGCCGCCGACACTTTCGACAAAATCAATCCGCAGGAACTCGCCGAACTAGGTTCGGTAATGGCGGTTCTGGCTTATGGTCTGGCGAATCTCGAAGGCAGCCTGCCTCGATAAATCCATTAGACAAGAATGTAAAAACTTATGAAAAACGCTTTCCTGTATCAATCGGAAAGCGTTTTTCATTAAGTATAAAAATGATTTTTAGTGGTATAAAACTTAATTTTTATACCACTAAAAATCATTTTTATATCACTAAAAGTTACTTTTATACCACTAAAAATAATTCTTATAGTCATAAAAACCGCTTTTAGTATCATAAAAATGATTATTAGTAATATAAAAATTACTTTTAGTGGTATAAAAGTAACTTTTAGTGGTATAAAAATGATTTTTATACCACTAAAAATAGTTTTTATAATTCCTAAATTCATTTTTATATTCAACTCAAATCAATTTTTTACGGAGAAAAAGGCTATAGCGAATACAATACGGCGATTGAAAACGGGCTTAACGACTGTATTTGAACCGACAAATCGTCCATTGATTGATTTGAAGCCCGATAAATGTTAAATCTTATAAATTATGGATAGACCGCCGCCGTATTTTCCGCAGAGCAAACTTTCGCCGAGCGACGAAAATCGTTACAAAAAATTTAAATTGACTATCGGATTATTACTGTTTGCGCTGACCTTGATTTTAATCGGCGCGGGCGTTGGTATCTATTATTTGATTGGCTGGGCGATTTCCTGATTGCTCCTGTTTATAAATTCGTCTCAAAAATAGCGGTCGGTGCCTGCGAAGTTTCAGCTTCATTTCGGCTTTTTCCGATACGGACAAAAGCCGTCTGAAAATTAACCCCGGACTGATTTTTGAGGCGGTTGGCAGTGTAATATCTTTATAACTTTTCCTATAAATTAACGAAAACTTCTGTTTGATAATCATCATTGAGAATCAAATTCTTCGTTGAAAATCCTTATGATCAAGATGTATAAACTTTACAGTGTGAGGTTACTTCTTCTTTTATCAATTACTTTTGGACTGGGCAGTACGGCGTTCGGGATAACCTTTACGGTTACAAAGGCGGCGGATACGAACGACGGATACTGCGATTTGGACTGCTCGCTGCGCGAAGCCGTTAATGCGGTTAACGTCTATCCGTCCGATGACGAAATAAATTTTCTGCCGAGCGTTTTCTCCGTGCCGCAGACTATCGTGATGGGTTACGACGACTTGAATATTAACAGCAACGGGAAGGTCGTTTTCACCGGTCCGGGAGCTAATTTGCTGACTCTCGACGGCGGCAATCGAATGAGAATTTTTTCCATCGGCGATAACGCGAATGTAATAATCAGCGGAGTTTTAATTACAAAAGGACTCAGCTCCAGCGTTACGCCGGAGAATTTTTCCGGCGGCGGCGGCATCGGAACCAGTCCCGGCAGCACGGTGATTATCAACGATTCGGTCATTAAAAATAATGTCTCCAGTCATCAGGGCGCGGGAATCGTCAACAGCGGGATAATGGTTTTGAACAATACGACGGTAAGCAATAATATCGGTACGACTTCGGCTTACGGCGGCGGCATTTTCAATGCTCCAAACGCGACCCTGACCGTAAATAATTCGATTATCAATAATAATTCGGCGGGAACCAGTCCCGGCGGCGGCATCTTCAATGCCAATAACGCTTCGGTCAACATCACGAATTCGCAATTAACCGGCAATGTTTCGGAGCAGGGCAACGGAATTTATCAGGAATCCGGGACTTTAGTTATCAATTCCTCGAATATCAGCGGTAATACCAGCAACGGTTTTAGTTCGACCAGCGGCGGCGGCATTTATTTATTCGGCGGAACGGCTAATATCAATAATTCCAATATCAGCGGCAACACTTCGGCGTTCGGCGGCGGCATCCTCTTGAGATCAGGCGCGACGGCGGCTGTTAACAGTTCGACCATCAGCGGTAATTCCGCGTTTAGAGGCAATGGCGGCGGCATCATCAGCGACGGCACGGTAACGATTATTAACTCGACGGTCAGCGGCAACACGGCAAAAGACGACGGCAGTTTTTCCAACGGCATCGGCGGCGGCATATTCAACAGAGGAACCTTTACGCTGATCAGCTCTACCGTCTGCGCCAATGTTGCCGATGCTTCCGCCGGCGGGCTTTCAAATGCCGCCGGAACATTCAACATTCGCAGCACGATAATCGGCGATAACGTCAGCAGCATCAACACTGCCTCGGATTTCGCGGGAATCTTAACGTCTCAGGGTTACAATTTGATTGAAAGCGTCGGTGGAACGATTAACGGCGCAGCGACCGGCAACATCATCGGACGCGATCCACAGCTTCTGCCCCTTAGAAATAACGGCGGAACTCTGAATACCGTCGCATTGCAGCCGGGAAGTCCGGCGATTGACGCGGCTGATTCGTCTGATTTCACGTCCGCTGACCAGCGCGGCGTTCCGCGTCCGCAGGACGGAGATGCCAACGGCAGTCTGCTGCCCGACATCGGGGCTTTCGAGAGACGGGTAACGGCGTTCACGGTAACGAAAATTCAAGACACGAATGACGGCGTTTGCGATACGGATTGTTCGCTCCGCGAAGCGATAGCGGCGGCAAATTCTTCCTCGATGGCTGATAAGGCGATAACTTTTGATGCCGCTTTTTTTGCGTCCGCCAGAACCATCGTCCTGAGCGGCGGAGAATTGACTGTCAATAATAACGGAAACCTTTTGATTGACGGCGGAACGACCGGGCTGCTGACGATTTCCGGCAACGGCGCGAGCCGTGTTTTTTATATCGGAGCAGCGGCGACGGCGGCGATCAGGAATGTTACAGTTACCGGCGGCAAAACAAATACGAACGGCGGCGGCATCTACAACGACGGCGTTCTGGCGATTGAAAACGCTTCGGTTAGCGGCAATCAGGCGATAAATTACGGCGGCGGCATTTACAGTGCCGATAACGCCGTTTTAAGCGTCGTTAATTCGTTTTTCGGGAATAATTCATCCGTCGTCGGCGGCGGAATTTTCGCTTTCAACAATAGCCGCACGGAACTCGTCTATGCGACTTTTACCGCTAACAATACTTCGACCAGTTACGGCAGCGGCGTTTCAAATAACGGCGGCGTGCTGAACATCAACAGTTCGACGATTTACAACAACAACGGCAGCGGAATTTACAACGGCGGAACGGCGAACATTAATAATTCAACCGTCAGCGGCAACACGACGACCAGCAACGGCGGCGGTATATTCAGCGATACCGTTTTGAATATCAATAATTCGACGATTGTCGGCAACAGAGCCGCGATTGGCGGCGGCATTTTTAGAAATAATGGAACAACCAGCATTCGCAATACCATCATCGCGGACAATTCCGCCAGCGGATCAGCCCCCGATTTTTCCGGCAGTTTTACTTCTCAAGGCTTCAACCTGATCGAAAATACCGGCGGCGCGACCATCAACGGAACGTCAACGGGAAATATCACGGGACAAGACCCAAGGCTCTCGCCGCTCGGCAGTTATGGAGGGCGAACGCTCATCCATCTGCCGCGCTTGACCAGTCCGGCGGTTGATAAAGGCAGTAATCTTTTGGTCAATACCGATCAGCGCGGACGGCTTCGCCCGTATGATAATCCGAATATCACTAACGCTTTTGACGGCGGCAACGGCACGGATATTGGCGCGGTCGAGAGACAGTCGAGCGATGCCTCCGGTGTCGCCGTTTTTGACTTCGACGGCGACGGTAAAACAGACGTTTCCGTGTTTCGCAAGACTACCGGCGACTGGTATTTACAGCAATCAACGACGGGTTTTACGAGCATTACGTTCGGCGGCGCGTCCGACAGAACCGTCCCGGCGGATTACGACGGCGACGGCAAAACCGATGTCGCCGTCTATCGCGGCGGTACCTGGTATTTACAGCGCAGTCGTTTAGGTTTTACGGGCGTAACCTTCGGCGCGGCGGAAGATATTCCGCAGCCGGCTGATTTTAACGGCGACGGACGCGCCGAACTGGTCGTTTTCCGTCCATCGAACGGAACCTGGTATGCTCTGAACCTGGTCGGCAATCAATTCAGCGCGTTTCGGTTCGGCGCAGCCGAAGACAAACCGGCGGTCGGCGACTATGACGGCGACGGACGCGCTGATTACGCCGTATTTCGCCCGTCAAACGGAACTTGGTATCTGCAAAGAAGCGGTCAGGGATTTGTCGGAGTCGCTTTCGGACAGTCGGAAGATAAACCCGTCGCGGCGGATTACGACGGCGACGGCAAAGTTGATGTCGCGGTGTTCCGCCCGTCAAACGGAACCTGGTATTTATTACAAAGCAGTCTGGGGTTCAGCGGCATTCAGTTCGGATTCGGCGATGATTTGCCGGTTCCGGGCGACTACGACGGCGACGGCAAATCCGACATCGCTGTTTTCCGCAGCGGTAACTGGTATTTACAAAAAAGTTCACAGGGTTTTTCGGCAGTGGCTTTCGGACTGGCGACTGACTTTCCGATTCCGGGTTCTTATTTACAGTAAGAATTTTGATTTTCCAAAGCCGGTAAAAATCTGAGTTTGCACGGCGGCATTTTTTAATTTCTAGGAGTTACGCAGTTGGCGATAAAGCCTTGTTGGAAACCAATGTAAAACGGGCTGTTAGCCTGTTTCTGCGCCGCCGGAAAGCGGCGGGCGCGGCGGCAGTTTGAACAGGCTGACAGCCTGTTCTACTTTTCAACCGCGTAACTCCTAATTTCGTAAAAACTAATGAAAAAAAATATTTATATTGTCGCGCTTCAGATGTTTCTGTGCGCCGCGATTTTCGCGCAGGAAAAGCCGACGGCTTTTATCAATGCGCGGATTATTCCGATTACGGGACAGCCGATTGAGCAGGGAATTTTGCTGGTTCAAAACGGCAGAATCACGGCGGTCGGCGATGCCAGAACCGTGCGCCTTTCGTCCGATGTCGTGCAGGTTGATTTGCAGGGCAAAGTGATTATGCCGGGTTTGGTTGATTCGCACAGTCATATCGGCGAACCGGCGGGCGCGGACGGCTCATCGCCGATTCAGCCGGATGTGCGGATTTTGGATTCGGTCAACCCGCGTTCGGGCAGCATTCAGAGGGCGCAGTCGGGCGGCATCACGACGGTTAATGTAATGCCGGGTTCGGGACATCTCGACAGCGGACAGACGCTTTATCTGAAACTGCGCGACGATGCCGTGAAGATTGAAGATTTACTGATTTACGATAAAGATAATAAATATATGGGCGGAATAAAATTCGCCAACGGCACGAATCCGATGCGAACCGGCGGCGGAACTTTTCCCGGCACACGCGGAAAATCAGCCGCGCTCGTCCGTGAACAATTCGTGCGGGCAAGAGAATACGCCGACAAAGTTAAAAAAGCAGGCAATGATAAATCGAAATTGCCGCCGCGTGATTTGGCGTTGGAGATATTAGCCGAAGTTCTCGCCGGAAATCGCGTCGTGCATTTTCACACGCATCGTTCGGACGATATTATGACGGTTCTGCGTCTGCAAAAAGAGTTCGGGTTTCGAGTGGTTCTGCATCACGTCTCGGAAGGCTGGAAAGTCGCCGACGAGATTGCCAGGGCGAAAATTCCGTGTTCGATTATCCTGATTGATTCTCCGGGCGGCAAACTGGAAACGATGGACATCAGTTTTGAAACGCCCAAGATTATGGACAAAGCCGGTGTGTTATTCGGCTTTCACACCGACGATTACATCACCGATTCGCGTTTCTTTCTGCGCGAGGCGGCAATCGGCGTTCGCGGCGGTTTATCGCCGGAAAAAGCTCTCTATGCGCTGACGATGGCGAACGCGAAAATGCTCGATTTAGACAAGCGCGTCGGCTCGCTCGAAACCGGAAAGGACGCGGATTTTATCGTTTTGAGCGGCGATCCGTTGAGCGTTTATACGCACGTTTTGCAAACTTACATCGAAGGCAAAAAAGTTTTCGACCGCTCTGACCCGAAAGATTATCTAATTTCGGTCGGCGGCGACGGCGCGGGAAAAGACAATATGCTCGACACCGATGACGAAGGAGACGGAAATTGATGAATTACGAATTTCAAATTACGAATTGCGAATTACGAATGACAAAATTTAAAAAAATCTGTGTTCATCTGTGTTCATCTGTGGACAAATTTTCTTTTAATCTTTGCACTCTGATACTTTGTTTTTTTATTTTATCGGTCGCCGTGCAGGGACAAATCGCGGTGAAGGGCGAAACCGTTTGGACGATGGCAGGCGAGCCGGTCAAAGACGGCGTGGTTTTGCTGAACGCGAACGGCAAAATCGAAGCGGTCGGCGCGGCGAGTCAAATTAAAATCCCGTCGAATTACCGCGTCGTTTCGGCGAAGGTCGTTACGCCCGGATTGATTGACGCGCATTCGGTCGTCGGGCTGAACGGTTATTTGAATCAGCCGAACGATCAGATGGCTCTCGACGGTTCATCGCCGGTGCAGCCGGAACTGCGGGCGATTGATGCGTATAATCCGACGGAAAAATTGATCGAATGGCTGAGAAGTTTCGGTGTAACGACGATTCACACAGGGCATCAGCCGTCAGCGTTGATTTCAGGGCAGACGATGATCGCCAAAACAGTCGGCAAAACGGCGGACGAAGCGACGCTCGTGCCGACCGCGATGGTCGCCGTAACTTTGGGTGAAAGCGCGTTGGGAAGCGGCGGAAAATCCCCCGGCACACGCGCCAAACAAGCCGCGATGCTCCGCGCCGAACTCGTCAAAGCGCAGGAAAATGCCGCCAAAAAAGAACCGGCGAGCGACATCAAATCCGACGTGATGCTGAAAGTCATCCGCCGCGAAATTCCGCTCCTTATAACGGCGCACAAAGCGCAGGACATCATCACCGCGCTTCGTCTCGCCAAAGAATTCAACATCAAAATCGTTCTCGACGGAGTTTCCGAAGCGCAGATCGTGATGAATGAAATCAAGGCTTCCGGTTTTCCCGTCATCGTTCATCCGACGATGTATCGCGCTTCGGGCGAGACGGAAAGTTTGAGTATGGAAGATGCCGCGAAACTAAAAGCGGCGGGAATCACAGTTGCTCTGCAAAGCGGCTATGAAGGTTATGTGCCGAAAACGCGCGTCGTGCTTTTTGAAGCCGGTGTCGCTGCCGGTAACGGTCTTTCGGCAAAAGATGCTTTAGCAACGGTCACGATTGACGCGGCGAAAATTATCGGATTAGACAGTCGAATCGGCTCGCTCGAAAAAGGCAAAGACGGCGATGTGGCGATGTTCGACGGCGATCCTTTGGAATACACGACGCACTGCACGGGAACGATCATTAATGGGAAAATTGTGAGTGAAATCGTCCGTTGAATTTTAGCAGGTGCTGATTTTCGACAGAGTTTCTATAAGGAAAATGGCTTTGGTTTAGGGCGGAAGACAGATTCGGCGCGTCAAGATTTGACGCGCCGAATCTGTCGGAATTCAAATCGGCTTTAAGGCAGAAACGCCGCCGGAATCGGCTGATCGTTGGTTGTGCCGAACTGCACTGCGCCGAAACCTTGCTGCGAATTGAGAATATACCAAATGCCGTCTCTGAATACTGCCACGTCGTTTTTACCGTCGCCGTCATAATCCGCCGTTGTCGGAATATCGTTCGCCGCGCCGAACTGTGCGGAGCGGAAACCTTGCAGGCTTCCCGAAATATACCAATTTCCATTACGGTAAACCGCTTGGTCGGCTTTGCCGTCGCCGTCGTAATCTCCAACTACTGGCTTATCGGTCGCGTTTCCGAACTGCACTGCCGCAAAACCGTTTGCCGAGCGCAGCAGATACCACGTTCCGTCCCGATAAACGGCGATGTCAGTTTTGCCGTCGCCGTCGTAATCTGCCGGAACGGGGCGGTCGGTTGAGATGCCGAAAGTGCTTTGGGAATATCCCGCCGAACTTTGCAGTAAATACCACGTTCCGTTACCTGGGCGGAAAACGGCGATGTCGGCTTTCCCGTCGCCGTCATAATCTGCCGGAACCGGAACGTCATCGGCATTGCCGAATGCCATTCCCATAAATCCGTCGGAGCTTTGCTGTAAATACCAAATTCCTCTGCGAAAAACCGCAACGTCGGTTTTGCCGTCGCCGTCATAATCAGCCGGAGTTATTCTGTCGTTCGGGCTGCCGAAAGGTGTCGCCGAAAATCCGCCCGCGCCGGAAAGACGCGAATGCCAGATGCCTGAACGAAAGACGGATTGATCGGCTTTACCGTCGCCGTCAAAATCGAAGTTGTTTCGATTATTTTGAATTCTTTTTTGATTGAAAACATAGACCGTGCCGGTGAAATCGTTAGCATAGAATGCCCCGATAATCGCCGTCTCGCCGTCGAAATCAAGACTGCATCCGAAATAGTTCTGTTCCGTGCCGTCCGATGCGGTAATTTTTTGTGTTTGTGTCCAGGTCGTGCCGGTGCGCGTAAAAACATACGCGCTGCCTTGAAATTGATTTCCGTTGGAGTTGTCATTTACCGCAGTAATAAACGCTTTATCGCCGACAACCCGAACACGGCTTCCGAAGAAATCGTGAGCGGCTAGATCGTTTGCCAGCAGTTTTGCCTGAAACTGCCACGAGTTTCCTACTCGTAGAAAAACCCACGCTGTTCCGGGAGCGATGCCGTTCAATCTCTCTCCGAGTGAACCGACAATCAAAGTGTCGCCTTCCAAATCAACGCCGCTGCCGAATTCAGCGGTTCTCGTTCCCGAACCGAAGAGCTGCGTTTGCAGCGTCCATCCCGCTTCGGTGTAAGTGTAAACATAGACTTTGCCGATATTAATATCTTCAATTCCATCACCATTGAAAAATGGTATGCCGACCACGAGCGTATCGCCTTTGAGTTTAAGAGTAGTTCCGAATTGATCATTATAAAAGCCGTAAACGTCAATTATTTTGGCTGCTTGTTTCCACTCGCCTTCAATCTTTTCAAAAACGTAAACCGATCCTTGACCGTCTCAAACCTCATCATCATAAATGGCTGATACGACAATTCGGTTGCCGTCAATTTGAACCGTTGAACCGAATTTGTCGCCGAACAGACCGTCACTCGCCGTTAGTATGGCGGTTCGCGTCCAAGTCCCGCCGGTGCGCGTGAAGATATAGACCGCGCCCTGAAAGTTATTAGAGCCGACGAAGGCATCCGGCGCACCGACTACTGCGGTATCTCCTTGAATATCTACGCTGTTGCCGAAGGCTTCATTCCCGCCGACTCCGCTAACCCGCACCGGCTCAGTCCAGGTTGCGCCAATGCGGGTATAAATATACGCCGCGCCTTGAGATTGACTGCCCTCAGCCGGTGCGCCGACGATGACCGTGCTGCCGCTTATCGCCGAACTGTCGCCAAAAAAACTGCCCTGTTCTGAAACACCAGATAAAAGTCTGGTCTGCTGATTAAATGATTGATTTCCCAACGCTGTTTGACCGCTTGAATAATTGATTTGTTTCTCAATAAATCGAGACTGCTCCTCCTGTGCGAAACTGCCCGATAAGCCGAAAAAAACAAACACACCTGTAAAAAACACTAAAGTTATTCTGTGAACATCCATATTTCCCTCCTGGTTGTAATTCTCCCTTGAACTTAAAACGATTAAAATTCCCACTATCCTGTGTAGTGGAAAACTTGTCTGCGCGATTGAATGGAACATTTCCAAACAAATCCGAGTTTCGGACTTTTATTTTTATAAAAAATACACCTTTCTCAACCGTAAAGTAAAGAAAAAATTTAATTGATTTCAATCTGTAATAATTTTTCGTGGAAAATTAACGAACGAGTTAGTATGATGAGTGTAAAAAGGTCTGTTTCGCCGCCGAAAATCGGATCGCCGTCAGCGTAAAAATTAATGCGGCGAAAATTCGCGTCCCGGCAGCATTGCCGTCAAAATCATTCGCCGGAGTATTTTATAAAAACGGGCAGCCATTTAAAAATAAAAAAGGCAGACAGGCATTTTCAGCCGACCGCCTTTTTTATTTTTGATCTAATTGTGCCTGCGCTGTTTATTTTTCTTTGATCGAAGCCGTCTGATTTTTGTTGCTTTCTTTTTCCATAATCACCAAATGTTCGCCGCGACTGACCATTCCGACGATGACGTAACCGGCGGCTTGGGCTTCCGTAACTTCTTTTTGCAAAGTCGAAGTCAGATTCGTCGCCAGCAGTTTATAGTCGTATTGTTTTTCGACGACCGGCGGCTTTTCCAAAACCATTACAATTTCGACACCGGCGATTAATTGAGCTTTGGCGATCATCGTGCGCGGCAAAAGCCGGAAACCTTCGGCGGCGGCTTCGTTTAATTCCTTCTGCATCGTGCCGGTGCGCGTCGTGGCAAGCAGTTTATATTTATAAGGATTTTCCGGCAAGGCTTCACGCGAAAGAAAAATCGCCATTTCAGTTCCGCTCGTCGGCGAACCGACTAAAATTCGATAACCTTTGGCGGCGGTTTCGTCCAATTCCTTCTGCATCGTCGAGGTTTTTGTCGTCGCCAATAATTTATACTGCAAATCTTCTTCGCCTTTTTTCGACTGACCGAAAACAATTCCGCAGCCGACGAATAAAAGCAGCGTGAACATACAAATTTTACTTTTCATAAAATAACTCCTGAATTTTGTTTTTAATTTTTGGGAATAGAGAAATACAAAACCGAAATTATTGCAAATAACTTCGGTTTTGTAAATGAATAAATTGTGAAATGGAAATTAACGATTAACTTCCGACTTTAATTTTTGCGCGTTGGCTTTCGCTCCTAGAAGCGCGAGTTGTCTGGCTTGCGGCAACAGTTCGATAGCCTTTTTCAACTGCGTGTCGTAATCGTTGAAAACCTGGAACGAAGTCGTCGAACCGTAAGCGGCGGTAACGAGTTCGGTTCGCAGGGTGCGTTCGACGAATTCGCGTTCGCGGTCAACCTGCGCCGCCGTAAATCCGTATTTGGTCGTCGCGTAATTTTTGAACGCCTGATAAATCGTTTCGTCCACCGGGAAGTCGGTTTTCTTCAAATCGTAGTCAAAGGAAATCGGGCGATTGACCTGATAAGTTTCAAAGCCCTTGATTTTGCCGTACGCCAAATCGAGCGAGAACGAGAAGATCGGGTCGTTCAGACGACGTTGAAATCTGGCTTTTTCGACCGTGATGGTTTGCGATTTAACCGTCTCGTCCGGGTTAATGCCGTTGCCGCTGAAGACGCTTCTGCCCGCGTCGGTTTTGCTTTCCGCGCCTTTCGGTCGCACCGTATTTTCGGTTCGCAGAGTGCCGCCGTCGTTGTAATAATCGTAAAGACTGCCGTCCGAATAATCACGCTGAACCAATCTGCCCGACGGCGTTTCATATTTCGCAATCGTCAAAAGCAGCATCGAACCGTATTCGAGCGGAAACGGATTCGTTACAAGTCCTTTCCCGAAAGTGCTTTCGCCGACGACCAGAGCGCGGTCGTGATCCTGCAATGCGCCCGCCAAAATTTCCGAAGCCGACGCGGAATTTCGGTTGACTAATAAAACAATCGGCGTATTGTCGGGAGTCGGATTGTCGGAAATCGAAAGATTCGATGCGCCGTCAATTCTGCCTTTTTGATTGAAAACCTTTTGTCCCTGACCGAGAAATGTTTTAGCCACTTTTTCGGCTTGATTGACCAAGCCGCCCGGATTATTGCGTAAATCCAGAACGAGCTGCTGCATTCCTTCGGCTTTTAATTTCTGCATCGCCAAACGAAATTCGTCATAAGTCGTCTGATGAAAACCGCCGGTCATCGCAATATAGCCGATGCCCGGTCGAATCATATACGCTTCGGGAACGGACGGTTGGGACACGGCATCGCGGACGATTTCGACCGTATCGCGTTTGCCGGTCGCATAGCGTTCGACGGTAACTTTCGCCGTCGTGCCGCGTGCGCCGATCAGGAAAGTTCTGACTTCGGAAAAAGATTTGCCGAGCATCGAAGTTCCGTTCACGTCAACGATTTTGTCGCCGTAAAGCAGTCCGGCGCGATTGGCGGGCGCACCTTCAAAAGTGGCGCGGATGTAAGTGGCGATAACCTTGCCGTCCTTATCGCTCAAATCGCCGAGCAGCGCGCCGATGCCGAAATACTGCGAACGCTGTTCGGTGCGAAACGCTTCAAATTCCTTTGCGTCGAAATAATTGGAATGCGGGTCGAGCGTGTGCAGCATCGAATCAATCGTGGACTTGAAAAGGTCGTTGTAATCGAGATTACTGCCGCCGACGTGCTTATCTTCGATGAGCGTCAAGGCTTCGGCGACATCCTTTTCGATATTTTCGACTTTAACCGGCTGATTGGTTTTAATCGCGCCCGCTTCGTCGGAAGTTTTCGGTTTTGTTTGAGCAAAGACGTTTGAAAAAAGAAAGGCGGCTAAAAGAAACGCGCCGAAAATGTTTGAATATTTTTTCACTACAAAAATCTCCTGCAACTTTTTGGTTTGCCGGGAAAAGGCAAATTAACTGAAAAATGATAACATTTCTTTGAGGAAAAAGCCGCGAAAATAGTTGCACGGTGCGGATTGCGGAAGACAAATTTTCAATTCAGTCTCAAATCAAAAGTCAGGAGAAATTAGATGTTGAAACGAATCTTTATTTTGTTTTTATTTTGTTTCGCAAACATTTCAGCGTTTGCTCAAGCGGAAAACTACGCTTCGCCCGTCAAATGGGAAAGATACAAAGTCAGCAATCAGGGCATTTCCGTTTTGATGCCGAGACTGCCCGTTGTTTTTCCGAAATCAGAATCCTGTCAGGGAAAACAAACCGTTCAGTATGCCGCGTATACCGACCAAACAATATACGGACTGACGATCACATCGAAAAGCAAAAATCCTGATTATTGTAAGCGAGTAAAAGAATCAAAAGAGTTCGATGAGCAAAGTTTCAGGGAAAGATTGAACGAAATAAAAAGCACTTTGCCGGAATCTAAAGAAACGCTTTTTGAACAAAACAAATTGAAGATCGTCAGAATTTCAGAAAATTCTTCAACTTACTGGTTAATCAATGATACCGAACTGCCGAGATGGTTTGAAATTTGGGTCGTCGGCGGGAACGAAGAAAAGACTGAAGTTAAAAATTTTGTTAAAGCGATAGAATTGAGCAAAAATTCTCAGGGCATTGAAATCGGCATCGGAGCGGAAAGAGTTTTGGGCGATGACTTCGTAAAAAAAATCGAAACGGAAACGGAGGAAAAAACTCCAGTCGTCATCGCGCTCAAAACACAGCCGAGATACACAGATAAGGCGCGGCAAAACGAAGTTATAGGAACGGTTACTTTGAAGGTTACTTTTCTGTCCAACGGCGCAATCGGAAGCGTTATTCCTGTCAGCGGATTGCCTTTCGGTTTAACCGAACAAGCTATTATTGCCGCCCAGCGAATAGTTTTTATTCCGCCGAAAAGAAACGGCGTTTCTTATTCCGTTTCAAAAACAATTACATACAATTTTTCGATTTATTAGATAGTGTGTTACTTGCTCGAAGTCAAAAATCTGCAAACACATTTTTTGTCATAAAGGGAAATAAATTTTGCTCAAATCAAAATCAGGAGAAAGTTTAATGCTAAAACTAATTTCGATTCTGTTTTTAATCTGTTTTTCGAGCATTTGCGCGTTGGCGCAGATTCAGCAATCATCAACGAACTTTACCATCTTGTCCAAGCCGAAACCTTCTTATACAGATGCGGCGAGAACTAAGGGTGTCGAAGGAAAAGTAGTTTTAAAAGTAACTTTTTTAGCGAGCGGTGAAATCGGAGATGTGGTTTACATAAAGGAAAGTTCAAAGAAAAAGAAACTCACAAAATATGGTTTGGTTGAAAAAGCTATGGAAGCGGCTAAAAATATAAAATTTACTCCTCAAATGGAAAATGGCAATCCGGTTACTGTAAGCAAAAATGTGGAATATAACTTTGATATTTATTAAAAATGTCTCATCTGCTCGAAGTCAAAAATTTACAAACGCATTTCCCGACGCGCGGCGGATTAGTGAAAGCTGTCAACGATGTCAGTTTTTATATCAATGAAGGCGAATTAGTCGGGTTGGTCGGCGAATCGGGCTGCGGGAAATCAATCACCGCGCTTTCGATAATGCGGCTGATTTCGCCGCCGGGAAAAATCGTCGGCGGGTCGGTGAAATTTAAGGGCGAAGATTTGTTGAAAGCGTCGGACGATAGAATGCGCGAGATTCGCGGCGATGACGTTTCGATGATTTTTCAGGACCCGATGACATCATTGAATCCGGTTTATACGGTCGGCGAGCAGATTGCCGAAGCATTGCGGCTGCATCGCAAACTTGATAAAAAAGCCGCGTGGACGGCGGCGATTGAAGCGATGAAGGAAGTTTCGATTCCCGATCCGGCGCGTCGCGTCAACGATTATCCGCACCAACTTTCCGGCGGAATGCGTCAGCGCGTGATGATTGCGATGGCGTTAGCCTGCAATCCCGAACTGCTGATTGCTGACGAACCGACGACGGCTTTGGACGTTACGATTCAGGCGCAGATTCTCGAATTACTGAACGAATTGCGCCAAACCCGCAAGCTCGCCGTGCTTTTAATCACGCACGATTTAGGTGTCGTCGCCGAAGTCGCCGATAGAGTTTGCGTAATGTACACGGGAAAAATCGTCGAAGAATCGGGCGTTGACGAATTATTTGAAAAACCGAAACATCCATACACGCAAGGGCTTTTGAAAAGCGTCCCGAAACTGCGCGGCATCGGCGAAGCAAAAGAAACGCGCCTTTCGACCATCGAAGGCACCGTGCCGAGTCCGACAAATCTGCCGCACGGCTGTCATTTTGCGCCGCGTTGTGAATTCAAAATGGACGTTTGCACCGAAGGCACGATTCCGCTTTACGAATTGAAAAACGACGTTCGGGTGCGTTGCGTTCTTTACGATAAAAACAATATCGAACGGATCAAGCAGAATTTGATTGATAAATGATTTGTTTCGATGAGGCTATTGATTTATGCGGAAAGTCGGTGAAGCCGACCAATTTAATAGCGTCGGGAGAATCCCGACGTATCGGCGCAAAAATCAACCCGACGCTGAAAGTGTCGAATAAAAACGCTGATCGTGTTCGTCCCTTTCAGGGACGATTCGACTGTTCGGCAGCCGTTCGTCGGGATTCTCCTGACGCTATTGAATCGCTCGCTTTCAGCGACGAAAACTTTTATCGGTTAGAAATCAGCTATGAAAAGTCCTAAGATTCCGATGACCGTCGAAGAATTTGAACTCGCGCCGTATCCGTTCGGTTGGAAGGATGAATACGCGGACGGTTTCGCATATTATACGCCGCGCGAACACGGAGTTTTGATGAAAGTCGCGGTTGAAAAGCGAACGGTCGAGGATTCTTTGAAAATAAAACCGATTTCCGAAACGACGACTGCAAAATTAAACGAGCTTTTTTACGAATCGTTTGCTGATTCGGTCGAGTTCTGCGATTTAACCAAAAAGCAAATTAAAGAATGCGCCGTCGAAAACGTCGGCGATTATTTTGAAGGCAGGCGCGGCGTTCCGGTTCTTGATCTTTCGCGGGCGGCGTTCGCGGCGGGCGGCGAACAAAAGTTAATCGGCGCGTGTTTGGTTACCAAATATAAATACGGCTACAAAAATGAAATCATTTTCGTCGCGCCGAAATATCAGAAGCAAGGTATCGGGACGAATTTAGCGGCGAATGTATTGAACGAACTGCACAACATAGGCGAAAGCGTTTTGTGGAGCGAACACCATATCTGCAACGTGCAAAGCGAGCGATGGCATAAAAAATTCGGATTCACGGAAGTAACCGATATTCTGACCGCCAGACTGCGCCGGAATTTTTACCGGCACGAACTTTGGCAGCGAGAACATCTGAATACTGATGAAGAAATTAATGAATTAAAATCAAAATTAAAAAATGCGGAAAGTGAAGTTGAAAGGCTCAAAGCGATTGAGAAAAAAGATTTCGGCGCGGCGCGGCTGATCTGGAAATACGATTATTAAATGGAAAATAGTGCAGTAAAAACAGAAAAATCTCAACTCCTCGACGTGCGAAATCTGGTCAAACATTTCCCGATTGAATCAAGCGATGATGTCGTGAAGGCGGTTGACGGCGTTTCGTTTGACATCAAAGCGGGTGAAACGCTGGGTTTAGTCGGCGAATCGGGCTGCGGGAAATCTACGGTCGGGCGGTGTTTGCTGCGCCTTCACGAACCGACGAGCGGGGAAGTTTTGTTTGAAGGAAAAAACATCGTCGGTTTACCGAATCGGGAAATGCAGCTTTTGCGGCGCGAAATGCAGATTATTTTTCAAGACCCTTACGCCTCTTTGAATCCGCGTCTTTCGATACTTTCGATCATCTCCGAACCCCTGAAAATTCACGGTATCGGCAATAAAAAGGAACAGGCGGAACGAGTCGCCGATTTGCTGAAAAAGGTCGGTCTCGACCCGAATTATATGCGGCGTTATCCGCACGAATTTTCCGGCGGTCAGCGGCAGCGAATCGGCATTGCACGGGCTTTGGCGTTGAATCCGAAACTGATAATTTGCGATGAGCCGGTTTCGGCGTTGGACGTTTCGGTGCAGGCGCAGGTCGTCAATCTGTTGCAGGATTTACAGGCTGAATTTGGTTTGACGTATCTTTTTATCTCGCACGGTCTCGCGGTCGTCGAGCATATTTCAAGGCGCGTCGCGGTGATGTATTTAGGGAAAATCGTCGAAATCGCCGAAGGACGCGAGCTTTATGATAATCCTTTGCATCCTTACACGAAGGCACTTTTATCGGCGATTCCCGTTCCCGATCCGGCGAAAAAACGCGAACGGATAATTTTGAAAGGCGACGTGCCGACACCGATCAATCCGCCGTCCGGCTGTCGTTTTCGCACGCGCTGTCCGCTGGCGATTGAAGACTGCGCGAAAGTTGTTCCCGAACTGCGCGAGATTCAGCCGGATCATTTCGCGGCGTGCATCCGCGTCGAAGGTTACGACACGGCGACGGCGAAAATTTAAATGCGGAAACACGCACGAAGTAAGTGTGTCGTTTACTGAAAAAATTACACTTACTTCGTGCGTGTTTCCACATTTTTTGAAACGTCGTGTTTGGAAACAGCGTATCACTTACAAAATTCGACAGTTTTGTAATTTAATTGAAGCCTGTGCATTTAATTCAAAGGCAGTATTTATTAAGACGCGCCAAGTCAGAACCGCCTGCGTGAGCGGGCGGGTTGTGTGCGACGGAAGAACCCGCCCGCTCACGCAGGCGGTTCTGACACGCTCTTTAATTAGAAAATCCAAGTTTGAAATTAACGGAGGGAATAATTTATGAATGACGATTTACCGCGCGAAAATGTCGTGTCCGAAGATTGGCAGGCTCCGCCGCCGATGATTGACAACACGCCCGCCGCCGAGCCGCCGCAGATGTCGGAAATCGGAACTTTAGGCAGCATCTTTTTTGAACCCGGCGCGACGTTTGAAGATTTGCGCCGCAAGCCGCGTTTTATCACGGCAATTTTAATTACCGTCGCGCTTTTTGCCGCTTTTAATGCGGCATTTAACGAAAGGCTCGGCTTTGAACGCATCGCCAGGGAAAGACTCGAAGCCAGTTCGTTTTACCAAAACCAGTCGCCCGAAGATAAAGAGAAAACGCTGAAACAGCAGACCAGTCCGGTGGTTAAAATTATCACTTATTCCGTCCTGCCGATTGTCATTCTCATTTTATTTTTCATCGGCGGACTGCTTTACTGGGGCGGCGCAAACGCGATGGGCGGTTCGATGTCATATCTGCGCGGCGTGTCGGTTTGGGCTTATTCAGGGTTTCCGCCGGTTGTGGTTTCGATGCTGGCGAATATCCTGATTTTATTTTTGAAATCGCCGGACGACATTGACCCGATCACCGGGCAGCAGGGATTGATTCACGCGAGTCCGGCGTTTTTCATTGACGCTAAAGCGTCGCCGGTTCTCGCGGCGGTTCTCGGCACGTTCGACTTGTTCTATATTTGGGGTTGGATTTTAGCCGCCATCGGTTTGCGAATAGTCGGCAAAATTTCGACGGGCGCGGCGTGGGCGATTGTCTTAATCGTCGCTTTAATTTTCAATGTCGGGTTTAGAATCGTCGGAGCATTGTTTTCGTAAAATCTAGAGCAGATTCGGGATTGATATATGGTTTTTGAAGGCAGAAACCCGCGCGTAAGCAAGGGTGCGAAAGGCTCGACTTAATGCACCCTTGCTTACGCGCGGGTTTCTGCCCATCCACTAATCTCGAATTTGCTCAAAGCATTAGAAAAAGAGAAAGGCTGGATGAAAACATTTGTTTTCATCCAGCCTTTCTCTTTTTCTTCTTGATTATTCGTATCTCAAAGCCTCAATTGGGTCGAGCCGCGCCGCCTTCCACGCCGGAAACATTCCGAAAATTACGCCGATGCCGACGCTGGCGAAAAATCCGAGGATTGGCGCCCACAGCGGAACGTAGGAAGGGAAAACGAGCGCGATCAGAAGCGTTAATCCCCAGCCGATCAGCAAACCGATTAAACCGCCAAAGCCGGTTAAAGTCGCGGCTTCAATCAAAAATTGCAGAAGAATATCCGACTGTTTCGCGCCGATTGCCTTGCGGATGCCGATTTCTCTGGTGCGTTCCGTTACCGAAACGAGCATTATATTCATTACGCCGATGCCGCCGATCATCAAACCGATTGATGAAATGCCGACCATCGCAATCGCCACGCCCGCCGTGATTGATTGAAACTGTTCGATGATGCTGGCGGCGGTGGACATCGAAAAATTGTTCGGTTCGCCGAACTTGACCTGGCGGCGGACGCGCAGTAAATCCTGCACGTCGTCTTTGGCTTTTTCCAAAAATCCTTCTCTGGCGACGGCTAAAATAAACAGATCGTCGGCGTACGGTTTCAGGCGCAGAGCCGAACCCATCGGCATATAAATCGTGTTGCTCTGGTCGTTATTGCCGCCGCCGCCGCCGAAAAGCTGTTCCTTTTTCTCCAGCGTTCCGATGACGCGAAACTCTCTGCCGCCGACTTCCAGAGTTTCGCCGATGGGTGAGCTATATGGGAAATAATTTTCGACGACCGACGAACCGATCAAACAGACATCGGCTTTATTATCGCTTTCACTCTGGGTGAACCAGCGACCTTCAAGCAGCGTTTCGGTCGTTGATTTTTCGACATCGGGAATCGTGCCGGACAACTGTACGGCGGAAGATGTCTTGCCGTTTTTGCCGGTAACGAGAATTTTCTGACCGAAATAATTGTTGGAAATATCAAGAAACGGAATTGAAACTTCAATCGTCGAAAGATTTCTGATCGCGTCGGCATCTTCGAGCGTCAGAGGTTTTCGCATCCGTTCTTCGCGCGTCGGCTGCGAAGTGCGAATGCCGATGTCCGTTTTATACAAAAAGATCGAGCGCGTTCCGAACTGTTCGACTTCCTTTTCGACGGCGACGTTGATGCCGCTGATAATCGAAGAAATCAGCATCACGGTAATCACGCCGATAATCACGCCGAAAATCGTCAAAAACGAGCGCAGTTTATTCGAGCGCAAAGTGTTGAACGCCATTCGGAAATTTTCGATAAATGTATTGCCGAGTAAAGCCATAATCATTGAACATTTATCATTGAACATTTATCACTCAAAAGTTAAATGATAAATGTTCAATGATAAATGAATTAGTCCGCCCTTAACGCTTCAATCGGGTCGAGCCGCGCCGCTTTCCACGCCGGATAAAGTCCGGCGCAGATGCCGACCAGAGCGCAAACGCCGATGGCGACGACTGCCGCCCAAATCGGGATAATCGTTTGAATCAAAAACGCGCTGACGACGTAACCGATGAGCTTGGCGACGACCAGACCGATGATACCGCCGAGCGTCGCCAGCGATGCCGATTCAAAAAGAAATTGTTTTAAGATGTCCGACTGCTTCGCGCCGAGAGCTTTGCGAATGCCGATTTCCTTGGTGCGTTCGGTAACGGCGACGAGCATAATGTTCATAATCACGACCGAACCGACGAACAGCGCAATGCCCGGAACGACCAAAAGAACGATGACGACCGGCTTGGTAACATTACCGATCAAACTGGCAATCGCGTCGGGCGTTAAAATCCCGAAATTATCTTTTTCGCCGCTCGGCAGTTTGCGTTTGATCCGCATCAGCGTTCGCGCTTCTTCGACGGCATCCTGAAAAAGTGCCGATGTTTTTGATGTTCCTTCAAAATAAGGAGCGCGCTGGTAGCGCAGACCGCCGAAATTCGCGCCGTAAGTTCTGATCGGAAGCTGAATAAATGCGTCCTGCGGTTGACCGAAAACAGTTCCTTTGGCGGTTTGAATGCCGATGATACGGTAAGGAATTCCCGAAATAGTAATTTCGCCGCCGATTGCGTCGCCCTGCGGAAAAAGTTTAGTAGCGATGTCCGCGCCGACATAGGCGACGCGCATCGAATTATTATTTTCGACTTCGGTAAAATAGCGTCCTTCGGCGATGTCGAGCTTTTCGATTTCAGCGATCACCGGTTCCGCGCCGGAAATTCCGACATCGCGCAGAGACGCGCCGCCGCGTTTTACTTCGCGCGTTCCGCCGCCCGCTTTCGCGCCGATTTTATCAATCACTTGCGCGTGTTCTCGGATGTAATCGAGTTCGTCGAAAGTCAGTTCCTTGTTGCGTCTTTGTGCCGCCGCGATAGTGTCGGTGTCTTTGAAATCGTCGAAATTAAAACGTCGAATGGTAAATGAATTCGAGCCGATGCCGGCGATTTTTTCGTCAACGTAGGCACTAAAACCTTGCAGCAGCGACAAAATCACCATAAACGCCGTTACGCCGATAATCATTCCGAGCAGCGTCAGAAACGAACGAAGTTTGTGCGCCCAAATCGCGTCGAGAGCTAATTTTAGAGTTTCGGAAAGATTCATTTTCGTTCGGGATGTTACGTTTCGTTATTCGTATTTGTTTCTCGCGCCGCGCATTTTCAAAAGGTCGGCGTAATCAAATTCGCTTTGCAAATCTTTGATTAAGTAGGTCGCGTATTCGCCCAGAACGCGGCGGATATTATCTTCGACGACTTCGCGGCTCACCAAATCGCTTTCCTGCAAAAGCCAGATTAAGTCTAACTGATCTTTCGGTCTGCCGGAAAGATGTTTGATAATAACCAGCCATTCGGGAGAAATAATTCTGATGCCGTTTTCGATTTCGACGGCTTCGGCTAAAGCCGGAACGTAGAATTTCGTATTCTCGTCGTTCCTGACAATCCAATCAACCGTAATCAGACGACCGCCGACTTTGACGCGGTAGCTTTCGCCGCCGAAAGTCAAATTTTTATCACTTTCGAGATCGAGAAAATCATTTGCAATCACATCAACATCGGTCGTGGCGCGAACATATCCGTAAATGTGCATCGCAATTCCGCCCGCAAACGCCCATTTGATATTTTCCTTTTCGGCGAGTTCGGCGAGCGTCAGACCGGCGGCAATGCCGACTTCGGTTGAAACGGTTTCGACGCGGCTGTTGCGTTCGATGATTTTCTTTAAATCTTCCTGCGTCATTTAATGCGCTCGTCTTTTTCGATCTCGCCGTCCCGAATCGTGATGACGCGATGGGCGCGTTCGGCGATGTCGTGTTCGTGCGTAACGAGAATAATCGTGTTGCCGTCCGAATGCAGTTTCTCGAACAGAGCCATAATTTCGTAACTCGTTTTCGTATCGAGCGCGCCGGTCGGTTCGTCGGCGAGCAGAATCGAAGGATGATTGACGAGGGCGCGGGCGATGGCGACGCGCTGGCGTTGTCCGCCGGAAAGCTCGTTCGGTTTGTGCAGAGTTCGGTCGCCTAATTCAACCGAAGACAAAACGGCGGAAGCGCGCTCGTGACGTGCGCCTGAACTCATTCCGGCGTAAATTAAGGGCAATTCGACGTTATGCAGAGCAGTGGCGCGGGCGAGTAAATTAAAAGTCTGAAAAACGAAACCGATTTCCTTGTTGCGAATCGTTGCCAGCTCGTCGTCGGTCATCGTCGAAACGAGATGACCGTTAATCCAATACTGACCTTTCGACGGCGAATCGAGACAGCCGATCAGGTTCATCAGCGTTGATTTGCCCGAACCCGACGGTCCGATGATGGCGAGATATTCGCCCTTCTGCACTTCAAATGAAACGCCTTTCAGCGCGTGCAAAAGTTCCGTTCCCATCTGGTAAGATTTCCAGATGTTCCGCATCGAGATCAAGGATTCGGGCTTGTCGTCGGTTACGCTGCCGTTTGATTGTTTGTATTGTTCGTTCGCCGCCATAATTTAGCTTCGCTAAGGCAAAAGTAAAAAGGTAAAGGGCAAATTTTAAGATTCGATTTTAACCTGTTTGCTTTCTACTTTTACTTTTGCCTTTTGCCTTTTTACTTTTGCCTTACGACTTCGCCGCCTCGCCTTCTTTCTTCGTTTGTTGTTTGACGACTGCGCCTTCTTTTAAAGTATTCAGAATGCGGCTCGGTCCGGTGATTACTTGATCGCCTTCTTTTAATCCGCTGGTGATTTGCACGTCGGATTCGCCGGTGATGCCGGTTTGGACTTCGACGAATTTCGCTTTGTTGCCGTCGAGAATGTAAACGCCTTTGATCGGCTTTGCTTTGTCGGCGGACGGCGGCGTACTCGCTCCGTCGCCCGGAAGCGTCGGCGAAGGCGATGCGTCGGGCTTTTTCTCGATGACGGCTTGCAACGGAACGGTAATGACGTTATCAACGGTTTTCGTAGTGATGACGGCGGTTGCGCTCATTCCGGGACGCAGACTGTCGCGCACGTCTTCAGGCAAATCAATAAGTTGAATGACGACGCGAAATTCTTTGGCTTCCTGCACGTTGATATTGGTCGAGAGTCCGCCGGAAGTTTGCGATTTGCCGACGGCGAGCGGCGTTTTCTGCGTTACTTTGCCGACGATTTCCTTTTCGCCGAAGGCATCAACTTTAACTTTGACCGGCTGACCGACTTCGACTTTATCAATCTCGGTTTCGTCAACTTTGACTTCGACGTTGACCGTTGACATATCGGCAATGGTCAAAAGCGCGGTCGTCGAAAGTCCGGCGACGGCGAACGTGCCGACTTTCGACGGAATTTCGGCGATGATGCCGTTGATCGGCGCGGACACTAAAGTCTTGTCGCGCTGGCTTTTCTGACCGCTTAAAACGGCGGCTTGCTGTTCGGAGCGTTTCGCGCTCGAATCGGCGTTTAAGTTCGCCGTTTCGATTGCGCGCTTGGCATCTTTGACGGCGGCTTGCTGTTGGTTGGCTCTGGCGATTTGTTCGTTGACCTGTTTTTCGGCGACGACGACCGCGCTTTTCTGTCCGTTCAGACGGGCGTTGGCGTTTTGCAGGGCGACTTCGGCTTTTGCCACTTCGTCGCGGTTTTTATCATATTCCTGTTTCGAGATCACGCCTTTTTCAACTAAATCTTCCGAGCGTTTCGTTTCGCGGCGGGCAATATCGAGATTAACCTGCGCCTGCCGCACGTCGGCGTTTGCCGCTTCGACCTGCTGCCGCGCCGAGATAACCTGTTGCCGCGCCGTGTCGGTCGCCGCCTGCGAAGCGATTAAACTTTGCTGCGCCTGCGACAGTTGATTTTGCGCCCCCGCAACCTGCGAGCGCGTGGACTGCAAATCATTCTGCGAAGCCTGATAAGCCGCGAGCTGTGCGTCCGTGCCGGATTGCAGCTGCGTCGGATCGAGTTTGACGAGCGGCGTTCCGGCATTTACTTTGTCGCCTTCCTTGACGTAAATATCGTCAATGCGTCCCTGCACCTCACTCGTCAGATTCATAAACTGAATCGGTCGAACTTCGCCCGAACTCGTTACAGTCGAACGCAGTTCGCGGCGCGTTTCGACTTTGACGATGGTAACTTCCGGCGTGTCCTTGCGCGTGGCAAAAATGCTGGCGATAATCACGACGGTCAATAAAACAGCGGCGGAAACGCCGATAATAATTTTCGTTTTGCGGCTCAGAGCCATATTTTATAATTCCTCAGACCAGTGAAATTTTAATTTTTGTAATTTTGCGGTATAAAACTAACGCAAATAAAACGGTTGTGCGCGTCAGGAAATTTTACGCCCTTTTAAATTGAAAAGTTTCAAAAAATCAATTATAAAATCAAACCCGAACGGTTTGAAATAAAAATCGAAAGCGCAAATAATTACCGTCTCCGCAGCTTTACCCGTGCTTACCGATTTGCGATTGGCGGAATCCGTATTAAAATATCTTTGCCGTAAAACGAATTTTACAAAACGTCAGGTTAAATCAGAATGATGAATTGCCAAGCCTGCGGAACGCCTAATCTGGACGGTTCGCAATACTGCGATGAATGCGGCGCGACGCTGATGAAAAATGAAGATGAAATAAACGATTTGCCGAGCTTTGAAACTCGTATGTCCGACTTGCCGGTTTTTAAAACGTCGAATGTAACTTCGGTCGGCATTCCGAACATTCAGCAGGTGATCCGCGAAGCCGAACAAAGTTCCGCCGAAATGGAACGGCGTAAATCGAAAAGCGTTCACGCGACTTTGACCATCGAACGAAGCGAATCGGTCGGCACGGAATTCCAAATCACGACCGATGAATCTCTGATCGGTCGGTGGGACGCAGACAACGGAATTTTTCCCGACGTTGATTTGGACAAACACGACCCGGAAGCGAAAATCTCCCGGCGGCACGCCCGCATCGTCTATAACAAAGGACAGTATTCGATTGAAGATTTGGGTTCGACCAACGGAACGTACGTTAATCGCGGCAGGCGTTTGATTCCCGGCAGCGCACAGCGGTTAAATGACGGAGACGAAATAATCGTCGGCAAAACTTTTTTGCGGTTTTATATCAGCCAGTAAATACAAATTAAAAAAATGGTCTATTGTCACGAATGCGGCGAACAGGTCGCGGAAAATGATGTTTTTTGTCCGTATTGCGGGATAACGCTGTCGCCTTCGACCGGCGCAATCTCTGACAGCGACACGCTGCCGACGAATTCCGCCGAACCCGCCGACATCAAAAGCGTTTCCGTCGCCGATGCTCCTCAAAAAAATGAGTTCGCCAATGATATAACGGCGGAAAATATTGATGTC
>CAXTKJ010000018.1:40838-80183 GCA_964244835.1 uncultured Pyrinomonadaceae bacterium
ATTTATCAATTCCGTCCGAGATTCCTTCGTTTCCCGAACCGGAAATTGACCGTGCGCCGAGATTCGGACAGCCGGAAGATTTATTCGCGTCGTCCGCTTCGTCAGACGGCGAAACCGTCAAGACTTTTGATGAAACACCGACTTTTGAAGCGAGTCCAGAAAAATCCGAACCGGTTGAAGACTGGGAAGCGACTCCGCCAAAACCGATTGCCGCCGAAGCCGCGCCGATTGAAGAATTTAAAGCACCGGATTTGCCGCAAAACGAAGCGTCGCTGATGTCTGATTACGGGCAAGCCGAAATTAAAGAAATCCCGTCAGCGCAGGAACCGGAAAAATCGGTTGACGAAATCGAAAATTTCGCGCCTTCCAACAGTTTTGACATTGATGCCTTCGATGCGAAAAGCAGTGCTTCAGTTGATACTTACGACGAAGATGCCGAAATGGAAAGGGCGTTTGCCGAAGCGACAACGCCGGTTTCGGTCGAAGAACCGAAGGATGTCGCGGTCGTGGTCGAGAAACCGATTGTGATGCCTTCGGCTGAACTGCCCGTCGAAGAATCGTTTCCGCCGTCGCGTTTCGATTCGGTCAGTATTATGGAAAAATCCGCGCCCGAAGCGGATAAAACGCCGGAAGTTGAACTGCCGATTCCCGAAGTCGCTGCGCCAATCGCCGTCGCGCCGGCGGTCGCCGAAGAAAAGTCTTTCACGCAGCCGAATTTAGTCGGCAGCGACACGGACGGGAGAAAGAAACAGAAACTGCAAACGCTCGACGAAGGTACGGTTTTGAACGGGCGTTACGAAATCGTCCGCAAAATCGGCGGCGGCGGAATGGGCGCGGTTTATCTGGCTTCGGATAAAAACCTGGGCGGCGTTCTCCGCGCCGTCAAGGAAATGGTGCAGTCCTACATCGAAGAAGAACAGCAGGACAAAGCCATCAACGATTTTAAGCGCGAATCGCTGCTTTTAACATCGCTCGATCACCAATCAATTCCGACGATTTACGATTATTTCTTCGACGACAAAGAAGCAAGATTTTATCTTGTAATGAAATATATTTCCGGCGGCGATCTGTCTTCGCGCCTGCGTTCCGCGCCGACCGGACGGATTGACGAAGCGGAGGTTACGCAGTGGGCGGTTCAGTTGTCCGACGTTCTGGATTATCTGCACAATCGTCAGCCGCCGATTGTCTATCGTGATTTGAAGCCCGCCAACATTATGGTTGACGGTAATTCCGGGCGCACAATGTTGATTGATTTCGGCATCGCCCGCTGGGTCAACAAGGAAGAAAAAGGCGTAACGGCGGTTGGTACGATGGGCTACGCGCCGCCGGAACTTTTCAGCGGCAACGTCGAATCGCGCTCGGATATTTATAGTTTGGGTTCGACGATGTTTCATCTTTTGACCGGCGCAGACCCGCAGAGCAATCCGCTGTTGATTTTTGATTTCCAAAAAAATCCGCGCCCGCGCCAGATCAATCCGCAGTTGTCCGATCAGATGGAAAGAATCTTGATGCGGGCGGTCGAATACAACGCCGACAAGCGTTTTGCCTCCGCCGCCGAAATGCGTCAGGCATTGGAAGAGCATCAGGAAAACCTGAAACGCGGAACGGTAACTTTCGGCGTGAAGGAAGCTCCGTCGCCCGTCGCCTTGTCCGACCAACCCGTTTTTTGCGGTTTTTGCGGGCAGAAAATCGTGGCGACCGATATGTTCTGTGCGTTCTGCGGAGCGAAACAGCCGCTCGCGCAGGAAGGCGTTCATTCGGAAAATTATTCGCCCGTCCCTTTGACCGCACAGCTTTTGATTATCGGGACAAATGAACTCGAACAGCCAGCATTTCGTCTTGAAAAGGAAGATAATCTCGTCGGTCGGCGCGGTCCGCAATCGAATATTTTTCCCGAAGTTGATTTATCAAAATACGATCCGCAGACGAAAATTTCCCGTCGCCACGCCCGAATCTGGCGCGAAGGCAACGAGTTTATGGTGGAAGATTTAGGTTCTTCAAACGGAACTTATGTTTTGCCCGTCGTCAGCGACACCGTACGGTTACAGCCGCGCCAGCCGAAACTTTTGACCAACGGCGATAAGATCAGATTAGGAGACACGACCTTACATTTTATTCTCGGATGAGATTAGGTTTCTAGTTTCTGGTTTCTGGTTTCTGGTTGAAAGCCTAGAACTCGGAATTAGAATTTCATACTAGAAACCAGAAACCAGAAACTAGAAACCTAAAGATGAGTACGCGAGTAGAAAAAGCCATCCCGACAACCCGAATGAAAACTGTCCCGACTATCGTAGATTTCGATGTCGAGCGGTTAAAAGCCCCATTTTTACTGCGCTGCGGCGCACTTCTGATTGATTACATTCTGCTCATCGCCGTTCCCGTCGTCAGTTTGCTGATCGGCAGAAGTTTTGAATATGACGGCGCGAAACTTTTGAACAGCGAAGTCAGCAATGCCGGCTGGCTGATTATGATTTTATTCGGAATTACCAATTTCGTAATTTTCCCGATGTTCAGCGGGCAAAGCATCGGAAAAATGCTGACCGGCTTGCGCGTCGTCAAAACCGATGGCGGTGCCGCTTCGTTCAGCCGCCTTTTGGTTCGGCATTTGATTGGTTATCCGCTGACTATTTTGACCGGCGGATTAGGACTTTTAATCGCCGCCGTCAATTCCAGCGGACGTACTCTGCACGATCTTCTCGCCGGAACCATCGTCGTTTACGGGCGGAAAAGAATTGAGAAGAAATGAAGAACGAATTACGAATTTCAAATTACGAATTACGAATTTTAGTTTGTCGGATTCAATCCGATAGGCAGATGAATTTAGAAAAACAATCTTTATCTTTCAATACAAGCATTTGTAATTCGTAATTAAATCTATGCCGCAACTAATCGTCAAAACCGCCGACCGTCCGATTGATAAAGTTTTTTTGTCGCGTCTGCGAACGACCATCGGACGTTCCGCCCGCAGCGATGTCTGTATTCCAGATGCGTTTGCGTCGCGTCTGCACGCCGAAGTGCGAAAGGAAGGCGATGCTTTCTGGCTGCTGGATTTGGGTTCGGCAAACGGTACTCGCTATAACGGCTCGCCTGTTTCGTCGCCGATTCCTTTGACTTCCGGCGGTGAAATTCAAATCGGCGAGACTTCGATTATTTTTGAAGACGAACGTCTGCGGGCGAGCAAAAACGCGACGCTGATCGCCGACAATACCGAAGCTCTCGATCCCTCAAAAACCATCGCTTTTAACCGCAACACCAATCCGACGGCGGAAATTCTCGAATCGCAGTTTTCGACGCGCACCGAACTTTTGGCTTTAATCAGCAAAGTCGGAGTCGCTTTGCTTTCATCGAGTGGTCTGGACGAAACGCTGAATCAGGTTGCGTCGCTGGTGTTTGAAGCCGTTCCTGCCGAAAGATGCGTGATTATGCTGCGCGACGAAACAGCGGAAGACGGAATGAAAATTACCGTGGCGCGAATGCGCGGCAAAGAAGAACAGCTCGAAGAAGTCCGCATCAGCCGCACGGTGATGGAAGAGGTGATGAAAAAGGGCAATTCCGTGCTAACTTCCGATGCCCAACACGACCCGCGTTACGCCAGCCAGACGATGCTGCTGCTCGGCATTCGTTCGGTTTTAGCCGTGCCTCTAAGCGTTAGCCAGAACGAAGTTTTCGGAATTGTTTATGCCGATTCGCCGACTGAAAAGGCGAGTTTTTCGGAAGAGCATTTGAATATTTTGACGACTTTGGCTTCGGTCGCGGCGATTCGCGTCGAGAATGCGAAACTGCTTGAAGAACGATTTGAAAAAGAGCGCATCAAAAATGAACTCGAACTGGCGACGGAAATCCAGCAGCGTTTTCAGCCGTCTGCGCCGCCGGTGATGGACGGTTACGAGTTTCAGGGAATCTCGTTCTCCTGTTATGAAATCGGCGGCGATTATTATGATTTTATTCCGACCGGCGAAGGCAAAATGCTGATCGCGCTCGGCGACGTTTCAGGGAAGGGAACTGCCGCCGCGCTTTTGATGTCGAGCCTGCACGCCGCGATTCACGGACAGGTCGCGGCGAAAACTTCGTTGGAGCAGACCGTGAAATCGGTCAATGAATATCTCGCTGAAAACACGCCGACCAATCGTTTCGTCACGCTTTTTATTGCCGAACTCGAGCCGGCAACCGGCGTTTTGAAATACATCAACGCCGGACACAATCCGCCGCTCATCGGTCACGTTGACGGAACGGTAAAACTGCTCGAATCGGGCGGCTTTCCGCTCGGAATTATACCGATGGCGGAATTTGAAGTCGGAACTGCCAAACTCGAACCGAATGAGGCTTTGATAATTTATTCGGACGGCGTTTCGGAAGCGAATAATTTAAAAGGCGATGAATTCGGAATGGAAAGACTGACGCAGGTCGTCAGCAAAAATCTAAAAGCGTCGGCGGCTGGCTTGCGCGATAAAGTCGAATCTGCACTTTCCGCTTTCACGCAAACCGCGCCCGCGAACGACGACATCACGCTCGTCATCGTCAAAAGAAAGTAAATTTCCAGAATGTAAAGATGAACAAAAAGTAATGTCCGCGAACTATCAAATAGTTCGCGGACATTACTTTTTTAAAACAGACAATTACACTGAAGTCGCCATCTGCTTGGCAAAACGGCTGTTTTTCCACCAGTCAATCGTATTTATCAAACCTTCTTCCAGACCGACGAGTTTTTCATAACCGAGATATTCAATCGCTCTTTGATTGTCCGCCTGCGAATGCTTGACATCGCCTTTTCTTTCCGGCAGATATTCAGCGGAAACCGTTTCTTTGCCGGTGATTTTCTTTAACACTTCCAGCAATTCATTCAGCGAAACTCGTTCGCTGTTGGCGACGTTCATCACTTGTCCGATGCCTTTGGAAGTCTGCGCGGCTTTGATATTCGCGTCAACGACGTTGGCGATGTATGTGAAGTCTCTCGTCGTTTCGCCGTCGCCGTAGATGACGGGAGTTTTATCCGCCATCAGCGCGTCCACAAAGCGCGAAATCACGCCTGAATACTGCGACGAAGGATTTTGGCGCGGACCGAAAACATTAAAATAACGCAGGCAGAGCGTTTCCAATCCATAGACGTTCGTGAAAACCTGACAATAATACTCGCCCATCAGTTTAGCGGCAGCATACGGCGACAACGGTTCGGGCGACATCGTTTCGACTTTCGGCAATGTTTCCTGATCGCCGTAAGCGGAACTCGAAGCAGCGTAAATAACGCGCTTTACATTATTTTCTTTGGCTTTTAAAAGCAGATTAAAAGTTCCGTTGACGCACGCCTGATGAGTTTCGGCAGGATTATCAACCGAGCGCGGAACCGAAGGCAGAGCGGCTTGATGAAAAATTATTTCGACGTTTTCGATTGCCTGAGTTAATTTACCATCGTCGTTCAAATCGCCTTCGATAAAATCGAAATCGCCGCTGATCTCTTCAAGATTTTCACGAAAGCCGGTAACGAAATTGTCCAAAATCACGACTTTCGCGCCTTGTTTGATTAGTTCGTCCGCCAGATTAGAACCGATGAAACCCGCGCCGCCGGTAATCAAAACTTTATTTGTCAGTGCCATAAATTTTGTCGAAATAAAAGAAAAGACAGATTAACACAGATTCATAGAGATAAAAAAAGATGAGAAACAAAAATTTATTTCTCATCTTTTAATCGTTATTACCAGATAATTATCTTCCTACACCGACGTATTCAAATCCCATTTCGCGCATATCGTTCGGTTCGTAGATATTGCGAAGGTCGGCGATTTTCGGTGATTTCAAAAGCTGTTTGACCTTGTTCATATCCAGAGCGCGGAACTGATTCCATTCGGTTACGATGACCAGAATGTCGGCATCTTTGATGGCATCATATTCGTCCGTCGCGTATTCGATGTCGGAAAGCAGGTGTTTCGCTTCTTCCATCGCTACCGGGTCGTAAGCCTTGATTTTCGCGCCGCGAGCTTGCAGTTCACGGATAATATCGGTCGCCGGAGATTCGCGCATATCGTCGGTTTCCGGTTTGAAAGAAAGACCGAGAACGCCGATTTGCTTGCCGCTGATTTCGCCGAGCAGTTTTTCGATTTTCGGAATCATCGCCTGTCGCTGAAATTCGTTAGCTTTGATTACTGCATCAACGACTGAGGTTTCCACATCGTATTTATCGCCGACTTTTGTGAACGCGCGAGTGTCTTTCGGGAAACACGAACCGCCGTAACCCGGACCCGGATGCAGAAATTTGCGTCCGATGCGGTTGTCCATTCCCATTCCGCGAGCCACGTCGTGAACGTCGCAGCCGATGGCATCGCAAAGATTGGCGATTTCATTAATAAACGTGATTTTGGTCGCCAGAAAAGCGTTCGCCGCGTATTTGATAAGTTCGGCGGCTTCAAGTGATGTAATGACGACGGGCGTTTCGATCAGATACAGCGGGCGATAAAGGTCTTTCATAATCGCAATCGCATCCGGCTCGTTACTGCCGACGACCACTCGATCAGGACGCATAAAATCGTCAATCGCCGCGCCTTCACGCAGGAATTCAGGGTTTGAAGCGACTCCGAAATTTGTCTTCGTCGTTTGATTTTCCGCCACGAATTCACGCAGCCATTTGCCGGTGCCGACCGGAACGGTTGATTTTGTGACCAGGACTTTATAACCGTTCATCGCTTCGGCGATGTCTTTCGCCGCCTGCTGATAATAGCTCATATCAGGCGAGCCGTCTTCTTTCGGCGGTGTTCCGACTGCCAGAAAAACGACCAGAGCCTGCTCGACGGCGGATTTAATATCAGTCGTAAAATGGAGTCTGCCGGCTTTGGAATTACGCTCGACAATCTGATCTAAACCGGGTTCATAAATAGGAATAATTCCTTCGTTAAGACGGTCAATCTTTCCTTTGTCAACATCAACACAGGTAACTTCAACGCCAAATTCGGCGAAACACGCCCCTGTTACCAATCCAACATAACCTGTTCCGATAACTGCAATGTGCATAAATAATAAAGTTAAATAATTTTATATTGTTAAATAATTCACAACCCAGACAAAAATTTTACGGGTCACATCTTTCAATATGACCCGTAAAATTTTTTACACGCTAAGCATTACATTTGTAACTGATACAAAAGAAGACCACGCGATAAATTTTAGCGAGAAGGGCTAACGATGATTGCGCCGCCGCCGACTTCGGTTTCGGTATCCGAACCTAAAAACACTGCCGCACCGACTGCACCCGCAGCCGCGAGCAGGATTGCCGCGATTGCGCCCGCACCCAAACCGGCAGTTGCAACCGGAGCCGCGCTGCCCGGACGCAGACAAGGTTTGCAACCCGTCTGTGAAGGATTGCCGTAAGTTGCGTCAGTTCCAGCAGCAACTTGTTTGTCAGTTGAACCGTTTCTCAACGTAACCAAACCAGTCGTTGTTTCAACATAAGTCTGAGCGCAGCGGTCTTCGTCGCCGCAGCCGACATCAACGCCGAAAACATTCGCCTGGCTTGCGTCTGCGATGACGGTTGAATTTCTGGTCGTAACGGTCGTTCCGACACCGGCGGCGTTGGAAACACGAATTTTTCCAGCCGATAACATTCCGACTATGCTGTTGTCGCTGAATCTTAATGTCGCTGATGAATCCGAAAGAATTTCGACTCTGCCGTTTTTACCTAAATTAATAACCGCAGATGAATTGGCTCCGGTAACGATGGTGCTGCCGGAAGTTAAAGTGGAATTATTAACAACTGTTTGTCCGTTGACGGATACCTGTCCGATAACGGTTATTTCACCCATCAAGTCGCCGGGAGCGGCAAATGCAATCATTGAAAAAGCACTCCAGACGGCAACGGCGGTTAATAATGTTAGTGATTTACGAATCAATTTTGTGCCGAGCATTATATTTAATCTCCTCCTGTATCAAACCTTATAAAAAGTAATAAACCTTTCTCAGTTTATAATTTAAAACTCAAATCATTCAAGAAAGGTTTTAAGAATTAGCGGGTCGGGCTAATCACAGTGCTGTTGCCGCCCAAACTGACACGGTTGTTATCAGTAGTCGCCGCAATAATAATTCCTGCCGCCGCGCCGCCGAGAACTAAAGCCCAGACTACCCAGTTGCCGCCGCTTCCGCCGGTAGCGGTGTCGTCATCGTCCTGCGTTTTGCCGGCTGCCGTCGTCGAATCACCTGCATTAAGTTTAGCAGTTATTCCATTGGCGGTTTTGATGTTCACGGCTTCAGAGGAACTAAGGACACTTACTCGACCGGCTGACAAATCGCCGCTGATGCTTTTTTCGTTAAAAGCCAAAGTCAAAGTCGTATTCGGAGCGAGTTCGATTTTGCCGGATTTTCCCATATCAATAATTGCTCCGGCATTTTCCGGCGTGCTGATCGTGCTGGACGAAAAGATTGAGCGACCGCTCTGCGCGGCTTCGCCGTTGACCTGAACAAATGCGCCGTTTGAGTTTCCACCCGAAATCGTTAATTCACCGACCATTCTTTCCGAATTAGCCAGGGTGAACATTGAGCAGGTTGCCAGAATTGCAACCACTAAGCACGTTGATAGTGCCTTCTGAATCCATGTTTTGCTGTTCATACTTTCTCCTCTTGTATCGCGTTGAATAAATAATTTCAAAAAATCAAACCTTTGAATCTTTTACACGAATTATGCGCTAATGTCAATAAATTCCTGTAATAAACGGAAAATTTTACGGGTTCGATTTGATTAGGCTTATAATATTTTATAAAACCTAGAAGTCATTTATTTTATAACATATACTCCGTGTATATTTAAAGTTTCATTTGCAGGAAATTTTGGCTGGAAATCTGTTATTCTTAGACGTTCGTATCGAATGTCGTTCGGGGTCTCAGTTTCAAACCCTGAAAATATTGCTGACTGTTGTCAAAAGATTAAAGATGAAAAGAGAAATCGTTTTGTCTGCTGATTTGGGCGGAACCAATTTACGGGTGGCGGCGATTGACCGCAGCGGAGAAATTCTTTTTCGCACTAAGCGCAATACTCCGCTGACCGAGGATGTGCAGGAGATAATTTCCTTAATCACGGATGAAGCGGAGGAATGTCGCAGCGCCGTCGAATCCGAAGGAAATATAATAGGAATCGGAACGGTCGTGCCGGGAACCGTCAGCGTCGAAAAGGGAATGGTTTTGCAGGCTCCGAATGTTTCGGCGTTGAATGATTTCGGCATTGTCGGTGAAATCGAAAACTTGCTGCATCTGCCGTGTTTTTTGGAAAATGACGCTAATGCCGCCGCCATTGGAGAAAGCTGGTGCGGAGCTTCGAGAGAGTTTAAAAATTCGATCTGCGTAACGCTCGGCACCGGAGTCGGCGGCGGGATTATTATAGATGGAAAAATCCTGCGCGGAATTGACGGGACTGCCGGAGAAATCGGGCATATCTGCGTCGAACCGTTCGGTGCGCCGTGCGGTTGCGGCTCTGTCGGTTGCGTCGAACAGTATTCCTCGGCATCGGCGGTCAAGCGTTTGTTCTTTGAATTAAGCGAAAAATTCCCCGAATCGCAGTTGGTTGAGAACAATAATCCGACCGCGTTAGAAATATATCAAGCCGGCAAAAACGGCGACGCGCTTGCCATCGAAGTTTTCCGGCAGCAGGGATTTTATCTGGGCATCGCGCTCGCCGGTTTGATAAATGTCCTCAACCCGGAAATTATCGTTATCGGCGGCGGTGCGGCGGACGGCTGGGATTTATTTCTACCGTTTATGCAGGCTGAAATCAAAAGCCGTTCTTATCGTGAACCCGGAAGGCGTGCTAAAATCGTTCGCGCTGTACTGGGAGATGATGCCGGAATTTTAGGCGCGGCGCGGTTGGCTTTTGAGAATATTTCGACGGCAGATTAATCTTGTTCTGCTTACTTTTGAAATTGGCGGCGAACTCTTAATATGGATGTTTATCACAAAGTTTTAATGAAACTTTATGAAGTTACCGGCGGAAAAGATTCGGTAACGACCGATTTAAAAGATTTGGTTAAAAATCAGGGATTTCTGGGTAATTACAATGACATTTTTCAGATGTTGAGCGGACAGGGCTGGATCGCCGAAACGCCGAAACTTAATTTCGTTAAAATTACGCACTGGGGCGTGAAGGAAGTCAAGAAAACCGGCGGCGACCAGCCGGATAAAACGCAGCTTTTAAAAAAAGAAGCGACACGAATCGCTGCTGAAACCAAACAGTTTTTGATTTTGCTCGAGGAATTTTCTTCAAACACTTCCGAAGGAAATTTTCAGCAGTTGGAGAAAAAGTTTAATGAAATAAACGTGGCAATCGGCAAACTGAAAACCGGCATCGAATAGATTCGCTTGCCAATGGGTTTTGAGTTCGTGTATGATATTCGTTTCCTGCAAGACGTAGGGACGTTTTCGGTGGGTTTCGCGCCCACTTTTTATTTTGGGCGAAAGACGTTTCCGATGAAACATTTAATCGAAGAGAGAGTCGGCGAAGCGGCGGCTCGAACGGCGGAAAAAAATAATCTCGAATTGGTTCGCGCCGAAGTCGCCGGTTCGGGTAAAAATTTAACCGTTCGCATTTTCATAGATAAGGAAGGCGGCGTGATGCACGAAGATTGTACGGCGATGAGCCGCGATCTGGAAAAAATCTTCGACACGGAAGATTTTATTCCGGCGGCTTACATCTTGGAAGTTTCATCGCCGGGATTGGAGCGCGAACTTTATAGCCTGAAAGATGTTGAAAAGTTTGCGGGAAGTTTGGCGAAAGTAAAATTGAACGCGCCGGTTGACGGACAAAAGAATTTTCGCGGGCGGATCGTCGGCATTGAAAATGAAGAAATCGTTTTCGACGACAAAACCAGAGGCACCATAAGATTTCCGTTTAGTGCGGTCGCCAAAGCGAATCTGGAAATTGATTTAGAACAAGAATTGAAACGGGGATAGTGGTGAGTGGTGAGTGATGAGTGGTGAGTGAAAAACCGAACACGGTTCAAACTCTTCCGCTTACCATTCACCATTCACCACTCACCACTATAAAGAATATGACATCTATCGGACAGAGTATCGAAGCGTTAGTCAGCGAGCAGGGAATTGACCGCGATTTAGTAATCGAGGCGATGAAGGAAGCCGTCAAAGCGGCGGCGCGCAAACAATTCAAAACGCAGGACAAAACCGGCGACAGCATTCAGGTTGACTGGAATATGGAAGACGGCACGATTGAGATTTCGGCGCAGAAGGAAGTCGTTACCGTCGTCGAAAATCCGTCGAGCGAGTTGTCCCTCGAAGAAGCGCAGGAATTGGCGGGAGATGAAGTCGAACTCGGCGATATGCTTCTGATTCCTTTGCCGACCGAAGAATTAGGGCGCATCGCGGCGCAGACGGCGAAACAAATCTTAGTTCAGAAAGTACGCGAGGCGATTCGTGAAAAAGTTTATGACGAATACGTTGACAAGATCGGAACTTTAATAAATGGGACGGTCAAACGCTTCGAGCGCGGCGATATGGTGGTTGATTTAGGCAATAATCTCGAAGCGATTGTGCCGAAGCGCGACCATCAGGCGCGTAACGAAACGTGGAATCAGGGCGAGCGGATTCGCGTCGTCATCGCCGACGTTTCAAAAGAATTGAAAGGTCAGCAAATCGTCGCTTCGCGCACTTCGCCGGAACTTTTGAAACGGCTTTTTGAAATGGAAGTGCCGGAAATTTATGACGATACGGTGATCATTAAATCCGCCGTCAGAGAACCGGGCGACCGCGCCAAAATCGCCGTCGCATCCAACGAAAAAGACGTTGATCCGGTTGGCGCGTGCGTCGGGATGAAAGGCTCGCGGGTGCAGGCGATTATTAAGGAATTGCGCGGCGAAAAAATTGACATTATCGAATGGTCGGACGAGCCTTCGGTTTTTGCGGCAAATGCTCTGAGTCCGGCGAAGGTTTCGCAGGTGCGAATCACCGACATCAATCACCGCAAAATGGAAGTTATTGTTAATGAAGATCAGCTTTCACTGGCAATCGGCAAACGCGGTCAGAACGTGAGGTTGGCGACACGGCTTGTCGGCTGGGATATTGACATCGTGAGCGAGGAACTCTTGAAGAAAGAAATCGCTTTGCAAATGGGCAAAATGATGGCAAGCGGTGAAGCCGTTCCGATAACGGCTTTGCAGGGCGTAACTGCCGGACAAGCCGCCGATTTGAAGGAAAAAGGCATCACGGATGTCGAAACGCTGGCGGCGACTTCGGTTGACGATTTGGTTGATATTCTCGATGTGAGTTTAGACGATGCCGAAAAAATCATCGGCGCGGCAAAGTCCATTGTCGAAGCGCGTAACGCTCAGGTCGAAACGACCGAACCTGACGAAAACCCGGAAAACGGAGAGACGACGGATTCGGAAGAAAATTCGGAAACGACCGACGAAAATGTCGAAGCTGAGGCGGCGACTGAAGATTTGCCGGTCGGAGAAAGTCAGACGGCGGCTGAAACGAAAAGCGTTGAAGATTCAGAAGATATTCCGGGAATTTCTTCCAGCACAAATACGTTGGAGACATCAGAGGATATTTTAGAAGTCGCCGACGAAAAATCGCTTGAGAGCGAATCAACGGACGACGGTAACGGCGAAACGATTGAAAAAGACAGGGAAGGTTCATCTGAAAAGGAGTAAGTAAATTATTTATGAGAAATTGAAAGATAAAATACTTACGGTTTGAACGGCTGATTTGATAAAAAAAATTGCCGGAATAAGGGTTAAATTAAAATATGGCGGTAGGATCATCAGTTCGGATTTACGATTTAGCAAGAGATTTGAAGCAGGACACCAAGCGCGTGATTGAAGAATTGCGCCGGGAAGGTGCGGATGTCAGTGTGCCGTCCAACTCCGTGAGTAAGGAATTGGCGGAAAAAGTTCGCAATAAATACTTTCCGAAAACGGAAGCCGCGCCGAAGCGGTTGGTTAAAGTCATTAAGAAAGACCCCGCCAGAATCGAAACATCCGTTGGCGAAACGGCGGAGACGGAAGTTCGTCTGCCGGAAACGAGAAGCGAACGAGTGCCGCAAGTGCAAAGGCTGACCACAACTGAAACTGCGCCGAAGGTTGCCGGACAAATTAAGGAATTAAGAAAGCGGATTATTGTCGAACCGCCGCCGGAAATTGTCGAAGTTGAATCTGCGCCGCCGGTTGCGGAAGAAATTGTCGAAACCGCCGCGCCGGAAACGCCGGTGGAAGTCGCGCCCGCCGAAGTCGTCGAAGTCGTCGAACAAAAAGTTCAGGACGAATCGCCGAAAACTACGACGCGGGTTTTGCGTCCGACGGGAACGCAGATCAAGCAGCTCACGCTGACTCAAAAAGCACTCAACGCCGGAGTCAAACCCGGCGAGCGCGTGGTCAGCGAAGCGCAGACCAAGAGCGGCAAATTAAGCACTGACAAAACCGAAAGAGGCAAGCGAACTGACGGACGACGCGACCAGCGCGGCGGCAATCGTCCCGGCGAACTGCGCGGTACTCCGGGCGAAACCGCCACGCCGCAAACCGTCTATGTGCCGCCCGCCGGACAAAATCGCAAACCCGGTCGCAATGTCAAAAAAGGCGGCAAATTCGGCGATAAAGGCGGAAGATTTGACGAAAGAGAAATCGCCGCGCCGCGTCCGCTGTCCATCGAAGAGCGTCTGTTGCAGCAAGTCGGCAAAGTTGACAGCAATAATCTGAAAACGATTCGTTTGACCGAAGGCGCGACCATCCGGGAATTTTCAGAAGCGTTGGGCGTTACGCCCCGCGACATCGTGCAGCTGCTCGTCAAACGCGGAGTTTTTGCGACGCTCAACCAGCCAATCGGCGAAAATATGGCGATTGAGTTGGGCAAAAGCTACGGTTATGCCGTCAGCTTCGTCCCGTTCGAGGAAATGGTCATCGAACAGGAATTTGAAGATTTGATCGCTTCCGATTCGGACGACGTGGAAGTTTCGCGCCCGCCGGTCGTAACGGTAATGGGTCACGTTGACCACGGTAAAACTTCCCTGCTCGACGCGATTCGTTCGGATAATGTCGCGGAAGGCGAAGCGGGCGGAATCACGCAGCACATCGGCGCATACAGCGTTTTCGTGCAGAATCCCGACAACAAAGACGAACAGCGGCGCGTCGTTTTTCTCGACACTCCCGGACACGAAGCCTTTACGATGATGCGTGCGCGCGGCGCGAAAGCGACCGATGTGGTTATTCTCGTTGTGGCGGCTGACGACGGCGTAATGCCGCAAACCATCGAAGCCGTCGAACATTCCAGAGCGGCGGGCGTTCCGATCATCGTCGCCATCAACAAAATTGATAAACCGGATGCCAACCCGGATAAAGTTAAACAGGGACTTGCCAGTCTCGGATTACAGCCGGTTGATTGGGGCGGCGAAACGGAAATGATTGCGGTTTCGGCGAAGAAGCGCGAAAATCTCGATACTTTGCTCGAAACGGTTCTGCTTTCTGCCGACATTTTGGAATTAAAGGCGAGTCCGACCAGACTCGCTTCGGGAGTCGTGCTGGAAGCGAAACTCGATAAAGGACGCGGTTCGGTGGCGACGGTTTTGGTTCAGCAGGGAACTCTGCGCGTCGGCGACCCGTTTATCGTCGGGCAGTATTACGGCAAGGTTCGCGCGATGTTTTCAGATCGCGGCGAAATCGTTACCGAAGCACCGCCCGCCACGCCGGTCGAAGTTCTCGGTTTGCAGGGCGTTCCGCAGGCGGGCGACACTTTTCAGGTCGTCTCCGACATTGATAAAGCCGTGACGATTGCCGGTCAGCGGCAGATGCAGGCGCGTCAAGCCGCGATGCTCAAGACGACCAAACGCGGTATCGAGTCGCTCGGTCTAGCAGACATCAAAGAGCTTTTGGTTATTTTGAAAGCCGATGTGCAGGGGTCGGTCGAAGTTCTGCGCTCGACGCTCGAAAAACTTTCGACGGAAAAAGTCAAAGTTCGCGTGATTCGCTCAGGTGTCGGCGCGATTACCGAATCGGACGTACTGCTCGCCTCGGCGACGCAGGCTGACGTAACTTCGACGGCGGTCGTCATCATCGGTTTCAACGTGCGCCCCGAACATCGGGCGGCGGACACGGCGAAAAACGAAGACGTTGACATTCGCCTGCACTCGATTATTTACAAAATCGAAGAAGAAATTCGCGCCGCGATGATCGGAATGCTCGACGCGATTGAAAAGGAAACGATTCTCGGCAAAGCCGTCGTGCAGGAAACCTTCAAAGTCTCGAAAGTCGGCACGATTGCCGGCTGCCGCGTCAGCGACGGCTTGATTCGCCGACAGGCAAAAGCCCGAATTATCCGCGACGGCGTAGTCGTCTGGACGGGCGATATTTTATCGCTCAAACGCTTCAAGGAAGATACTAACGAAGTCCGACAGGGCTTTGAATGCGGCATCAGCCTGGTCAACTTCAACGACATCAAAGTCGAGGACGAAATCGAAGCGTTTATCATCGAAAAAATCGCGGCGACGGAGTTATAAAAAATGATTACAGCAATCAAAGAAAGGGCGACAGTCAGGGAAAACGGCGCGGTCGAAATTTTCGCGCCGGATTTGCCGGTCGGAACAGAAGTCGAAGTCATCGTTCTGGTCGAAGAAGAGATGGACACGACCGAATATCTGCTTTCGACCGAAGCCAATCGCAAAAATTTGATGGAGGCTTTGGAAGAATTGAAGCAGCCGGAAAACTTTATTGAAGTTGATGTTAATGAGTTGGAAAATTTATGGAAAAAGTAATACTTCTTCCGAAGGCTTTCAACGAAATGAGTTTTTGGCTGGAAGCGGACAGAGCTGTTTTAGTGAAAATTTTCGACCTCATCAAAGACATCAAACGCAATCCGTTTTCAGAAATCGGCAAACCCGAACCATTGAAACACGAACTGAAAGGACTCTGGTCAAGACGAATTACTCAAGAACATCGTTTGATTTATCGAGTCAGCGGCGAAGAAATCATCATAGTTTCGTGCCGGTTTCACTACAGTAAATGAGAAGACCTGAAAGATTAGCGGAAACCTTACGCGAAGAAATTGCGGAAATTGTCGGTTTTGAACTCGACGACCCGCGCCTCTTATCTGTTACCGTAACCGATGTGCAGGTGTCGGAAAATACCCGCGACGCGAGAGTTTTCGTCGTCGTGCAGGGAACGGAAGCACAGATTAAAGAAGCGTTAAAAGCCTTGCAGCACGCCGCGACTTTTATCAGACAACAAGTTACGCTGAATTTGGGTTTGCGCCACGCGCCGCATCTCAATTTCGTGCGCGATACGGCAGAAGAAAACGCCGCGCGCATCGGGGAATTGCTGGAAGAAATAGGATTGACGAATGACGTTGAAGAAAAAATGGAAAATGAGAACCAAACGTAGTTTCTATTTTTAACTTTAGCGGATTTCGTTGTTGAAAAGATGTTAAGTCAAGTAGTCGAGTTAATTGAAAATAAGCAGAGTTTTGCGATTACCACGCACGTTCGTCCCGACGGCGACGGCGTTGGATCGTCTTTAGGTTTGTGCTGGCTTCTTCGCTCTCTGGGAAAGACCGCCGAAATCGTTTTACGCGATCCGATTCCGATTTCTTACGTTGACCTTCCCGGCGCGAACGAAATCAAACAGGTCAGTGAGGTCAACGGCAAATACGACGCGGTTTTCGTCATCGAATGTTCCGACCTGGCGCGTCCCGGCATCGGCAATCTGGACGCGCAGGTAACCGTCAACATTGACCATCACTCGACATCGGAACATTTCGGTACGATCAACTGGATTGACGCAACGGCTTCGGCGGTCGGCGAAATGATTTACAATCTCTGCAAAGCCATCGGCGGGCGAATTTCCAGAGAAATCGCCGAATGTTTATATCTCGCCATCGTTTCCGACACCGGCTCGTTTCATTTTTCCAACACGACTGACCGCACTTTAAAAGTCGCTTCCGAATTAATTAAGGTCGGAGTCAAACCGGCGAATATCTCCGAGGTCATTTATAATTCTTATCCTTGGAGCCGCATCGAATTATTGCGACAGGTTCTCGATACCGTGCGCCGTGATGAAACGGGAAAAATCGCCGTGATGCGCCAAACTTTGGAAATGGCGGAAAACGCCGATTCGGTTGACGGCGACAATAACGGATTCGTCAACATCCCGCTCGCCGCCAAGGAAATTGAAGCCGTTTTATATATGCGCGAAGTCCAACCCGATGCTTATCGGTGCAGTCTGCGCTCGAAGGGCGACATCAATGTCGCCCGTGTCGCCGAAAAATTCGGCGGCGGCGGACACCGCAACGCTTCCGGCTTGCGCGTCGAAGGCGATTGGAACGAACTCGAAAAACAAATTCTCAACGCATTAACCGCCGCCATCGAAAAAGCCGCCGACACGACGAAACTGCGCGATTCGGAATTGGTTCTGGTTTAATTGCAGCGCGAAATTTTGGAAAATCGCCAATCATATATCGTCGGGAAAAGCATTCGACGATATATGATTGGCGATTTTTTTGTGTCAAAATCAAAACCGAGGGCGAATGAAATCAAAAACTATGTGTTCTATGTTTCTATGTGTTTCAAGAAATTGATTAAACACATAGAAACATAGAACACATAGAAATTTTTCGCTATCGTAAATATCAAAGATGACTGAAAAAAAAGAAAAAAAATATAAATGGCGGCGCGAAGGTTACAAGGAAAACACCAAAGGCTTGCTGATGGTCAACACGGGCGACGGCAAAGGCAAAACAACGTGCGCGCTCGGCTTGATGATGCGGGCGGCGGGACGCGGAATGAACTGTTGTATGATCCAGTTTATGAAGTCGAAAAACGACCGCTACGGCGAACACGAATCGGCTGAATTATTAGGAATCGAAGTTCACACGATGGGCGACGGCTTCACCTGGGACACGAACGATCCGGCGCAGGACATCAAAACTTCCGAAGAAACCTGGGAACTTTGCAAGCAGAAAATGCACAGCGAGGAATACGATCTGCTCGTTTTCGACGAACTCGTTTATGTATTGGATTATAAATTTTTAGATTTAACGAAAGTTTTAGAGGAATTAAAATCAGTCCGCGAAAAACAGCCGCATCTGCACATCGTTCTGACCGGCAGAAACGCGCCTCCTGAATTGATTGAAATAGCGGATTTAGTAACCGAAATGAAGGAAATTAAACACCCTTTTCACGCCGGAATCTTCGCGCAGCAGGGAATTGAATTTTAAAAAACGGCAAAGAGTTACAGTTTGTCTTCAAGTATAAATTTAATTTTAACCGGACGAATAAGCATCTCTGAGCGTCGCACGGATGTTAAAACTATCAACTATTCACTATCAACTATTCGCTATTAAACGGGAAGATGGTTTCGTTTAATAGCGAATAGTTGATAGTGAATAGTGAACAGTTATTTGCACGTTTGATTATTTGCTTCCTAAACTGAGATGAGTTTAAGTTCGATGAAAACCGCGTTCGATGTCCTTCATCGTCAAACGCAAAATCACGGGTCGTCCGTGCGGGCAGGTCGTCGGCGAAGAAGTCGTCAGAAGTTTATCAATCAGCCACTGCATTTTTTCGAGCGTCAGTTTCATATTGATTTTGACGGCGGCTTTGCACGCCAAACTCGCAGCAATATTGTCGTGGATATTCGCTCGCGCCGCGCCGAACTTTTCCTTGTCAACCGTGTCGAGAATTTCCGCTAAAAGATTACGAACTTCCGACGCGGGCAAATCGGTCGGCACGGCTTTGACGGCGACTGTTCTGCCTGAAAGTTTCATCAGCGCGAAGCCGAGATTTTCCAATTCAGTTTCGACAATATCGAACGCGGCGGCTTGCGCGGGCGTTAAATCAATCGTTTCGGGCAGCAGAAGGTTTTGCGATTCGATTTTTCTTTGCGTCTCTTTGCGCCGGAATTTATCAAACAAAATCCGCTCGTGCGCGACGTGCTGGTCAATCAGCAATAATCCTTCGTCGTCAACCGCGATGATAAAACTGTCGTGAAGCTGCGAAAGCGGGCGGATTTTTGACGACGAAAGCGTTTCCGGTTCGACGGCTTTCGGAATTTTCGCCGCCGAATCAACAATCGGAGTCGAGAGTCGAGAGTCGAGAGTCGAGAGTTGATCTACTGCGACCGGCTTTTGATCTACTGCGATTGGTTTTTGGTTTTCGGAAGGCGAGAAAGTCTCCGGGAATCGGATTTCAAACTCCGAATTCTGAATTCTGTCTTCTGAATTCTGCCTTTTCTCCCGCGCCCTTTGTTCAAAATCGTTCGAGAAAACTTCCGTTTCAAGCGGCTGATTATTTGCTAAATTATTTTCAGGGTTTTCGTTTGAAAAATCAGATTTTTTGACCGTCGGTTCAATTTCAGATTTGAAATCTGAAATTTCAAATTCGATTTTAGGTTGTTCGCTAAACCGATTTTCGATCTTCGGTGATTGGTTTTGATTCTGAAATCCAAAATCCGTATTCTCAAATTCCGAATTGATTTGTCCCCCATTTGGTGCAGTCGGTTCTGAATCTGGAATCTGGAATCTGGAATCTGGAATGGAAACAATCCCCGCGTTTGTCAACGCGCCGCGAATGGCTTCGGCGATGGTTTCTTTAACGGCTTCGCTGCGGCGGAAACGGACTTCGGTTTTTGACGGGTGAACATTGACATCCAATTCTTCAAACGGAATTTCCAGAAATAAAAAAGCAATCGGATAAACGCCGTGCGGCAGAACGGCGCGAAAACCTTCGAGCAAGCCGCCCGCGATAATTCGATCTTTGACGAAACGCCCGTTGATAAAAAAATACTGACCGTCGCGCGTCGTGCGGCGTTCGCGCGGCGCAGACACGAAGCCGGAAATTTTGGCGACGTATTCGCGTCCGCCTTCGACTTTCAAAAGGCTTTCGACCATTTGCGAACCGAAAATCTGATACGCTCGTTCGCGCAAATCGTTTGCCGGTGAAAGCCGCAAAACTTCGCGTCCGTTGTTGGTTAGAGTAAAAGCGATGGCAGGATTAGCAAGCGCATAATGCTGGACGATATTCGTCAGATGATAATTTTCCGTCGCTTCGGAGCGCATAAATTTCCGCCGCGCCGGTGTGTTGAAAAATAAATCGCGGACGGTAATCGTCGTTCCGTTCGACCTCGCCGCGTCTTTGACATCAATCAATCTACCGCCTTCGATTAAAACTCTCGTCGCGGCTTCATTTTCCACTGTTTTTGTAATCAGTTCGACTTTGGCGACCGACGCAATCGAAGCGAGAGCTTCGCCGCGAAAACCTAAAGTGGCGATTTTTGCTAAATCTTCGAGCGTTTTTATCTTCGATGTCGCGTGGCGTTCAAACGCCAGAATCGCGTCGTCGCGCTCCATTCCTTCGCCGTCGTCGGAGATTTTCATCAGGCGGCGACCGCCGAGTTCGATGTCAATCTGCAAGCGTTTTGCGCCCGCGTCGAGCGCGTTTTCGACCAATTCTTTCACGACCGATGCCGGACGTTCGACGACTTCGCCCGCCGCGATTTGATTTGCCAGATTGTCGGGTAAAATTTTTATTTTGTTCATTTGGATTTGTCCGTCGTCAGTTGTCAGTTGTCAGTTGTCGCTGTGAAATTTATTTTAGCAAATCAATGCTTTTAGTTCCGCACAATCGGCGCGTCTTTGCCATTCGTTGATTTGATATGTTAATCTTTTTCCTTTGTAATCAACCCTTTTTTACGATCTATTTATTGAGGAGCAATATAAAAAATGGCTAATAATAGCAGCGGTCAGCAGACGGGACGAATCGTGCAGATCATCGGTCCGGTCGTTGACGTGGAATTTTCAGACAATCATTTACCGCCGATTTATCAGGCTTTGAGAATTACTTCGGAAGGTTTCGATGTTGAAACTTCGATTAATGTCATCGCGGAAGTCCAGCAGCATTTAGGCGAAGGTCGCGTTCGCGCCGTTTCGATGCTGCCGACCGACGGAATGGTGCGCGGAATGAAAGTGCTTGACACGGGCGGTCCGATTACCGTGCCGGTCGGCGAAGCGACTTTAGGGCGCGTGATGAACGTCATCGGCGATTCGGTGGACGAACTCGGCTCGGTTGATTCCGAAACGCGGGCTTCGATTCACAGACACGCGCCGACATTCGATGAACAGTCAACGACGCTCGAAATGTTTGAAACGGGAATTAAGGTTATTGACTTGATTCAGCCGTTTTTGCGCGGCGGAAAAATCGGACTTTTCGGCGGCGCGGGCGTTGGCAAAACCGTTTTGATTCAGGAACTGATCAACAACATCGCCAAAGCGCACAGCGGTTATTCGGTGTTTGCCGGTGTCGGCGAACGCACGCGCGAAGGCTTCGACCTTTTGGAAGAATTCGTCGAGTCGGGCGTTATTGATTACGGCGAAGCGTTTATGAAAGACAAGGAAGAAAACGGCGGTTTCAACTTGCCGATGGTTGATAAAAAATCCTTGAAAAATTCCAAAGTGGCATTGGTTTTTGGACAGATGACCGAACCTCCGGGAGCGCGTTTGAGAGTTGCGCTTTCAGGTTTGACCGTTGCCGAATATTTCCGCGATCAGGGCAACGACGTTCTTTTCTTCGTTGATAATATTTTTAGATTTACGCAAGCCGGTTCGGAAGTGTCCGCGTTGCTCGGACGTATGCCGTCGGCGGTGGGTTATCAACCGACTTTGGCTTCGGAAATGGGTGAAATGCAGGAGCGCATTACTTCAACGAAAACGGGCGCGATCACTTCGATTCAAGCCGTCTATGTTCCGGCGGACGATTATACCGATCCGGCTCCGGCGACGACGTTTGCTCACTTAGACGCTGTTACGGCTCTTTCGCGTCAGATTGTGGAACTCGGAATTTATCCGGCGGTTGACCCGCTCGCGTCAAACTCGCGTATTCTCGATCCGGCGATTGTCGGCGACGAGCATTACAACACGGCGCAGGAAGTTAAACGAATTTTGCAGCGATACAAAGATTTGCAGGATATTATTGCGATTCTCGGTCTTGACGAATTGAGCGAAGAAGACAAATTAACAGTTTCCAGAGCGCGTAAAATTCAGCGTTATTTCTCGCAGCCGTTCTTTGTCGGAGAAAAATTTACCGGTTTACCGGGCGAATACGTCAAAGTCGAAGACACCATCAAAGGTTTCCGCGAAATTCTCGACGGCAAGTGCGACGATATGCCGGAACAGGCTTTCTATATGGTCGGAACCATCGAACAGGCGCGTGAAAAGGCGCAGAAAATGGCGGCAGCCGCTTAGAATAGTGGTGAGTGGTGAGTGGTGAGTGGTGAGTGAAAAACTCTTCCGAAACTCACCACTCACCACTCACCACTCACCACTCAAAAAGAATGTTGAATTTAGAAATTGTAACGCCTGAAAAAAAGGTTTTCAGCGACACGGTTGATGCGGTAACGGTGCCGACGGAATCGGGCGAGGTCGGGATTTTGAATAATCACGCGCCGTTGATTTCGACGCTCAAAGCGGGCGTTTTATCTTATACACGCGGCGGCGGCGGCGAGCGAATGGTCGTCGCGGGCGGCTTTGTCGAAGTCAGCCAAAACAATGTTTCGATTCTCGCCGACATCGCAGAGACGGCTGGCGATATTGATGTCGAAGCGGCTCGCGGCGAACGCGAAACGCTCGAAAAAGAGTTAGGCGCGTGGAAGGGAACTGAAGAAGAATTTGAAACCAAACGCGCTCAACTCGAAAAAGCGCAGGCGCGTTTGCAGCTCGCAGCGGGTAAATAAATTTTTTTCGGGAACAAATAAAAAGGCGGTCGGGAAAATCATTCTCGACCGCCTTTTCAGCTTTAAATCGGCGCATCGGAAATTTCGCCGGATTTTCCGTTTCGACGCAATTTAATTTGCTTTCCGGCGATTTTGTCTTGACATTGAATCGAATATGAATATACTTTTCAAACATTAGTCTCGATTAAGAAACGAAAACTAGACATTCTATTTGCCGTCTTCGGCTGAACGCTTTTGCTTTATAAATCCCAAATTTAAAAAGCGTTTGCCCGAACTGCGGCTGAAACAAAAAATTCAAGCGACAGACACGCACTCCGTATGACGGAAATCAACGGGCGACCCAAAACTGTGAAAACGCGCAGATTTTTCTGGAGAAAATCTGTGTCTTTTCGCGTTTGCCCGTTCAAATAAAATTTTGACCGTCCTTTTACCGCGCTGCCGTGTTCTATTTAACTGGTATTAAAAATTTAGAGGAGAGAAGTTCTATGCAGATTTTGAAAAAAATCACGATGCTGGCATTTTTATTGTCGGCATTCGCCGTTGGCGCAATGGCGCAACTGACGGGGACGAAAAATATTCCGGGCGACTATGCGACGGTTGCCCTGGCAGTTACCGACCTTAACACGAACGGTGTCGGCGCAGGCGGCGTTACTTTTGTCGTCGCCGACGGCTACGCGGAAACTGCCCCGGCGGGCGGCTACACCATCACCAACCTGACCGGCAACGGCGCGGGCAATCCGATTGTTTTCCGCCGTGCGACCAGCAGCGGAACGCGACCGATGTTCACTGCGAACGCGGCGTTAACTGCCGGTTCACTAACCGACGCGATATTCAAAATCGTCGGCACGGACAATTTAACGATTGACGGTTTTCAGATGCTCGAAAATCCCGGTAATTTAACGACGACGGCGGCGAGCAACAATATGACCGAGTTCGGCGTGGCGTTATTTTATGCAACGACGACCAACGGGTCGCAGAATGTAACAGTGCAGAACTGTATAATTACGCTCAACCGCACTTATCAAAATACGTTCGGCATATACAGCAACTCGACGCACAGCGCGACGGCGGTTACGACCACCGCTTCCGCGACGACGACCGACGGCGGCAACAGCGGTTTGAAACTGTATGGTAACAGTATTTCCAATGTTAACATCGGCATCGTCGTCGTTGGTCCGACTGCGGTAGCGGATCATAACGAAGGTTTGGACATCGGCGGCACTGCGGCGGCGACCGGCAACAGCGTAACGAACTATGGGACGACCGGAACATTTTCCAGCTACGCCAACGTCTCCGGCACGGTTAACGGCGTTCTCGTTCGCTTCACTAGAAACTACAATGTTTCGTTCAACAGTATAATTAGTTCTGTCGGCGGCACGACCGCCGGAACACTGCGCGGCATTTATGTTCCGACATTTACTACGGCTCCGACCGGAACGCTGACTAACAGCATTAACAATAACAATATCTCGGTGCAAAGTGGTGTTTTGGCAGGAACACTGCAGGGCATTGTTGTAGAAGCGACAACCGCCTCCACGACCTCGACGCTCAACATCAACAATAACGATTTCAGTGCTTCGGGACACACGATTGCGGCGGCGAGCGGAACGATCACATTTATCTCCAATGCAGCGGTTGTGCAGAATGAGAATATCAATACCAATACTTTTACGAATATGTCGGTCAATACGACGGGCAGCGTAACTTTTATTACTAATACGACGACCAATGCGGTAATCGGCGGCATAAAAAATGTCAACGGCAACTCAATCGTTACGGCATTTGCCAAAACCGGCGCGGGCGGAACGGTTACTTTGTTCACCGACGACGGCAGCGATGTCGCCGGAGCTTTTAACAACAGCAACAATAATAATTTCTCGAACATTACCGTAACCGGCGCGGCGATCATTCTTGGTCTGAGCAACACTAACGGCGGCTCGCCGACGAAAACCGTCACGGGCAACACACTCAGCAACTGGACAGGCGGCACGGGCGCGACGACGGCGATGGTCGTCAGTTTCAGCGGCACGGCGACCGTTTCAAATAACTCTATCAACACCATCACCGGCGGCGGCAGCGTTACCGGTATCTCGTCTGCTTCGGGCGGTTCGGTAGCGGCGGATAATTTCTCGCAGAATACGGTTCACACTTTAACCGGATCGGGAACCGGAGCCGTAACGGGAATGTTGAATTCGTCCGGTACACTCCGTAATTTCTTCCGCAACAGAGTTTATAATCTTTCAAACACCAATGCGGGCGGCACGGTCAGCGGTCTGACGGTTTCGAGCGGAACGACCATCAATGTTTATAACAACCTGATTGGCGATGTCCGCGCTCCGGCTCTGAACGCCACAAACTCGCTGTTCGGCATCAATATTTCGGGCGGCACGACCGTCAACGCCGATTTCAACACGGTTTATTTGAACGCGACCAGCACGGGAGCGAACTTCGGTTCGAGCGCGTTGAACGCTTCGTCCACGCCGACGTTCACGATGCGTAACAACATTTTAGTCAATACCTCGACCGCCGCCGGAACGGGTTTGACGGCGGCTTACCGACGCAGTTCGACGACGCTCACGACTTACGGCAGTGCCTCGAACAATAACGACTTTTTCGCCGGAACGCCTTCGGCGACCAGCGTCATTTTCACTGACGGAACGAATTCCGATCAAACATTAGCGGCGTATAAATCGCGGGTAACGCCGCGTGATGCGGCTTCGATCACGGAAAATCCGAACTTTATCAGCACGACCGGCTCGAACGCCAATTTCCTGCATATCAGCACGGCGACTCCGACCCAGCTCGAATCGGGCGGCATTCCGGTAACATATCCGACAACACCGCCGCAGACCATTACGGACGACTTTGACGGGCAGACGCGCAATGCGACGACACCGGACATCGGCGCGGATGAATTTACCGGAACGGCGATTGATCTAAATCCGCCGGTGATTTCATATACGGCTCCCGGCAACACGACTTCAACGACGAATCGAGTTATTACGGCGACCATTACCGATCCTTCTGGTGTCGCGGGCAGCACGAATTCGCCGCGCATTTACTTCCGCAAGAACGGCGGTGCTTATACTTCGACGCAGTGCGCGGGCAGCAGTCCGACTTATACCTGCACGATTGATTACTCGGCGGTCGGCGGTATTGCAGCTAACGATGTGATTGATTACTTTATCGTCGCACAGGACACGAACGGCAACGTCGGAGCTAATCCGAGCGGTGGTTTCGCCGGCACGAGCGTCAATAACGTAACATCATTCCCGACCGCGCCGAATACTTATACGGTAGTCGCCGGATTCCCGACTTCGGTGAACGTCGGCGCAACCGAAACGACAACCAGTTTGACCAACACGGGCGGCGTTTTTGCCGCGCTTAACGCGGGTGTTTTGACCGGCAATGTCACCATCAATATCACTTCAGATTTAACGGCGGAAACCGGCACGGTCGCTTTGAATCAATTAAACGAGGAAGGCGCAGGCGGCTACACCGTTACCATACAGTCTTCGGGAGCGACGGCGCGGACGATTTCCGGCAGCAACGCGACGGCTTTGATTAACCTGAACGGAGCTGACCGCATCAACTTCAACGGTGCGGCATTCGGCGCGAACGGATTGACTATCCGCAATACGAGCGCGACGACCGGCGCGGTTGTTCAGATGCTCAACGATGCCTCCAATAACACGATTACGAGCTGCGTTATCGAAGGCGGCAACACCAACGCGAGCAGTGCGCTGATTCTGTTAGGCGCGGGAACGACGACCGGCAACGACAACAACGCGATTACGAACAGCATTGTTCGTGACCGCACGGACGCGGCGGGCGTTCCGGCGAACTTGATCGCTTCGCTCAATGGAAGCGCGACGGCGAGAAACTCAAATAATACCGTTACCGGAAACCAGTTGATCAACTTTACATCAAACGGTTTTGCTACGTCTTCGGGCGCGACCAGCGAAAACTGGACAATTAGCGGCAACGATATTTCGCAGACTGCAACCCGCGCCGCAGCTATTTTCGGTATCAACACGGGCGGAATGGCAGGAACCAATACGATCTCAGGAAACTCGATTCACGGCTTTGTCAGCAGTGGAGCGAATGCCATCTTGGGATTCCTGGTAGGCAACAGTTTGAACACGACTATTTCGCGCAACCGCGTTTACGATTTCCAAACGACGGCGGCGGCAACCGGCTTAATCGAAGGACTCGAATTTGACGGCGCAAGCGGTGGAGCAACGAATCTGACCGTGGTCAATAATATGATTTCGCTCGCGCCGACCTTAGCGACCGCGCAGATAGTTATCGGTATTCAGGATTTCGGCTTCGGCGGTAATACATTTACTGCCGATTTCAACTCGGTCTATATCGGCGGCACGGCAACCGGAGCGACTCCGAGTTGGGCGATAAGACGCGGTACTGCTGCCCCGACGACCTATACAGCGCGAAATAACATCGCATTTAATGGTCGCACGGGCGGCACGAGCAGTCATTTTGCAGGCGGCGACCAATCAGCAAACACCGGAACTTTCGTCTCCAACTACAATTTGTTTGTCGGAACGGGCGCGACACCCGCCAACTTTATGGATTACGGAACGAGTTCAACCGGAACTCCCGTTTCATTTGCGGTTTGGCAGGCAGGACCGCCCGCCCGCGATGCCAATTCATTGGCGAGCGTCGCCGGTGTCGGCGATTATACGGCAGCGAATATATTCGTCTCTACTGCGACCGAACTGCGTTTGAATACGACCGGCAACAATCCGGCAATCGGCGCGGGAATCCCGATCACGGGCATCACGACCGATTTTGACGGACAAACACGCGATACGCCGCCGGACATCGGCGCGGACGAAATCGTTAATTTCGTCGCCCCGACCGTTCAGTTTAGCGGCGCGACTTATATGGGAGCGGAAGGAACTTCGGCAACCGTAACCGTTACCCGCACCGGCGACCTGACCGTTGCCAGCACGGTTAATTATGCAACGAGCGACGGCACGGCGACCGGCGGCGTGGCTTGCGTAGGCGCGACTGATTATCAATCGGCTTCCGGCACGCTGAACTTTGCGGCGGGCGAAATGAATAAGACGTTCACGGTAACGCTTTGTTCGGATGTCGTTGTCAAAGGCAGTGAAACCGTCAATCTGACGCTTTCAGCCCCGACCGGCGCGACTTTGGGAGCGCAGTCAGCGGCTGTTTTGACGATCACGAACGTCGCACCGCCGATGCCCGGAACTCTGGCATTGAACGCGGCGACGTATTCAATCAGCGAAGCGGGCGGCAGCTTAACCGTTACGGTCAACCGCACCGGCGGCACGGACGGCGCAGTCGCGGTCAACTATACGTTGGGCGGCGGCACGGCAACCGGCGGCGCGGCGTGCGGCGGCGCGGTTGATTATGTCAACGCGGGCGGCACGGTCAATTTTGCAGCAGGTGAAGCTGTCAAGACATTTACAGTCGCCATCTGTAACGACACCGCTTTGGAAGGCAACGAGACTTTCAACGTAACCCTTTCGGGCGCGACCGGCGGCGCAACTCTCGGAACTCCTTCAACGGCAGTAGCGACGATTCTTGACGATGAAGTCGCGCAACCCGGCGTTCTGCAATTCAATCCGGCGGGTTACACGGTTGGCGAAGCCGGTCCGACGGTTACTTTGACCGTTACCAGAACCGGCGGTACGGACGGCGCGGTCGGCGCAAGCTATTCGTTTGCTAACGGCACGGCAACCGGCGGCGCGACCTGTGCGGCGGGCGTTGATTTCGTCAACACCGGCGGCACGATTAGTTTCGCTGCGGGTGAAACGAGCAAAACAATCGTCGTAACGATTTGCAACGATACGCTGTTGGAAGGCAACGAGGCATTTACTGCCACGCTTGCCACACCGACCGGCGGTGCAACCCTCGGCGCGGCAGCGACTGCGACCGTTACGATTACTGACGATGAAGTCGCGCAGCCGGGAACTCTGCAATTTAATCCGACAGCTTATACGGTCGGTGAAGCGGGGACGACGGTTACTTTGACCGTTACCAGAACCGGCGGCACGGACGGTGCGGTCGGCGCAAGTTATTCACTTGCTAACGGCACGGCGACCGGCGGCGCGACCTGCGCGGCAGGCGTTGATTTCGTCAACGCGGGCGGCACGGTCAGCTTTGCCAACGGCGAAGCGAGTAAAACAATCGTCGTTACGATTTGTAACGATACGGTTTTAGAAGGCAACGAAGCGTTCACGGCGACGCTTGCTGCGCCGACCGGCGGCGCAACACTCGGTGCGGCGACGGCGACCGTTACGATTCTTGATGACGAAGTGGCACAGAACGGAACCGTTCAATTCGCCCAGGCATTTTATACAGTTAGTGAAGGCGGCGGCAGCGTAACGCTGACTGTAACGCGCACCGGCGGAAGCGACGGCGCAGTTTCCGTCAATTATTCGTTCGCGGGAGGCACCGCGAGCGGTGCCGGAACCTGTGCAGCGGGTATTGACTATGCCGCAGTATCGGGGACGTTGAACTGGGCGAGCGGCGATTCGACACCGAAGACATTCAATGTCTCGATCTGCGAAGACACTTTAGTCGAAGGCAACGAAAATTTCCTTTCGTTCCTGCAAACCCCGACTGGCGGAGCGACGGTAGGCACCCAAAGTTCGACGGATGTTACGATTACCGACAATGACGCGGCACCAACAGGAAACGTAATTGTCAATCCGGGCAACATCGCTTACGCGACGTTGAAAGAAGCGTTCGACGCGATTAACGCGGGAACGCACACCGGGGCAGTAACGGTTGACATTGCCGGCAACACCACTGAAACGGCGAGTGCGACCTTGAACGCCAGCGGTTCGGGCGCGGCGAGCTATACGTCGGTGGTCATCACTCCGAGCGGCGGTGCGAGAGTCGTTGAAGGAGCCATCGTCGGCGCAGTTATTAAATTAAACGGCGCGGATAATGTAACGATTGACGGACGCATCGGCGGCGCGGGACGTAATTTGACCGTTCGCAACACCAGCACGGTAACGGCGACGGCAGCTATCTGGCTGTCGAGCGTCGCGGCGGGCAACGGCGCGTCGAACAACGTCATTCGCAATCTCGAAATCGCGGCGGGCGCAACGTCAAACGTCAACGCGCTGACGACTATCGGCGTTTTGATGAACGGTGCGACCGTCAGCGTTACGGCGGATGGCAACGACAACGACAACAACCAGTTCATCGCCAACCGCATCACGAAGGCGCGTTACGGCATCGTCTCCAGAGGCGTGGCGACGAATGTCAACGAAGGTCTGGTCATTACCGACAACATCGTCGGACCGACGGCGTTCGGTGCTGACCAAATCGGTAAGGCGGGAATCTTCCTGCAATTCGACACCGGCGCGCAGGTTTCGCGCAACACCGTGCAGTATGTCGGCGGCGATTTCGCCGGCACGACTGCCGGGTCAGACCGCTGCGGCATCTGTATCGGCGGCGAAAGCTGGGGACAGACTGAAGCCGGAGCCTTGGCGGGCGGCGATTACAGCGTTACCAAAAACATCGTTCACGACGTGGTTGAGGAAAGAACCTTTTCGGCGGTCGGTATCCGTTTAGGAACGACGCGAACAGGCTTGGCGACGAATAACCTGGTCGCCAACAATTTCATCTACAACGTCCGGGCAAACGCAACTGCCGGCGACCAGGTGGTAGGTATCGGTTACTCCGGCGGTAATACTGACCGAATCGTTTTCAACTCGATCAGTTTGACCGGCGATATGGACCCGACTGCGGCTGTCGCGTCAACGATTTACGGAAACGCGATGCGTGTTTCGACCGTCAACGGCACGAATAATGCCAATCTGACGATGATGAACAACAGCATCTATCTTGATGTCAATTCCAACACGGCGACGAATCGTTATTTCACGATTACGCTGCCGGCGGCGACTTATACGTTCGGAACGGGTGGTTTGAATTACAACAACTACTATTTCAACCCGGCTAATTCGCAACTGAGAACGGGCGGCGTGGGCGTAACATCAGGCAACTCTCCGGGAACGGAATTCCTGACATTGGCAGACTGGCGGACGGCTTTGACTCCGCCGCAGGATGCCAACTCGATTCAGGCGGATCCTTTCTATATCTCGAACACCGGCGATCTGCATATCCAGCCTACGTCCCTGAACGAAAGTCGGGGAATCTCGATTGCGGGAGTAACCGACGATATTGACGGCAATCCGCGTCCGGCGACTCCTGACATCGGGGCTGATGAAATCAGTGTTTCCGGTGCGGGAGTAGTGCAGTTCAGTTCAACCAACTTCAGCGGAACAGAAGGAACAACCGCGACAATTTCGGTTATTCGTTCGGCTGGAACCGACGGAACCGTCGGCGTAACGGCGACGGTGACGAACGGCACGGCGACCGGCGGCGCGGCGTGCGGCGCGGGCGTTGATTTCATCAATCCCGGACCGCAGACGCTAACCTTCGGTCCCGGAGTGGCGACGCAGACGTTCACGATTCAGTTGTGTACGGACGCGGTGCTTGAATCGAGTGAAGCGGTGAATTTAACTTTATCGAATCCGACCGGCGGAGCCACGATTGGAGCTAACAATCCGGCGACGCTGACGATTATTGACGTTCCGCCACCGCTTTCGGGAACGATCAACGTCGGCACGGGTGAAACATTCACCTCGCTGACGAATCCGGGCGGTGTCTTCCAGACGATCAACGGCGCGGGATTATCCGCTAACCTGACCATCAACATTACGTCAGACTTAACGGCTGAAACCGGTGCTGTTTCGCTCAACCAGTTCACTGAAACGGGTGCGGGCGGCTACACGCTGACGTTCAAACCTTCGGGCGCAGCGCGAACTGTTTCCGGCACGGCGGCGGCACTGAGTATGATCAAGCTCAACGGCGCGGATCGGGTTACTTTCGACGGTTCGCTTTCAGGCGGAACCGACCGCAGCCTGACGTTCCTTTATACGAACACGGGCGGCACGGTTTTCTGGATCGCTTCCGCGAACACCACGAACGGATCGAACAATAATACGATCAAAAATTGTATTATCGCGTCGAATCCGGCAACTGTTTCGGTTGCGGGTATTCTGGCAGGCAGCGGCACGACGCTGGGCGGCGCGGCTGAATCGCCGAACAGCAACAATACGGTTCAGAACAACCAGGTTTTCCGCGTTCAGAACTCGATGTTCATCGCCGGTAACGCGACGAACTTCGATCTGAACTGGTCAATCACGAACAACGAATTCGGTTCAACGACGACGGCTGACAAGAATAGTTTCCGTGGAATGCTCATCAGAGATTCGCAGAACTTTATGATTGCCGGCAACACCGTTCGCGGAATTCAGTCCGCTGCTACGACAACGGCGGCGATGAGCGGCATTCAGTTGGCAGGTTTGTTGAACGGCGGAACGGTCGTCAAGAACCGTCTCTCTGACATCAAAAACGTCAGCACGACCGGAACCGGTGCATATGGTATTAACATTGGAGCAACTTCGACCGCCTCGAACGTAACGATTGCTAATAACTTCGTTTCGGATGTCGCGGCAACCGGAAGCGCAACAATCAACAGCAACGGCTTCGGTATCGCATTCCTCGGCAGCGGCACGGGGTATAACGTCTATTACAACTCGGTCAATCTGAACACCGATCAGACCACCGCGCAAACGACGGCGGCTCTGTTGGTTAATTCGACGTTCGCTACGGCGGGCGCACTCGATGTTCGTAATAACATCTTCGCCAATACGCAAACCACCGGAACGCGCTATGCAGTTTATAGCTTGGCGGCGGCGACCGTATTCACGACGATCAATTACAACGACTACTTCGCGCAGAACGTCGGCTTTATCGGCGGCACTGCCAGACCGACGCTTGCCGATTGGCAGACGGGAACCGGGCAGGATGCCAACTCGAAAGCAGTTGATCCATTGTTCGTTTCCGCCACCGATCTGCACTTGCAGGCGACCAGTCCGGTTCTCGATATGGGAACTCCGATTGCGGGAATCACCGACGATATTGACGGTCAGACCCGTTCGACGACGACTCCCGACATCGGCGCGGATGAAGTTACGGCGGCTCCGCAAAACGGATCGCTCGCTTTGAGTGCTTCGACTTACACGGTTTCCGAAGCGGCGACTTCGCTGACGGTTACGGTCAACCGCACGGGCGGTACAACTGGCGCGGTCGCGGTCAACTATACGTTGGGCGGCGGCACGGCAACCGGCGGCGCGGCTTGCGCGGCGGGTATTGATTACATCAACACCGGCGGCACGGTCAATTTCGCCGACGGTCAAGCCAGCCAGACGTTCACCGTAACGCTCTGTCCCGACACGCTGAACAAAGCTAACGAGACCTTTAACGTAACGCTTTCAGGCGCGACCGGCGGCGCGATTATCGGAACTCCGGCAACGGCGGTAGTAACGATTACCAACGACGATCCGACACCGACGATTGCGATCAACGATGTCAGCCTGAACGAAGGCAATTCCGGCACGACATCATTCGTGTTCACGGTTTCGCTTTCGGCGGCGAGCGGTCAGACGGTAACGGTCAACTACTCGACGGCGGATGGAACCGCAACGGCAGGCAGCGACTACACGGCGATTCCGAATACCGTGTTGACGTTCGCTCCGGGCGAAACGACCAAATCGGTAACGGTTCTGGTCAACGGTGATACAACGCCGGAAGCCAATGAAACATTCAATGTCAATTTGGCGACACCGACGAATGCGACCATCGCCGATCCGCAGGGACTCGGCACGATTGTCAACGACGACGCGGCTCTGCCTTCGCTGGCAATTAACGACGTGCGCGTGGTCGAAGGCAATTCGGGAACGGTCAACGCCGTCTTTACCGTAACGCTTTCGCAAGCGTCGGCAACGGCGGTCAGCGTTGCTTACGCGACGGCGAACGGCACGGCAACCGCCGGCAGCGACTACGTGGCGACGAGCGGCACATTGAACTTTGCCGCCGGTCAGACCACGCAAACGATTACCGTCGTCGTCAACGGCGATACGCTCAAGGAAGCGAACGAAACATTCTTCGTCAATCTGAGCGGCGCGTCGGGAGCGGCAATCGGGGACAATCAAGGTCTCGGCATCATCATTGATGACGACCGCGCCATTCCTGCTGATTTCGATAAAGACAGAAAGACTGATTACAGCGTCTTCCGTCCGTCGAACGGTTACTGGTACGTCCTTCAGAGCAGCAATAATCTGTTCAATCCGATGTTCTTCGGGCAAAACGGAGATTTGCCGGTTCCGGGAGATTATGACGGCGACGGCGCGACCGATTTCGCTGTGTTCCGTCCGTCAAACGGCTTCTGGTATGTCCAGCGCAGTTCCGATTTCGCGGTTGTTTCAACGCTGTTCGGCTTCGGAACGGATAAACCGGTTCAGGGCGATTACGACGGCGACGGTAAAACCGATATTGCGGTCTTCCGTCCGTCGAACGGTGCCTGGTACATTCTGCAAAGCAGCACGGGCAACCAGTTCACTTCGGTCAACTTCGGAATCAGCACCGACGTTCCGGTTCAGGGCGACTACGACGGCGACGCGAAGACCGATGTTGCAGTCTATCGCAACGGTGTCTGGTATGTCTTGAACAGCAGCAATAGTGCGGTAACGGCTGTTACATTCGGCGCATCAACGGATAAACCGTTGGTCGGCGACTTTGACGGCGACGGCAAAGCCGATTACACGGTTTATCGTGCCGGCATCTGGTACATCTTCCAGACCCAGACGAATACGCCGCGAGCGGTTGCCTTCGGCGCAGCGACTGATATTCCGGTCGTCGGCGATTACGACCGCGACGGAACATCCGACATTGCGGTCTTCCGTCCGTCGAACGGATATTGGTATGTCCTGCAAAGTTCCAACAACGGCTTTACTGCCGTGCCGTTCGGACAGCAGGGCGACATCCCGATTCCGACCGGCTACCAATCGCTGCAATAATCGAACAAATAGTAAGCGTCAATTTTGACAGCTGAATAAACAAAAAAATGCCGACTGTTACAAGCAGTCGGCATTTTTTATTTGAATGAATATCTGATTTTTGCCCCGAAAACTTCGGAAATGAAAATCTGCACCGTGAAAACGATCAAAAAAACATTGCAAACGCCTTTTCAAACACGGGAAATGAAGAAAAAAATACCGGAAATGATCTTTGGGACACGGGAAATGAAGGTAAAACGCGGGAAATAACTTTCAGAACACGGGAAATGGAATGCAAACGCGGGAAATAACCGCCAACACATTGAAAAAGGTCTCCGAAAACACGCAAATGACCGCTAACACATTGAAAACGCTTCTAAAACATCTGACGGAAACTAAATTTATCAGGTATCATCTATGCGAATCGTTCGCCGCCATCTCTAAACTTGTACTAATTCGTTGCTCAACCGTTTGAAACCGACTTTTCACTTTGGTTTAAGACTTCAAAAACCTGCAAGGCATATTTGACGTTGCCGAACGGCGCGGAAACCTGCACGCCCTGAATCAAATCTCGCACTTCCAGAAGCGATTCGCGGGCGATGGCTAAACCTTCGTCGCGGGCGGCTTCCTTGGAAATGTCCGAAGCCTTTCGCATCCGGTCGAGAATCGCTTCCGTAACGACCACGCCGGGAACTTCGTTGTGCATAAATTCGGCGTTGCGAATCGAGACGAACGGGAAAATTCCGGCGACAATCGGAATGCGGCAATGCTCGACTCGTTTCAGAAAATCGCGCAGTTGTTTGGTGTCATAAACCGGCTGTGTAATCGCATATTCCGCGCCGGCTTCGACCTTCCATTCAAAGCGTTTGATTTCCTCTTCGACGTTGATCGCGCCCGGATTAACGCCGACACCGATGGAAAACTGCGTCGGCTGTCCAATCGGATTATTACCCAAATCAAGCCCGTGATTCAGACGGTTGACCATATTCGTCAAACCGATGGAATCAATATCGAAAACGGCGGTTGCGTCGGGAAACGGTCCCATTTTCGGCGGGTCGCCCGTGATAATTAATAAATTATGAACGCCTAAAGCCGACGCGCCGAGCAGATCGGACATCATTCCGAGCAGATTTCTGTCACGGCAGCAATAATGCAGAACGGCTTCGATGCCGACTTTTTCCTGCACCAAAATCGCCGTCGCCTGCGCCGACATTCTGGTTTGCGCTCTCGGTCCGTCGGGAATATTTACCGCGTCAACTCCTGCATCAACCAGCAAGCGAATTGAATCGAGCGTTTTCGCCGCGTCAACGCCCTTCGGCGGCAGAACTTCGACCGACGTAACGAATTCGCCGAGCGCAATTTTCCGCGACCATTTCGAACGCAGTTCCGGCGGCACGAGTTCGACATCAGCCGGTTTCAGGTCAATAACTTTTGCCGATTCGGTTTGTTTGAAGGATTTCGTCTGGCGCGGCGAAACGGCGCGAACGGAATCGGCAATCAATCTTATATGCTGCGGAGTCGTGCCGCAGCAGCCGCCGATAAACGTCGCACCGGCTTTGATAAACCGCTTGGCGAACTTCGACATATATTCGGGCGAACACATATAAAACTGTCGCCCTTGAACATCACGCGGCAAACCGGCGTTCGGCTGCGCGGAGATTTTTTTCGTCGTTACCGAACGCATTTTTTCAAGCGCGGTTAAAATATGCGTCGGACCGACACCGCAATTCAAACCGATGACATCCGCGCCGAGTTCGTCAAGTTTTTGCGCGATCACTTCCGCACTCGCGCCGAAGACGGTGTTGCCGTCCGTCTGAATCGTCATCTGCGCGACAATCGGCAAATCGGAAAGCTCGCGGACGGCTTTGATCGCCTGTTCGATTTCCGACAAATCGGAAAAAGTTTCGAGAACGAATAAATCAACCACGCCTTCCAAAAGCGCGGCGATTTGCTCTTTGAACATTTCTCTGGCTTCTTCAAAGGAAGTCGGACCGTAAGGTTCGATTCGCAAATCGAGCGGACCGATTGCGCCCGCGACAAAAGCCGTTTCGCCCGCCGCTTCTCTGGCTAATTTCGCGCCCGCGACGTTGATTTCGTGCAGTTTGCCTTCCAAACCGTAGGCTTGCAGACGATGGCGAGTCGCGCCGAAAGTGTTCGTTTCGATAATGTCCGCGCCGGCTTTGACGTATTCGCTATGCACTTCGCGCACTAAATCCGGCGCAGTCAAATTCAATTCGTCGTAACTGCGATTGATATAAACGCCCTTATCGTAAAGCATCGTCCCGACCGCGCCGTCAAAAACGAACACGCCGTCCGACTCTAAAATTTCCCGAAAGTTTTTCATAACCTTAGAACAAAAATAAAAATCTCGCCTGTCAAAACAGCACGAGACTTTTTAATCAAAATCTTTTTCCGAAACGCTGTTTAGCAGATTATTTAACGTGGTCGCAAGTTGCTGTAACTCACCACGAAACTTGAATTTTAATGATGCGATTTTCGCTTTCAAGTGTCAAGACGGGCGGCAAACGCACCGATTCAGTCTGTTGCACCGAAATCCCCGAAAAACGCGAAGTCGGCTTTTTTGCCGTTGATTTCCAAACGCCATTTCTTAAAATCTTCGGCTGACGTGCAGACGTTGCCGTAACCTTGCAGAACGAGAAAGTATTCGTTTGCCGGGACGAAGCCGTTTTTGAAAATGCCGGTCGCGTTTTGAACTCGATATTTGAACCGCCATTCTTTGTAAAGTTTCGTCTCACCCTGATTTTCAACGCTTGCGGACGGCAGATCAACCATATATTCGACCATCGAAAGCGGTTTGGTTAAATCGAGTTTGCCGGTTTTTTGATTGTTGTCCTTGAAATTAAAAGCCCAGATTTTACCGTTCAGCAAACCTTCAACCGAAAAACTTTCGCCGAGCGGATTGATGCCTTTGATCGTTTCGGGATAACCGGCATCGGTGTATAATTCGGCGTTGCGAAATTTCAACTTACCGAGTTCTTCCAGTTCATAAACCGAAGGTTTAGATGTTCTGATCGAATAATGTCCGGGTTCGGCACAGCACGCGCAGGCGAACGCCGACGAAGGGAAAATCCACACGATCAATAACAAACACGATAAAGCGAAACATTGAAACTTTTTCATAAATTGTTGGAATCAAAAGACAGATTATTCTAACACAATTATTTCTGGCATTTCGGACAGTAATAAGTCGAGCGACCGCCTTGCTTGAGCCGCGCAACCGGCTTTCCGCAACTCACGCACGGTTCGTCTTCGCGGTCATAGACGCGCCAGCCGTGCGAGTAACCGCCGCCGTAATAACTGCCGTCAATGTTTTCCGGGTTAACATTCAAAGTCGAGCCGTGCGCGATTGATTCCTTTAAAACTTCGCGGATTTTCTCGAATAAAACATTCGCTTTTTTCGCTGAAACTTCGTTCGCCGGAGTTTGCGGATTGACGCGGGCGAGAAACATCGCCTCGGAAGCGTAGATGTTGCCTAAACCCGTAACCTTCGTCTGGTCGAGCAGAAATTCCTTCAAACTTTTCTTTGAAGGTTTCAAAACGCCGCGCAGATATTCGGGTGTAAAATCTTCGCCGAACGGTTCGGGCGCGAGCGATTTTAGTTCTTTGGTTTCGTGAAGTTTTTCGGTTTCGACGATTCGCATAAAACCGAAATGTCTCTGGTCTTGAAAAATGAGGCGCGTGTCATCGGCGAAATAAAACGCGGCGTGCGTGTACTTCGGATTTTCCCGTTCGAGCGGCAAAAGCATAAACCGTCCCGACATTCGCAAATGCGCGATCAAAGTCTGACCGTTATTCAAATCGAACAAAATATGTTTGCCGCGCCGCGTTACACGATTGATTGTCGCGCCGCGCAGTTTTTCGGCAAATTCGTCGGGCGGATTAAACGGCGCGAGCCGTTCACGCAAAAGTTCGGCGGCAACGATTTCACGCTGCGCCGTCAATTTATCGAGCGACTGCACGACGAGTTCGACTTCGGGAAGTTCAGGCATAAAGATATTTGTGAAAACCTTAAATCAAAAACTCTAAATTTTTAATTCAAAACTCTACATCGAAGATAAAAAGACCGCCGCGATTAAGCAAACGGTCTTAACTTCAAAATCGGAACTGATGTAAATTTCAAAATCTAAAGTTTAATTTAGAATCCTGAAACTTCATCACTGCTGACGGGTATTCCGGGCAGTTCTTGCAACCTTGTATCGGTTGACGCTCCGAAGGTAACGGCTCGACCTGTTTGCGTCGAACTTTGATAGATGTACCAGACGAGCAAGCCATTTTCAACGCGACGGGCGACGAAATCGGTTTTGCCGTCGCCGTCGTAATCGCCGACAAATCGCGTATCAGTTCCCAATCCCCATTGCAAAGAAACTACTTGGTTATTGGAACTTTGCAAAATATAATAGACGCGATTGGTGCCTTCAATACGAGCAACCGCTATGTCCTGTGCGCCGTCGCCGTCGTAATCAAAACGATAAAAGAAGAAGAAACTATCCGTGGCGGCTGCGCCGAAAGGCACTGCCCGCATCTGCCCGTTTGAACTGTTAAGAATAAACCAGGTTAACTGTCCGCCGACATTACGAGCCACGCATAAATCGGTTTTACCGTCTTTATCGAAATCACCAACCGCCGGTGAATCGCCCGCCGCGCCGAAATTCGCAACTGCACGTCCGGTGTTGGTAGAACTCTCTAAAATATACCAAACGCCCGTCCCGCTGCGGAAAACAGCGATGTCC
>CAXTKJ010000019.1:0-27162 GCA_964244835.1 uncultured Pyrinomonadaceae bacterium
TAAGTAAAGCGAAACAGATTTTTGAAAACCTTTTCGCACGTCGCCGCTTCGGTTTCAAAAAGAAATCTTTCGCCTGTTTTCAAAACGCGGACACCTGCCAGCAGTCGTCCTTGTGCGTTCGGAAAGGCGGCGGACATTTGGTTTCCATCTTCGAGTTTAGCGACATCATTAGTAATTAAACCGTTCAAAAACTGGATGGCTTCCTTGCCCCAAACGGCGATTAACCCGCGCTTCTGCTCGTAAAATCCAACGCCGCCGTTTCTGATGTGTTCGTAATCTTCGATGTGATTTTCGCTCATTTCTTTAATGATAAACGATTGCGGTGGAAACAAAAAAGGCGGACAAGTTCACTTTTAGTGAACTTGTCCGCCTCTCGTTCTGAGTCCCGCCTTTAGGCGGCGTTGCGTGGTAACGAAGCAATGCCGCCTAAAGGCGGGACTCAGAACAATTATCCCCACAAAGCGACGAAAGCATCGGCTAGCCTATCGCGCCAGCTCGTCCAATTATGTCCGGTTTCACGTTCTTCGTAAGCGACATCGAAACCTTTTTTCCGTAAAATCTCGACCGCTTTTCGATCATCGTCCGCGCCTTCCAAAGTTCCGACATCGAAATAAAATTTGTAATTATTTCGTTTTGCGTCGAGCGTTTCCAATTCTTTAACGACGCGCTCGTTATCAATCCAAAACGAAGACGACTGCCCGCCGACGCGCCCGAAAATTTCGGGGTATTTTATCGCCGTATGAACGCTCGTTACGCCGCCCAAACTCGCGCCCAAGATTGCGCGTCCGTCGCGTGATTTGACGGTTTTGTATTGCTTATCAATCGCGGGAACAACTTCCGTTGCCAGAAATTTCGCGTAATCATCGTTCGCCCAATATTCTTTCATCCGGTCTTTCGGGTCGAGAAAAACCATTATGAACGGTTTGATTTTTCCGGTTTTGATTAGATTCTGTTGAATTTGAATCGCCTTTGCTTTGTTTTGATAATCGCTTCCGTCTTGAAAATAAAGCGTCGGCATCCTGTCAGAACCGTCTGCGGTAGCGGGCGGTTGACGTTTGGTATTTGCGGCGTTCGATTTATTTACAGCGTTGTTAATTTTTCCACTTAAACCATCCGCTACCGCAGATGGTTCTGACACGGGCGCGTAAATTTGAATTGTTCTTTTGCCGTAAATTTTTGAATCAATCTCGACGGTTTCAAGTTTCGCCGTTTCGCCTTTGTCCCAGCCTGTCGGTTTATATTCCGGCATCGTAAAAAACGAATTTTCGCCGCCGACACCGTTGTCAATTTTATTCGGATTTAAAGGATCGGTGATCCATTTGCCGTCAACGATGAGTTTGTATTCGACTCTTGCAGTTGGCGCAAACTTCATCTGAAAACAATGTAGATTTGTATCCGGCACTTTTTGAAATGCTTGTTTGGTCGGCTTCCAACTGGAAAAATCACCAGCCAGACGAAGATCGTTTTCTTCATTTTTTACGAAAAAAATCGCTTTATCACCCCAAATAATCGGATTTTGGTTAAGACTAAATTCAGCGGTCTGCCCGTTCGAGTCCGCCGGATAATGCGCTTTAAATGTCGTTTTAATCCAACTGTATTCCCGACTGCAAGGAATATCGGGAAGTTCGATAATCTGTCGGCTTTGCATATTCTCCGAAATTTTCTTCCCCAAAACATACCGATTATAAACAATGTCCGGCGTGTCGAGATTTTTGCCCGCTTTCAGATTGACGGCGAGGCGAATGAACTGCGCCATTGACCACGCGAGCGGCGTTGCCGAACCTGTGCCTTCGCCGAATTTCAGTTCGGGAACGAATTGTTTGTCAATATTTTTCGGCGTTTCGGCTTTGTCCCAAATTTGTTCGGGAATCATTAAGCCTTCGTTTGCAAAGTTCTGCATATATAAAAGCCGAAGTTCCGCTAAATTCATTCTTGTTTCACTTGCAGCTAGAAATTGTTTTTTTGCCGAAAGGTCATTTTCATTTTTTGCTTTGCTCTGAAACAAACTTGACCAAGCAATATCGTATTGTCCACGCTCGCCCGTTAGCAATGCCCAAAGTCTGCCTTTGCCCGTATATTTTCCGTCCCAATTCCAGCGTCTGCCGTCGTCCATTTCGCCGTAGCCGTCGTTGGTGTAGCGGTAAAAAGATTCGCCGTTCGGCGTGTTGACGCGCAAGGTTTGGTCAATGACTTTGACGGATTTGACGATTAGCGGATCGTCGGGCGATTTGATTCCGAGGCGCACTAATTCCAAAAATCCCGCGTCCACGATTTCGTTTTCGACGGCGGTTCCGGCGTTGTTGCTGAGAACGGTTTTCTCGCCTGCGTCAGGCTTGCCGTTTTCCGTCAGACGAACGTAATAATTGCCGTCGCCGTATTTGCCGTTCGTCGTCGCCGTCCATTTTTCGACGTTTGCCGCCCAGTCGTCGGCGGTTTTCAGATAAAGCGTCGCCGAAGTTTCATCGCCGTTTCGTTTTGCAATATCCGCCGCGCAAACAAGTCCGGCGATTTCCGCCGCAATCGTCGAAGGCGAATAACCCGATTTTTCTTCCCAGCGTTCCTGCGTCGTTTTCGGTCCGGTTTTCACCAGAAAATCGGCGGCTTTTTTAACGTGATTTTCGTAAAGTTTTTTATCAAACCGTTTCAGTTGATAAGCCATTATCAGCGGATAAGCGACTTCATCTAATTGCAGCGAACCCCAACCCTGTTTCCCGTCGAGCCACGAATTCTGCGGAAAACTGCCGTCCGGTTTCTGCTGGATATTAAACAGAAAATCCAACGCCCGATTCGCCGCCGCCGTATCGCCCAAAGCCATATAAGCCGTGACGACCTGATACAAATCGCGCGACCAAACCAGATGATAACCGCCGCCGATGTCTTCGTTCGCCGTCGCACCGCCGCCCCAAGGAATCGTCAAACTGGCGACATTCGCCCCGCGCACCGTTTTGTCCTCCTGCGCCTTCAAAACCATCGCCGCCATATTAAATTGCGCCTGATATTTCGGCTCGACTTTCGGGATTGTTTTAACGTAATCACTCCAACCTTTTTCGTATTCGGCGAGGCATTTGGCGAAACCTTTTTGTTTAGACATAGCAGATAATGCAAATGCGCCGCCTTCGTTATCAGCAAAACTCAATATAACCGTAAACTTTTTCGGACTCTTAATTTTTGCCATCTGAACAACATTTCCATTTTTGGCTTCGTTATATTGAATCGCTATTCTTCCATCGCTTTTGAGTTGTTCCAAGCCATCTGAAACTTGATAAAAACCGTTAGTCTGTTCATCAACACCACCCGAAATTAATAGAGAAGAATATATTTTTCCATCGAATGCGACACTATGATCTTGCTGTGTAAAACCGTTGTCGTGCATTCCTGTATTGCCAAGTGAGGGATCGTAGTAATAATACAAATTCAATGATTTATTTTTTGACTCAAATTGAACATCAATCATCACAACTGCTAACTTATCAGGGTCGGTAGTGTAAGTTTTCGTAATCTTCCATTCGCCCGATTTCGCCGTGTTGATTTGCTGAAAACTCAAAGAATCAATGCGCGTCGGTTTGATTTCGTGAATTGCGTCTTCGGTTTCCGTTTCAACTTTGCGCGTTTTCGGATTGACGACGACGAATTCCAATTTGTGAACATTCGCCACTGTTACGTCAGGATAATAAACTTCGGTCAACGCGCCGCCCTGCAAGGTGAACCAAACTTTCGATTCCAAACTCGCCGACGTGCCGATGCTTTGTTTGCCTGCGCTCGACCATTGCGCGTCTTTTCCCGGCGCACCCGGAGCGAGGGTTTGAGCGTTGCTCAAACAAGGCAAAAGTAAAAAGGCAAAAAGTAAAAGTAGAAGAGTTAAATGATTTCGCGCTGATTTGGTGTTTTCGTTGTTCATAGCTTTGGAATTGATTACAGAATGTAGAACAGACTGTTAGTCTGTTCAGCCATTGCCGGCTTGTTTGTCTCCCGTAGTAGAACAGACTGACAGTCTGTTCTACGTTTTTGTTTTCATTTAAACTTCGTATTTTATAACTTATTTTCGTCTGAAAAGCCGAAACCCGAACGAATCCAAACCGAGCGTCGGCAGACTGTTCATTTTGCGTTCGACGTTCGGTGTGATTTCTTCGTAATTTCCGCTTGTCTCGACCGCGCCGAAAAACGGCGAGTTGGTCGTATTGATCGCCACTAAAATTTCCTCGCCGCCGCTTTTTCTGGTAAAAGTCAGAATGCGGTTTTCGTCGGAATTTTTGAGCCACGTCAAATCGCCGCGCCGCAGCGCGATTGAGTTTTTTCGCAGCTCGATCATTGATTTGTAAAACTTCGGAAATTCCGGTCGGCGAACGGCGTTGTCCCAGAAAATCGGCAACTTTTCAAACAGCGCGGGATAACCCGATTCGGCGGTGTCGCCGACTTCCATTCCGTTATAGACGAGCGGCACGCCGTCCAGAGTGAACGCCAACGCCTGCGCCGCGAGTGCGCCTTTTTCGCCGAACCGGGCAATGGCGCGGCGTTCGTCGTGGTCGTCGGAAAAGCGCATCAGCAGGGAATTTTTCGGCATTTCCGCTTTTTGCTTTTCCCAATTTTTGCGGATTTCGGAGGCGGGCAGATTGCCCTGCAAAACATTTGTCATCACCGAATGATTCGCCCACGAATAATCCAGATCAAATGCTTTCGTCAATAAATCCGGCGTTTCGGCTTCGGCAAGCCACAGCGTTTGGGGTTTTATTTTATCAATATCCGCCCGCGCTTTTTCCCAGAAATCGGTCGGAACTTCAAACGCGACATCGCATCGAAAACCGTCCAGATCGTAATCACGAATCCACGAAACGAGCATTTCGTTCATATATTTGCGCGTTTCCGGGTTGTCATAATTCAAATCCGCCACGTCCGTCCAATCGGGATTCGGCGGAATGATGTTGCCCGCTTTGTCCTGCGTGTAAAACGATTTATTTTTCATCATTACCGAATCCCAAGCCGTGTGATTCGCCACAATATCAATGATGACTTTCAGATTGCGTTTGTGCGCTTCGCTGATTAGACGCTTGAAATCTTCCTTCGTGCCGAAGTCGGGATTGATGCCGTAATAATCCACGACGGCATACGGAGAACCGATTGTTCCTTTTGATTTCAACTTGCCAATCGGATGAATCGGCATCAGCCACAGCACGTCAACGCCGAGATTTTTAAGGCGGTCTAAATCCGCCGTAATCGAATTAAAATCGCCTTTTTGCGAATACTGCCGCTCAAAGATTTGATAAATAACGGCATCTTTAACCCAGTCGGCGGTCGGTCGCGCTGTTTCCTTTGAGAAATCGCGCGGCGGCGTAGTTTGGGCGAAAACGAAATTTGAAAATAGAAGCGCGACGATTAAAATTTTTGAAATTTTTTTCATTTTAATTTTTGACTTCGGGAAATTGGATTTTTTATTTACGGTAGTTTAACACAACTATTCTAAACTTTGTTTCTTATGCCAACAAAGAATGGTTGCGATTTGAAACTTGAGACTACGGATTTGGAATTATCTTCGTAATGAGCAATCCGCAATCCAAAATCGTTTTCTCGTCCTGACGTGAGACGATACTGACCTGATTCTTTTCTGCGAAGCAGATATAGAACAAAGCTACAGGCGCAAGCCTGTAGAATCGTTACCAACATTCAAAAAGCCTGTTTACAGGCGACAGAGTTTCTGCCGCCTGTAAACAGGCTCGAAAGTTTTCTTACTCGGTTTCTACAGGCTTGCGCCCGTAGCTTTATTCTGTCGTCCGCAAGCGGACTTCTTGGAATGCCCGCGCCATCGCGGCATTTCTTTCGCCATTTGCCCGCGATGGCGCAGGCGTTCCGATTATTTATTCGTCAATTCCGGCGGCAGTTGTTTGTCAACCTTCGGACGCTCTTTCAAATCGGCAAGTTCCCACATCGTCAGGAAAATCGTGCGCGAAATATTCTGCATTTTGGTGTAATCAATTTTCTGCGGTTCATCGCCCGGTTGGTGATAATCTTCGTGAACGCCGTCGAACCAGAAGACAATCGGAATGCCGTTGACGGCGTAATTAAAATGGTCGGAGCGGAAAAAGAAGCGGTTGGTGTCTTTCGGGTCGTCGTATCTCAAATCGTAGTTTAATTTCAGATACGAATCGTTAATTGATTTCGTAACTTCGCCGAGTTTGGAACTCATCATCTGCGAGCCGATAACATAAACTTCGTTTTCGGTTGATAAATCTTTATTGCGCGGCTCTGTGTCGCCCGCTTTGCGGCTGCGCCCGATCATATCAATATTTAGCTGCGCGGTAACGGCTTTAATATCAACCGTCGGAAACTTGTTGAAGTATTCGCTGCCCCACAAACCTTTTTCCTCGCCGCAGTGCCAGACTAACAAAATCGAGCGTTTCGGACGTTTCGGTGATTTCGCTAATGCTTCCGCCATCGTCAGAACGGCGACTGTACCCGAACCGTCGTCGTCCGCGCCGTTAAAAATTTTGTCGTCGCCTTTGGCATTTTGATTCACGCCGACGTGATCGTAATGTGCGCCGATGGCGACCATTTCGTTTTTCAATTTCGCATCGCCGCCTTCCCAAACCGCGACGACGTTTTGCGTATAGACGGTTTCCGGTTTCAAACCGATATTGAAATCCAAAGTTTTGCCCGCGCTCAAAACGAACGAATTCGTCGCCGTCCCGTTTAAAGGATTACTCGCTTCGCCCGCGAAAATTGCTTCGGCGATTTCCGGCGCGGCGAGAAAAACCGGCGCGGCGGTCGTCGGTTCGGCTAACCGTTCGACGTATGTTCGAGTGCGTCCGAAAAGCTGTTTCACCTGCGACCAATTTTCCTGCAAAAACTTCGACGGCAGAACGATCACACCCGCCGCGCCGTTGCGACGGGCATAAGTTACGGCATCTGCCCAATCAACTCCGCGCTCGCCCGTCAAATCAGCCTGCGTAACGCCTTCCGGCAGCGGCACGAGAAACTGCGGCGAAGTTATCATTCCTTCACCGTAAACCGCGATAAATTTTCCTTTGACATCAATGCCCTGATACGGATTTAAGTTTTTCGATTTAATCAGCCAGCCGTTTCCGGCATAAACGACCGGCGCGGAAAGCGCACCGTTTTGGCTGCCCGAAACGCGCATAAAATCGTCGCCGTAAGCGAATGTTTGCCCGCCGATTTTGACGGTGGCGTTCGCCGGATCAACGACATCGCGGCGCAGAGCGATTTTCTGGAAAAATGTTCCGTCGTCTCCCGCCGGTTTGAAACCCCAACGCTTCAAGTTCAAAGCAATAAACTTCGCCGTCAAATCCAACCCGCGCGAAGGCGTGTCGCGCCCTTCCATTTCGTCGGAAGCGACGTAGTAAAGATAATCTTTCAGCGTTTCAGCCGTAATCGTATCAGCCGCTTTTCGCGCCGGTGAATTGGCTTTTGCAGCGGTTTGCGCCAATGCCTCCGATTGAAAGACGAATGTAAATAAAAGTAAAAAGACCAGTAGATTTTTTTTCATTTTTTCTCCGATGATTTTCACCACATAGGCACATAGGACACATAGAAATTTCAATAAGAATTTATAAGATAAAATCCGGTTTTTTGGTTTTGGCGGCTGATCTATGTGTTCTATGTTTCTATGTGGTTGATTTTCTTTTGATTTTACGCAAGATTCGCCTTAATTGTTTCGTTTCTCAGACGGCGATGACGGCGATTTTATTTCGATTGGCGAGGGCGAGCATTTCTTCTTTGTCAAAAATTAGAGTTTTGTCGGCAGTCAAACAAAGACAGGTCGCGCCGGACTTTATCATCTGCTCAATCGTCGGAATGCCGACAACGGGAACGTCGAAGCGCATATCCTGATTCGGTTTGGCGACTTTAACGACCGTGAGTTTTCCTTTCGCCAATTCTCCGGCGCGCTTGATGGTCGCGTCCGTGCCTTCCATCGCTTCAACGGCGACGCAGGCTTTGGCGCGGACGACGATGGTTTGTCCCAAATCCAAGCGGGCGATTTCATTGGCGACGCTTAAGCCGTACTCGATATTTCCGCACTCGATTTCGTCCGGCTTTCTTTTCGACAAAATTCCCGTTTGCGCCAGTCTGTCTTTGATAAAATAAGTCGAATCAATCAATTCGATGCCGTCTTTGGCGAGTTCGGCGGCGATGCCGCCAATCAGCGAATCGGTGTTGCGGCGCGGCAGATTGTAAAGCATTTTCGCCATTCGCCAATCGGGAAACGCGCCGGAAAAAATCTGTACGTGCCTGACCTGTCCTGCCATTATCGCCTGTTCGACACCTTCGGCTTTGAAAAACGAAATCATTTTTCCGAGCTGCCCGATGCCGACCCAGACGACTTTTTCGGCGATGGTTTCGATGCTTTTATCGGTTTCTTCTTTGATGGCGGCGACGACCAGAGACGCGCCCGTTCGCTTCGCGCCTTCGACGACGAGAAAGGGAAATACTCCGTTGCCGGCAATCAAACCGTATTTCATATCTTTCGGGTTTTTATCCGATGAGCGCGGTGAGAGTTTTCGCCGTTTGAATCTGCGTTTCCGATTCGAGATAATCCGCCAGTTTCAGAAAATCCATTCGCGGATACGAATATCTGCCGACCGAACGAAACGCCAGTTGCGGTTTGGAATTTTCAAAAATATGAAAGCCCCAATAAAGAAGCTGCTTGCTGTAACGGATCGCCACTTCGTCCGGGTTGATGTAATGACAGCGACGGTCGCGCTTGGTTAATTCTTCAAACTGCGATTCGAGAATATGATTCAAAACCGTGTTGCGGTGTTCTTCGTCGCGCTGAAGATTGTTGATTAAAACGAATAAATGCGCCTTGGCGTTTTCGTGTCGAATCTGCGCGAAAGTTCTTTTGATAACGTCGGCGTTTTTGTTCACGCCGAGCGGATTAAGAGTCGTCGGAACGATGCAGTAATCGAACTTTCTGATAAATTCTATCGGGTTGGAATCAAATTCGGGATTGCAGTCGCAGATGACGATTTTCGTTTTTTTCTCGCTGGCTTTTGCTTTCCATTCTTCGTCGCTGAAAACCGAAATTGTCGAACCATTTGCGCCTTTGGTCGCTGGAATGTATAGATTTTCGCCGAGCAATTTTCGCAGATTCTGCTGACGATCAAGATCAACCAGCGCGACATCGTAACCGTTCAAAGCGAACGCGCCCGCGAGATGTGCGCTAATCGTCGTCTTGCCAACACCGCCTTTGCAGGTGAAAACGCCGACGTAAATCGCCCGCTCTTTTTCGGCGGAAACGTCGAATTTTTCCGGCTCCCAAACCAGTTTGTCATCGCGCAAAATCGCCAGCCGCAAATCCTTAAATTTTTCTTCGCGCAAATGCGTATAAACCGATTTCGTAAAACCGCCGGTCGAGATGAAAAGCCCGCCCGTAAAATTTTCTGAATCCGTCGCGGTCAGAAAATCCAGGAACTTTTCTATTTGTCCGAGGTGAATTTTCGCGCGTTGATTGCTGACGCGCACCGCCAGATTTTCATCGCCTTTAGTAATTTCGAGGTCGTAATGTTTTTGCGGCTTCGGTGCGATTTGTCCCTGAAATCCTTCGCGGCGCAGCAGAAAAAGAGCCATCCGTTCGGTTTCGGTGGCGCGTTCGACCGTTACTTTGCGCTCGCGGTCGGAGTCGGTGAGAACGTCGAGCAGTTCCGACCAGGGCATTCTTTGGGGATGCAGCATTTTTAATACGTTTTTAACCACATAGGAACATAGAACACATAGATTTTTAATTTATTGCCGATGACTTTTATAAAGTCCGACGACTGTTTCATCAAATAAATTTCAGACCAATGCTTTTTATAAAAATTCTTTCCTCTGTGTTCTATCTCTCTATGTGATTAATTTTTCTATTCGCCGAAGGCTTCCAAAACTTCGTCGGCGTGTTCGTCAACTTTTACCTTGTCGAAAATTTTCCTGATGTTACCGTCTTCGTCAATCAAAAAAGTCCGTCGCAAAACTCCGTTATATGTTTTGCCCATAAACTTTTTCTCGCCGTAACTTTCATAGAGATCAGCGACTTTATGCTCGGTATCGGCGAGCAGAATGAACGGCAGTTCATATTTCGAGATAAATTTCTGATGCGATTTTTCGTCGTCGGTCGAAACTCCCAAAATCTCGATTCCGTGTTTTTCAAATTTCGCAAAACCATCGCGCAAACTGCACGCCTCTTTTGTGCAGCCGGGCGTATCGTCTTTCGGATAAAAATAAAGCACGACTCGTTTTCCGCGAAAATCGGAAAGTTTTACGTCGTCGCCGTTTTGATTTTTGACGGAAAAATTTGGAGCGGCATCGCCTTCTGTCAGCATAATTTTTTCATTAAGTTCTGAGTCCCGCCTTTAGGCGGCTTTTCAAAACTGCCGCCTAAAGGCGGGACTCAGAACGGGTAATTTTCCTCTTTGTGAACTGTTTGATAAAATTCTAACACGATGAAAACGCTAACCGAAACCAAAGCATTGCAGGATTTAGGGAAACTCAAAAAAGATTTCCGTAATTTCATCCACGAAAATTACGAACACAACGCGCAGAATTGCGAAACCTGTCCGACAAAAGGCGCGTGCTGTCTCGACGCGCATTTCGTCAACGTCCATATCTCAAAACTCGAAGCCGCCGCCATTAAGAAAACTCTTTCAAAATTGAGCGAAGAAAAGCAGCGCGAAATTTACGGGCGAATCTCTGAAACCGTCGAAAAATATGATTTGAACTCCGTCGGCGATTCGTTTGCGAAAACTTTCGCCTGTCCGCTTTTTGAAAAATCCGTCGGCTGTTTGATTCACGAAAACGGCAAACCCGCGCCGTGCATTTCTCACGCCTGTTATGAAAACCGCGAAGATTTGCCGCCCGACGATTTACAGACGGAAATTGAAAATCGCATTGAAAGATTGAACAAACGAGTCTATGGCAGCAACTGGAATTATTTGCCGCTTCCGGTTGCGCTGGAATTGATAAATTCTTTCAAGGGGAAAGTTTGATAATTCAAAAGTCACGCCGTTGAAGTTGGAAATGACGGCTAAAGGAGAACATCGCTAATCAAACACCGATTCAATCTTCAATTAAAAATGTGAATCAAGAGTAGAAAATCAAAATGTTAATTCTTCCCTTTGTTTTACTTTGCATCTTTGCGCCTTTGCGGAAAAAAACAAAAGTGGTTTCCCGCAAAGGCGCAAAGATGCAAAGTAGAAGAGTTGAGCAAATGCAAATTTTCTACTCTTGATTCGCATTAAAGATTCAGATTGCTTGTTCCAAACTTGTACAAAATAAAAAAGCGCGAATTTCGTTCGCGCTTTTTTCGTGAAATTATTTCGGTTTCTGACCGCTTTCGGTTTTGGCGAAATAGCCTTGCCGGTGTGTCAGCGTTACTTTTTGTTTCGAGAGATTCGGATTGGCGATCTGGATTTCGATCTTGCGGTATGAGCCGTCGCGTTTCTGATTGGTCGGTTCATACGCAATCAAATACTGCGAGCGCATCTCGACTTGAATCTGGTCAAACGCTTTTCGGAGTTCCGATTCGTCGCGGGGAAAAAACGCGCTGCCGCCCGTGCGTTCGGAGATTTTTCGGAGAACGCCTTTGTCCACGCCGCCGTAGAAATTATCGCCGATGCCGATTGAATAAATCACCGCTTCGCTTTTCAAAGCGGCTTGAATCGCGTCTTCGCTTCTCTTATTGCCGTAAGTATTAACGCCGTCGGTTAGCAAAATAATGGCGCGGCGGGTTTTGTCGGGCGATACTTTTAAAACTTCGTCGGACGTGATCCAAATCGCATCCCAAATCGCCGTCGAGCCGACGACCGCCTGATTGTCGCCGGAAATCGGCGGCGTTCCGCCAGCGACGACACCGCCGCCGATGTAACCCGAAGGCGGCACGAATTCCACGCGGTCAATCGCCCGGTTCAGACGAGCGATATTGTTGGTCATTCCCTGTTCGAGCGTTGATTCTCCGGTGAAGGAAACGACCGCCACTTCGTCTTTTGCCGGACGAATGACGGATTGAACGAACGATTTGGCGGCTGATTTTTCTTCCGGCAAGGTTCGTTCCTGCGACGCGCTCGTATCAATCAAAATCGCCAGACTCAGCGGCAAATCAACCTGTCGGCTGAAGGCGGTAATTTCCTGCACTTGTCCGTCTTCGATGAGTTTGACATCTGCCTGTTTTAAATCGGTCAAGAGTCGGCGGTTTCTGTCCTGCGCGGTGAACAGGACATTGACGACTTCCGAATCAATTTTCAGAACTTCTTCGTCTTCCTCGATAACTTCGGGTGTCGGCGAAACGGTCGCGGTCGGCGCGGGTTTGGTTTCGGTTTGCTGCGCTTTGGAAACGTCAAAACCGTAGAACGCGCCAACGACGAACAATAATGCGACTGCTAAAACCGCTAAATTTTTAATTCTTAACATTTTTTTACTTTTGCCTTTTGCCTTTTTACTTTTGCCTTCTGTTTATCTGATGCCGTCTCTGATGGCGCGGTAGCTTTTCTTGGTGCGAATTTTATAATCTTTTTCCTTACTTTTATCAATGAAACGCACTTCGATTTTGCGCTCCTTGCCGTCATAAGTCTGATTATTCGGGCGATAAGTGATGATGTACTGCGATTTTAATTCCTGCGAAATTTTCGTGAACGAGCGTTCGAGAGAAGTCATATCGCCGGTAAAAAACGCTTCGCCGCCGGTGTCCTCGCAAAGCTGCGTCAGATATTTGTCGCCTTTGTCTTTGACCGTTCCGGCATCAACGCCGGGAACGCTGCCCAGAAATCCCGATTTGGTCGAGATGCCGAAGATCGTCGCTTCGGTGCGTTGGGCGATGTCAATCGCGTCCTGCAATTCGGCTTTGCTGAAAGTATCGTCGCCGTCCGTAATTAAAACGATCACCCGTCTGCCCGGAGCGTTTCGCAGTTTTTCATCGGAAAATTGCCAGATGGCATCGTAAAGCGCGGTTTGCGAACCGACTTTTTTTACCGTATCAACCGATTTATCAAGCAAATCGAGTTTGTCGGTAAAATCCTGCCGCAAAGTTACTTCATTATCGAAAGTCATAAACGCCGCTTTGTCTTTGCGAAGGCGCGTTACGGTGTAGATAAAATTTTTCGCCGCTTCTTTGGAAAATCGCAGTTTGCCCGCCGTCGAAGGCGAAGTGTCCATCAAAACGCCGACGTAAACCGCCGGATTGTCTTTTTCGTCGGTAAAAAAAGTAACTTCCTGCTGAACGCCGTCTTCGAAAACTGCAAAATCACCGCGTTTGAGACCCGTAATTAAATCCTTTTTATCCTTTTTGCTGTTGACCGTTACAGGCAGACGCACCTCGAAGGTTTTGACTGAACCGTCGTCGTTAATCGGCGGAGTCGGTTTCGGAGTCTGCGCCGCAACTGCTAAAGCGCAGACGGAAAATAAAATCGTAAAATAAGAAAGTCGAAACAAATTTTTCATAAATGATTTGGTTGATGTTTGTCTGAACCCTAACGCCAAATTCGATGCCGTTAAGGAAACGTCTGTTGCCCTGAACCGCAAATCGTCAGTGTAGCAGATGAGAAGTGAATCGTGAATCGTAAATCGTGGCTGGATGGTCGTGGAAATTTGCAGACTTTTTGGTTATAACAGGACACAATACGATTCCACGATTCACGATTTACGATTCACGATTCACGATTTACAATTAACCATTACAATTCTATGAATCAAAATATCTTCAGGGAATACGACATTCGCGGCATCGTCGGCGAGCAGTTGACGGACAATACGGTTTTGACGGTGGCGAGAGCCGTCGGGACATTTTTTAATCAGAACGGCGCGAAACGCATCGCCGTCGGCTTCGATGCGCGGGAAAGCTCGCCGCGCTTTCGGGATTTGCTCGTCAAAGGTTTTCTTGAGACCGGCTGCGATGTCGTTTTAATCGGCAGAGTTCCGACACCGGTTCTTTATCATACGGTCTATACGAAAGAGGTTGACGGCGGCGTGATGATTACGGGTTCGCACAATCCGCCCGACCACAACGGATTTAAAATCTGTCTCGGCAAGGCGACGCTTTACGGCTCGCAGATTCGAGAAATAAAGGAAATCGCGTTGGCAGGAGTTTTTTCGAGCGGTGCAGGAACGATTGAAAATCTGGAAGTTTTAGCCGATTACGAAGCCGACATCGTATCGAAAATAAACGTCGGTAATCGAAAATTAAAAGTAGTCGTGGACGGCGGCAACGGAATGGGCGGCGTAACGGGCGTGCCGGTTTATGAAAAACTCGGCTTCGATTTGATCAAACTTTTCACCGAACCCGATTCAAATTTCCCGAATCATCATCCCGACCCGACAGTCGAAGAAAATTTGCAGGATTGTATCAAAGCGGTCATCGAAACCGGAGCGGATTTGGGAATCGCATTCGACGGCGACGGCGATAGAATCGGCATCGTTGATGAAACCGGCAGAATCATCTGGGGCGACGAACTAATGGTTTTGCTGTCGCGGGAAGTGCTGAAAGAAAACCCGAATGCGACGATTATTGCCGAAGTGAAATGTTCTCAAAACTTATTTGACGACATCGAGAAACACGGCGGCAAAGCGATTATGTGGAAAGCCGGACATTCGATCATCAAAGCGAAAATGAAGGAAACCGGCGCGGCTCTCGCCGGTGAAATGAGCGGACACATCTTTTTCGCCGATAGATTCTACGGCTTCGACGACGCGACTTATGCCGGTGCGCGGGTTTTGGAAATCTTGTCGAAAACCGACAAAAAACTTTCTGAAATCCTAGGCGATTTGCCCGCAACTTTTTCCACGCCGGAACTCAGAATGGACTGCGCCGACGAACGAAAATTCCAAATCGTCGAAAAAATCGCCGAAGAATTTGCCAAAACCAACGAAGTCATCACGATTGACGGCGCGAGAATTTTGTTTGAAAACGGCTGGGGCTTGGTTCGCGCTTCTAACACGCAGGCGATTTTAGTTTTAAGATTTGAAGCCGATTCGGAAGAAAATTTGAAAAAGATTCGTCAGGCGGTCGAAGAAAAAGTCGAAAAATTGATCGTCGAAAAAGTCTAAACCGTTGCCCAAGTCAGCGTATAAGCGGGCGGCACATTTTTGACGATAATTTTACTTCTTTTCGCTTTGCCGTAGCGATTTCGCAGATGTTCGCGGAGTTTTATTGCTGACGGGAAATAATAGCCGTGCGCGTATTGAAACGTGCGAAAGACGCAGCCCTGCTCCATAAACTTATCAATTTCCCGCAGAATTCGCTCGCCGACTTCGTTGGGCATCGAAACAAACGGCAGACAGCAAATGATATAACCGACCTTGCCGAAACCGTTTTTCTGATAAAGCGAGTGAGTTTCGCAGGCGTTGCCGCGCACGATTTTCAATTCGGGATAATTTCTCTTGAGCGATTTAACCAAATCCTTATCGAGTTCGATGCCGAAATAAGATTCTCTGTTCGGCACGATTTCCTGCAAAAATTTCGTGATCGCGCCCGTGCCGACTCCGAGTTCGAGAACGACGTTTTTTTCGTCGGGTTGAATTTCGTCAAGCATTCTCTGCGCGAGTTCCGGCGAAGACGGCGCAATCGCGCCGACCTTTGCCGGATTTTTGAGAAACGCCTGAAGAAATTCGATATTTTCGTTCATTGCCAGCCTTTATTTTGCCGAAGCCGTCGCTTCGGATTCATTTTGTAACTCGCTGTTCACATCGCTGACGGCAATTTTATAATCACAACCTTCAGTTTGGCAATACCGGAAAGTACCTTCCTTCTTCGTATATTTTTCAAAGGTGAACGGCGCACGGCACTTCGGGCAGGGTTCGGTGATTGGTTTGTCCCAAAAAACGACATCGCATTTCGGATAATTCGTGCAGCCGTAAAATGCCTTTCCGCGTTTGGATTTTTTGACGGCGATTTCACCGTCTTTACATTTCGGACAGGCGATTCCCAAAGTTTCGCGTTTGATGTAATCGCATTTCGGATAATTGGAACACGAAATAAATTCGCCGAAACGCCCGTTGCGAAGTACGAGTTTCGCGCCGTCTTTCGGGCAGATTTCGTCGAGTTCGACCGGCGGCGCAACCGCAATCGTCGCGCCGGATTTTTTATCAATCTTGCGAATGTTTTTGCATTCGGGATAACCGCTGCAGCCGTAAAACGTGCCGAAGCGACCTTTTTTCAAAGCCATCTCGCGCCCGCAAAGTTCGCACGGTTCGACCGTTTCAGATTCGGTTTGCGCTCCGCCGCCTTCGGCGGTTTGTTCGCTACCCGTTGATTTCTTCGCCGAGACTTCGCGCGTCGTTTTGCATTCGGGATAATTCGAGCAGGCTAAAAATTGCCCGAACCTGCCGAATTTAATCACCATCGGCAAGCCGCACGTCTGACAAATTTCATCGGTCGGAATCGAGGCTTTTTTCTTGTCTTTTAAACCTTCTTCAGCGGACTTTAAATCGGCGGAAAACTTGCCGTAAAAATTGCGGAGCGCGTCGCGCCAGTTGATTTTTCCTTCCTCGATGTTGTCGAGTTCCTCTTCCATTCGCGCCGTGTAAGTCGGGTTGAAAAGGTCTGTAAAACCGGCGACGAGAACGTCGTTGACGGTCGTTCCCAACGCGGTCGGATGAAAACGTCCTTCGAGCCGCTCGACGTATTCGCGGTCTTGAATCGTCGTCATAATCGAAGCGTAAGTCGAAGGTCGCCCGATGCCTTGTTCTTCCAAAGCCTTGACCAGAGTCGCTTCCGAATAACGCGGCGGCGGTTCGGTAAAATGCTGTTCGGGCGTGATTTTATTTAAGCCGAGCTGCTCGCCTTGCTCGACTTTCGGCAGACTCAAATCTTCGTCCGAATCTTCCGAACCCGCTTCGACTTTCTCGTCGCGTCCTTCCTGATAAACCTTCAAAAATCCGTCGAATTTTTGAACTGAACCCGTTGCTCTGAAAGTAAAACGTCCGGCTTTGATGTCAATCGTCGTCGCGTCGAAAATTGCCGCCGTCATTTGTGAAGCGACGAAGCGTTTCCAAATGAGCGTGTAAAGTTTCAGTTCGTCCGCGCTCAAATAATTTCGCAGAGATTCGGGCGTGCGATTCGCGTCCGTCGGGCGAATCGCTTCGTGCGCGTCCTGTGCGTCTTTTTTGCCGCGATAAATCACGGGCTTTTCGGGTAGATAATTTTGTCCGTAATTGCCGCCGATAAAATCTCGAACTTCGGCGATTGCCGTGTCGGAAACTCTGACTGAATCAGAGCGCATATAAGTTATCAGTCCGACAAGACCTTCTTTGCCGACTTCTACGCCTTCGTAGAGTTTCTGCGCCGTCGTCATCGTGCGCTTCACGGAAAATCCGATCTTGCGCGAGGATTCCTGCTGTAATTTTGAAGTGATAAACGGCGGAACGGGATTTCGTTTTCTCTCTTTCGTCGTTACCGATTCGACAATGAAATTTTCCTTCTCCGCTTCGGCGACGATTGATGTTGCCGTCGCTTCGTCTTTGATGTGCGTTTCCGACTTTTTCAAATCTTGGTCGAAACCGGCTGTTTTGACGGTTAAATCTTCGATTTTATAAAGCCGCGCATCAAATTTCGGCGGTAGTTTAGCCGACAGATTCGCCGCAATCGTCCAGTATTCGGTTTTGACAAACGCTTCGATTTCACGCTCGCGGTCAACAACCAAGCGGACGGCAACCGTCTGAACTCGTCCGGCGGAAAGTTTGCCGCCGATGTTTTTCCAGAGAATCGGCGAAACTTTATAGCCGACTAATCTATCCAAAATTCGACGGGCTTGCTGCGCGTCAACAAGGTCTTTATCAATCTGTTTCGGATGATTAAACGCTTCTTTGATCGCGTTCTTCGTAATTTCGTTGAACATTACGCGAAAAACTTCTTTTTTCGGCTTTTTCGGGACGATCTCTTCCGCCAAATGCTGACAAATCGCTTCGCCTTCGCGGTCAGGGTCAGCCGCGAGAAAAATCGAATCGGCTTCTTTTGCTGCTTTCTTTAGATCGGAGACGGTTTTTTTGTTATTGCGTTTTTTCGTGTCGGGAATAACTTCGTAAGTCGGCTCGAAATTATTTTCGATGTCCACGCCCAAACCTTTGGACGGCAAATCTTTGATATGCCCGATGGACGCGAGAACGAGATAATCGCTGCCGAGATATTTATTGATGGTTTTCGCCTTTGCGGGCGATTCTACGATAACTAAATTTTTTGCCATTTTATTTGAAAAAAATAGTCAGCCGCATTTTCTCTGGCTGACATCTGACTTCTAACACTTTGAAACTTCGCGTGTCAATCTCTAAAAAATTATCTTAATGAAAACTCAATCCGTTTTTGCCGCCGCACTTTGTGATTCGATCAACCGGCGAGCGTCGGTGAACGTCGAGCCGGTGAATTGAAACTGCCGCCACGATTCGCGGTTCGCGTCAAAATTATGAATCGTCTGTTTCGCGCCGTTCTGCATCTCCGCCACGATTTCGCAATCGCCTTTTTCCGTGCGAACGATTTTCGCGTCCCGAATCGTTTCCGGCGAAATTCTTTCAGATTCCTTCGTCTTCAAAACTTGCAGCGCGGCGGTCATTTCCTGAATCGTCAGAAACGGCTCGTAGCCGTAAATTCGTCGCAGAGCGTGGCATTTATCACTGCCCGCCTCAAACTTCCGGCACGTCGGCGGACGATTTTCGTAAATGCCGCACGGCATTTCGCCGTCGGCGGTCGGTTTGAGAGCCGAGCAAAATAAAGTCTCTGCGTCGCGCTTTAAATATGAATCAATCACGACCGCGCCGCTTTCGTCGGTTACATTCCAGATCATTTCCGGCGGCACGGCATCATTCGGATTAACGCCGATGACGAATAAATATGTGCAGCACGCGCCGCACGTCAGACAATCGGGAACGGGCGCGTCAACGGGCGTGATGAAATTTTTTGCGCGTTTCGTCGGCAAATCTTCAATCGCCAACTGCGGCGGCAAGAGATTCACCCATTTTCGGGCATCGAGCGCGACGACCATTTCCCAAAATTCGCTCTCGGTAAATTTGCCGCGTCTTTCAATTTGAACAAATTGCCCGTCGTTCATAAAAAATTCGCCTAAATCTTCCGCGCATAATTTTTGCCCGGTAACGCCCGGACGAGTTCGCGCATATCCAAACCGAGCAGTGCCGCGCTCAGATCGCCGAAAGCCAAACCGCTTTCTTCCAACAAAACATCAATATGCGTCGCCGCATCCGCCGAAAGTTTCTGCCAGATTTTGCGCTCATTCTCAGTCAAATTCGCAGGTGTTAATTCCGGCTGTCGTGCCTCTTTCGATTCTTTACCGTCAATCTTGGGCGGCAAAATCGCGGCGGCAATTTCCGACGGCAATTCGGAAACCACATCCTGCCACTGCTGAACCAATTTCGCGCCCGACTTAATCAAATAATTCGTGCCGAATGAATTTTTCGACGTGATATTTCCCGGCACGGCGAGAACCTCTCGGTTCTGCTCCATCGCCAAACGCGCCGTGATCAAAGAGCCGCTGCGTTCGGACGCTTCGATGATTAAAATCCCTAAACTCAAGCCGGATATGATTCGATTGCGATACGGGAAGTTGTCCTTCAAAGGCGGCGTTCCGAGCGGGAACTGCGACACAATCGCGCCGCCCGAATCTAAAATTGCATCAACTAATTTCGCGTTTTCCTTCGGATAAGTTTGGTCAATGCCCGTCCCTAAAACCGCAATCGTGCGACCTTTTCCGGCAATCGCGCCGCGATGCGCCGCCGTGTCAATCCCTCTGGCAAGTCCCGAAACGACGCACACGCCGTTCGCCGCCAAATCCCGCGCCAGCATCTCTGAAGCATTCTCGCCGTAAGTCGAACACCGACGCGAACCGACGACCGCGACGCACGGCGCGTCAAAACACGCCTGCCAATCGCCCTTTACATAAAGCGTAATCGGCGGATCGGCGATTTCGCGCAGCAGATACGGATAACTGCCGTCGTCCAAAATCAAAACATCGCCGCCCAAACTCCTTACATTATTTAATTCTTCTTCCGCTTTATCGTGAAATTCCTTCTTCAAAATGCTTTCGATTGATTCAGCTCTGAGACGTAAGGATTCCAATTCACTCCGTCTGGCGTGAAAAACGCTTTCCGCCGAGCCAAATCTTTCTAAAAGTTTCGTCGCCGCACGAGGTCCAACTTGCGGAGTCATATTTAAAGAAACCCATTCACGCATAAACTTTCATTCATCCTTCATCCTTCATCCCTGATCCTTTAATTTGGCGGAGGCGTGTCGGAGTCGAACCGACCTGAGACTGCTCTCACAATCTCACCAACGATTTTGAAGACCGCGCCGTTCACCGGAACAGATGCGCCTCCGCATTAAAGGGAATTGGTGAATTAAAACTAAGCGTTCCGTATAAAAACTGTCAAGTCGGCGGTGAAAATTAACGTCTCCAATCGTTGCTTGACCGTGAAAATAAGGGCGTGATACTCTTTCTATTTTGAAAGTTAGTGAATTTTTGCACTAATATCCGACAGACAGATTATATAAGAAGTTTATGGTTTTGCTGGCATTCCAACAAGTTAGTCTTGTGCCGGACGGCACGATTTTTATTCACATCGCGCTCATTTTAATAATGATCTGGGTGTTGAACCGGACGCTGTTTCGTCCGGTTAACCGTATCCTCGAAGCCCGCGCCCGGAAAACCGGCGGACAATCGAGCGAAGCGCAGGAAATTTTGAAAACGGCTGATGAAAAGCAGTTGCGCTATGAAGAAGCGATGCGTGAAGCGCGTGGTGAAGGCTATGAAATGATCGAAAAAACGCGCACCGCCGCCGTTTCCGAAAGACAGGCGCAGGTCGGCGCGGTGAAAGAAGAAGTTGCCGAACTCGTCGCCCGCGAAAATCAGGAATTAGAACAGCAAAAAGAAACGGCACGCGCCGCGATTGCCGCCGACGCGCAGCAAATGGCGGAACGCATCAGCGCGGCGATTTTGAAATAATGAAGCGAAAGAATTTTTAACGATCCGAAATTTTTACAATTAAATAATGTCAGTTTTTTTATCCAGTTTGATTTTAATTTTCTCCGCGCCCGCCGCGTCATCCGGCGAGTCGGATTGGGGGAAATTTATGGAATTTTATAATCACTATTTAAATTATCCCGGTTTTGAAGCGTGGCGGTTTTTGAATCTGGCGATTTTTCTCGGCATTTTGATTTACCTTTTAAAAACGCCGCTTTCCAACGCCTTTAAAGCGAAACGCGAAACGATTCGCGCCGAACTGATTAAAGCCGAAGAGGAAAAACAATCTGCACTGGCGCAGCTGACCACGACCGAAGCCAGAATCGCCAATCTCGATGCGGAAAAACAGACCGTCCGCAGTCGCGCCGCGCAGGAAGCCGAAGCCGAAAAACTTCGCATCGTCGAACAGACCAAATTTGAAGTCAATAAATTGCGCGAACAGGCGACGAGCGAAATCGAACGCAAAAATCAACAGGTGCGAACCGAACTGCGAAAATTCTCCGCCGAAGAAAGCATTCGTCTGGCGGAAGAGAAAATCCGCCGCGACATCAACTCTGATAAAGACGCGCAAATCGTTAAAGCCAACATTCAATCCATCGGAGGTTTAAACTAAAATGAGCGTTGAAACCGTCGCCCGCCGATATGCGCTGGCTTTAGCCGATGTCGTTACCGACTCGACTGAAATCGGAACCGTCAAAAACGAATTGAAAATCTGGGAAGAAATGCTGACCACGAACAGCGATTTGCAAACTATCTTTCGCAATCCTTCGATTTCCCAAGCTGACAAAGAAAAAGTTTTAAATAATTTAATCGAACGAACCAAGCCGGGAAAAACGACGGCAAACTTTTTGCGCGTACTGCTTCGCAACGGACGTTTGACCGAAATCAGCGAAATTAATCGTAAGTTTTCAAGCGTTCTGGAAGAAAGAAGCGGAGTCGTTTCCGCCAACATCACTTCGGCGCGGGAACTTTCCGAAGCGCAGAAAAACGAAGTGCTTTTGAATCTGGAATTGCTGACCGGCAAGCGTATGAATCTGGAATTCAAAACCGACGAATCTTTGATCGGCGGCATCGTTACGCGCATCGGCTCGACCGTCTATGACGGTTCGGTAAGAACACAGTTACAGGAACTTAAACAACAAATGATCGGGAATTAGTGGTGAACGGTGAACGGTGAGTAATTAGTGAAAATCTAAAACTCGCCGCTCGCCACTCGCCACTCGCCACTAAAATATTATGGAAGCAATTAAAGCCAACGAAATTAACGAAATTATTCGTTCACAGATTGAAAATTTTGATTCGAGTATGACCGTCAGCGAAGTCGGAACGGTCATTAAGGTCGGCGACGGAATCGCCGAGATTCACGGACTCGAAAAGGTGATGGCGGGCGAACTTATCGAGTTTCCGCACGGTGTGCGCGGACTCGCGCTCAACCTCGAAGAAGATAAAGTCGGCGCGGTGTTATTCGGCGATTTTCAGAAAATCAAAGAAGGCGACGAAGTAAAACGAACGGGCAAAATTATGTCCGTGCCGGTCGGCGACGCGCTCGTCGGGCGCGTGGTTGACGCGCTTGGCAACCCGATTGACGGCAAAGGCGACATCGTTACCGACACCTACAATCCGGTCGAACGCATCGCGCCGGGAATTATTGATCGTCAGCCGGTTAAAGAACCGCTGCAAACGGGTTTGAAGGCGATTGACGCGATGGTTCCTATCGGTCGCGGGCAGCGCGAATTGATCATCGGCGATAGACAAACGGGCAAAACCGCCGTCGCTATTGACGCGATCATCAACCAGAAAGGCAAAGACGTGATTTGCGTTTACGTCGCCATCGGACAGAAGGCTTCGACGGTCGCGCAGGTTCGCCAAAGACTTGAAGAAAGCGGCGCGATGGAATTTACGATTATCGTCAACGCTTCGGCTTCCGATCCGGCGGCGATGCAGTATCTCGCGCCTTATACGGGCGTTGCGATGGGCGAATTTTTCCGCGACAACGGTCGCCACGCCTTAACGATTTACGACGATTTATCGAAACAGGCGGCGGCTTATCGTGAAATTTCTTTGCTCCTGAGACGACCGCCGGGTCGTGAAGCGTATCCGGGCGACGTTTTCTATTTACACTCGCGTCTTTTGGAAAGAGCGGCGAAAATGTCCGATGCTCGCGGCGCGGGAAGTTTGACTTCGCTGCCGATTATTGAGACGCAAGCCGGCGATATTTCGGCTTATATTCCGACGAACGTGATTTCAATCACCGACGGGCAAATCTTTTTGGAATCCGACCTTTTCAACTCCGGCGTTCGTCCGGCGATCAACGTCGGAAACTCGGTTTCGCGCGTCGGCGGTTCGGCGCAGATCAAGGCGATGAAACAAGTCGCCGGAACTCTGCGAATTGATTTGGCACAATTCCGTGAACTGGCGGCGTTCGCGCAATTCGGTTCGGATTTGGATAAATCAACGCAGGATCAACTCGAAAAAGGTCGGCGTTTGACCGAGATTTTAAAACAGGGACAATATCAGCCGATGCCGGTCGAACGTCAGGTTTTGATTATCTGGACGGTTTCCAACGGTTTGGCGGGCGACATCGAAGTCAACGATTTGAAACGCTTCGAGGACGGTCTTTTCAACTTCGTCGAAAATTCGCATCCGGCGGTTTTGCAGACTTTGCGCGATAAAAAATCCATTGACGACAGCCTGACCGCTTCGATGAAAGAAGCCGTCGAAGATTTCAAAGCGACCCGTTGGAGCGAAGGAAAAACGGCGATTGCCAAGGCTTAGTTGAAAACTGAAAGTGTGATGCCGCAAGAGAATTTATCTAAAGAAATCGAGTCGTTTCAAGGTCTTTGGAAGGGCGGCTATTACGAAGGCGATGCGTCGGATTATTTAACGCGGTCGGCGTACGGTTCATTCGGTTACATTTCGATTTTACACGCGATCTATCTGCGCTGTATTAAACCGTATATCAACGCGGAAACCGTCGCGCTGGAAATCGGACCCGGACACGGCGCGTGGACGAAAACGATGCTCGAAGCTAAAGAAGTTTGGGCTTTGGACGCGCTTTCGGCGGAATACAACCAGTTTTTCGAGTATCTGAATCACCCGAAAAACGTCAAGTATTTCCAGGTTGAAGATTTTGAATGCCGCGAACTGCCGGAAAATTATTTCGATTATATGTTTTCGTTCGGCTGTCTGTGCCACGTTTCTTTTGAAGGTATCAGCGCGTACGCCGAAAATGTTTTCGACAAATTAAAACCCGGCGCGAATTGCTTTTGGATGGTTGCCGATAAACGCAAATACGCGCAGTTTATCGAAGACGCGGAAAAGTTCGATATTTGGAATTCGCTTGCGCCGAAAAAAGGAAAACTCGCTTTGAAGAAAATTTTCAAGATGTTTTCCAAAGCCACGCGCCCGCCGTTTCTGACGCTCGACGTTTTCAACGAAAGTCAGGGACACTGGCACGACGCGGGAGCGGAAAGAACCTGCGCGATGCTGGAAAAAGTCGGCTATCGAATCGTCGAAAAAGACATCGGCATTATCGCCCGCGACCCGATGATTCATTTTATTAAGCCGTAAAATTATAAAGTTATGCCAAGTCTTTTAGATATGCGTCGGCGGATTAAATCCGTCAAAAACACTCAGCAAATTACCAAAGCGATGAAAATGGTCGCGGCGGCGAAATTGAAACGGGCGACCGACCGCGTTACGGCGGCGCGTCCGTTCGCCGTCAAAATGTCGGAAATTCTCGGAAATTTGAGTGCGCGAGTCGGCGACGAATTTTCATCGCCGCTGCTTGACGAACGCGGCGACGAAAAATACTTAATCGTTTTGGTCAGCGCGGACAAAGGTTTGTGCGGCGGTTTCAACACCAATTTGATGAAGGCGACGCAGAATTTTTTGAAAGCGAACGCGGGCAAATCGTCGGAAATGATTCCGGTAGGACGCAAAGGGCGCGATTTTTTCAAACGCCGCGCAATGACGTTCGTCGAAGAATACGTCGGTCTGACGGGCAGCGGTCGCGTCGAACATTCGGACGCGGTGGAAATCGCCAATCGAATCATCAGAACTTTTACGGACGACGCGACGATTGATAAAGTTTTTCTCGTTTTCACCGAATTCAAATCGGTGATTTCGCAGGAAGTAAAAGTCGAACAGCTTCTGCCGATTCAGCGCATTGCGCCAACGGAAACGGAAACAAGTAATGCCGCGCAAGCCGAATACATTTACGAGCAGCCGGCGAGCGAAATTTTCGGAAAGCTCTTGCCAAAACAAGTCGAAACGCAGATTTATCGCGCAATGCTCGAATCAACCGCCTCCGAACAGGGTTCACGAATGACGGCAATGGACAGCGCATCGAAAAACGCGGGCGAACTGATTGATTCTTTGACTTTGAATATGAACCGCATTCGTCAGGCGGCGATTACTAAGGAAATCATCGAAGTCGTTTCCGGCGCGGCGGCAGCGGCTTAAACAATTACGAATTTAAAATTACGAATTACGAATTTCTGTTAAAATTCGTAATTCGTTTTTTATTTTATGGCGCAGATTGATTTACAAAAAAGCGTTTGGCGCGGGCGACTTATTCGTTACGCGCCGCTCGTTTTTTGGGTCGGGCTGGTTTTATTTCTCTCGACCGGAAACGCTTCGATGTCGAACACTTCGCGCTTTATTCGTCCGCTACTCGAATTTCTGTTTCCAAACGCTTCGATAGAAACGCTCGATGTTTATCACGGCTACATCCGCAAACTCGCGCACGTTACCGAATACGCGATGCTGGCATTCTGGGCTTCTCGCGCTTTTTCAAATTCATCACGAGAATTTTTACGTCGTTTCTGGTACGTTTTCGCCTTCATTTTGGTCGCGCTTACGGCTTCGATTGACGAGACGAATCAGAGTTATCTGGCTTCGCGGACGGGTTCGATTTACGATGTACTGCTCGACATTGCAGGCGGAACAGCGATGATTTTAATATTTTCGATAATTTGGAAAATATTCGGAAAACGCAAAGTTAAGTCGCCTTGACATTTACTTTTTACCTTTCATTCATTGCCTGAAATTCTCTTTTGAACGGGTGAAAACTTCCATTTATCGAAACTTTGTGCGATATTTAATCGTTAAGATTCGGCATAGGAGAAAATAAAATTATGAGTTTTTTCGACAAGGTTAAAGAAGCAGCGATGAATCAGTTTATCGAGGTTATCGAATGGCTCGACAATTCCGGCAACACGATACTTTATCGTTTTCCCGTGCAGGGACAGGAAATCAAAAATGGAGCGCAGTTGATCGTGCGCGATTCGCAGACGGCGGTTTTCGTTCACGAAGGTCAGGTCGCCGACGTTTTCACGCCCGGACGCTACACGGTTGACGGCGGCAATACGCCGATTCTTTCAAAATTGGGCGCGTGGAAATTCGGCTTTAACTCGCCGATAAAATCGGAAGTTTATTTCGTCAACACGAAACAATTTACCGATATGAAATGGGGAACTTCCAGCCCGATTATGCTCCCCGACCCCGATTTCGGGATGATTCGCCTTCGCGCTTTCGGCGGCTATTCGATGCGCGTGATTGATCCGAGCGAATTTATCAAACAAGTCGCCGGGACGAACGCGCAGTTTCAGACCGAAGATATTGATGAACAGTTGAAACGCTCGATTGTTACCGAATTCTCGGACGCGCTCGGCGAACTGGAAATCCCCGCGCTCAAACTGGCGGCTAAATTTAAAGAATTAGGCGAAACGATTCGAGTTAAAATCAACGAAGATTTTGTAACTTACGGCTTGGAAGTAACGAAATTTTATCTCGAAAGCGTCAGTCTGCCCGAAGAAGTGCAGGCGGCGATGGATCGGCGCGGCGCGATGGGCGCGCTCGGCAATGTTGACCAATATATGAAATTCCAAGCCGCCGATGCCTTGCGCGACGCGGCGCAGAACGAAGGCGGCGGCGCAGGTTTGGGCGCGGGTTTAGGCGCGGGTTTTGCCGTCGGCAACCAAATGGCTGGTGCGTTCGGCGGAATGCAGGGCGGACAGCAGCAAGGCGGCGGACAGCAAACACAGACGATTCCCTGTCCTTCGTGCGGTAAACAAAATAGTATCGGCACGAAGTTTTGCAACGACTGCGGCGGAAAGATGGAAGTCGCCAAAGTCCCGTGCGTCAAATGCGGAGCGGAACTCCGCGAAGGCGCGAAATTCTGTTCGGAATGCGGCGCGACGCAGGAAAAGCAGAAATGCGCGAACTG